>CAZUAT010000035.1:0-32815 GCA_964618415.1 uncultured Thermoanaerobaculia bacterium
CAACCCGATCGTCGGCTACAGCAAGCTGAAGGACGGCGTGCGCCTGCTGTTCTGGAGCGGCCAGTCGTTCCGGGAGGAGGGGCTCGCGAAGGAAGGGAGCTTCAAGGCGGCCGAAGCGCGCTACACCGCCGTCGATCAGATCGACACCGAGCGGCTCGGACGCTGGCTCGCCGAGGCGCGAGAGGTGCAGTGGGACTACAAGAACCTGGTCCGGCGCAGAGGCCGGCTCGAGCGGTTGAAGTAGGCGCGCGGCGAATCCCCGGGGATCACCTCGCTTCACTACGGTTCCCGGATCCGCGCTCGCTTCCGGGCGCGAGCGGAGCGCCGCGGCGGGTGAGCTCCCAGCGCATCGAGCCACTCCCCGGCTAGTGATCCGCCGGCGGCTGCGGCGTCGATCGACTCGGAGCGGGCGACGCTCGTCGGCACGCTCGTCGTATTCTCCGCCGTCGGGAGTCGACGATGAACGTCCTCGAAGCCATCGGTGAGACCTCGCTGGTCGAGCTGCGGCGGATCGTGCCGGGCAACGGCGCGCGCATCCTCGCCAAGCTCGAGTGGGAGAACCCGACCGGCAGCGTCAAGGACCGGATGGCGCTCGCGGTGGTCGAGCGCGCCGAGGCGGACGGACGGCTGGTACCCGGCGGCACCATCGTCGAGTACACCGGCGGCTCGACCGGCGCCTCGCTCGCGATGGTCGCCGCGGCCAGGGGCTACCGCATCCGCATCGTCACCTCCGACGCGTTCAGCCGCGAGAAGCGCGACCAGATGGAGGCGCTCGGCGCCGAGCTGATCCTGGTGCCGAGCGAAGGCGGCAAGACCACGAAGAAGCTGATCCTCGACATGATCGAGAAGGCCCGCGAGCTCGCGCTCGAGCCCGGCGCCTGGTGGGTGAACCAGCTCGAGAACGCCGACACGATCGCCGGCTACCGCAGCCTCGGCGAGGAGATCTGGCGGCAGAGCGCGGGGAAGGTCGACGCCTTCGTCCACTCGGTCGGCACCGCCGCCTCGTCGCGCGGCGTGGCGACGGCGCTCAAGGCGCACCGACCGCAGATCGAGCTGGTGGTCGTCGAGCCGGCCGAGTCGGCAGTGCTGTCGGGCGGCGCGCCCGGGCCACACAAAATCGAAGGGGTCGGCGTCGGCTACGTGCCGCCGCTCTACGATCCGTCGCTGGTCGACGCGATCGAGGCGGTCGCGACCGAAGAAGCCAAGTCGATGGCGCGGCGCCTCGCGCGCGAGGAGGCGCTCTTCGCCGGCACCTCTTCGGGTGCCAACGTGATCGCCGCCCTGCGCACCGCGGAGCGGCTCGGACCCGGCGCGACGGTAGTCACGCTGATGTGCGACTCGGGGCTGAAGTACGTCCATACCGATGTCTACCGGCGCGGCTAGGCGGGGGAGACGCGCGGCAGGCGGTTACGCCATCAGTCAATTGCCACGGGAGTCGGGACGGATCCCAGGACACCCGGCGTGCGGGTGAGGGGTGACACCTGACAGTCATTCGAGCGGAGAGCCGGACTGCTCTCGTCTGCTTCGCAACTTCTGAGCTGCTGGAAGGATTGCCAATGCCCAACATCATCGTCGTTGTCCGCTACACCGCCCAGCCGGGCAAGGCTTCGGAGGGCCTGAGCGCGCTGCGCGAGCTCGTCGGTACGGTGCTGGCCAAGGAATCGCCGTGCGCGGGCATCGACATCCTGCAGGATCTCGACAGGCCCGAGTCGATCACGCTCATTGAACGATGGCCCGATCCAGCCTCGTTCCTGGGACCCCACATGCAGCAGCCGCACATCCAGGCCTTCATGCAGTCGGCCGGGGCGTACTTCACGGGACCCCCCGAGATCTCGTTCCATTCCGTCGTCGGCGACGCCTGACCCTTCGGATCTGGATTCCTGCCGGACGCCGCTGTGCTCAGCCGGCAGCGTCCTGGTTCAGCCAGACGACCAGCGTGTAGACGATCGCGAGCACGTACAGCGTTCCGAAGATCTGCTTGTTGTAGCGGGCCAGCCAGAGGGGGAGGTAGATGTCGAAGTTGTCGGCCCGCTCGGCGGTATAGCGCGCTGCGACGCCGGTGAGCGGGCAGCGCATCCGGTTGACGAGCAGGATGAGCACCTCGACCATCACCACGGCGATCAGCCCGGCCGCCAGCCCCAGCCGCCCAGCCCACACCGCTCCGAGGATCGCGAGGATGCAGCCCGCGAAGATCGCCCAGACCACCGTGTGGAGCAGCTTGATGGCGGTGAGCATCGGAGTGGTGGGGTGGAGTGGGAGGAGGCGGCAGTCGGTGCTCGAATCGCCGGGTCAGTGCTGCGAGTCGAGTTCCCGGCGCTGGGACTCCGCCTTGGCCGCGATCTCCGGCCCGAAGTCCTCGGCCTCCCACAGCGGGCGGATCTCGAGGTCGCTCGGTCCGGGCATCGGGTTCGGGCAGCGCCGCGCCCACTCGACCGCCTCGTCCATCGACTGGACGTTCCAGATCCAGTAGCCGGCCACCAGCTCCTTGGTCTCCGCGAACGGCCCGTCCGTGACTGTGCGGCGCGCGCCGTCGAAATGGATCCGCTTGCCGAACCGGCTCGGCTTGAGGCCGTCGCCGGCCACCATGATCCCGGCCCGGATCAGCTCATCGTTGTACCTGCCCATCGCCTCGAACAGCTCGGCGGCCCCCTCGGCCTCGAGCGGATGGGATTCCGCCTCAGAGTCCGCGGTGGCCTTCACGATCACCATGACGCGCATATCGCCCTCCTGGTTCGGGAGCGGGCGCCCTCGTCGGCCCCCGCTCCGGGTTCATAGTACCGACGAACGGGCGGGCGAAAACTCGACACCGAATCGATCGATCGGCGCTCCGAGTTTCGCGGTTCGGGCGCCGCCGGAGTCGCTAAACATCTGTAAATGAACCAGTTGCCAATCGGCTGGCACCTGTTAGGGGCGACGTCGATCGGGGGGGCCGACGACCGGCTTGCGGGCTACGGGTGCCGGTAGAACGACTTGCCGACGATCTTCCAGCCGTCTTCGAAGCGGTAGAGGAGCAGGTAGTCGGTGAAGACGTGCTTGCCGGCGCGGGTGAGTTCGACCTTGCAGGCGGCCGCGTCGCCAGTGATCTCTACCAGCGGGAACTCGGCGGTCGTCGTCCGGGGCGAGCCGGGAGCTGGGGGAGCCTCGCGCACGTTGCGCTCCTCGATCCCGGAGATCCACCGCGCGAGGGGGAGCTTCTCGAGCTTGCCGTCGCGCAGCACGAGCATCTCGAAGTCGGGGTGGAACCCGCTTCGGATCGCCACCGGATCGCGGTAGTTGTGGATGCCGTCGACGTACGCCTCGGAGATCACACGGATCACGGCCTCGCGATCCGGCGTCGCGTGCTCGTCGGCCGGCGCCGGACCGGCGAGCCCGAGGGCGCAGACGACGGTGAAGGCGCTACTCAGTGCATAGGTGTGGATTCGCATCGACGGTCTCCGTGGATCTCCGAACCTGTAGTGAGTGAACCGGGACGGGCGGGCCCGCGAGCCCGGCGATCGAATCAGCCCGCTGCCTCGTAGGTCGCGCGGGTCGCGGGCCGACTCTATCGTCGACCTCTGCCGCTCAGGCAGGCATCGCGTTCAGGTGGACGAGTCCCCAGCCGTGCCCGTCGGGGTCGACGAAGCTGTGGGTGTACATGAAGCCGTGGTCCTCCGGCTCGTCGTAGGTCGAACCGCCGGCGGCGACGGCGCGGGCGACCAGATCGTCGACCCGGGCCCGGCTGTCGCAGCTCAGCGTGAGCAGTACCTCGACTGCCTTGGCGGTGTCGCAGATCTGCTTGGGCGTGAAGTCGCGGAACCGGGCGTGGGAGAGCAGCATGACGAGGACGGCATCGCTGACCACGATGCAGGCCCCTGTTTCGTCCCGGAACTGCGGGTTCTGCTCGAAGCCGAGCGCCTCGAAGAAGGCGAGCGACTTGGCGAGGTCGGCGACCGGGAGGTTGATCATGATCTGCGGGCTCATCGGAATCTCCGTGTGGGTGTGCTGCGCGTGCGTGAAGGAGCGGGAGGCGCTCGCCGCCTCCCTGGCCGCGCCGGTCGCGGCCTCATCCACACGTCGAGCGAGCGCGGCCGGATTCGACATCCTCCGCGGGTTCGATCGATCCGGTTCGACTTTCGGGGCAGTGGCCTCGCCGGAGATCCCGGCGAGCGCCGGCCGCGTGGCCTCAGGCCGGGCTGCGGCGCAGACGGGCGATCTTCTCTTCGCCCTCGCGCTCGATCCGGCCGCGTTCGAGGCGGCGGAACTCCTCCTGCTCGGCGCGGGCGATCGGATCGTCCAGCTTCGCCATCTTGTCCGCGTGCAGGATTTCGAGCTCCGCCAGCCGTGCCTCGGTCACCCGTCGGGCCTCGGCGATGGCCGCCTTGGCCTCGTCGGTGAGGGCGTCCGGGTCGGGCCGCTCGATCCCCTCGGCCTCGAGGCGCTCGAGCGCGCGCTCGTACGCCGACTTCATGCCGGCGGCTTTGTCGGCGGGCTTCGGGCGGAGGGCGCTCATCGGCGAGATACTAACGTGTGCCCCGCTTCCTCCTGCTGTTCGTCGATGGCGTCGGCCTCGCGCCCGAGGCCGCCACCAACCCGCTCGCCACCGAGCCGCTGCCGACCCTGCGCGCACTGCTCGGCGGCGGCCTGACCGCCGAGCGGATCGGGAGCGGCGACGGCTGGTACCTCGGCGCCCTCGACGCCGCGCTCGGGGTGCCCGGTTTGCCGCAGAGCGCCACCGGACAGACGGCGCTGCTCACGGGCATCAACGCTCCCGCCCAGCTCGGCCGCCACGTCGCCGCCTTTCCGGGTCCTCGACTCGCGGCGCTGCTCGCCGAGCACAGTGTGCTGCGCCGGGCCGCGGCTGCCGGACACGCGGCGACCTTCGCCAACCCTTACGACCGCCGCTACTTCGAGGCCGTGGCGGCCGGCCGCCGTCGACACTCGGCCACCACCCTGGCCGCCCTCGCCGCCGTCGATGCCGGAGCGCGCCTGCGCGACCTCGCCGACTTGACGGCGGGGGAGGCCTGCAGCTGGGACGTGACGCGCGACCAGTTCCGGCAGTGGGCCCGCAACGTGGAAGAGGTGAGCGCCGACGAGGCGGGTCGGCAGCTGGCGCGGCTCGCCGGTCGCCACGACTTCACGCTCTGGGAGACGTTCATGACCGACCTGGCCGGCCATGGGCGCCGCGGCTGGACGGCAGCCGAGGCACTGGCCCGGATCGACGGTTTGCTCGGCGGGGTGCTCAGCGGCCTGCGCGCCGAGAGCGCCCGCGACCTCACCGTGCTGCTGACCTCCGACCACGGCAACGTCGAGGAGAGTTCGCACCGCTCGCACACCCGCAACCCGGTCCCGCTGCTTGCGATTGGTCCGCAGGCACCCGCGTTCGCCGACCTCGAGCGCCTCGACCAGATCACCCCCCGCCTGCTCGCCCAACTCGCCGCCTCGTGACGAGCCGCCTCACCCACGCGACAACGACCCAACCAGACGTGCGAAGGGACGGTCGCTGCAGCACCACCCGACGCCGTCTTCCCCCTCTGCGGAAGCCTTTGTCCGCGGGCTTGCACCCGAGTCTGCCCGGAGCCGCACGTCGCAGGTGCGATGTCGTCTGACGGCCTCGGTCGCGACGCGCTGCGTTAGGATCGAACGTATGTTCGAAGCTGTCGACCTGACACGTCGGTTCGGCGATTTCACCGCCGTCAACGGCGTCTCGTTTGCCGTTCCGGAGGGCGAAATCGTCGGCCTGCTGGGCCCCAACGGGGCCGGCAAGACGACCATGATCCGCATGCTCACCGGCTATCTGCCGCCGACCGCGGGGCGCGTCACGCTGGGCGGCGTCGACCTGTTCGGAGACGACGTCGGCGTCCGCCGGCAGATCGGCTACCTGCCCGAGAACGTCGCCCTCTACCCCGAGATGCGCGTCGAGGAGTACCTGGTCTGGCGCGGCCGGCTGGAGGGGATGGACCGCGCCGCGATCCGCAGCCGCCTGCCCGAGGTGCTCGAGCGTTGCCTGCTCAGCGGCGTGCGCCGGCAGATCATCGGCACGCTGTCGAAAGGTTACCGGCAACGGGTCGGCCTGGCGGGAGCGATCCTGCACGAGCCGAAGGTGCTGGTGCTCGACGAGCCGACGGTTGGCCTCGACCCCCGGCAGATCGTGGCCATCCGCGAGCTGATCCGCGAACTCGGCGAGGCGCGCACACTGCTGCTGTCCACGCACATCCTGCCGGAGGTCGACCTGCTCTGCAGCCGGGTGATGATCGTCGATCGCGGGCGGATCATCGCCGAGGGGAGCCCGGCCGAGCTGCGCGAGCGCGGTCAGGGGGCGGCGGGCGTCGAGGTGGAGTTCGAGACGGTGGTCGACGGCGCTGGCGACGCGCTGGCGCGCCTCGACGGGGTCGAGCAGGCCGCAGTCGACGCGGACGATGCGCGCCGCATCCGGCTCACCTGCTCGCCGGGGGCCGACCCGCGCGCCGCCGTCTTCCGGCTGGCCGCCGAGCGCGGCTGGACGCTCGTCGGCCTGGCGGCCCGACGCGCTTCGCTCGAGGACGTCTTCGTGCGCCTCACCACGCGCGACGCCGCGCCGCACGAGTCGGCGCCGGACCAGGAGGTCGCATGAGCGGGTTCGGAGCGGTCTTCGGGCGCGAGCTCAAGGCCTACTTCTATGCGCCGCTCGCCTGGGTCGTTGCGACCTTCTTCCTGCTCGTCCAGGGCTACTACTTCGCCATCATCGTCGCCTTCCTGTCCGATCCGCGGGTGCCGGCCGGCAAGCCGCTGGAGCTGTTCTTCGGCCAGACGATCTTCACCTGGCTGGTGCTGATCTTCGCCGGCACCTTCCTGACCATGCGCCTGATCTCCGAGGAGCTGCGCAGCGGCACCATCGAGACGCTGATGACGGCACCGGTCTCGGAGACTTCGGTCGTACTCGGCAAGTACCTGGCGGCGTGTGTCTTCTACCTGTTCCTCTGGGCGCCGACGCTGGTCTACGTCTTCATCCTGCGCGCCTTCATCGAGGTCGACTGGGGTCCGATCGCCGCGGCCTACCTGGGCATCGCCGGCATCGGTGCCCTGTTTCTGGCGGTTGGGACGTTCGCGTCGTCCACGTCTCGGAACCAGATCGTAGTGGCCGTCATCTCGTTCTTCCTGCTGCTGGTGCTCTTCTCGCTCGGGCTGGTCGGCAACCTCGCCAACGGCGAGACGGCGCGCCGCATCTTCGATTTCGTCGATCTGTGGAATCACATGGAAGAGTTCTCGAAGGGGATCGTCGACACGCGCCGGCTGGTCTACTACCTGACCACGATCGGCCTGTTCCTGTTCCTGGCGACCCGCGCGCTGCGGGCGCGCAAGTGGCGGTGACCCGATGAGCGACCTGGAGCGCCCCGTGGAAACCGCTGCCCGCCCGACGGGCGCCGACGCCGACAGCCGGGCCGCGCGCCAGCGACTCGTCGGCGGCTCGCGCTGGAGCCTCGGCGTCGTACTCGTCGTCGCGCTCGTTCTCCTGCTCGACTATTTCGGCATGAAGTACTACCACCGCTTCGATTGGACGGGCGACAAGGTCTACTCGCTGTCGGAGAAGAGCCAGGCGGTGGTCGAGGCGCTCGACCGCGACGTCCGGGTCACGGTGATGCTGCGCCCGGACTCGCCGCTCGCCGATGCGACCTCGGAACTGCTGGCCCGCTACGCGGCGCGCTCGCCTCGCCTTTCGGTGCGGCACGTCGACCCGGAGCGGAACCTGATCGAAGCGGCCCGCTTGCGAGAGCGGTTCGAACTGGCCGATCTCAACGTGATCGTCTTCGAATCGGGCGACGAGCGGCGGATCGTGGATACGGCCAGCCTGGCCGACTGGGACTACTCGCCGCTGCAGTACGGCGGCCAGCCGACGATGACCGGGTTCAAGGGCGAGGCGGCCTTCACCGGCGCCCTGCTGGAGCTCGTCTCCGGCGAGCGGCCGGTGATTCGCTTCACCTCCGGGCACGGCGAGCGGGCGATCGAGGAGCTGGGTACGGGCGGACTGGGGCAGCTGCGCGACCTGATCGCCGGCGAGAACGCGGAGTTGGAGAGCTGGGCCTCGCTCGGCCAGGACGCGGTCCCCGACGACACGGCGCTGCTCGTGATCGCGGGCCCGAGCGTCGCCTTCCTGCCCCCCGAGGTCGAAGCGATCGAGCGCTACCTCGACGGTGGCGGTCGTCTGCTGGCGCTGCTCGACCCGCAGCTCGACCCGCGCGGCGGTCTGGTCCCGACCGGGCTCGAAGCGATGCTGGCGGCGCGCGGGGTCGAGGTCGGCAACGACCTCGTGGTCGATCCCGCCGCGACGCTGCCGACGTACGGCGCCGAGACGATTTTCGTCCAACCGGTCGGCGGTCACCCGGTGGTGGCGAGCCTCGGCCAGGCGCAGATCCAGGCGATCGTGAATCTGGCTCGCTCGATCCGCCCCGGGGTGGCCCCGGTCGGGATGGAGGTGGTCCCGCTGCTCGAAACGACCTCGGAAGGGTGGGCCGAGACCGATCTCAGCGCCCTGACGGCGGTCGAGCGCGGCGACGGCGACCTGCCCGGACCGGTGGCGGTCGCGGTCGCGGTCGGCGCCGCAGCGCCGGCACCGCCCGGCTTCGACGAGGAGGACCTGCTGAGCGACGCCGACGCGCAAGCCGACGGGTCGGCCGACGACGCGCCCGGCGGCCCAGGCTGGCGCCTCGTGGTGATCGGCGACTCGGACCTGGCGGCGAACGGCCAGGTTGCGCTGGTGGGCAACCCGACGCTGGTCGCCAACGCCTTCAACTGGCTGCTCGAGCGCGATCAGCTGCTGGGCATCGGGCCGAAGCGACCGGAGCAGGCGCGACTCACCCTCACGCCCGGTCAGCTGTCGGCCATCACCTGGGGGGTGCTGGCGGGCCTGCCGGCGCTGGCGCTGGCGGCCGGCGCGGCGGTCTGGATGCGCCGGCGGCGGTAGGGCGGCGATGCGCACGCGCAACCTCGTCGCGCTGACCCTGGTCGTGGCCGCCCTGGCGGCGTTCGTCTACTTCTTCGAGCGGGATCTGCCCTCCACCGATACGCGGCGCGAGCGGGCTTCGCGACTCGTCCCGCTCGATCCCGACCAGCTGACCGATCTGACCCTGGAGTGGGAGGGGCAGACGGTCGAGCTCTCTCGCGCCTCCGCGGACGACGACTGGCGTCTGGTCGCTCCGCTCACCGGCCGAGCCGATCGGCCCCGCGTCGACCGTCTGCTGGCCAATCTCGCGCAGCTCGATGTGGAGCGCGTGCTCGACGGCGTGCCGCACGCCGATGTGGGGCTCGAACCGCCGCGCGGCGCCATCTCCTGGAGCGGCGGCCAGAGCGGCCGGATCGACATCGGCGGCGACGTCCCGGCCTCCTCGAACGTCGTCGTCGCAGCGTCCGGTCGACCCGACCCGGCGGTGGTCGCTGCCGGATTCGCGGCCGACCTCGCAACGCCGCCCGGCGACTGGCGCAGCCGCGAGGTGCTCGGCATCGGGCGCGACCGGGTGGCCCGCGTGCGGTTGCTGTCTGCCGCTCTCCCGCAAGGGGCGGCGATCGAACTGGAGCGGCGCGGCGAGGGGTTCCTGGTCGCCGCGCCGTTCGTGGATGTCGCCGATCGCGACCGGGTCGATCCGCTGCTGGCCGAGGCAACCGGCCTGCGTGCCGAGCGGTTCGCCGATGAGCCGTTGCCCGCCGAGGTCGAAGCGTCACTGCAGGCCGGACCCGGCAGCGTGGAGCTGGTCCTGATGGACGACGAGCCGCCCGCAGCCGACGGCGGCGCGCCGCCGTCGACGGGGAGCGGACAGACGGTGCGCCTCGATCTCGGTGCGGCGACCGAGGCGGGGGAGCGCTGGGTGCGGCTCGGCGATCTGGTCTTCGCGGCGCGCACGCGACTGGCCGAGTCGCTTACCGAGCCGGCCGAACGCTGGCGCTCGCCGCGCTGGAGCCGATTCGACGCCTGGCGCGTCGAGCGGCTGCGCATCAGCGAGCCGAACGAGCCGGAGCTGACCCTGGTGCGCGAGGGAGGAGAGTGGAAGCGCGGGGAGGCGACGGTGGGCTACACCGAAGTCGGCGACCTGCTGCACGAGCTGACCCGGCTGAAGGCCCAGTCGGTGCTGACGCCCGAGATTGCCGCCCGGCGCCCGCTCACGCCGCCGCAGCTGACCGCGGTGCTCGGCGACGCGGCTGGCGACGAGGAGACCCTGACCCTGCACGGGGAAGCCGAGGGCGCCACCGTGGAAGCGCGCGTCTCGGGTCGCGATGTCGTGCTGCTGCTGCCGATCGAGGCCGTCGCCGCTCTGCGCGCCCGTCTCGCCGCCGTGCGCAGCCCGGCGCCGGCCCCGGCCGCGCCGGCGTCGATCGACGACGAGCCCTAGCAGCCGCCTCAGCCGCCCGCGGCTTCGTGGTGCTCGCCGTAGACGCGGCGCAGCGTGTCGGCGATCTCACCCAGGGTCGCCTCGGCGCGCACGGCGTCGAGAATGGGCGGCATCAGATTGCGCGCCTCGCGGGCGGCGCTCTCGAGGCCGGCGAGCGCCGCCCGGGTCCGCGCCTCGGCCCGGGCGGCCCGAAAGGCGGCAAGGCGGGCGACCTGGTCGGCCTCCACGCGCGGATCGATCTCCAGCACCTCCGGCTCGGCCTCGTCGTCCTGGCGATAGCAGTTCACGCCCACCACCTTGCGCTCGCCGGACTCGACCTCGCGCTGCCAGCGGTAGGCGGCCTCGGCGATTTCGCGCTGCTGGAAGCCGCGCTCGAGCGCGCTGAGGGCGCCGCCCTCCTGCTCGATCCGGCGCAGGTAGCCGAGCGCCTCGTCGTGGATCTGGTCCGTGAGTGCCTCGATCGCCCAGGCGCCGCCGAGCGGGTCGGCGACATCGGCGACGCCGCTTTCGTGCGCGATTACCTGCTGCGTCCGCAGGGCGAGGCGGGCCGACGCCTCGGTCGGCAGGCCGAGCGCTTCGTCGCGCGCGTTGGTGTGCAGGGACTGGGTGCCGCCGCAGACTGCCGCGAGCGCCTGGATGGCCACCCGGACGACGTTGTTGTCGCTCTGCTGCGCGGTGAGCATCGACCCGGCCGTCTGCGTGTGGAAGCGCAGCCAGAGCGACCGTTCGTCTCTGGGCGCCCAGCGCTCGCGTACCAGCTCGGCCCACAGCCGCCGCGCGGCGCGGAACTTGGCGACCTCCTCGAGGAAGTGGTTGTGGGCGTTGAAGAAAAAAGAGAGCCGCGAGGCAAAGGCGTCGATCTCGAGGCCGCGTTCGAGCGCCGCTTCCACGTAAGCCAGGCCGTGGGCCAGAGTGAAGGCGACCTCCTGCGCCGCGGTGCAGCCGGCCTCGCGCATGTGGTACCCCGAGATCGAGATCGGGTTCCACTTCGGCATCTCGCGAGCGCAGAACTCGATCACGTCGGTGGCCAGCTGCATCGAGGCGCGCGGGGGGTAGATCCAGGTGCCGCGTGCAGCGAACTCCTTGAGCAGATCGTTCTGCACCGTGCCGCCCAGGCGCCCGCGGTCGACTCCCTGCTCTTCGGCCACCGCCACGTAGAGCGCGAGCAGGATCGGCGCGGTCGCGTTGATCGTCATCGAGGTGGTCACGCGGTCGAGCGGGATGCCGTCGAACAGCCGGCGCATGTCGGCCAGCGAGTCGATTGCCACGCCGACCCGCCCGACCTCGCCGGCCGCCAGCGGATGGTCGGAGTCGTAGCCGATCTGCGTCGGCAGGTCGAAGGCCACGGACAGGCCGGTCGTGCCCTGTTCGAGAAGGAAGCGGTAGCGCCGGTTCGACTCCGCGGCGTCCGAGTAGCCGGCATACTGGCGCATCGTCCACAGCCGCTGCCGGTACATGCCCGGATAGAGCCCGCGCGTGTAGGGGAATTCGCCCGGCGGCGGCGGCTCCGGGTGGTCGGGCCGAGGGCCGTACGAGGCTTCGAGAGGCGTGCCGGACGGCGTGGTCGGGCCGGCCGGCGCAGGAGCGGAGCGGCGGTCGTTCATGGGCGAATCATTCCATGGCCGCCGTCTGCGCTGCGGTCGCGGGCAGCTCCTTGCCGCATCGCGGCAGGGGCGGTGTCGCGGCGCGGCCGAGCCTTGCGTCGGTGGCCCGATCGGTCGCCGCGATGCGGCAAGGCGGCGCACAGAGCCCCTATGAATGGGGTCGCCCTCCCGTGACAACCACAACATCTTGCGGTTTACCCCTTGACAGCGGGGCTGTGGTGGCTTACCGTCCGTATCCCGGGCAATTGCACACGGAAATGGGCAGTCTCGAGGCGCTTGCAGCCCGAGCTGCGTGTCCGGGAGATCGCGCCACGGGCGGGCTTCGAGCGAGGGAGGGGAAGCGACGATGGAAGGAACGGTGAAGATGGACAGCGCAGCGGCGGCCGGGCGAGGGGCGGACAGCGCACAGGGCGCGACCGGGACCACGACCGGCAAGGCGGGCCGCACCCGGCCCGGCCTCGGCTTCCGGCGCTACTTCACCAAACCGGGCGTCGATCCGTTCGATGCGGTCGAGTGGGAGGTCCGTGACGCGGTCATCGGCAACGAGAAGGGCGAGAAGGTCTTCGAGCAGCGCGGGGTCGAAGTGCCGCGTTTCTGGTCGCAGACGGCGACCAACGTCGTCGCCTCGAAGTACTTCCGTGGCCACCTCGGCACCGCCAGCCGCGAGCGTTCGGTGCGCCAGCTGATCGGTCGCGTGGTCGACACGATGACCGCCTGGGGCCGCGACGGCGGCTACTTCGCCGCCGACGAGGACGCGCGCACTTTCCACGCTGAGCTCACCCACATCCTGCTGCACCAGCTGGCCTGCTTCAACTCGCCGGTCTGGTTCAACGTCGGGATCGAGGAGAAGCCGCAGTGCTCGGCCTGCTTCATCAACTCGGTCCAGGACACCATGCAGTCGATCCTCGGACTGGCCAAGACCGAGGGCATGCTCTTCAAGTACGGCTCGGGCACCGGCTCGAACCTGTCGAGCCTGCGCTCGTCGAAGGAGAAGCTCGCCGGCGGCGGCACCGCCTCCGGTCCGGTGTCGTTCATGAAGGGGTTCGACGCCTTCGCCGGCGTCATCAAGAGCGGCGGCAAGACCCGTCGCGCCGCCAAGATGGTGATCCTCGACGCCGCGCACCCGGACATCATGGAGTTCATCCGCTGCAAGGAGATCGAGGAGCGCAAGGCGTGGGCGCTGATCGACGCCGGGTACGACGTCGGGTTCAACGTCACCGGCGGGGCCTACGACTCGATCGCGTATCAGAACGCCAACCACTCGGTGCGCGTCACCGACGAGTTCATGCAGGCGGTCGTCGACGGCGGCGAATGGACCACGCGCGCGGTCACCGACGGAAGCCCGATGGAGACGCTGCAGGCGCGGGACGTGATGCGCGCGATCGCCGAGTCGACCTGGGTGTGCGGCGATCCGGGCATGCAGTACGACACGACGATCAACGACTGGCATACCTGCGCCAGGACGGCGCGGATCAACGCGTCGAATCCGTGCTCGGAGTACATGTTCCTCGACGACACGGCCTGCAACCTGGCCTCGCTCAACCTGATGAAGTTCCACGACCCGGAGCGCGGCTTCGACGTCGAGAGCTTCCGTCATGCCTGCGAGGTCGTGATCTCGGCGCAGGAGATCGTCGTCGACTACGCGAGCTATCCGACCCCGAAGATCGCGGAGAACTCGCATGCCTTCCGTCCGCTCGGCATCGGCTACGCCAACCTCGGCGCACTGTTGATGGCGCGCGGGCTGCCGTACGACTCCGACGCTGGCCGCGACTACGCCGGCGCCATCACCGCGCTCATGTCGGGCGCCGCGTACGCCCAGTCGGCTCGGATCGCGGGCCAGCTCGGACCGTTCGCAGGCTTCGCGGAGAACGCCGAGCCGATGATCCGGGTGATGCGCAAGCACCGCGAGGCGCTGCGCCACATCGATCCGGCGCATGTGCCGCTCGACCTGCTGCAGGGTGCCAAGCAGAGCTGGGACGAGGTGATCGAGCGGGGTGAGCGCGACGGTATCCGCAACAGCCAGATCTCGGTCCTGGCGCCGACCGGAACGATCGCCTTCATGATGGACTGCGACACCACCGGCGTCGAGCCCGACATCGCTCTGGTCAAGTACAAGAAGCTGGTCGGCGGCGGTCTGATCAAGATCGTCAACACGACGGTGCCGCTGGCGCTCAAGCGCCTGGGCTACGAGAAGCGGGAGATCGAGGCGATCGTCGAGTTCATCGACGAGCACGACACGATCGAAGGCGCTCCGCACCTCAAGGCCGAGCACCTGCCGGTGTTCGACTGCGCCTTCAAGCCGGCCAACGGCGCCCGGTCGATCCACTACATGGGCCATCTGCGGATGCTCGCCGCGGCACAGCCGTTCATCTCCGGGGCCATCTCCAAGACGATCAACATGCCCGAGGATTCGACCGTCGAGGAGATCCAGCAGGCTTACCTCGAGGGCTGGAGGCTCGGCCTGAAGGCGGTGGCGGTCTATCGCGACGGCTGCAAGCGCAGCCAGCCGCTCTCGACCCGCAAGGACGAGGCCCGGACGGGCGAGGTGCGGGACGCCTCGGGGCTGCCGGTGCGCCACAAGCTGCCCGACGAGCGCCGCGCGCTGACGCACAAGTTCTCGATCAGCGGCCACGAGGGCTACATCACCGTGGGCCTCTACGACGACGGCCAGCCGGGAGAGATCTTCCTGACCATGGCCAAGGAAGGCTCGACGATCTCGGGGCTGATGGACGCCTTCGCGACCTCCATCTCCCTGGCGCTGCAGTACGGGGTGCCGCTCAAGGCGCTGGTCGACAAGTTCTCGCACATGCGCTACGAGCCGTCCGGGTTCACGAAGAACCCGGAGATTCCGATCGCCAAGTCGATCACCGACTACATCTTCCGCTGGCTGGCCTCGCGGTTCCTGTCGACCGAAGAGAAGCAGGCAGCGGGAGTCATCCTGGCCGGCAGCGAGGCGGAGGCCGGCGAGGCCATGGCGGCGGGGCGCACCGACAGCACCGGCGTGAAGTTCACGGTCGATGTCGGGACGGACGCGCCGTCCTGCCACGAGTGCGGAGCGATCATGGTTCGCAACGGCTCGTGCTACAAGTGCAACAACTGCGGCTCGACCAGCGGCTGCAGCTGACGATGGAGCGCTGCGGGCAATTGTGCCCGACGCCATAGAGGAGGCTCGCGAAATGGCTACCAAGAAGGCCGCAAAGAAGGCGACCAAGAAGGCCGCCAAGAAGCCGGCCAAGAAGGCCGCCAAGAAGACGGCCAAGAAGGCCGCCAAGAAGGCGACCAAGAAGGCCAAGAAGAAGTAAGCGTCGCACAGCGCGACCGTTTTCCGGCCCGTCTCGCCACGGGCCGGATCCAGTCTTTCCGTTTCGATCAGAGCCTGGCCGGGAGGCCTCGGCTCTTTTTTCTTTCCGGCCGCTCGGCTAGGCTGCGAGCGTGATGAGCCCGCTCCGGAGCCTTTCTCGACCGCTCTCGACCTTCATCCTCGCTGCCGGCATGCTGGCCTTCAGCGCCGCCTGTCGCGACGCCATGCCGCCCGCCGCCGAGGCCGCGCAGGAGTCCGACGGCGCGGCGCCGATTCCCGACTTCCGACTCGCCTCGCTGGCCGGCGGCGAGCTGACGCGCAGCGATCTGCACGGCCGGGTGGTGCTGCTCGACTTCTGGGCCACCTGGTGCGCTCCGTGCCACGTCCAGGCCGACATCCTGCGCGAGCTCTATCCGGAGGTCGCGGGGCCCGACGTCGAGTTCGTCGCAATCGCGGTCGGCGAGCCGGAGGAGACCGTGCGGGACTTCCTGGTCACGCGGCCGTTCCCCTACCCGGCGCTGATCGATCCCGACGACACCATGAGCGCCAAGCTGCGCATTCTCGGCCTGCCCACGCTGGTGATTCTGGATCCCCAGGGCCGGATGGTCTTCCGCAGCACGGGGATCTCCGATCGGGCGACCCTGTTGGCGGCGCTCGAACGCGCGGATGCCTGAGAGCGCCTCGCGGCAGCTCGAGCTGCCGTTCGGCGATGATCCGCCGGTTCGCCCGCGCCGCGCTTTCCGCATCCGCAAGCCGCCCTCGCACCGCTCGCCGCGTGCTCTGGCGCGGCTGGCGCTCTGGCTGGCCGGGCGACTCGGGGCGCGGCGGCGCGTCGCCGGCCTGGCGGTGATCTTCAATCCCCGCCTGCGCAGCAGCACCGGCCGGGCCTGCTTTCGCGACCGGGTGATCGAGCTCAACCCGCATCTGCTCGACCGACATCCCGAGGAGCTCGTGCCGACGCTGGCGCACGAGCTGGGGCATCTGGTGGCAGGAGCCCGGGCCGGCCACGGGCCGCGCTGGCGCGCCGCCGTCGAGGCGCTCGGCTTTCAGCCCGAGACCTGTCACCGCCTTCCGGTCGACCGCGTGGCACGCCGCGCCTGGCAATGGATCTGTCCCACCTGTGCCGGAATCTGGATCCGCCACCATCGGGGGGCGCGTCGCTTCGCCTGCACGATCTGCGGCACCCGCCTGCGTCTCGCCGGAGCGGCACCCCCCGCCTGAAAAAGCAACGGGCGGTCCGGCCGCAGCCGAACCGCCCGGATTCCGTCGCGGCCCCGCAGGAGCGCAGCGGCGGCGGAGAGTGAAGCGCGAGGCTTACTGCAGGACGACCAGCACCACGCGGCGATTCTGCGCCCGACCCTCGCGGCTGCCGTTGTCGGCCACCGGGGCGGACTCGCCGTAGGAGATCGTCGCGATGCGGAAGATCGGAATCCCCTGCTTGGACAGGTAGTCCTTGACGGCGTCGGCGCGCTGCAGGCCGAGCTTCTCGTTGTAGGCCTCGCCACCGACGTTGTCGGTGTGGCCCTGGATCTCGATGTAAACGTTCTTGTTCTCGGTCTTGAGCTGGGTCGCGAAGGCGTCGAGCGCCGCCTTGGCGTCGGCCGACAGGGTGGCCTGGTCGAAGCCGAACTTGACCTTGTCGTCGGACAGGACGGTCTCGTAGAGCAGCTTGCCCTCGGCCAGGCGGCCGGCGGCGACCGCGCGGTCGAGCGCCTCCTGGGCGGTGCGGGAAGCCTCGGCGGTGGCCGCCTCGTTGCGGGTGATGCGACCGTCGTGGTCGCGCAGGGTCGTCTGGGCTTCCTCGACCTGGGTCTGGACGCCGTCCACGCGCTCGTTGACGGTCGACACCTCGCCCTTGACGTACTTCTTCGTGGCGCAGCCGGTGCTCACGAGCGCAACGGCTGCGGTGGCCAGGGCCAGTGTCTGCAGATTCCTCTTCATTTTCGCCTCCATCCTTCCGGGTTCACTGCAAGTTCCATCACTCGAACGACTTCGATTCCGTCCGCTGATGCCTGCCGGGTCCGATCGGACGCCGGAATACCGTCACGCCGAGGTGCCGGAACGGCGTGGCGGTCCTTTCCGGTGCTCCCTGCACGGACCGTGCCCTCAGCGGGCCGGGGGCGTGCCTCGGTATCCCCGGCGGGACACCACCTGAACGTCCTTGCGCGCCACCTGCACCTGAATGGCGCGCCAATCGGCCTTGCCCGTCGCCTGCGTGTCGAAGCCCAGCACGTACTGGTACCGCATGTCCTCGGCAATCGTGGCGCACGCCTCTTTGAGGTCGTCCGGACCCGCAACCGCGAAGTAGCGTCCACCGGTCATCGTCGCCAGCAGATTGAGCACGTCCGCGTACCGGTACTGGTCGTTGCCCTGAGAGTCGAGCGCGTAAGGGTCTCCCGATTCTAACCCGAGAACGTAAACCGGCAACTCGGCCCGCCGCACCAGGTCGCGGGCCTCGGCGGCGGTCAGCCGGCTCGCGTTGTCGGTGCCATCGGTGATCAGGACCGCCGCCCGCTTGACGTTGCGGCTGGCGCTCGAGATGTCGGGCAGCCACGAGACGGCATCGTGCAGCGCGGTCAGACCCCACGGCTTCCAGTTGCCGATCGACTCGCGCACCGGCGCGATGTCTTCGGTGAACGGGACGTCGACCGACGTCAGCCCGCTGGCGAAAGTGGCGAGCGCGAACTCGTCGCCGGGTTTCGCCTGCTCGAGGAACCAGAGCGTGGCCTCGCGACTCGCGTCCAGACGGCTGCCTTCCATGCTCCCCGACATGTCCTGCAGGAAGACCAGGCTCCAGGGCGCCTCGCCGCGCTGCTCGAAGTCCTGGAAGGAAACCGGCTTGCCATCTACCCGCAGCTGGAAGTCCTTGCGCGCCAGGCCCTCGACGTAGCCCTTGCGGGACTTGACGATCACCGGGACCAGGATCCAGGCGACGCCGACCTCCTCGGAGAACTCGGCCACCACTGCCTCGGCCGGTGGCGCCTCCTGGGCGGCCGCAGGGCGAGCCGGCACGAGGGCGAGCGCAGCGGCCAGCGCCAGGGCGAAGGCGGCTCTGCTAGCGTTCCGGAGCATGATCAATATCCGCGAAATTTCCGTCAAGTGCGGTCACTGCAACACCTATCAGACCCTCTCCGGGTACGCCCGGCGCGAGGAATGGAACGTCTACACCTACGAGTGCGAGAACGACATCTGCGACCCGGCGGTGACGCGGACCCTGGTCGAAGTGCCGGCCGAACTCGACGCCTTCGCCCGCCGTGATCCGGAATGGCGGGGCGCCGGGCACGGCTGAAGTGCCGCTATGTTACGCTTTTCGCGGTCGCAGTGACGACCCTCGGCGGGGCGCCTCGCGGCCACGCCCGCCGCATCCCGGAGGAACCAGATGCAGAAGAAGATCGTCCACATCGTGGGCACCGGCACGATCGGCGAGCCTCTGATCGGCCTGTTTACCGACTTCCGCGAGAAGCTCGGTATCGACGAAGTGACCTTCCACAAGCGGACCCCGCTCACCGCGGACCGTTCGAAGATCCAGCATCTGCTCTCCCGCGGCGCCCGCCTGGCGACCGATTCGGACCAGAAGGATGCCTTCGAGAAGCTCGGCCACCGGGTCGATTTCGAGGCCGAGGAGGCGATCGCCCGGGCCACCGTGGTGATCGACTGCACGCCGGCCGGCAACGAGATGAAGGCGAAGTACTACGACCACATCTCGGGCCCCCGCGGCTTCATCGCGCAGGGCAGCGAGTTCGGGTTCGGTGTGCCCTACGCGCGCGGCATCAACGACGAGGTTCTGCGACCGGGCGAGGATCGATTCATCCAGGTCGTCTCCTGCAACACGCACAACATCACCACGCTCATCAAGACGCTCTGCCACGAGAGAGTCGACAGCTACTCGCTTTCGCGCGGCAACTTCGTCTGCATGCGGCGCGCGAACGACATCTCGCAGACCAAGGACTTCGCGCCGTCGCCGCAGGTCGGCAAGCACGACGACCCGGAGTTCGGCACCCATCACGCCCACGACGCCTACCACGTCTTCGAAACGCTGGGGCAGAAGTTCGACCTGTTTTCGAGCGCGGTGAAGCTCAACACGCAGTACATGCACTCGATCTGGTTCAATCTCATCTTCGATCGTGACATCACGCGCGACGAGATGATCGGCCGCCTGCGCGCCAACATGCGCGTGGCGGTGACCGACAAGCGCAACTCCAACGAGGTGTTCAGCTTCGGGCGCGACCACGGCTACTACGGCCGCATCCTGTCGCAGACCGTCGTGGTGCTGCCGACCCTTGCTGTGCGGCGCAGCCGCGAGCTCTACGGCTTCTGCTTCACGCCCCAGGACGGCAACTCGCTGTTGTCGTCGATCGCAGCGGCGCTCTGGCTCATCGAGCCGGACACCGCGGGCCTGTCGCAGCGGCTCGAGCCACTGCGACGCTGGATCTACACCGAGATCTGACGGCGCGCCGGTGACAGCTTCCGGACTGGTCGTGGGCGAGCTCTCGATCGAGGGCTGGTCGCGGGCCGGCGAGGAGTCCTGGTATCGGGTGCGCCCGCCCGGCATCGGCCTCGATGCCGGGCGGGGCGCGTCGGCGTTGGTCGGCGCGTCCGATCTGTTTCTCTCGCACGGTCATCTCGACCATGCGCTCGGCGTCCCGTGGGTGCTGTCCCAGCGCCGGTTGCAGGGGCTTTCTCCGGCACGGATTCACTGTCCCGCTGCGACGGCGGCCGCGCTGCGCGACTTCGTGGGTGCGGCCGAGCGCCTGGAGGGGGTTGCCTATGGCGCCGAGATACGGGCCCTCGAGCCGGGCGACCGGGTCGAACTCGAGCGCGGGTTTGCGGTCGAGGCGTTCGCGGTCGACCACGTCGTGCCGACGCTCGGCTTTCATCTGCTGCGCAGCCGCAAGCGCCTGCTGGCAGCTCTGCGGGAAGCTCCGGGCGAGGAGATTGCCCGCCTGCGGCGCGACGGCCGTTCCGTCGAGGAGACTTACGAGGAGCTGGCACTGAGCTACTGTGGCGATACCGGACCGGGAGTGTTCGACAGTGAGCCGCGCCTGGCGGAGAGTCGCGTACTGCTGCTCGAGTGCACCTTCCTCGGCGAGGCGACCCGCGGCCGCGGCACGCTCTACGGCCACCTGCACCTCGACGATCTGACCGAGCGGGCCGCGCTGCTCAACGCCTGCGAAGCGATCGTGTTGACGCATCTCTCGCGCCGGCACACGCGCGGGCAGCTCCGGCACGCCATCGAGCGGCAACTGCCGGCGCTCGCCGACCGGATCCACCTGTTCGGCGCGGAGGCCGCGTGAGCAGCGCGCCCCGGGGAGGCGGAGGCGGGGGTGGCGGCGGACGGCAGGGCGCCGGCGGCGGAACGCGCGGTTCCGGCGGTGGGAGGCGAGGTGCTGGTGGCGGGTCGCGAGGTGCCAGTGGCGGATCGCGAGGTGCCGGTGGCGGATCGCGAGGCGGTCCGCGGGACGGCCGCGGGCGGCCGGGACCGCCCGGCCGCGCCCCGGGCGGCGACCGCCGCACCGGCGGACGCGCAGCCGACTCGCGCTCGTCAGTCCGCCGGGCGGGCCGTCCGGCCGCTCGATCCGCCGGCCGCCCGGCTCCGCCGGGCCCCCGCCTCCCGCCCGAACCCGCGGCGCCCCCGACGATTCCGACCGGCTTCCGGCTCGTCGACGTGGAGACGGTCGAGCTGCAGATCGAGAAGTTGATCGACGGCGGGGACGGGCTCGGTCGCTACGAAGGGGTACCGATCTTCGTGCCGCTCACCGCTCCGGGTGATCGGGTGCGCGTCCGGATCACGGAGCGCCGCCCCGGCTATGGGCGGGGGGAGATCCTCGAGCTGCTCGCCGCCGGGCCCGACCGGCGCGAACCGCCGTGCCCGCACTTCGGAACCTGTGGCGGCTGCAACCTGCAGCATCTCGACGAGGCGGCGCAGCTGCGTCACAAGGCGGCGGCGGTCTGGGAGACGCTCGGTCGTCTGTCGGGGCTGGCGCTGCCGGCGCCGCACGCCATCGTCGCCGGCGCCGCCTGGGGCTGGCGCCTGCGCACGCAGGTGCGCACCGTCGCGATCGAGCACGACGGCGATACGACGATCGGCGTCGGCTACTACGCCCGCGGCTCTCACCGCGTGGTGCCGGTGAGTCGATGCCCGATCCTGGTTCCCGACCTCGAGCGGACCGTCGTCCGGCTCGCCCGCTCGCTCACGGCGCCGGCTCCGCAGCGCATCGACCTGGCGATCGGCGACGACGGCACGGTCGCCGCGGCGCCGGCAGCCGGCGGCTTGACCGGTGCGGAGCTGGTGCGCCGGGTGGCCGGTTTCGACCTGCATTTCGACTCCCGCTGCTTCTTCCAGGGACACGCCGGCCTGCTGGAAGAGCTGGTGCAGCTCGTGGTGGGCGACTGGGGGGGGGCGAGCGCCTGCGATCTCTACGGCGGTGTCGGTCTGTTCGCGCTGCCGCTGACACGTCGCTACGGGCAGGTCACGCTCGTCGAATCCGACCGACTGGCCACTCGCTACGCGCGCCGCAACGCCCGCCTCGCAGGCACGGAAAAGCTGCAGGTCGTTGCGCAGGCGGTGCAGTCGTGGATCCGCGAGGGTCTGGTCGATTCCGTCGACCGGGTGATCGTCGACCCGCCGCGCGAGGGGCTCGGCGTACTGGTGCGGCGCCTGCTGATGGCCCGGCGACCGCAGCGGCTCACCTACGTTTCCTGTCATCCGGCCGCCCTGGCACGCGACCTCGCCGACCTGACGGCTGTGTTCGAGGTGGAGTCGATCTCGCTGATCGACCTGTTTCCGCAAACCGGCCACATGGAGGTCGTCGCCCAGCTGGTGCGGCGCGACGAGACGGGTGAGACCGCGGGGGGACCCCGATGACGACGAGCGGGAAGAACGAGCGGCCGGCGGGGCGCCGCCTGAGCCGCCGCGAGTGGAGGATCCTCGGAGGGCTGCTGCTCGGCCTCTTTCTGGTCATGCAGGCGTTGCCGGTGGGCGGCAGTCGCAGCAATCCGCCGGTGACGGGAACGCCCGCCTGGGACAGCCCGCGCACGCAGGAGCTGTTCGTGCGCAGCTGCGCCGACTGCCACTCGAACGAGACCCGCTGGCCCTGGTACTCCTACGTGGCACCCGCCTCGTGGCTCGTGGTGTCCGACGTCGAGCACGGGCGCGAGCACCTCAACGTCTCGGAGTGGGACCGCCCGCAGAAGGATGCCGACGAGGCCGCCGAGGAGGTCGCGGACGGGACGATGCCGCTGCGCGCCTACCTCGCGGCGCACCCGTCGGCCCGGCTGTCCCCCGCCGAGCGCGAGGAGCTGGTGCGGGGCCTGATCGCCACCTTCGGCGGTCGCGACTGACGCCCGCCCCCGGTGTCGGACGCGGATCTGTCGCCGGGGTGGCTTGCGTTTAGGATGGGCCGATGGAAGCGCCTCGCATCAGCCTGCGGCTCGCCAAGCAGGACTTCAAGTTCTCGGTCGCACACTTCACGCTGTTCGGACCCCGGCAGGCCGAGCCGCTGCACGGCCACAACTACCGGCTGGCACTGAGGGTGACCGGGACACAGCTCGATGACGCCGGCCTCCTGGTCGGCGCCGATCGACTCAAGCAGCTCGCGCGAGCGCTGTGCGAGTCGCTCGACGACAAAGTCCTGCTGCCAGCGGCGAGCCCCTGGATCGAGCTCGCCGCGGTCGAGGGGGGCGTCGAGTGCCGCTACGACGGCAGGGTCTACCGGTTCCCGGCCGACGAGGTCCTCGAGCTGCCGCTGGCCAACACCTCGATGGAGCTGCTGGCCCGCTTCGCCTGGGAGCGGCTGGCGGACGGCGCTCGCGCCCTGGGGGTAGCCGGCCTCGATCGCCTCGAAGTCGAGATCGCCGAAACCGACGGGCAGTCGTGCGCCTGGTCGGCGCCGCTCACGGATCGAGCGGGCGACCCCGCCAGGCCGTGAGTCGACCGCGCCGGCGGTCCCGCACGGCCACCGTCAGACAGGTGGCCAGCGCGAGGGCGTCGCACGGATAGACCAGCCCCGCGACCGGGTTGCTGCCGGTGCCGAGCCGCGCCAGCAGCGAGGCGGCGGATCCGGCTCCCCAGCAGATGGCTGCGACCTCCGGCCGACCGAGGCAGAGCGCCGCGGCGGCCAGCAGGGCCGGCAGCATCGAAAGGCTGACGAAACGCCAGGCCGGCGCCGGTGCGCTCCCGAAGATCAGCGCCAGGTTTCGGCGCCAGCCGCGGAAACTGGCGGCGAAGCCACGGTACATCCGCACCTCGAGCGACGCACCGGCGCGCCAGAAGCCGACGCGCTCGCCGGCGGCGACCAGCTGACGGGCGAGCGCGATGTCGTCGAGCGGTTGGTCGCGGATCGCGTCGAATCCGCCGCTGCGCGCCAGCGCCTCGCGCTCGATGAGGAAGAACTGGCCGTTGGCGACCCCGTCCGATTCGCCGCGCGCAACGGCCTCCCAGTCGCCCAGCTGAGCGTCGAGCAGCGCAAAGACGAGCGGCGTCAGGAGCGCCTCGCCGAGGCCGACGGTGCGCTGGTGCGCGGCGAGCGAGACTGCCGAGAGGCCGAGGGCCTGCGCCGCGGCGAGGGTGCGCGCCAGCGCATCGGCGGCGGGCCGGGCGTCGGCGTCGATGGCGAGTACCCAGCGCGCTCCACTGCCGCTCCGCTCGAGTGCTGCCAGTCCCGCGCAAAGCGCGTGGACCTTGCCGCTGCGTCCGGCCGCCGGCGGCGCGACGTCGACGATCTCGACCCTCGAGTCGGTCACGGCCACGCCGGCCGCCAGGTCGCGGGTCGAGTCGGTCGACCCGTCGTCGAGGACGAAGACCCGCAGCGGAGTCGTCTGGGCCAGGAGGGTGGCCAGACAGGGCTCGATGTTCAGCGCCTCGTCGCGCACCGGCAGCAGAACAGCAACGGGCGATGGATCGGCGAGCGGCGGCGGCAGCTGCGGGGCGCGGCGCCGGGCGAGCGGCAGACGCAGCGCCGCCGCGGTCACCGCGCCGGCGAGCAGGGGGGCGAGGGGGACCAGGAGCTCCATCGCGGCCGGTTGCCGGACCCGCGTGCGCTCAGCGCCGGCCGACGGCGGCGGCCGAGAAGAAGCGCGGGTAGAGGGTGCGAATTCGCGCCAGGTCCGGAACGACTTCGGGCTCCGCGAAGCCCGCTGCTGCCAGCGAGCGCCGCCAGTCTTCGGGTTCGAGAAAGCCGTGGCGCGGCCGGTTGGCCGGATCCAGGCGTACCTGCGAGAAGCTGGACAGCAGTTCGAAGATCAGGTCGGCGGGCACCGGCTGCCCGGGAAACAGACGCATGCATTCCCCGGCAACCAGCCATCCACCCGGCGCGAGCAGCTCGCGGGTCCGCCTCAGCGCGCCGACGAGATCGACCGCGACGTGGAAGACGTTGACGCCGACCACGAGATCGTACGGCGCGCCGTCGTCTTCCGGCGCCGCGAAGGACGTTTCGGCGTTGAGATCGAGCGCTCGCGCGCGCAGCGGCAGCTCCGGAAAGTCGGCGCACAGCTGCCGCTCGCCGCGGCGCCGGAAAAACGGCGACGGCTCGGTGAAGTCGTAGAGCGCGACATCACCGAGTCGGCCGCGCGCGGCCAGTTCGGCGAGCAGGGCGCTCGCGAAGCTGCCGGCGCCGGCGCCGACTTCGAGGATGCGCAGGCCGCCTCCCGGTCTCAGGCGTCGCGCCGCGACGGCGGCCGGGATCCTGTTGCTGATTACGTAGGCCGGGTTGGTGTTCGAGAAGTAGGCGATCCAGAGGGCGATCCGTGCTGGCGCGAACAGCTCCTGCTCGCCGCTCGCGGCGCCGCTCGCGACGCGCGGCCACGCCTCGGCCGCCGCGTCGAGCAGGTCGAGGGTTGCCGCGACGTTCGGATCGAATGCCGTGCCCTGATTCCGCAACAGATCGAGTTCGGCCGCGGGCAGGTCGCCGGCGAGGCGCCAGACCGTCGCGCCATCCGAGTCACGCTGCTCCAGAAAGCCTGCCGCGGCGAGGCGCGCGAGCAGCGCTGCGAGGGCGGGCGCGAAGGCCGGCACGAAGCCGCGTGCCGCGAGCAGCCCGTCGAGTGTCGCTCCGGCGCGGAGCGGCTCGGTCAGCGCCAGGCGGCTGGCAAGGTCGAGCGCGAGGTCGGTGGAGTACCGCTCCACGAGTTCGCACGAGAAGTAGATGCCGTCGTCGACCAGGTTGGGCGACAGCGCGTCGGGCGTCGCGCCGAGCGCCTCGGCGAGGCCTGCGGGCGCGGTTCCCGGTTCGAAAGGGCGGGACATGGAGCCCGGATTCTATGGGCTAGGATGCCGGGCATGAGTTCCGGCAATCCCGAGCCGAACGGCCCCGACCTGCTGGCGCCCGATCGCCTGGCGCGCATCGCCGGGCACGTGCGCGGCATCCTCACCGAGCTCGGCCTCGATCTGAACGACCCGAACCTGGTCGAGACCGACCGGCGGGTGGCCAAGATGTACGCCGAGATGTTCCACGGTCTCCAGGAGGGGGCCGAACCGGCGATCACGGTCTTCCCGAACGAAGAGCGCTACAGCGCCATGGTGATGGAGAAGCGCATCCCGTTCTACTCCATGTGCGCCCACCATCTGGTGCCGTTCTACGGGCACGCCCACATCGCCTACATTCCGAACGAGTCGTTCCTCGGGCTGTCGAAGTTCTCCCGCATTCTGGAGTTCTACGCCAAGCGTCCGCAGCTCCAGGAGCGCCTCACCGAGCAGGTGGCCAATTACTTCGAGGCCAAGCTCGGGCCCCAGGGAGTGATGGTGGTGATCGAAGCGCGCCACCTTTGTGTCGAAATGCGGGGGGTGAAGAAGGCCGGCGCAGTCACGGTCACTTCGGCCATCCGCGGCATCTTCCATCAGCGACCGGTGCGCGAGGAGTTCCTCGACCTGATGCGGAGGACCGACCCGTGATCGCGGGCGGTGCGCGGGCAGGCCAGTGGGCGGTGGCGGGCCTCATCGCGCTCGCAGCCGCCGCGGCGGCCGCCGGGCGAGACGCCGCCGATGTCTTCAACTACACGCTGTCGCCGGAACTGGCCGGCTGGATGGTCGGAGCTCCGGAGCGGATGGCCACCGACGAGGAGATTCGCGAGTTCGTCAGTCTGTCCGACGACGCCGCTGCACGCGCATTCATCGAGCGGTTCTGGGCGGCGCGCGATCCGGATCCCCGAATGGCCGGCAATCCGGTGCGCGACACCGTCGAGTCCCGGGCGGCGGAGGCCGACCGGCGTTTCACCGAAGCCGGTCGTCCCGGGCGGGGCAGTGACCGCGGCACCACCTACATCCTCTACGGGGAACCCGACAAGATCGACTTCCAGCCCGGCCGTACCGAGCGCGAGGGAGTGCTGGAGGTCTGGCACTACCCGGGCGACGCGCCGCGCGGCCTGGACGGTCGACGGCCCGATCGCACGATCCGGTTCTCGCTGGCCGGCGAGGTGACGAAGTTCTACGTGCCGGGTCACCCGTCCGCCCGCACCCGGGATCACCTGTGAGCCGTCCGCGCGCCGTCCTCGCCGGGACGGGCGTGGCGCTGCCGCCGCGCGTCGTCGACAACCACGCCCTGGCGCGGGTGATGGACACCGACGACGCCTGGATCGTCGAGCGCAGCGGGATTCGGGAACGGCGCTACGTCGAGCGAGGCGTCGCCTCTTCCGACCTCGGCGCCGAGGCCGTGGTCGCCGCGCTCGCCGACGCGCGGATGGCGCCGGACGAGGTCGACTACCTGGTCTGCGCCACCATGACTCCGGACCACCACATTCCGGGGGCCGGCACGCTGGTCCAGTACAAGGCGGGGCTGCCGACCGGACCGGCGCTCGACATTCGGCAGCAGTGCGCCGGATTCGCCTACGGGCTGCAGCTGGTCGACGCGCTCATCGGCGCCGGCACGGCGCGCAACGTGGTGCTGGTCGGCTGCGATGTGCACACCTCACTGATGCCCTACTCGCAGGCGACCTGGGACGCCATCGAGGGCCGGCGCAGCGAGCCGATCGCGGAGGCGGACCGGGAGTGGAACAACCGGTTCCGGCATCTGCTCGTGCTGTTCGCCGATGCCGCCGGCGCGATGGTCTTCCGCGCGTCGACGGCCGACGACGGCCGCGGCATCCTGGCCAGCCGCATGCGCGGCGACGGCGAGCACCACACCATTCTGGAAACGCCGGGCGGGGGGTCGGCACGTCGTCCGTGGGTCGACATCGCGCAGATCGAGGCTGGCGAGACGGTGCCGGTGATGGACGGGCGCCAGGTCTTCAAGCTGGCGGTCACGCGGATGCCCGAGGTGACGCTGGAACTGCTCGCCGAGAAGGGGCTCGGTCACGACGACCTCGACCTGATCGTCATGCATCAGGCAAACCTGCGGATCAACGAAGCGGCGCAGAAGCAGCTCGGCGTACCGGCCTCGAAGGTGTTCAACAACATCGAGCGCTACGGCAACACGACCTCGGCGACTCTCCCCCTTGCCTTCCACGAAGCCCGCGCGGCCGGGCTGGCCCCGCCAGGCGCCCTGGTGGCCTTCACGGCGCTCGGCGCCGGCCTCCACTGGGGAGCGGTCCTGATGCGCGTCTGACCGGCTCGCCGGGAGGGCGCTAGTTGGCGCGCCCCTTGGAGAGCTCGAGCCGGAGCAGCTCGCGGTCCAGGCTGGCGAAGAAAGCGGACGTGCGGGCCTCCCACTGGTTTTCGGTGAAGCGGCCCGGGGGCGCAACCAGTTCGATGCGGGTGGTGTCGCCTTCGGCGCGGGAGAGCTTGATCCGGAAGTCGGTCCAGAACAGGGCCCAGTCGTCGGTCACCTCGACGCTGCCGAGGATCGGCAGGCCGCCGAGCTGGATCGCGTTGAGGGTTGCGGTGACCACCGGCGAGTCCGGACCGGCGAGGCGGCTGCGCAGCACCTTGGAGGCGCTGAGCGAACCCGGCGCGGGGCGGAAGTTGTCCGTGGTGAGCAGGGTCTGGAAGCCGCGGTGGCTGGCCAGGTCGGCAAAGTTGGCATCGACCCGCGCGCGTGCCCGCTGGCGCTCGTCGAGGGCGATGGCGCGGCCGAGGTGCTCGATGGCGAGGGCGGCGTAGCCGGAGAAGGCGTAGTTGGTCGCCACCAGGTACCAGGCGTTGGCGTCGGCGGCGTTGCGGTCGAGGTAGCGCGCGAAGCGTGCGGTGGCCGGCTCGAGTTCGCCCTTCATCAGCAGCACGGCGCCCTGGTTGAGCCCGTTGTCGGCCGCCGCCGGATCGATCTGCTCGGCGCGATCGAGCGCCGCCAGCGCGTCGTCCCACCGCTGCTCGGCGATGGCCAGGGCGGATCGGTTGAGCCAGCCCTGACGCAGGTTCCCGTCGGCTGCGAGAGCGGCATCGAGATCCCGGCGGCAGGCCGCCAGGTCCCCGTCGAGGCAGTGCGCGGTGGAGCGGATCAGCAGCGCCCGGGCATTCTTCTTGTCGCGCTTGAGGATCGGTTCGACCAGCCGCAGCGCGTCGTCGGATCGACCGGCGTCCACCGCCGCCTGAGCCCGCTCGAGAGCGTCGGTCGGCGTCGGTTGCCCGCCGCGTGCCTGACCGAAGGTGCTCCCCGGCGCCAGGACCAGCAGAATCGCCGCCGCCCCGGCGGCCCGAAACGATCGCTTTCGCACCCGCAGCTCACGCATACGCGGAATCTATCGAACCTTGCTCGCTGATCGGCCACCCCGAAAACTCGGTCAGAGGCCATTTCCTGCTGCGGCCGTGCTGCGGGCGCTCGCGGCGCGAGGCGCCTAGAATAGCGGCAGGTTGCGCGCGAGAACGGGACTCGGGTCGGTGGCGCTGGCGCTGGCCGGCATTTGCGCGGCGTCGGCCGCGGCGGCGTCGGAGCACCGTGCAGACGCCCCCGCGTCGGTGCCGATCGAACTCGTCGTCCGGTCGGCCGAGTCCGGGGCGCCGCTGTCGGCGCACGTCCGCCTCGAGGGGCCTTCATCCGCGCTGCGGTTGGTCGATCTGTCGCCTGGCGGCCGGGGCGAGGTCGAGCTGGCGGCGGGGAGGTGGGCAGTCGCGGTGTCGGCCCCCGAGCACTGGCCGCTCACCGCGACGCTGGTCGCAGGCGAGACGGCGCCGCGGACCTGGGCGTTCGAACTCGACCCCGTCGTGCGGAGCCCGGAATCGATACCGCCCGAACCGGTGCCCGGTGTCGCGCTGCTGGCCGGCCGGGTGTGCTCGGCCGAATCCGGCGACCCGTTAGCCGGCGTGACGGTTGCCGTGGTCGGCGGTCCGTCGACCACTACCGATCTCGACGGCCGCTACGAGCTGTACCTGCCGGCCCGCGCGCTCAGCGGCCCGGCCCGGCCGCTCGTCGAGGCGGCGATCGTTACTCTGGAGGCCTCGCTTGCCGGACACGCCACTCGCCGCCTGACGGATGTGCTCGCGGCCGAAGGCAGTCTCTTCCATCGATGGAGGCTTGCCTCCGGGAGCGGAATCGAGATCGCGCAGGACGCGCACCGGCTGCAGGGCACGACCGGCGGTGTCGGGGCGCCCCGAGCGGCGACGGGGGAAGGATCGTCCGGCGCCCGACCGGAGGGCTCGGGCCTCGTGCTGCCGCCCCCGGTCAGCGTGCGGGTGGGCTTTGCCGACGCAGGCTGCTCGGTGCCGTGCTGCACCAACTCCTGCACGGCGGTCTGCGTGCTGCCACTCGAGACCTACGTGGCGCGCGGGCTCAACGACGAGTGGATCGCCTCCTGGCAGAGCGATTCGTTGCGCTCGGGTGCCATCGCCTACCGCAGCTACGCCGCCTGGCGGGTGGACCATCCGATCCGGTCGACCTTCGACATCTGCAGCAGCGCCTGCTGTCAGGTCAATGACCCCGACACCGCCGCTTCCACCAACGCGGCCGTGGCGGCCACGGCGGGGCTGCTGCTGGAGCGCAACGGAGAGGCCTTCGCCGCGGAGTACTCGGCGGAGAACAACGCCTGGGACGACCCCGGCGACGGCCTGACCTGCTCGAATGCCGATCTGTCGTGCGGCGACGGCTGGGTTGGTTCGCCGGCCCTCGGGTGGCCATGCCTGGCCGACAGCGTGGCGCTCGGCCACGGCTGTTTCGGGCACGGACGTGGCCTCTCGCAGTGGGGTTCGCAGCGCTGGAGCCAGTCGGGGGCGACCTGGCGCTGGATCCTCGACCACTACTACAACGCCAACGGCAATCCGGAGGGGTTGCGCTCGGCCTGGCTGGCGTCGCCGTTGGCGGCCGGGCCCGGAAGTCACTGCCCGGACGCCGCCGCAGCGGGCGACCGAATCGCCCTGCACCTCCGTCCGGAGCTCCACGCGGCCGCCCCGCTGCCCGGAGTGCTGTTCGGCGCCAGCGTGCGTCCGACCGGCGGCGGTGCGTGGCGATCCGATCCGGCAAACGACGCGCCGGTCGCGCTGACGCCCGGCACCAACCTGGCGACGCGCGAGTTCGATCTGCCGGGCGACCTCGGCGCCGGCCTGTACGACGTCGCGCTGGCGCTCTGGCTGGACGTGGACAGCGATGGCGCGATCACCGCGGCCGACCTGCCGCTCGATCAGCGACAGCTCACCGCAGCGCTGCGGATCGAGGCGGGAGTCGACCTGCTCTTTGCCGACTGCTTCGAGAGCGGCGACACGGTGCGCTGGTGAGCAGCCCGGGCGCGGATAGGATCGGGGCGTGAATCCGACTGCTGGGCTGCCCTCGCCCCAGGAGCTGGCCGTCGAACTCGGCCGCCGCGTGATCGGCCAGGAGACCGCGGTGCGCGAGCTGGCCGTGGCGATCGCCAAGAAGGCAGCCGGGCTCGGCGTGGGCCACATCTTGCTGATCGGTTCGTCGGGCACCGGCAAGACGACTCTGATGCGTGCCGTCGAACAGATCCTGGCCGGCGATCTGAGACTGGCGGGCCGGTCGGCTGTCGTGCGGCTGCACGCCAACGTACTCGGCGAGGAGGCCGAGGCGGGACGGCCGGGCGCTGCCGTCTTCCGCCGCCTGCTCGAGCGCGCACGCGAGCAGCTCGGCGACGCCGCCGGACGCGAGGAGATCCTTCAGCGCGCCGGCCATGGGCTGGTGTTCGTCGACGAGGTCGACAAGATCCGCAGCCACGTCGGCGGCGCTCCCAATCCGCGCGGAATCCGGGCCCAGGAGGCCCTGCTGACGCTGATGGAGAACGAGGTCGTGCCGATCGAGCTGCCGGCCTGGATGGGTGGCGGAAGTGCCGCACTGGATGCCCGCGGGCTGCTGTTCGTCTGTGGCGGCGCCTTCGAGGGGCTCTACGACGCCGTCTTCGATCGGGTGACGATCGGCGAGGACAAGGGCGCGCTGCAGCCGGTCACCGTCGTGGAGGACGGCAAGGTGGTCGAGCGGCTGGTGTTCCGGCTCGCCGACTGGCTGCGCAACGACGACCTGTTCGACTACGGGATGACGCCGCAGTTCCTCGCCCGCTTCGATGCCGTCGTGCTGCTCGAGGACCTGGGCATCGACGAGCTGGTGAAGATCTTTCTCGAGAATCCGGATTCGGGCTTCCAGCAGACGCGCGCCTGGTTCGCCAGCCGCGGCGTTCAGCTGGCGATCTCTCCCGACGCCGTGCGCGCGATTGCGCGCGCAGCCGCCAGCCAGCCGCGCCTCGGGGCGCGCGCCCTCAAGGAGGTCTTCCGGCGCGTCGTGCGCGACCTCGAGTTCGAACCCGAGCAGCACGCCGCGCAGAGTGTCTTCCTCCTCGACCTCTCCCACGTCCGCCGCGCCCTCGGCGACGCCTGAGCGCGGCACGACGCCGGCGGCGCCACGGCACGGCCACGCGGTCGCCGCCGCGGTCGGCCTGTGCGGGCTGATCGCCGGCCTGTTTCCGATTTTCGAGAGCGACCTGTTCTGGCACCTGGCGACCGGCCGGTGGATGGTCGTGCACGGCGGCTGGCCGCGTGTCGACCCGTTTCGGTTCACGGGCGGGGAGGCCGGGGGCCTCGCCTGGGTCGACCACGAGTGGCTGTTCCAGTTGGTCGTCTACGGAGCGGAGCGGCTGGTCGGACTCGACGGGCTGATCGTGCTGCGCGCCTTGGCGCTCGGCGGCTTCGCGCTGCTGCTGTTCGTGGCCTGTCGGCGCGGGAGAGTCGGGCCGGGCCTTGCCGGTCTGCTCGCCCTCGCTGCGATGCTCGGCGTGCGCCCGCGCTTCCTGGTCCGACCCGAGATCGTCACCCTCTTCGCCCTGGTCTGGCTGCTGCTGCTCCTCGACAGTCGGTTCGGGGAGGGGGGAGAAAGTGCGAGGCACGAGAAGGACAACGACAGAGACCAAGACCTTCTGTTGCAGGAAAGGCAAAGACGTGGCGGGGGGTGGCGGGGGCCACGGTGGTGGGTCTGGTTGGTGGGGTTGGTGGTGGTCTGGGTGAACTGCCATGGGCAGGCGCTCCTGGCGCCGGGAGTGGCGGGGCTGTTTCTGCTCGGGATCGCCTGGGAGCAGCGGCGGCACGCGGGGGGCGGCACCGAGCGGCTCTCGTGGCGAGTGGTGGTCGGCGTGCCGGCGCTGCTGGTGGTGGCGTTGCTGGTACAGCCGTACGGCTGGCGGCTGATCGAGGTGCCACTCGGGATCGGGCGGGCGCTGGCTGGGCTGTCGGCACACAATCCGGAGTGGATGAGTTCGCTGGCGGCGCCGCAGCCGTT
>CAZUAT010000036.1:0-32776 GCA_964618415.1 uncultured Thermoanaerobaculia bacterium
CCTGCTGCTGTTCGTCGTATCCGAGGGCGGCGGGCACGGACCGGTTGATGTAGACGTCGCGCCCGGCCTCGTAGTCGTAGATGAAGATGAACTGCGGCGACAGCTGTGCGATCCGCTCCAGCATGCGACTGTGCTCGGTCTGGCGCAGCGCCGCTTCCTGGCGGGCGGTCACGTCGGCGAGGAAGCCGAGGAGCGCCGGGCGGTCCTCCCACGTCGTCGGCACCGCGTGGCCCTCGACCCACCGGGTCGATCCGTCCGCGGTGGCGAGCCGGAACCGGACGCTGTGCTCGACCGCCTCGCCGTACACCCGCTGCTGGTAGGCCGCGTCCACGGCTTCGCGGTCGAGCGGGTGCACGATGTCCAGGACGGACAGGTCCTGCAGCGCTTCGCACGAGCGGCCGAACAGGCGCGCGGCGGCCGGATTGACGAGCCGGAATCGGCCGTCCTGCGCGATGGCGATCGCCTCGTGTCCGTTCTCGAACGCCACGCGCCACGGGTCGCTGCGGGTGCTGTTCGGCATGGGCCTGGCCGCGAGCCTACTCCGGATGCAGCCCAACAGTGCCAGAGGGCGCCCGGCCGCGCGACTCAGCCGGCCAGCCGGCGCTCGAGGGCGGTGACCAGCCGTGCCAGCGCGTCCGGGCGGTCGGTCAGGAAGAGGGTCGGCTCGACCAGCTCGAGCTCGAGCAGCAGCGGCCGGCCGTCGTCGTCGCGCAGCAGGTCGACGCGCGCATAGAGCAGCGCGGCGGGCAGGGTGCCGAGGGCGCGGGCGGCGGTCGCCAGGATTGTTTCCGCAGCGGCGAGTTCGTCGGACTCCGGTTCGACCGGAGTGCCCTCCGGCAGGCCCGCCCAGCGCCCGCCGCGGGTGAGCGGATTCTTGGCCACGGCGTGCGAGAAGGCGCCTTCGAGGAAGACCAGGCAGTGTTCCCGGTGAGACTCGACGCTGGCCAGGAACGGCTGCACCAGCAGGGCGCGATCGGGCAGCAGCCGGTCGAGGTGGGCACGCGCCCGGTCTTGGTCGCGGGGACGGGCGACGAGCGTCTCCCACGAGTCGGCCGACACCGCGGGCTTGATCACCAGACCGCCCGGCCCGGCCTCCTCGAACAGCGCCGCGAGGTCGGGCGCAGTGCCGGGCTCGAGATAGCGCGTCGGCACGACCGGAGCGCCGAGCGCTGCCAGCTCGACCAGGTACCGCTTGTCCACGTTCCAGCGCACGGCCGCGAGCGGATTGAGCAGCTGGGTGAGTCCGTCCACACGCGCAGCCCACTCCACGAACTCGCCAGGGCGGCGGTAGTAGTCCCAGGGGTTGCGCAGCAGCACGAGGCGGACTTGCGTCCAGTCGAATGCCGGATCGTCCCAGGCGACGATGGCCACCCGGTGACCGCGATCGCGCAGCGCTGCGGCGAGCGGCCGGTCGTCCGGGTCGAGTTCCGGCAGGTCGCGCCAGGTGACGAGCGCGACGTCGACGCTCATGGCTTGCCGCCCGCGTCGTCGGTCGGGGCGGTTCCCGTCGCGCGGCGGGCGCGCGGATGGGCTTCGCGGTAGACGGCCAGCAGGCGGTCGACATCCACGTGGGTGTAGCGCTGGGTGGTGGCGATCGAGGCGTGGCCGAGCAGCTCCTGAATCGCGCGCAGATCGGCGCCGCGTTCGAGCAGGTGGGTCGCGAAGGTGTGGCGCAGGGCGTGCGGGTGGAGACCGGTACGCGCCGCCGTGGCCGCTACCCAGCGATCCAGCACGCGGCGCACCGAGCGATCGGTCAGCCGTCCTCCGCGCGCGTTCAGGAAGACCGGCAGGTCGTCGTCGGTGCCCTTGCGCACCGACTCCCAATGCGTGCGCCAGGCGGCGAGCGCCGCCGCCGCAGGGCGCCCGAACGGCACCATGCGCTCCCGGCCGCCCTTGCCGATCACCCGCAGCACGCGGGCGCCGAGGTCGAGGTCCCGCCAGTCCAGCGACACCAGTTCGGAGACCCGCAGTCCGGCGGCGTAGAGCAGTTCCATGAGCGCCCGGTCGCGCGCCGCCAGCGGCGAGGCGTCGCCGGCCGGTGCCTCGAGCAGCGTTTCGATCTCCCCGGGTCGCAGGTGGTGGGGCAGGCGCTGTGGAGCTTTCGGAGTCCGCACGCCGCGCGCCGGGTTGGCTGGCAGTTCGCCGACCCGGCAGGCCCAGGCGAAGAACGTGCGCAGGGCCGCGAGCGCCCGCCCCTGACTGCGCGGGCCGACGCCGTCGCGGGCCAGGGCGGCGAGAAAGGCGCGGACCGCCAGGCGGTCGACGTCGCCTCCGGAGATCTGGTCGAGCGGACGGTCCAGGAAGTCGCGGCTCAGAAACTGCGCGAACCGCTCGAGGTCGCGGCCGTAACCGGTCACCGTGTGCGGCGACAGGCCGCGTTCCTCGGCGATGTGTTCGACGAAGCGGCGGATCAGATCCCGCACCGCCCCCTCCACGCCGCCAGCTCGCGCGCCGCACGCGCCGCGTAGGCGGCCCGGCGCTCGCGCTTGGGCGGCTCGGGATCGAGCGGCGCGAACAGGCCGTAGTGGACGTTGGCGGGCTGGAAGTGGTCCGGGTCCGACTCGGTGAGATGACGCACCAGTGCGCCGAGGCCGGTCGTCGCGGGCGGCGACTCGAGGGGCAGCTGGCGGCGTTCGCGGAGCAGGTCGAGCGCCACCGCCAGGCCGGTCGCGGCCGACTCGAGGTAGCCCTCGACGCCGGTGATCTGGCCGGCCAGTCGAATCCGCGGCTCCCGGCGCACCCGGAACCGGGCGTCGAGGCCGCGCGGCGAGTTGACGAAGGTATTGCGATGGATCTGCCCGAGGCGCACGAACTCGGCCTCGGCAAAGCCGGGCAGAGTGCGGAAGACCCGCTGCTGGTCGGGCCACTTCATGCGCGACTGGAAGCCGACCAGGTTGAAATGCCGCCGTTCCAGCGTCTCGGCGCGCAGCTGTACCACCGCCCACGGCCGTCGTCCGTCGGGTCCGCGCAGGCCCACCGGCTTCATGGGGCCGTAGCGCAGCGTGTCGACGCCGCGGCGGGCGAGCTCCTCGATCGGCATGCAGCCCTCGAAGAAGAGTCCCTTTTCGAAGTCGTGCAGCGGCAGCACGTCGGCCTCGGTGAGCAGCCGGTGGAACGACTCGTAGCCCGGCCGGTCGAGCGGGACGTTCAGATAGTCGGCGCCCGTGCCCTTGTCGTAGCGCGACGCCCAGAACAGCTGTGCCAGATCGAGACTCTCACCGTCCACGATCGGGGCGATGGCGTCGTAGAAGTAGAGATAGTTCGTGCCGAGCAGTTCGCCGAGCTGCGCCGCGAGCGCCGGCGAGGTGAGCGGCCCGGTGGCGAGGACGACGTCGCCTTCGGGCAGCTGAGTCACCTCGCCGCGCCGGATCTCGACGCCCTCCAGCTCGGTCAGGCGGTCGGTGATCTCGGCTGCGAAGCGGTCGCGGTCGACCGCCAGTGCGCTGCCGGCCGGCACGGCGTGGCGGCGTGCCGCCCCGATGACGATCGAGTCGAACGCTTCCATCTCGCGCTTGAGCAGGCCGGCCGCGTGCTCGGGATCGTCACTGCGCAGCGAGTTCGAGCAGACGAGTTCCGCGCACCGGTCGGTCTGGTGGGCGCCGGTCGGCACTGCCGGTCGCATCTCGTGGAGCACGACGGGCACGCCGCGGCGGGCGAGCTGGAAGGCGCACTCGCTGCCGGCCAGCCCGGCTCCGACGACGTGGACGGGGGCTTCAGACACGGGCCGATTCTCCCATCTGGCTCCGGATTCGGCGCTCCCCGCCGCAGCGGCGCGGGCGCGCCGGGGTCAGCCTTCGACGCGCAGCGATGCGAGCAGCGCGTCGAAGTGGGCGCGTTCGGCGTCGATCGTCGCCTTCGGGCCGGTGAACTTGAAGAACCAGTTGGCGTCCGGCGCGGTGGCGACCGCGCCGAGCAGCGCGTAGTCGGGCAGCTCGGTGACTTCGCCGCCCATCCCCATCATCGCTCCGGCCTGGTAGGTGCCGGAGGTCTCGACGCGCAGGATCTCGATCGCGCCGACCGTGACGGTCGAGGTGGTCAGGGCGGCGACCGGATCGCCGCCGTCCGGCTGAACGAACTGGCCGGCCCAGCGCTCGGCGTTGGCGCGCGGGTCGCCGCCCTCGCCGGGTCCGAAGTAGAAAACGACGAGTTCGGCATCGCCGCCCGGGCCGGGCACCCGGTACTGGGCCCGGCGCATCGCGTTGGCGGGCGGTTCGCTCGTCCAGCTGTCCGGCACCGTCCAGACCAGCTGCCCGCCGGTCGTCGTCCCGCCGAGCGGCGGCGCCGCGATGACGCCTGCCGAACCGTCGATCGGCGGATGTCCCGGCGGCAGCGCGGCGGGACCGTCTCCGGCGGCCCGGTGGGCCGGTGCCAGCTCGGTTCGGGCGGCCGCCGTGGAGGCGGTCTCGGGCGTCGGTGCGGCCGGCTCAGCCGCCTGCTTGCAGGCGAGCGTCGGCAGCAGGGTCAGGGCGATGAGGGACAGCGCAGCACGGCGGGAGATGGTCATCGTTCGCTCTCCTGGCGGGGGTTGGGACCGCGGGGTGCCGCGGGCGACGCTCGGGTACCGGCGCGGTCAGCCCGCCGGCTCGCCTTCGTAGTCGCAGTTCTCGTTGGGGCAGAGCCAGACGGTGCCCTTCTTCTTCGTAGTCTTTTCGGTGAGGATCGGGAAGCCGCACTTCGGGCAGGGGGTATCGACCGGCGGATTCCAGAGCGCGAACTTGCAGTCCGGGTAGCGGCTGCACGAATAGAAGATCTTGCCGCGCCGGCTCTTCTTCTCCTGGATCGTCCCCTGCTTGCACTCGGGGCAGGCGACGCCCGTCTCCTTCGGAGGCGCGGCGGCCGGACCGATCTTGCGGATGTTGCGGCAGTCGGGGTAACCGGTGCAGCCGTAGAAGGTGCCGAAGCGGCTGCGCTTGAGCGCCATCGGCTTGCCGCACTTCTCGCACGGCGGGATCTCGGCCGCTTCGCCGTCGGCGCCGTCACCCGGGGCGGCGGCGGGAGCGGCGAGGTCGCGCGTGTAGTCGCACGGCGGATCGTTCCGGTAGCCGCTGCAGCCCAGAAAGGCGCCGTAGCGGCCGAAGCGCATCACCAGATCGGAGCCGCAGCGAGGGCACTTCTCGTCGACCGGCACGCCGTCGCGCTTGAAGTTCGGCATCGTGTCGGCGGCCGTCGCCAGATCGCGCGAGAGCTGGGCGTCGAAGGTGCCCACCGCCTGCTTCCAAGGCAGCTCGCCCTCCTCGATCCGATCCAGTTCCTCTTCCAGGCGGGCCGTGTACGACTCATTCAGGATGTCCGCGAAACCCTGCTGGAGCATGCTGTTGACCAGCTTGCCGAGCGGCAGCGGGTTGAACCGTCCCTGCACTTTCTCGACGTAGTCGCGCGCGGTGAGCGTGGCGAGGATCGCGGCATACGTGGAGGGTCGGCCGATGCCGTTTTCCTCGAGCGCCTTGACCAGCGTGGCCTCGCTGTACTGCGCCGGCGGCTGGGTGAACTTCTGCTCCTTGTCGAGGCGGACGAGCCGGACGGCCTCCCCCTCGCGCAGGGCCGGCAGCAGGCCTTCGCTCTCTTCGTCGTCTTCCTCGCCGGCTGCCGCGCGGCGCTCGGCGGCCTCCTCGCGGGCCTCCTGGTAGACGGCCAGGAAGCCGGGGCTCTTCATCACCTTGCCGGTCGCCCGCAGGGTCAGGTGGTCGCAGGCGATGTCGACCTGGGTGACGTCGAAGACGGCGGGCAACATCTGGCTGGCGAGGAAGCGCTCCCAGATGAGGCGGTAGAGCTTCAGTTCCGCCGGCTCCAGATAGGGCGCCACCGCCTCGGGGGGCAGATCGAAATAGGTTGGACGGATCGCCTCGTGCGCGTCCTGCGCCCCCTTGCGCGAGGCGTAGACGTTGGGCTTGGACGGCAGCTTGTCGGCTCCCCAGGTGGCAGCAATCACCTCGCGCGCACCCGCGACCGCCTCGTCGGCGACGCGCGTGGAGTCGGTGCGCATGTAGGTGATGAGGCCCAGCTGGCCGCGGTCGCCGATCACTTTGCCCTCGTAGAGGCCCTGGGCCAGGCCCATCGTGTACTTGACCGAGAAGCCGAACTTGCGCGCCGCCTCCTGCTGCAGCCGGCTGGTGATGAACGGGGCTGACGGGCGCTGCTTGGACTCCTTGCGCTCGATGGCGGCGACCCTGAACGTCCCGTCGCGCAGCGTGCGCTCGATCTGCGCCGCCTGCTCGGCGTTCTCGACCTTCGCCTTGCGTCCGTCGATCTGGTGCAGGCGGGCCTGGAACTCCGGCGGCTCAGCAGCGGCAAACCGTCCGCCGAGCACCCAGTACTCCTCCGGCACGAAGGCATCGATCTCGGCCTGGCGCTCGCAGACCATCTTGAGCGCCACCGACTGGACGCGGCCGGCCGACAGTCCGCGCTTGAGCTTGTCCCACAGCAGCGGGGAGATCTTGAAGCCCATCAACCGGTCGACGACCCGGCGGGCCTGCTGGGCATCGACCCGGTGGCGGTCGATCCGCGTCGGCTGCTGCAGCGCCCGCGTCACCGCGCTCTTGGTGATCTCGTTGAACGTGACGCGGCGATAGTCCTCGACGTCGCGGCCGAGCACCTCGGCGATGTGCCAGGCAATCGCCTCCCCTTCGCGATCGGGATCGGGGGCCAGGTAGATGTTGTCGGCCTTGCGGGCGGCCTCCTTGAGGCGCTTGACGACGTCCTTCTTGGCCGCGAGCACGGCGTAGGTCGGCTCGTAGTCGTCGCCCAGGCCCATCCCCTTCTTGGGCAGGTCCCGGATGTGGCCGACCGACGCCTCGACGGCCCAGTCGCGTCCCAGGAACTTCTTGAGTGTCCGCGTCTTGGCGGGACTTTCGACGATGATCAGGTTCTTGGCCAATGGTCTCTTTCGGCGTTTGCGCCGGCGGGGCCGGGCTGCCTCCACGACGCCGCAGATCGCCGGTCGCGCGAGCGGGCCCCCCGGAGGGCCGCGGACCCTAGCACAGTCGTTCCGGCACGACCGGCGGCGCTCCGGCCCGCCTCGGGGTGGCGAGCACCACCGCGTGGTGACTGGCGCACCCGGGGTAACCGGGGTGGGCGAGCATCCATTCCTCGAGCGCCAGCAGCCGCTCCACCGCGAGGTCGAAGACCTCGCGCGGCGCCGGCGGCTGATGGTCGGGGCGCCGCAGGTAGGGATAGATCGGGGCCAGCAGCTGACCGCCGTAGTCGCGACGGTCGAGGATACGGAACCGGGCGGCGAGGGCCGGCAGGATGGAAGAAGAGGCTACCGACTCGGTGGGATCTGAGTCGTTGCGGGGGGCGCGCACAACCCGCGCCCGCCGCGCCGCGCGCGGCAGGCGCAGGCGATAGATGAGGTTCCACAGCAGCTGGTGGCGGGGCTCCCACTCGTCGGCCGCCGGCCCGACGTACTCGTCGAACCAGAGCAGGCCGCCGGGGACCAGCGCGCGCTCGAGAGCGGCGAACAGGTCCGGCAGGCGGTCGAAATGGTGCAGCGAGCCGTGAAAGAAGATCGCGTCATAGTCGCGTGCTCGCTCGAGCCAGGCGCGCGCATCCTCGCAGCGGTACTCGATCCGGTCGCCGGACGCGTCGGCAGCGGCCAGGCGCTTCGCCTGCTCGACGCAGGCGGCAGACAGCTCCACTCCGACGATTCGCGCGACGATCCCCTGCCGCACGAGGTCGCGCTCCAGGTTGCCGGTGCCCGAGCCGAGGCTTGCGGTGCGGGCCAGCGGCGCGCGGGCGCCGAGGCGGTGCTTGAGCCAGGTCGTCGGCCAGACGTCGGGATCGCCGCTGACCCGCCGGTTGATCCGCGCCCGCACGGTTGGGTGCGCCATCCACATCTCGGGGCTCGCGCCGTGCCGCTCCAGGTCGTCCCAGTAGGCGGACGGGTAGGCGGGCGGATTGGCGGGCGGTTGGGACATCGCGGTGACGATATCGATCTCGAAATCGATCCTGCCGCGGCGTCGGGTCAGACTGGCGCGTAGCGGCCGTCCGGCTGGCGGCGCAGATGACCGGCCAGCTCCAGGTCGAGCAGGACCGCGAGCGTGCGGGCAACGGTCTCACCGCCCGTGGCCGCAAGCTCCTCGGCGGTGGCCGGCCGGTCGGCGGCGGCGCGCCAGAGGGTTCGGGCGAGGCCGGTGAGGCCGGCCGGCTCCTGGATCGGAAGCTCGTCTGCGCCGGTCGAGCGCTCGAGTCCGAGGGCGCCGAGCAGGTCGCCCGGGGTCAGGGCGGGCGCCGCGCCGTCGGCGAGCAGGGCATTCGGTCCCAGCGCGAGCTCGTCGGTGACACGGCCCGGAACCGCGAGCAGGTCGCGGCCCAGCTCGAGCGCCAGCCGCGCGGTCACCAGGGATCCGGAGCGGGGCGCCGCCTCGACCACGACGACGGCACGCGCCAGTGCGGCGATCAGGCGGTTGCGGACCGGGAACTGCCACGGGCGCGGCTCGCAGTCGGGCGGGAACTCGGTGAGCAGCCCGCCGGCGGCGGCAATTTGCTCGCCGAGGCTGCGATGGCCGCGCGGGTAGTCGATCGCCGTGCCGCAGCCGAGCACCGCCACGGTCACACCGCCGGGACTCGACAGGGCGCCGGCGTGGGCGGCGGCGTCGACCCCCAGGGCGAAGCCGGAGACCACGAGCGCTCCGCCCGCGGCAGCGCCGGCGGCCAGCCAGCTGGCGATCTCGAGTCCGTACCGGCTCGCGCGCCGGGCGCCGACGATGGCGACGGCGGGCCGGACCGGCAGCTCGCCGCGGATCCAGATTGCTGGAGGCGGGAGGTCGAGATCGGCGAACGCGGCGGGAAAGCCGGGGTCGCCCCGGGTGAGCAGGTGCAGGCCGCGGGTCGCCGCATCGTGCACGGCGGCGTCGGCCAGCCGCCGCGCCCGGCGGCGCAGGCCGAGAGCGGTGGTGAGGTGGGTCGGCGGCAGACCCAGCTCGATCGCCAGGTCGCGGGCCCGTGGCACCGTGGCGTCCCACCAGCGCGGCGCCTCGAGCGCCAGCCGGCAGGCTGACGGATGGGGTACGGCGGCGGAAACCGCCAGGGCGAGGCGCAGCGCGCGCAGTTCGGGATCGTCCATGGGTCGAGTCGGGGGCATTCCCCCGCCTGCAGGAAAGAAGACGCAGATCCCGGTCCCGACTTTGCACGTACCTACCGGCGAGGCTCGATTGCGAAAGGAGCGCCATGCTTTTCACCGCAGTGACCCGCTTCGCAACTAGGCATCCGGAAATGAACCGGTCGGGGGCGGAGAGGGACGCAGTCCGCGCCGCCCGACTGCCGCGCAGTCGCGCCACGGCTTGCCGCTATACTGCCGGCCGCCGGAACGGAGGGACGATGAGAGGCCGCAGCTGGGTGCGCCGGATCGCTTTGGGGTGCGCGCTGTTCGCGCTGGCGGGCATCGCCGGAGCGGCGCGGGCCGCCACGTCGCCGGCCGCCGAGCAGGTCGAGTTCGGCGTCGAGATGGCGCGACGCGGCCTGTGGAACGAGGCCCTGTTCCGGTTCGAAGCGGCGCGCAGCCTGGGCGGCGAGAGCGCCACGGTGCTGAACAATCTCGCGGTCGCGTACGAGGCGGTCGGGCGGTTCGACGACGCGCTCGAGGCCTATCGCGCTGCGCTGCGGGTCGATCCGATGCACCGCCGGCTGCGCCAGAACTACCAGCGGTTCGTCGAGTTCTACCAGGGCTTCCGGCCGCGGCCGCCGGCCGGTGATGAGCCGGCGTCGCAACCGGCTCCCGTTGCACCGGCAGAACCGGTGAGCGAGTCACCGGCCGGCGAGGCGCCGGAGGGCGAGGCATGAGGGCCGCGGCCGCACTGTTCGCGGCGCTGCTGGCCGCTGCGCCGCTCGCCGCCGGGGAGGTCGAGGTGCGACTGCGTCTGCCGGTGCGGGCGCGCATCGACCTGCAGGGCAAGTCGAGCCTCGCCGCCCTGCCGTTCGTGGTGGTCGGGCGCGAGGGAAGCCGCACCTCCGAGCGGCTGCGCGGCACCGCGATCGACGTCCAGAAGGAGTTTCAGCGCTACCTGCTCAAGGTGATCCGGCGCGAAACGCCGCTGCGCATCGTCGAGACCGGCGCCATCGACCTGCCGACCTGGGACCTCGACCAGCTGGCCACCGACACCGCCTTCTGGCGGTCGGTCGGTGAGCGCACGCAGGCCGATCTGCTGGTGATCGGCAGCCTCGACTTCGATATCCAGGACAAGAGCGGCTACCGCACCGAGGAGTACGTGTCGCCCTACGACGGGCGGTCGTACTACCGCCAGGTGCTCGTCGAGCGCACCGGCTTCGAGTACGACATCGTGCTGATGGTCTTCGACGGCACCACCGGTGAGCGGCTCCACGCCGACAATTTCAAGGACTTCAAGCAGTTCGAGACCGAGGAAGCGGATCCACTGCGCGGCATGTTCGAGAACCTGATCGCACTCGAGGACCGCATCGTCAACGTCTTCGCGCAGAAGACGGTTGACGCGACCCGCGTGCTGCTGACCGACTGATTCGCGAAGGGAGGCCTTCTTGCGCCGCTACGACCCAGTTCGCCGGTTCTGTGTCGCCGTATCCGCCATGGCTCTCGTCCTGACCGCGGCGCCGGTGGCGGGCCAGTACTCGACTTCGTTCGGCAAGAACAAGATCCAATACGAGCAGTTCGACTGGAAGATCTACCACGCACCTCACTTCGACATTCACTACTACGAGGAAGAGGCGGCGCTGCTCGAGAAGGTGGCCTCCTTCGCCGAGAGCGCCTACGACCGCCTGTCGCGCGAGTTCGACCACCAGATCCCGGAACCGATCCCGCTGATCTACTACGCGACGCACTCGCAGTTCGAGCAGAACAACATCATCCTGAACTTCATCCCGGAAGGGATCGGCGCCTTCGCCAGCCAGGCGCGCAATCGGATGGTGATGCCGGTCGACCTGCCGGACGGCGAGCTGTACGCGCTGATGCTGCACGAGCTGACCCACGTCTTCCAGTACAGCCTGCTGTTCGAGGGGCGACTGGGCCGCGGCCTGCGCTCGTCGGGCGCTCCGCAGTGGTTCATGGAGGGCATGGCGTCCTACATGGCCAAGGACGAGGGCACCTCGGACAAGATGTATCTGCGCGACGCGGTAGTCAACGACCGGATTCCCTCGATCATCCAGCGCGGTGTCAGCGGATTCATCGCCTATCGGTTCGGCCACGCCGCGTTCGACTTCATCGAGGAGCGGTGGGGCGAGGAGGGCTTCCGCGATTTCCTCTACGAGTTCCGCCACACCATCGGTTCGCGGCCCGACCGGGCGCTCGAGCGAGCACTGAAGATCAAGGCAGAGGACTTCGATCTCGACTTCCGCCGCTGGCTGCGACGCAAGTACCTGCCGACCCTCGTGGAGACCGGCGAGCCGTCCGACTTCGGCCGCCCGTTCCGCGACGAGCAGGGCGAGATCAGCACGGCGATCTCGCCGGCTGCGTCGCCGTCGGGCGACCTGGTGGCGGCGCTGGCGATCACCCGCGGCGATCTCGACATTCTGCTCTACGACGTGCGCCGCCGCGAGGTGATCGCCAACCTCACCAAGGGCTACACGAACCGTTACCAGTACATCATCTCCCAGCACGTCACGACGTTGGGCCGGATGGGGCGCGACCTGGCGTTCTCGTCGGACGGCAATCGTCTGGCCGCCTTCGTCAAGCGCGAGGGGGGGCGCAGCCTGGTGCTGTTCGACGTGCTGCGTCGCAAGCTCGACCGGATGATCGACATGGAGCTCGATCAGCAGCACGGGCCGGCGTTTAGTCCCGATGGTCGCAAGGTGGCATTCTCGGGCAACCGCGCCGGACGTTTCGACATTTTCGAGATCGACCTGGAGACCGGCGAGGTCACCAACCTGACCGATGACGAGGCCTACGACGGCTCGCCGGTCTACACGCCCGACGGCGAGGGTCTCGTCTACTCGACCGTGTGGGGCAACGACCATGCGCGCCTGGTGCGTCTCGACCTCGCGGATCCATCGCGCCGCATTCAACTGACCGGCGGAAACTGGGTCGACAAGGACGCCACTTTCTCGCCCGATGGCGAGTGGCTGGTGTTCACTTCCGATCGCACGGGTATCGACGACATCTGGGCAATGGAGTTCGCGACCGGCCGCCTCGTGCAGCTGACCGACGTGGTCACCGGAACCATCATGCCGACCGTCGCGCGGGGCGAGGATGGACGACGCCAAGTCGTCTACTCGGGGTTTTGGAAGGGCACGTTCGACCTCTACGTGTCCGACCTGGATGCGGTCGTGTCGGAGGCTGCGCCGGCGCCGCTCGCCGGTCCGGAGGCCGCTGAGGACGCGCTACCCCCCTTCGAGCCGGATATCCGGGTGGCCATCGACGAAGGGAACATGGACGAGTACCGCGGCTTGAAGCTGTTCCTCGAGGACGGCGGCGGATCGATCGGCGTGACCGACGACCAGCTGTTCCTCGGACTGGCCTACCTGAGATTCACCGACCAGCTCGGCGACCGCCGGCTGAACGTCATCCTGTCGTCGGTCGACACGTTTTCCGACTTCGACGTCTCGTACCTCGACCTGTCGCGACGCTGGTACTGGGGTGCCCGGCTGGCGGACTCGCGCGACTACTACGCGGTCCGCAACCCGCTCAACGATCGGCTGTTCCGGGACCAGCGGTATCGGCAGACGGTCCTCTACGGGTTCTGGGGCTATCCGTTCAGTCTCTTCCATCGCTTCGACGTCGGCGCCGGCGCGCTCAACCGCGAGTACAGCATTCCGGTGATCGGGATCGACCCGGAGACCGGGGAACCCGGCCTGTTCCTGGTCGAGCGCAAGGACGACGTCCTGCCGCTGGTGACGGCAGCCTTCACCGGCGATTCGACGATCGGCAACTACGCGGGCCCGATCGACGGCAACCGCTGGCGCCTCAGCACGCAGTACGTCTTCGACCCGGACGAGGGGGGCGCGCGGGACTGGCGGACGACGCTGGACTTTCGCAGCTACATGGAGGTCACCCAGCGCACGAATCTCGCGTTCCGGCTGTTCGGCGGAATGACGGACGGCAACGAGCCGAGCTTCTTCTACATCGGCGGCCTCGACACGCTGCGCGGCTTCGACTACCGGTCGATCCTCGGTGACCGGGCGCTGTTCGCCAACTTCGAGTACCGATTCCCGCTGATCGACGCGTTGATCACTCCGTTTTTCGACTTCCGCGGCATTCGCGGACGGGTCTTCCTCGACGTCGGCGGGGCGTGGTTCGATCAGTTCGGCCAGGATGCCGACCTGTGGGACAGCGACGAGAACCGGCTGGGTCCCAACGGCTACTCCTCTTACGGCTGGGGGGTCACCGTCATGTTCAGCGGACTCGCCCTCAACTGGGACTTCGCACAGGTGTGGGACTTCAAGGAGAGCGGCGACGAAGGCCTGCGCACGAACTTCTGGATCGGCGCCCGCTTCTGACGCCATGGACGCGGCCGACCTGGAACGGCGCCTGGCCGAGCAGGACACCCTGCTCGAGCTGGGCCTGGCGCTCGCCGAGACACTCGACCTCCGTCGCGTCCTGACGGTGGCGCTGGAGAAGGCGGAGCAGGTTTGCGCCGCCGAGACCAGCTCGATCTGGGAGGTCGACGAGGCCGCGGGCGAGCTGTTCTTCCGCGTCGTGCGCGGGGTGGCGGCGCCGGAGATCAGCAGCCTGCGCATCGCGATCGGCGAGGGAATCGTCGGCAGTGTCGCGGCGTCCGGGCAGCCGGAGGTCATCCACGACGTGACCGCCGATCCGCGCTGGATCGGTGACGCCTCGCGGCAGTTCGACACGCGCGGAATTCTGGCCGTGCCTCTGGTCTCTCGGGGAAGGGTGATCGGGGTCCTGCAGCTGCTCAACTCCGTCGACGGCGACCGGTTCTCGGACGACGACCTGCGGCGAATGCGATTGTTCGCCGGTCCGCTCGCCCACGCGCTCGAGAACGCCCGTCTCTACGCCCGCCTGCAGCGCACGTTCGTCGAGACCGTGACGGCGATGGCCGATGCGGTCGAGCGACGAGATCCCTACACCGGTGGTCACCTGCACCGGGTGGTCGCCTATTCGATGGTGCTCGGCGAGACGCTCGGTCTGCCGCCGCAGGAACTCGAGACGCTGCGTCTCGGAGCGACTCTGCACGACATCGGCAAGATCGGCGTTCCCGACGGCGTCCTGCTCAAGCCGGGCCCCCTCGACGCGGCCGAGGCCGAGATCATGCGACGACACACGATCGACGGCGCGGCCATCGTGCAACGCATCGAATCGCTGCGCCCGCTCGTGCCGATCGTACGCAGCCACCACGAACGGCTCGACGGTTCGGGGTACCCCGACGGATTGACGGGGGACCGGATTCCGCTCGCGGCGCGGATCGTCGCGGTGGCCGACACGTTCGATGCGATGACCACCAGCCGGCCGTACCGCCGGGCGATGGTGACGGAATCGGCCGCCGCCGAGATCCGCCGGGTGCGCGGGACGCACCTGTGTCCGAATGTCGTGACGGCGTTCGAGGAGCTGTATGACGCCGGGCGATTCACCATTGACGAGGGCGAGCGAGTGGTGGGTTCCTTGTCGGCCCGACTCGACCGCGAGTACAATCACTGGTAGCTCATGAAAGTCGAGATCCTCGGCAGCTTCGGCGGAGAGAGCCCCGAGTGCCGGATGACGTGCCTGCTCTTCAACGACGCCGTGGCGCTCGACGCCGGCTCGCTGTCGCAGGCCTTGTCGATCGAGCGCCAGCGACAGGTGCAGTCGATCGTGTTGACGCACTCGCACATGGATCACACGAATTCGCTGCCGTTCTTCATCGAGAACGTGTTCGGCAAGCTTCGCGAGTCCGTCGACATCTACGCCACGGCGCCGACCATCTACGCGATCCGCAAGAACCTGTTCAACAATGACGTCTGGCCCGACTTCACGCGGCTGCCGAATCACCTTCTGCCGGCGATGAAGTTTCACGAGCTGTCGGCCGGCGTGCCGGTCGAGATCGGCGGCTTGCGGTTCACGCCAGTCCCGGTCAACCACCCGGTGCCGACGGTGGGCTTTCTCATCGAGGACGGCAGCGGCTCGCTCGTCTGGTCGAGCGACACCGGGCCGACCAAGCAGCTGTGGGAGGTCGCCAACGCGTCCGAGCGGCTGAAGGGCGTCTGGATGGATGTGTCGTTCGAGAACGCTCTGCAGCCGATCGCCGATATTTCGGGGCACCTGACGCCGCGCACCCTCGCCGCCGAACTCGGCCAGCTGCAGAGCGGGGCGCCGGTGCTGCTGCACCACCTCAAGCCTCCCTCGATCGAGAAGATCCGCGGCGAGATTGCGGCTCTCGACAACGCCGCCATCGGATTTCTCGAACAGGGTCGCATCTACGAACTCTGAACCCGGCGGGGTGGCGACGGCAGTCGCGCCGCCACCACCCCCCGCGGGCGTGCCGACGCCTCAGTCGTCGACCACGGTGGACCAGGCGCCGGTGGACCCGCTCTCGAAGCCGTCCATGAAGACATCGCTGTCATCCGGCGCCACGGCGCCGTACTCGACCGCGCCGATATCGCAGTAGGTGCCGCCGGGCGAGTTGCTGATGGTGGCCTCGTCGACCGGACGCAGCTGAGTGACCGGGTCGACATACCCGCGCTGGTCGAAGGCACTGAACGCACAGTTCCCCTTGTCGATGACCAGGCTCCCGGTGCTGGGGATCGGCAGATGGACCGGCAGTGCCCCGCCCCGGGTTTCGAGCGCCTCGAGCACTGCCGGGGCCGGTGTGGTCGGGGTCCCCACGTAGTCGCCGAATGCGTTCGGCAGGCCGGCGGGGAAGTGACTCTCGATTCCGATGTTCTCGCCGATCAGGTTGAACCCGTCGGTGACGACGACCGGCGCCGTCGAGCCCCAGGCGAGATCGGGAATCGAGACGGTTCCGGAATCGCGATTGCCCGCCACGATCGAGTTGCGCAGGCGCAGCGAGCCGGTGGCGCTGGAGTGGAGCAGCATCGCCACTCCGCCCACGGCGCCGATATCGTCGCCATCACTGTCGCCGTCGTTGTCGAACACGGTGCTGTCCTCGATCGTCACGTGGACGGACTGACCCTCGTAGGCCGCGGCCAGAATGCCCCCGGCGATGCCGACTGCCTCGTTGCCCGACACGGTCGAGGCGCGCACGGTCAGGTCCGTGCCCACCACCGCGATCGCGCCGCCGCCGCGCGACTGAGAGGGTGAACTCTCCGGGGCCGCGAAGTTGCCGCTGAACGTCGACCGGACGATCTCGATGGTGGCGTCGAGGCCGAAGATTGCGCCGCCTCCGAGCACGCCGGCCACGACGTTGTCCTCGAAAAGACACTCCTCGACGCGCAGCGCGGCGGTCACCGGCGGCTGCCCGAATACCAGGATCGCACCGCCGGCGCCCTCGGCGGTGTTGCCGCGCAGCGTCACCCGGCGCACCGTCGCCTCTCCGCCGGGGTGCACGGTGAGTGCTCCACCGTAGCCACCGGGAAGCTGAGCCAACGCGCCGGTGAGCGTCAGGTCTTCGAGGACGAGTGAGGCCGACATGCCGGCGTCCGGCTGCAGCCAGAGAATGGAGACGGCCTGGTTGCCGTCGATCACGAGCTCGTTGCGGCCGGGTCCCGCGATCGTCAGGGACTCGGTGACCGGTGGCAGGGAGGAGGTCAGCTCGATGACCGCGCCGGCCGGCAGGTCGAACTCGATCCGGTCGGTGCCGTCCCCGGCGGGGCAGCCATGGTGGTCGGCGTCGGTGTTGGCGGCCAGGATCGCCTCACGGAGCGCACAGGCGGCGTCGTCGATGTCGCCGCCGTGGGCGGAGTCCACGACGATCGTGGCAGCGGAGGCCGGCAGCGCAGCGAGGCCGAGCAGGACGGCAAACCAAGGACTGAGCGAGCCTCGAGCGCGGGGTCGGGTGAAGCACGGCGTGGGTGATGAAGCGGGTGAGACGGCGCAAAGTCGAACCGGGTGGGTCATTGGGGAAAGCTCCTCTCTGCATGGCTCTGGCGCCGTCGGGGCGCGCCGCAGGACATGCGCCGTGTCGTCGTGATACCAATTGCCGGTCGGCCGGAACGGTCGCCGGGGTTCCCCGGAGGCCGGGCTGGATCCCGTGAATCGGAGGCGCTGAGCGAGCTGGAGGCCAGGGATGGCGCGATACGAGGTCCGCGGTGGCGGAGTCGGAGTGGTGCTGGCGGGCGTCTGCGCCGTGCTGGTCGGATGCGGTGGACAGCCCGCCCCGCGCACGGCACCGACCGCCCCGGATTCTGAGGCACCGGCCCCCGCGGCGCAGGGCGAGCCGGAGGGCGGCGCGGCGGCGCAGGCCGGACCGCCGGAGGCACCGGCACCGAGCGTGGAATCGTCGCTCGAACCGCTGCCGGAGGAGGCCGGGGCGCGGGAGCTCCAGCCGGGCAGCGAGGACGATGACCCGGCGGGCGACGCACTCGCCGCGGGGCTTGCCGAGGGTTCCGGCGAACATCTCCTTCATCTCGCGCTCGACAGCTTCGGCATGGCCGAGCGGCTGCGGCGCGACGGTGAGCCCGGCGCGGCGCTCATGCGCCTGGACGAGGCATACCGCCTGATGGCCGACGCCGACGTGGCCGGGGACCCGGTCCAGGAGCAGTCGCGCCAGAACCTGCGCCTGCGCATCGCGCGCCGGATCGTCGAGATGCACGCCGTGCAGCAGTCGTCGGCCGACGGCGGTGGCAGTGCCATTCCGATCGTCCTCAACGCCGACGTCGAGGCCGAAATCCGCAGCTTCCAGGGCCCGGAGCGCCGCTTCTTCCTCGAGTCTTACGAGCGCTCGGGGCTGTACCGGCCGCGCATCGTCGCGCTGCTGCGCGAGGCGGGCCTGCCCGAGTCGCTCTCCTGGCTGCCCCTGGTCGAAAGCGGTTTCAAGGACCGCGCGCTCTCCTCGGCACGCGCGCTCGGTCTCTGGCAGTTCATCGCCTCGACTGGCTACCGGTACGGCCTGGATCGCTCGGAGTGGATCGACGAGCGGATGGACCCCGAGAAGTCGACCCACGCGGCGATCCAGTATCTGTCGGCGCTGCACGCACTGTTCGGTGACTGGATGACCGCGCTGGCGGCGTACAACTGCGGCGAGGGGGCCGTGCTGCGCCAGATCCGCAACCAGTCGGAGGGCTATTTCGATCAGTTCTGGGATCTCTACAGTCGTCTCCCGCGCGAGACGCGGCGCTACGTGCCGCGCTTCCTCGCCACGCTGGCGATCCTGGAGGATCCGGAGCGCTGGGGGTTCGATCTGCCCGCGCCGCTGCCGCCGCTCGACTACGCGACGGTGGAGGTGACGCGCAGCGCACGGCTCGATGCCCTGGACCGGGCGCTGGAGCTGCCCACCGGCACCCTGGCGCGGCTGAATCCGGAGCTGCGGCGCAACGCGACGCCGAGCTTCGCCTATGCCCTCAAAGTGCCGCCCGGCGCAGCACCGCAGGTCACCGCGTCACTCGCCAGCCTGCCGGCGTTCACAGCTCCGCCGACCGTCACCACCACGACTCACCGCGTGCGCAGCGGCGAGACGCTGTCGGGGATCGCGGCGCGCTACGGAACTTCGGTGCGCTCGCTGATGGCGGCCAACCGCCTGCGCAGCGCCCACCGGATCTCGCCGGGCCAGCGACTGCAGGTGCCGGTGCGCAGCGACCGCAGCACGCGCAGCGGATCGACCGCGGTCGCCTCGGCGAACGATACGGCGGCGCGCGAGATCCGGCATCGGGTGCGCGCCGGCGAGAGTTTGTGGCGCATCGCCACGCGCTACGGCACGACGATCGACCGCATTCGGCGCGACAACAGTCTCGGCGGCAACCTCCTGCGGCCGGGTCAGATGCTGACCATCCGCCTCGGCGCCGACACTGGCGGCTGAGGCCGCGCCCGCCGGCGCTCGCGGCGCGCGCACGGCTGACAGCCGTGACGGCGCGCCGACAAACGGATAGACTTCACCGGATCGTGAAGACTCTGTCGCACGCCGTTCACGCCGCTCTGCTTCTGCCTGCTGCAGGTCACGGAGGCGACCGCTTCCGTGGATCGGAATCCGGATCCGTGGACGCGCGGGCGCTGCGCACTCGACACGGCGCGGCGTTGGGCGTGCCGCTACGCCGTTCAACCGTTGAAATTGCAGGCAGTTCGGACATTCGGCGCGCGGCGCCCGCCGCCGCCGTCGACTGGCATGTATTTCGCCCCTCGGAGGGGCGGGTTGCAGGATGTCGTGGGGCGCATAGGCCCCCTGGTCTACACCCAAGGAGGTAGGTCATGTTGAAGCGAAGTCTGTTGGCCTGTGTCGCCCTGATCGTCGCCCTGGCGCTGCCGAGCGTCGGGTTCGCGCAGGGCACCCAGACCGCCACCCTGATCGGGTCGGTCGTCTCCGCCGATGGCGAGGCGCTGCCGGGTGTCACCGTCACGGTGACCTCGCCGGCCCTGCTCGGTGAGCGCACGACGACCTCGGGCGTCAACGGGGATTACATCTTCAAGAATCTTCCCCCTGGCGTCTACACGGTTCAGTTCGCCCTCGAGGGGATGAAGACGGTCGAGCGCACCGCCACGCTGTCGCTGGGCGGCACGGCGCGTTCGGACGCGACGATCGAGGTCGCCGCCGCCGAGGAGACGATCGTCGTCACCGGTGAGGCACCGTCGGCTCTCGAGACGACTCAGGTCGGTGCCAACTTCTCGGCCGACCAGGTCAACGCTCTGCCGGTTGCCGTCCGCACGCCAATTGGCATTGCCGACCTGTCGGGTGGTCTCACGGACAACGGCACGGTGGCCGGCCAGGTGACGATCGGCGGCGCCTTCGCCTACGACAACAACATCATGGTCAACGGCGTCGACGTCGGCGACCGGTACTTCGGTTCGATGAACAGCCTGTTCATCGAGGACGCGATCGAGGAGACCCAGGTCCTGACCTCCGGCATCTCGGCCGAGTACGGCCGCTTCTCCGGCGGCGTCATCAACGCCATCACCAAGAGCGGCGGCAACAACTTCTCGGGCAGCCTGCGGGCCGACCTGACCCGCCCCGAGTGGCGCGACGAGACGCCGTTCGAGAAGGACCGCGGCCAGGAGCGCGAGGGCGACCTCGCCAAGATCTACTCGGCCACCCTCGGCGGCCCGGTCGTCCAGGACCGCCTCTGGTTCTTCGCCGCGGCTCGCCAGGACGAGTCGAGTGTCTCCTACACGCTGCCGATCAGCGGCTATGCCGGCACGAACCAGGTGGAGGAGCCGCGCTACGAGCTGAAGCTGACCGGCAATATCAACTCCAGCCACACGGTGCAGGGCTCGTACCTCACCTACGAGCGCACCAACTCCGACGAGCGGCAGGTCATTCCGCTCGAGGAGGCGGCCATCTCGCACGACACCACCCGCGAGCAGGACGGCATGGTGCTCTCTTACAACGGCGTCTTCGGCAACAGCCTGTTTGGCGAGGCCCGGTACTCCGAGAAGCACTTCGGCTTCCGCGGGCTGGGCGGCCGGGGCACCAACCCGGCTGACTCGCCGTTCAACTCGTACGGCGTGCTGCCGGGCACGATCTTCGGCACCTACAACGCGCCGTACTTCGACGCGTCGGACCCGGAGGACCGGGACCACGAGCAGTGGTACGGCGCCCTGTCGTACTTCCTGTCGACCGAGTCGGCCGGCAGCCACGACATCAAGGGCGGGGTCGAGATCTTCACCGACATCGGCGTCGGCGGCAACTCGCAGACCTCGACGGGGCTCAACCCGACCACCGACTGGCGCGTCGACGCTGCGGGCAATCCGATCACGGATGCCGACGGCAACCTGGTCGCCCACTGGATTCCGTACTACTACACGTTCATGTACTACTGGGTCCCGACCCGCGGCGCGAAGAACGAGCTGGAGACCAGCTCGCTGTTCATCAACGACCGCTGGAATCTGAACGCCAACTGGTCGTTCAACATCGGCGCCCGGTTCGAGAAGGTCAAGTCGACCTCCGGCAGCGGCATTCCGGAGATCAGCAGCGACTCGATCGTGCCCCGTCTGGCGGCGAGCTTCGATCCGCGAGGCGACGGCAAGTACAAGTTCGATGCCACCTACTCCGAGTACGCAGGGCGGGCTGCTGCCAACCAGTTCGGTGCGGCCGGCGCAGCCGGCAACCCGGCGGTGGCGCTCGGCATCTATACGGGCCCCGAGGGCTTCGGCAACGACTTCGCCCCCGGGTTCGACCTCGACAACTACATCTGGTTCGACTTCTCCGATCCGCGCACGACGACCTTCGTCGACCCGGATCTGAAGACCCCGCGTACGCGCGAGTTCACGCTGGCAGCCGGCATGGCGCTGCCCAAGGGCGGCTATGCCAAGCTGATCTACGCCAACCGCGACGTCTCGGACTTCATCGAGACGTTCACCGACCGGCGCTCGCCGATCGCCAACGTCAGCGTCGGGCCGGTGACCGGCTTCCAGGCCGAGGTCACCCGCTACGAGAACACCAACCGGCCGACGCGCGAGTACGAGGCGCTGCAGCTGCAGGCCGAGTTCAACCCGACGAGTGCCTGGCGTCTGGGTGGCAACTGGACCCACGAACTCACCAACGACGGTGACTTCGAGGGTGAATCGGGCCAGTCGCCGCAGATCGGCTCGACCTTCGGCGACTTCCCGGACGTGCTCGACGAGCGCAACAACCCGACAGGCCGCCTGGACAACTACCAGGAGCACAAGGTCCGGCTGTGGTCGAACTACACCTTCGACTTTGGCGCAGCCGGAGCGCTCGACGTCGGCGCGATCTTCCGCTACGACTCGCCGCTCACCTTCAGCTACTCGCGCGCCGTGGCGCTCAGCGCGGCGCAGAACCAGGCCGGTGCCGGCTACCTGACCCTGCCCACCTCGCAGACGCTGTTCTTCGGCGAGCGCGGCGCGGGTGAGTACGAGGAGATCTTCAACCTCGACCTCGCCCTGCAGTACGGCATCCCGGTCTGGAAGCTCGAGCCGTACGTGAAGTTCACGGTCACCAACGTCACCAACGAAGACGGTCTGGTCACCTTCAACAACCAGATCGTGCCGGTCAGCGCCAGCGCCGGTGGCCCGGTCGACTCCCTGGGTCGTCCGACCACCTTCACGCTGGGACCGAACTTCGGCAACGCCAACAACTCGGGCAGCTACCAGACGCCGCGCGAGTACTTCGTCTCGGTCGGCTTCCGCTTCTGATTCCGGCCTGACGTCGTATCCGGCCCCCGGTCCCGTGCGGATCGGGGGCCGTTTTCATTTCTCCGGGGGACGTCAGGCGTCGCATAAACTGAGCGGCCGAGATGCTGCCTTCGTCCCTCGCGCGCCGGCTGTCGCCTCTCGCCCTCGCGGCGGTGGTGCTGATCGGCTGCGCCCCGTCCCCGCCGCGGACGGTCGTCCTCGTCTCGATCGACACGCTGCGCTCGGACCGGCTGCCGGCCTACGGCTACACGGCGGGCCGCACGCCCGCCATCGACCGGCTGGCCCGCGACGGAGTGGTCTTCGAGCGCGCCTTCGCGCAGGTGCCACTCACCCTGCCTTCGCACGCTTCGATGTTCACCGGCCGGCTGCCGCCTGTGCACGGTGTGCGCAACAACGTCGGCTTCTCGCTGGCCGGCGACCGCGGCCCCACCCTCGCGTCGCTGTTCGCCGATGCCGGCTGGCAGACCGCAGGCGCCGCCTCGACCTTCGTGCTGCGGGCAGACACCGGGATCTCGCGCGGCTTCGCGCGCTGGGACGCACCGCAGGCGCCCGAGCGGCCGGCCGCCCAGACTCTGCAGCCGCTGCTCGGCTGGCTCGAGGCCTGGAAGGCCGAGCGCCAGTTCCTGTTCTTCCATCTCTACGAGCCGCACACCCCCTGGGAGCCGCCGGCAGACCTGCGCGCCGCCTTTGCCGACCCGTACGACGGCGAGATCGCTGCCGCGGACCTTGAGGTCGGGCGGCTGCTCGCAGCGCTCGACCGGGCAGGGCTCTACGACGACGCGCTCGTCGTGCTCACCTCCGACCACGGCGAAGGTTTGGGAGACCACGGAGAGGAGGAGCACGGCTTTCTGCTCTACCGCGAGGCGATCCAGGTGCCGCTGATCCTCAAGCTGCCGCGCGGCGAGCGCGGCGGCGAGCGCGTCCGCACCGTGGCCGGCCTGACCGATCTGCTGCCGACGATCGCCGCGATCGCCGATCTCGAGCTGCCGGCCGGCCTGCCGGGGCGGTCCCTGCTCGAGCCGCCGGGCGCCGCAGCTCCAGTCGTCTACTCCGAGACGTTCGCGACCTTCATTCATTTCGGATGGAGCGAACTGCTCTCGGCGGTGGACGATCGGTTCCACTACATCGAGGGTCCCGTCCCCGAGCTTTACGACCTCGATGCCGATCCGGCCGAGCGCCGCAACGTGCTGTCGACCGAGCGTCGCGCCTACACGCGCCTGCGTGACTACCTGGCCGACTTCCCGCGCGAGCTGGCGCCGCCCGAGGAGGCCGACCCGGAGACGCTCGCCAAGCTCGGGGCGCTCGGCTACCTGGGAGGCACTGCGGCGCCGACGACCGGGCCGAAGCTCAATCCGGCCGAGGAACTGCCGCGCATGGCCACGGTGATGCGCGGCATGCGGCTGGTGCACGAGCGCCGCTACCAGGAGGCGGTCGACCTGCTGCAGCCGGCGCTCGAGCAGGAGTCGACCCGTGCGGTGCTCGGCTGGGAGTACCTCGGCAAGGCGCTCGAGGCGCTGGGACGCCACGAGGAGGCAGCCCGGGCGCGGCAGCACGGTCCGCCGATGGAGGACCGCAGCGCCGCGTTGCCGGTCTCCGCGGCCATGCGGCTGCTCGACCTGGGCCGCGCCCGCGAGGCGCTCGAGCTGGTGCGGCGCGACCTCCAGCGCGCCCCCGACAGCGCCGACCTGCACGTCGTCGAGTCGCGGGCGCTTATGGTCCTGGGTGAGACCGGGGCGGCGCTGGCGGCGGCCGACGCGGCGGTGGCGGCGGCGCCGGACATGGCCGACGCCCACTACCAACGCGCCGTGCTGCGCCTCACAGTGGGAGAGGTCGCGGCGGCCGAGAGCGACCTGCGCACCGCCATCGCGGCCGAACCGCGGCACCTGCAGGCGACCAAGGCGCTGGCGGTCGTCCGCTTCCGCTCGGGCGATGCGGCCGAGGCGCGGCGGCTGCTCGAGCGCGCGCTGGAGCTGGCGCCGGGCGACCCGGACGCCACCGAAGGCCTCGCAATGCTCGCTCGCGGCGGGGCGTGAAACCGAACCGCGCGAGCAGTGCGGGGGTGGCGACGGCGGCGCTGGCGCTCGGGCTGCTCTGGGCTGGCGGCTGCGCGCCGCGGCGAGCCGAACCTCCGCCCCCGACGATCGTCCTCATCTCGATCGACACGCTGCGCGCCGATCGCCTGGCCGCATGGGGCCGCAGCCAGAGCGAGGCTGGAGGCGGGCCCGCGACTCCGGCAATCGATCGGCTCGTGCGCGACGGCGTCCTGTTCAAACGCGCCTGGTCGCCCTGTCCGCTGACTCTTCCGGCGCACGTTTCGCTGCTCTCGGGGCTCGACCCGCCGCGCCACGGCGTGCGCGACAACGTCGGCTTCCCGGTGTCGGCCGCCGACCGGTTCGACGCCTCCTGGCTGCCTGCAGCCGCACGGTCGGCCGGATACAGCACCGCCGCTTTCGTTTCGGCTTTCGTGCTGCGCGGCGACACCGGCCTGGCGCACGGATTCGACCGGTTCGATGCCCCGACCGGCGAGGGCGGCGGGGAGGCGCTCGACCTGGCGCAGCGGCCGGGATCGGTGACCTTCGCCGCCGCGCGGCGCTGGCTCGACGAGTCGACCGGGCCGCGCCTGCTGTTCGTCCACCTCTACGAACCGCACGCGCCGTACGCGCCCCCCGAGCCGTACCGCGCGGTTGGCGAGGACCCGTACGACGGCGAGATCGCCGCCGCCGACGCTGCGGTCGGCGAACTGCTCGCCGAGCTCGACCGCGCGGGTCTCTACGACGCCGCTGCGATCGTCCTGCTGTCGGACCACGGGGAGGGCCTGGGCGACCACGGCGAACGCCAGCACGGTGTCTTCCTCTACGAATCCACACTTCACGTCCCGCTGGTGGTGAAGCTGCCCGGCCGGGCACGGGCGGGGGAGCGGATCGCCGACCCGGTCGGCCTGGTCGACGTCGCGCCGACTCTGCTGCGGCTGCTCGGGAGGCCGGTGCCGGAGGGGCTCGACGGTCGCGACCTGCTCGTCGACCGCGATCCGGCGCGCGGCCTGTACGCCGAGAGCTGGTACTCGCGGTTCCACTTCGGATGGAGCCCGCTCCACGCCTGGATCGAAAGCGACTGGTACCTGATCGAGGGGCCGCGGCCGCAACTGTTCGATGCCCGCATCGACCGCGCCCAGCAGCACGATCTGCTGCCGGCCCGCCGGACAGAGCGGGCTCGGATGCTGCGGCTGCTCGAGCCGCGGCAGCGCGATCCGGCACCGCCGGCCGATGTCGATGCGCAGACCGCCCGCTCGCTGGCGGCGCTCGGCTATCTCGCCGCTGCCGGAGGGTCCGATGGCGCGGATGTCGATCCGCGCACCCGGCGGGCGCTGCTCGCCAACTGGGAGCAGGCACTCGACGACTACTGGGCGGGCCGGCACGACCGCGCCGCCGCCGAGCTGCAGGCGCTGGTGGCCGCCGAGCCGCGCATGCTCGACGCCTGGGGATTCCTCGCCCGGGTGCTCGACCGGATGGGTCGGGACGAGGAGGCGCTCGTGGCCTGGCGGCAGGTGCTCGCGCTGTCGGGCGGCCGGCCCGCTACGGCCGGTCTGGTGGCCGAGCGGTTGGTGGAACTCGGACAGTTCGACGAGGCACTGGCGCTGGCTGCCGCGCTCGACGCAGGCGAGCCCGTTCGCGCGCTCGAGATCCGCGCCGGGATCGACCTGGCACGCGGCGAGGCGGAGGCCGCGCGGGCTCGCGTGCGCGCGGCCGTCGCCGCCGGGGTCGTCAGCGAGCCGCTCGTCCGCCGCTTCGCATTCGAGCAGCTGGCGGCGGGCGACGCGGCGGGCGCGGTCGCGTGGCTGGTCCGGCTCGCCGGGGAGGCGGTCGAGGAGTCGACCCGGATCGTCCACAGCCTCGCGCTCGCCGAGAGCGGACGCGGTGCCGAGGCGGAGGCCCTGCTCGCAGCGACCCGTGCGGCGAGCCCCGACGAGAGCGGGTTCTTCGGCACGCTGGGCACGGTCCTGCTCGACCTCGGGCGGACCGAGCGGGCCGAAGTGGCGCTGCGCGAGTCGACGCGGCTGCGGCCTGACCGGGTGGCCACCTGGAACGCGCTCGGGGTCGCGCAGCTGCGCCTGGGCCGGCTGGAGGCGGCCCGGGAGTCGTGGCAGCGCGCGGCAGCACTCGATCCGGCGTCCCCCGATGCCTGGTGGAACCTCGCCGCGGTGGCCGTGCGGCTCGGCGACGCCACCGGGGCGCAAGCGGCTCTCGAGGCGTGGCGGCCGCTGGTGCCCGAAGCGCACCGGGCGGCGGCCGACCGCGCCGCCGCACAGCTGCTCGCGCGCCTGCCGACAGCGCTGAGATAGTCTGCCCGGCGGTGCAGCGCTCCCTCTTTGCTTCCGACCTGCAGCCCACTTCCGACGCGCCGGCCGGCTCCGAGCCGTGTCGCGTGGTGGTGCTCGGGTCGGGCAGCGGCGGCAACGCCGTCGTGGTCGAGTCGGGGGGCCGGAGGCTGCTGCTCGACGCCGGGTTTTCCTGCCGCGAGCTCGAGCGCCGGATGCGGCTGGTGGGCATCGATCCGGCCACGATCGGCGCGCTGGTCCTCACCCACGAGCACGAAGATCACGTGCGCGGGGCCGGCCGATTCGCGCTGCGCCACCGCCTGCCGGTCTGGGCGACCGCCGGCACCCTGCAGGGGACGGCCTTGCCCGACGATGTGATGGGGCGCGTGGAGCGCCTGGAGTCGGGGCGCCCGGTCGAGGTGGTCGGCTTCGCGGTCGAGCCGTTCGCCATCCCGCACGACGCCCGCGAACCGGTCGGGTTCGTTGTCGAGACGCCCGGCCGGCAGCGCATCGGGCTGGTGGCCGATCTCGGCTGCCGCAGCCGCCTGGCCTGGGGCCGCCTGACCGAGCTCGACCTGCTGCTGCTCGAGGCGAATCACGATCTGGAGATGCTGCGCAGCGGACCGTATCCATGGTCGCTCAAGCAGCGCGTGGCGGGGCGGCACGGGCATCTGTCGAATCTCGATGCCGCGGAAGGGCTGCCCGAGCTGCTCACCGACCGGCTGCGGGCCGTGGTGCTCTACCACCTGTCGCGCACCAACAACTCGCCGGCGCTGGCGGCCGCCACGGTCGGCGCAGCGCTCGAGCGCGAGGGTTCGCCGGCCGGCGTCGTCGTTTCGGACCAGTTCGAGCCGACGCCGTGGCTCGAGCTGGCGCCCTGACGCCGCCGGCTTGCATCCGTCTCGCGCACTGCGCCCCGCGCACCGCGTGAGATACACTGGGGGCGCCGTGCAGGCCTCCCTGCGCACCCGAGCTACCGCCCCGAACCCCCCACCGGCCTGCGCGAGCGGCCGCCGCCGGGGGCGTCCGACCCGTTTTCCCGATTCGTCAGCGGAGACCGCCCCGGGCGGACTCCCGCCGGAGGTGTATCCGTGAAGGCACGCGTCACCGTCTATCCCCGCCGCGAGATTCTCGATCCCCAGGGCAAGGCCATCCGCAGTGCCCTCGAGCGGATCGGCTTCCCGGAAGTGCGCGAAGTACGCGCCGGCAAGTCGTTCGAGATCGACCTCGGCGAGGGCGACGCCCAGCGCGCCGGCGAGCGCCTGGCCGAGATGTGCGAGAAGCTGCTCGCCAACACGGTGGTCGAGGAGTACCGCATCGAGCTGCTCGAGGACGCCGCCGCATGAAGTGCGGCGTCGTCGTCTTTCCGGGATCGAACTGCGACCACGACGTCTACCACGTCCTCAAGCACCTGCTCGATCAGGACGTGGCGTTTCTCTGGCACGAGGACACGCGGCTCAACGGCTGTGAGCTGGTCGTGCTGCCCGGCGGCTGGTCGCATGGCGACTACCTGCGCGGGGGTGCGATGGCGGCGCTGTCGCCGATCATGGGCGCGGTGCGCGAGCACGCCGCCCAGGGCGGCCTGGTGCTCGGGATCTGCAACGGCTTTCAGGTCCTCACCGAGTCCCACCTGCTGCCCGGCGCCCTGCGGCGCAACAAGGGACTGCGCTTCGAATGCCGTGACGTCTGGCTGCGCGTCGAGCGCAACGACCTGCCGTTCACCTCGCGCTACCGCACCGGCCAGCTGATCCGCATGCCAATCGCCCACGGCGAAGGCAACTACGAGCACTCTGCGGCCGAGCTGGACCGGATCGAGGCGGCTCGGCAGGTGGTGCTGCGCTACGTTTCCCCGGAGGGCGAGTTCGACGAGGCCTGGAACTTCAACGGCTCGGCCCGCGGCATCGCCGGCCTGGTCAACGAGGCGGGCAATGTGATGGGCCTGATGCCGCATCCGGAGCGCTGCGCCGAGGAGGTGCTCGGCAACGTCGACGGGCTGGAGCTGTTCCGCGGGCTGGTCGAGTCGACCGTCGCCCACCTGGCCGGAGGTGCGCGGTGAGCACGGCGGCGGAGGCTCGCGTCGACCTCGAAGTGGCGCGTGGCATGGGCCTGTCGGAGGAAGAGTACGAGCGACTCAATCGATTCCTCGGACGCACTCCGACGCTCACCGAACTCGGCATCACCTCGGCACTGTGGAGCGAGCACTGCTCGTACAAGTCGTCCAAGGTCTATCTGCGGGAGTTTCCGACCAGCGGGCCTCGGGTCCTGCAGGGCCCGGGAGAAAACGCCGGGGTGGTCGACGTCGGACACGGCTGGGTGGCGGTCTTCAAGATGGAGTCGCACAACCACCCGAGTTACATCGAGCCGTACCAGGGGGCGGCGACCGGCGTCGGCGGCATCCTGCGCGACGTCTTCACGATGGGCGCCCGGCCGGTGGCGATGCTCGACGCCCTGCGGTTCGGCTCGATCGACGCCCCGCGCATGCGGTCGCTGATCGATGGCGTCGTGCGCGGCATCGGTGACTACGGCAACTGCGTCGGCATCCCGACGGTGGGCGGCGAAACCGGCTTTCATCCGTCGTACGACGGCAACATCCTGGTCAACGCGTTCGCGCTCGGGATCGCCCGGCGCGAGCGGGTGTTCAAGGCCCGGGCTTCCGGCCCCGGCAATCCGATCCTCTACGCCGGCTCACGCACCGGTCGCGACGGCATCCACGGCGCCACCATGGCCTCGGATTCGTTCGACGCCGAGAGCGAGAAGAAGAAGCCGACCGTGCAGGTAGGAGACCCGTTCACCGAGAAGGTCCTGCTCGAGGCCTGCCTCGAGGCGATGCGGTCGACGGCGATCGTGGCCATCCAGGACATGGGGGCCGCCGGGCTGACCAGCTCACTGTTCGAGATGGCAGCCCGCGGAGGGGTCGGATTCAAGCTCGACCTGGACCGCGTCCCGCTGCGCGAGCCCGGCCTGTCGGCCTACGAGATGATGCTCTCGGAGTCGCAGGAGCGGATGGTGATCGTGGCGCGGCGCGGCCGCGAGGAAGAGGTCGCCAAGGTGTTCCGCAAGTGGGGGCTCGAGGTGGCGACGATCGGCGAGATCACCGCCGGCAGCAGCGCCGAGATCCGCCACCGCGGCGCCGTCGAGGCGGCCATGCCGATCGCCCCGCTGACCGACGACGCGCCCGTCTATCGTCGCCCGGTCGCCCGGCCGGCGAATCTCGACCGACTGCAGGAGGCGCCTGCGGTGCCCGAGCCGGACGATCCGGCCGCCGCGCTCACGCAGCTGCTCGCGACGCCCGAGCTGGCGAGCAAGGAGTGGATCTGGCGGCAGTACGACCACACCGTCCGCACCAACACCGTCGTCGGACCGGGCGGCGACGCGGCCGTGATCCTGCTCAAGGGGACGCCGAGCGGACTGGCGCTCACCTCCGACGTCAATCCGGTTTACTGCTGGCTCGACCCCCGCACCGGCGGCCGGCAGGCGGTCGCCGAAGCGGTGCGCAACCTCGCGTGCACCGGCGCCGAGCCGGTCGGCCTGACCGACTGCCTGAACTTCGGCAACCCGGAGAACCCGGAAGTGATGTACCAGTTCCGCGAGTGCGTGCGCGGCATCGCCGAAGCCTGCACCGCGCTCGGCGTGCCGGTCATCTCGGGCAACGTTTCGCTCTACAACGAGACCGACGGCCGTTCGATCCACCCGACGCCGACGGTGGCGATGGTCGGCCTGGTGCCCGATCTCGGGGACTCGCCGGCGTCACACTTCCGCCGCCCGGGACGGCGCATCGTGCTGCTCGGGAGCGACCGCGGCGAGTTCGGCGGTTCGGCCTATCTGCGCCTGCTGCACGGCATCGAGCAGGGGATGCCGCCGGCCGTCGACCTCGACGCCGAAGCGAAGCTGGCGGCGCTGCTGCGCGAGGCGATCGGCTGGGGAGTCGTGCGCACCGCGCACGACATCTCCGAAGGCGGGCTCGCCGTGGCGCTCGCCGAGGCCACCTTCGGCACCGGCACGGGGGCGCGGGTGCGCGTTCCGCTCTCGCCGCGCGACCTGTTCTCGGAGAGCCAGGCGCGAGCGGTGGTGGCGATCCTGCCCGGTCAGACCGATCGCTTCCTGGCCGCCGCCGAGCGCTACGGAGTGCCGGCCCTGGAGGTCGGCGAGTCGGGCGGCGATCGCCTGGTGATCGAGGCTGACGGCGGCCGGATCGACGTCGAGGTCGAGGCCCTGCGCGAAACCTGGTCCACCGCCCTGCCCCGGGCCCTGGGGCTCTGACCCTGCCGCCGGCGACTCCGCCGCCATGGCTCGCACTTGAAAATATGACATATCGGCTTATAATTGGCGCATGTCTGATCTCGTGACACGAATCGGTCCTGGTGGCAGAGTGGTGCTGCCTGCCGCCTACCGCCGCGCGCTGGGGCTCGAGGCGGGCGATCGCGTCGTGCTCGTTCTCGGGGAGGACGCCATCACCGTGCTCTCGCCGGGCAAGGCCTTGGCGCGTGCTCAGGAGGTCGTCCGCCGCTACGTGCCGCAGGGCACTTCGCTGTCATCCGAGCTGATTGCCGAGCGCCGGCGGGAGGCTGCGCGCGAGGAGCACGGATCGTCATGACCGCGGTGGTGCTCGACGCCTCCGCCCTGCTCGCCGCGATCCAGGCCGAGCCCGGGGTGGAGCGGGTGGCCGAAGCGTTGCCGGGAGCCGCGATGAGCGCCGTCAACCTGTCGGAGGTCGTCGCCAAGCTGGCCGACTGGGGCGTCCCGAATGCCGAGGTCGACCTGCTGCTGGCCGGCTTCGGCCTCGACATCCGTCCGTTCGACGACATGCAGGCGGTTGCCGCCGGTCGGATGCGGCCGGCCACCCGGTCGGCCGGTCTGGGGCTCGGCGACCGCGCCTGCCTTGCGCTCGCGGCGGCGCTCGGGCGGCCCGCGCTCACCGCCGACCGCGAGTGGCTGGGGCTGCCGCTCGCGGTCGAAGTCCGCGCGATGCGCTAGCCTGCGGCCATGTGCGGCATCTTCGGCATCGAAGGTCAGGACGACGCGGCCAACCACGTCTATCTCGGGCTCTATGCGCTGCAGCACCGCGGCCAGGAGTCGACGGGCATCGTCGCCTGGAACGGCGAGGCGATGGTGCACGAGCGGGGCATGGGACACGTCGCCGACGTCTTTCCGGCCGAGGTTCTGGAGCGGCTCAAGGGCCGGCGCGCGCTCGGCCACACGCGCTACTCGACCGCTGGCTCGTCGGTAGTCGGCAACGCGCAACCGATCGTGGTGCGAACCTCGATGGGAACCATCGGGATCGTCCACAACGGCAATCTGACCAATGCACTCACCATCCGGCGGCGACTCGAGGCGGAGGGATCGATCTTCCAGACCACGAGCGACACCGAGGTGATCCTGCACCTGATGGCGCGCAACCCGCGCGCCGACCTGCTCGAGTCGCTGGAGATCGCCCTCGGCGAGGTGGAGGGGGCCTATTCGCTGCTGCTGATCACGGAAGAATCGCTGATCGCGGCGCGCGATCCGAACGGCTTCCGGCCCCTGGCGATCGGCCGGCTCGACGGCGCCACCTGCTTCGCCTCCGAATCGTGCGCGTTCGATCTGCTCGGCGCCTCGATGGTGCGTGAGCTCGAGCCCGGGGAGGTCGTCGAGGTGCGGGACGCGGAGTGCCGCTCGATCCGCGTCCAGCGTCCGGTCGTGCCGCGCCGCTGCGCTTTCGAACACGTCTACTTCTCGCGCCCCGACAGCGTCGTGTTCGGCGACGCGGTGGGTGAGGTACGGCGCCGGCTGGGCGCCCAGCTCGCCCGGGAGGCGCCCGCCGACGCCGATCTCGTGGTGCCGGTGCCCGACTCCGGCCTCTTTGCCGCGCTCGGTTACAGCCGCGAGTCGGGTCTTCCGTTCGAGTTCGGCATGACGCGCAACCATTACGTCGGTCGAACCTTCATCGAGCCAAGGCAGTCGATCCGCAACTTCGGCGTCAAGGTCAAGCTCAACCCGGTGCGCGCCATCATCGCCGGCAAGCGGGTGGTGCTGATCGACGACTCGATCGTGCGCGGCACGACGTCGCGCAAGATCGTCCAGATGGTGCGCGAGGCCGGAGCTTCGGAGGTGCATCTGCGCATCTCGTCACCGCCGACGGCGTGGCCCTGCTACTACGGAATCGACACGCCGCGCCGCGCCGAGTTGATCGCGGCGCAGCAGTCGATCGACGAGATCTGCGCGTTCGTCGGGGCCGACAGCCTCGCCTACCTCTCCATCGAGGGGATGCTCGGCTGCCTGTCGGGTCCGCGCGAGAGCTACTGCACGGCCTGCTGGAGCGGTGACTACGCGGTCTCGATCAGCGGCGAGGACCGTCGCCAGGCCGAACTGTTCCCGGCCGAAGCCGA
>CAZUAT010000037.1:0-32636 GCA_964618415.1 uncultured Thermoanaerobaculia bacterium
CTCGTGCAGCCGCGGCGCCACCCAGCGCAGCGGCGTGCCCGCGCTGCCGGCATCCGCCGTCACCAGCAGCCGGTAGAGCCGGTGCGGGGCGCCGTCCTCGGTCAGCCGCCAGCGCCCTTCGCCCCCCGGGCGCACCCGCACCGTCGTCGCCGCATCGTCCTCACCCAGCCGCTCGACAGAGAGTCGGACGTCCTCGGCCGCTTCCAGGCCGTTCCACGCCAGCCAGGTACCGCCGTGCAGCTCCAATGTCCACTCGAGCGCTTCGCCGGCCGGCAGATCGATCACCCGCCCGCGCGGCGCCAGCGGCTCAGCCTCCTCGGAAGGGCCGCGCTGCCGCTGCTCGTCGACCAGGCGCAGCACGTCCCAGGCGACTGCGCGCTCGACGCCCAGCTCGTCACGGTCCCGCCGGCCGTATGTGAGCTCGATCTGGTTGGAACCGGTCCGCCAGTGGCCGCGCGGCACGTCGAAGGCGAGTTCGACCGGGCGATTGGCCAGCAGACGGCGACCGACCTCGCGGCCGTTGACCGATACCGTCACGGATTGTGGGGGATCGTCCTGGAACGCGTACGACCAGCCGCGCATCTCCAGGCGCAGGGAGCGCGGGCGCGCGAGGTCGAGCTCGAGCGTCGAGCGCTCCCCCAGCCCCCAGACGAAGGTAGCGCCAGCGTACGTCTCATCCGGTCCCCAGCCGGTCCACAGCCGGGTGCGGGCTGCCTCATCGCCGAAGTCGACCTCGGTCGTGTCGGCGATCGAGCGCGCCAGTGGCAGCAGATCAGCCAGATCCCGCGACTGCTCGGGCAGCGGTTCCGGCGCGCGCCCGCAGGCGCCGAGCGCGAGCGCCACGACCGCCAGGCGCCAGACCGGTCGGCGGACGACGCCGGCACGCAGGAGCGTCATGCGTCGAGATCGAGGGCGGCGCCCTCGATCGGCAGCCGGACATCGAGACCGCTGCGGACCGCCAGGTCGTGCGCCAGCGCTTCGAGGTCGGCGTCGGTGCGCCGCGGATGGTGATGCACCGGGATCAGGCGACGGCATTGCGCCTGCCGGGCGAGGTGCGCGACTTCGGATGCGTCGCTGTGGCCGGTGCGTCCCGCCCGCTCCTGCTCGGCCTCGGCCGCGGTCAGCCATACCTCGTGCAACAGCGTGTCGACACCCTCCGCGAACTCGGCTGTCGCCGGGTCGGCGCCCGTGTCGGTGACGTAGGCCAGCTGATCTCCGAGGCGCAGGCCGGCGGACCCGCCGGGGTGCTGCTGGCGCCGCGCCCGGAGGCGAAACGGCCCGATCTCCAGCTGCGGCCCCGCGTAGGGAAGCACTTCGACGGGCTGCGGCCAGTCCGGGAACCGGATCGGAAAGAACGGCGGCGCAATCAGTATGTCGAGCACCTCAGGCCCCACGTCGGTCAGGGGCGGCTGCGGGGCGTGGATCCGGATCGGCCGGTGGCACGCCAGGCCCGGCAGATACGAAAGGCCGACCACGTGGTCGAGGTGATAGTGGGTGAGCACGATGTCGAGAGGCCCGTCCTCCGGCAGCCGGGCCGCGACCTCCGGCTCGAGCAGTCGCGCCAAGCCGCTGCCGGCGTCCAGAACCAGCGCCGCTCCGCCTTCGAGCACCAGGAAGCTCATCGTCTGCCGCCCGCGCGCGGGGATGAATCCGCCGCAGCCGAGCGGCACCAGCTGCATCGCCAGCCCCCGCTCAGCCGCCGCTGGCCGCCGGCGCCGCGGTTCGCCACCGCAGATCGCCCATCAGCTCACCGGCGGCGAGCAACTCCTGGAGGCGGGCCAACCGCTTGAAGCGCGGCCCGGCGAAGGTCGGCTCGTCGAGGCCGACGGCGCGGTAAGCAGCCACCAGCTCGCGCGCGCCGGCGGTGGCGGTCCAGCGATACTGAAAGTCCGGAAACGCGGCCAGGAACTTGGCGCCGCTCACCCGGTAGTTGCGCGGGTCGGGGCCGGCGCCCTCGGCCAGCTGCACCTGGCACCCCGGCACCGCCTCGCCGACGATGCGGGCGAGGTCGCGCACCCGGTAGTTCTCGTCCGGCGGCACGATGTTGAAGGCCTCGCCGTGGAATTTCTCGCGCGGCGCCGCGAGCAGGTGCACGAAGGCGCGCGCGATGTCCTCTGCGTGCACGATCGGGCGCCAGGGCGATCCGTCGCTCTGCAGCACGATGCGCCCGGTGGTGACGGCCCAGGCGGCGAGATTGTTGAGCACGATGTCGACGCGCAGGCGGGGCGAAACCCCGTACGCGGTGGCGTTGCGCAGCGACACCGGCGAAAACCCGTCGGTGGCCAGGCGGGCGAGCTCGGCCTCGAAGCGCACCTTCGAGACCGCGTACGGAGTGATCGGCCGCAGCTCGGCCGACTCGTCGAGCAGGCCATCGCCGGAGGCGCCGTAGTTCGAGCAGGACGACGAAAACAGGAAGCGCTCCACCCCGACGTCCCGCGCCAGCTCGGCGAGGCGGATCGAGCCGGCGAGATTGATGTCGTAGGTCAGCTTCGGATCGAGGTCTCCGAGCGGATCGTTCGACAGGGCACCGAAGTGACAGACCGCATCGATCCCTTCGAGATCGGCGCGCTCGAGGTCGCGCAGGTCACGACGCAGTGAGCGCCAGCCGCTCTCGACCGGCGCCGGGCCCAGAGTGCAGTCGACGAACAGGTCAGCGTCGACGCCGACCGCCTCGTGGCCCGCTGCGACGAGCAGCGGCATGAACAACGAGCCGAGATAGCCGTGGTGACCGGTGACCAGAACACGCATCGTCGTGGAGTCCCTCGCTGTGGCGTTCGACCAGTGGCTCAGTGAGCGTGCGCGCCCGTGGCGGTGGACTCGACCGCGGCAGACTCCTTCGGCGCCCCTTCCGCGGCGGGCAGCATGCCGAGCTGCCACATCAGGAAGATGCGCTCGTCGGCCAGCTCGCGCAGCTTGAGGTTGAGCGGCTTGCCCTGACCGTGTCCCGATTCCCGATCCACCCAGAGCAGCACCGGGTTGGCATCCTCCACCTTCGCCGCCACGGCCTGCAGGCGCGCCGTCATCTTGCGCGCGTGCAGCGGATGGACGCGGGAGTCGTTCTCGCCAGCGGTCAGGAACGTCGCCGGATAGCGCACGCCGTCCTGCACCTTCTGATAGGGAGAGTAGGCGCTCAACCAGCCGAACTGTGTCGCATCCGTCGCGGCCCCGTACTCGGGAACCCAGTAGCGCGCCATCAGGAACTGCTCGTAGCGCAGCATGTCGAGCAGCGGCACTGCGACGATCGCCGCCGCGAACAGCTCCGGCCGCTGAGTCAGCGCGGCGCCGGTCAAGAGTCCACCGTTCGACCCGCCGCGGATCGCGAGGCGCTCTGACCGGGTCCACTTCTGCGCAATCAGATACTCCGCCGCGGCGATGAAGTCGTCAAAGGTGTTCTGCTTGCTCTCCAGCATGCCGCCGCGGTGCCAGCTCTCCCCGTACTCCCCCCCGCCGCGCAGGTTCGGGACGGCGTAGATGCCGCCCGCCTCCAGCCACTGGAACAGGGTGGCCGAGAAGCTCGGCGTCAGTGAGACCGTGAAGCCGCCGTAGCCGTACAGGATGGTCGGGTTCGTTCCGTCGCGAGTGAGGCCCTTGCGGTGGATGAGGAACATCGAGACGCGCGTGCCGTCCCTGGACGGGTACCAGACCTGCTCGACCTCGATCGCCTGCGGGTCGACCGGCACCGCCGGCCGCTCCCAGAGCACCGGTTCGGCGCCCGGCGTCGCGAGGTCGACCGCGAAGATCGTGCTCGGATAGTTGAAGCTGGTGAAGCCGACGTAGGCCTCGGTCCGATCGGCCCGCGTCGTGATCCCGGCCGAACCGATCCCGGGCAACTTCACCTCGCCGCGCAGCTTGCCGTCGAGCGACCAGACCTCGAGCGCGCTCGCGGCATTGCGCATCACCTGCAGCACCAGCGCGTCCTTGGCAAGCGAGACCTGCTCGATCACCGTGTCGGGCCGCTCGGCGACGAGTTCCTTCCAGGCGCTCCGCTCGGGATGCTGCAGGTCGACCGCCATCACGCGCCCGTTGGGAGCGTCGAGCGTCGTTGTCATGTACATCGTGTCGCCGAGGATCGGGCCTCCGAACTCGGCCGCGAGACCGACCGCCACCGGAACCTTCTTCACCTCGCCGCTCGCGAGAAATGACTCGACCGGCATCACCCAGAGATCGTTGTCGCGCGTCCCGGTGTAGTACGAGAGAGCCAGCCAGCGGCCCTCCTCGGACAGGTAGCCGTACGGGCCGTAGGTTGTCGCGAGCCGCGCGTCCTCCTCGGGCGTGTACTGGCGGATCACCAGCGGGTCGGCGCTGACCGGGCTGCCGAGGCGATGGAAGCGCACCTGCCCGGAGTACGGATTGTCCGGGTCGGACAGATTGCGGTAGAAGAAGCCGCTGCCGTCGGGCAGCCAGTCGACCGCATTGACCTTGTCGGCGATCGTGTCGGGCAGATCCGCCCCGGCATCCAGGTCGCGAATCCGCAGCACCGTCATCTCGTCACCGGCGCGGTAGCTGCCCCAGGCCACGAGCCGGCCGTCGGGGGACGGCTCGATCCAGGAGATCGCCGTCAGGCCCGACGGATCGAGCGCCGCCGGATCGAGCAGCACTCGGTCGTCGCCGCGTGACCCGACCCGCCAGTACCAGACCGGCTGATTCTGGGTCCCCTCGCGACGCGAGAAGAAGTAGCGATCGCGCCGCATGTCCGGCCGCGTCACCGCACCGACCTCCATCAGCGGCCGCAGCCGCTCCTCGAGCTGCTCGCGTCCGGGAAGCGTGTCGAGCACCTGCCGCGTCCAGGCGTTCTGGGCGTCGGTCCAGGCGGCCACCTCGGGCGTCATCGCGCCCATGCGGGCCGGGTCGCTGTTGTCGCCTTCGAGCCAGCGGTATGGGTCGACGATCGTCTGACCGTGCAGTGTGTCGGTGACCGGCTCGACCCGGTTCGCCGGCGGCTGCGCGTCTGCGGCGACCCGCGTGGCGACGGCCAGAGCCAGGATCATGAGGAGGGACAGAGCGACTTTCATGGCGAGAGATCTCCGAAGTGGACGCATCCGCGACTTTGCGCGGCGACGGCGGGAGCTGCAGACCGGTGTCCGGCCGGCCCACTCGCGAGGCCCGAATCTATCATCCGCTCCGGTGTATCCTCGGCGGGGAGGTGGAAGGTGAAGAGTCCGGTTCAGGAAGTGGAGATCGCCGATCCGATCGAGGCCATCGTAATCCCGCACGGCTATCGCACGACGCTTCCGGGTGGTACCCGGCTGCGGATCCTGCAGACGCTGGGAGACTCGGCCACGGTGACCGCCGACTTCGGCGGGATGTTTCGGATCGATCCCGAGTTCTTCCCGGCCATCGGGCTCGAAGCCCCCGACCGCCCCGACGAGGCCGAGCTGGCCGCGCTGCCGCTCGAAGAGCGGGTCTGGTCGCTGCTGCGGACCTGCTACGACCCGGAGATCCCGGTCAACATCGTCGAACTCGGCCTGATCTACGACTGCCGCATCGAGCCGGGCGCCGACGGACGTCCCGACGTGCACGTCAAGATGACGCTCACCGCCCCTGGCTGCGGCATGGGCGACGTCCTCGCTGCTGACATCACGAAGAAGATCGAGAACCTCCCGGAGGCGCCCCACGCGCACATCGAGGTCGTCTTCGACCCGCCGTGGAACCAGGAGATGATGAGCGAAGCCGCCCGCCTTCAGCTCGGCTTCTACTGAGAAGAGAAAGATTCCCTCAAAGGCAGTTTCCGAGGCGACACGCTCCCGTAGGCGGACCGCGGAAATGGCCTCTGAGGGAATTTCTTCCGGGCGTAACAACTGGGAGTTGTCGGCGTAGGGCCTAGCGCAGGGTCATGAACGCCACATCCGAACCGGTCTTCCCCGACGTCCGAATCGCCCTCCGCAGCGGCAATCGCTGGGCGGTGGCGGCCACCTTGCGCCAGGCGTTGCGGCGCGCCGGCAAGGACGGCGCGGCGATCGACCGGATGGTCGGCGAGATCGTCGCCGCCGAGTCTCCCGACCGGCTGCGCGACATCTGCCGTCGCTGGGTCACCCTCAAGAACGCCGGCTGACCGGCCCCGCGGCTCGCGGCTCGCGTTCCGGCCGCGGAGCGGGTAGATTCCCGCCCCGCATGTCGCGCATCCTGGTCACCGGCGCCCTCGGACAGATCGGCTCGGAGCTGGTTCCGGCCCTGAGGCATCACCACGGCGCCGATGCCGTCGTCGCCTCCGACATCCGCGTTCCCACCGGCGCGGCCGCCGACGCCGGGCCGTTCGCCGTCCTCGACGTCGGGGACGCCCGCCAGCTCCAGGACCTCGTCCGGCGCTGGGAGATCGGCACGATCTACCACCTGGCAGCGCTGCTCTCGGCCACCGCCGAGGAGCGACCGCAGGTCGCCTGGGACCTCAACATGGGGGGGCTCTACAAGGTCCTCGAGGTGGCGCGCGAGAACCGCTGCGCCCTCTTCCACCCCAGCTCGATCGCCGCCTTCGGACCGGAAACACCGCGCGTGGCGACGCCGCAGGACACCGTCCAGCGCCCCACGACGATCTACGGCGTGACCAAGGTGGCCGGCGAACTGCTCTGCGACTACTACGCCCGCCGGTTCGGCCTCGACGTGCGCGGTCTGCGCTTCCCCGGCCTGATCTCCTCGGTCGCGCAGCCGGGCGGCGGCACCACCGACTACGCGGTGGCGATCTTCTACGAGGCCCTGCGCCACGGTCGCTACGAGTGCTTCCTCGGCCCCGATACCCGGCTCGACATGATGTACATGCCCGACGCCGTGCGCGCGATCATCGAACTGATGGCGGCCGACCCGGCCCGGCTGGAGCACCGCAACGCGTTCAATATCGCGGCGATCAACGTCACCCCCGCCGAGCTCGGTGCGGCGATCCGGCGCCACCTGCCCGACTTCATTCTGGAGTACGACGTCGACCCGGTCCGGCAGCGCATCGCCGACTCGTGGCCGCAGTCGCTCGACGACTCGGCGGCGCGCCGGGAGTGGGGATGGCAGCCGCGCTACGACCTCGAGGCGATGACCGCCGAGATGCTCACCGCGCTGCGCGCCAAGTTGCGCCTGCCCGGCTGAGCCGCCGGGCGGTCGCGTAGGATCCGCGCATGCCCCACGACCGCCTGCTCGCCGCCCTGGCCGCCGAACTCGGGACCCTCGACGCCCGCGGCAATCCGAAACGGTTCGAGAGCGTCATCACGGAGGTCCTGCCCGCCTCCGGTGAGTTCGGTCCGCGCTACCGCATCGCGGGCGAGGGCGAGCGGTCGTTCCTCAAGATGAACTCGAACAACTACCTCGGCTTCAACCTCCACCCCGAGGTGATCGCCGCCGAGGAGGCCGCCTCGCGACGCTATGGCGCCGGGCCGGGAGCGGTCCGGTTCATCAGCGGCACGTACGCTCCGCATGTCGAACTCGAGCGGCGGCTGGCCGCCTTCCACGGGCGCGAAGCGGCGATGATCTACAGCTCCGCCTACGCCGCGATGGTCGGAACCTTCCTGCCACTCGTCACGCCCGAGACCGGCCTGGTCTCCGACGAGCTCAACCACAACTGCATCATCAACGCGATCCGGCTGTCGCGACCGAAAGAGAAGCGGGTCTGGCGGCACAACGACGTCGCCGACTTCGAGGCCCGGCTGCTCGAGCTGGCCGGCAGCTGCCGGCGTGCCCTGGTGGTGACCGACGGGATCTTCTCGATGCGCGGCGATCACGCGCCGCTGCACGAGATCCTCTCCGTGGCGCGGCGGCACGACTCGAAGTTCCCCGAGAACGTCGTCGTGATCGTCGACGATTCCCACGGTGTCGGGGCCTACGGGCCCACGGGGCGTGGTACCGAGGAGCACCTCGCCTCCGGCCCGGCGGACGTGTTGATCGGCACCCTTGGCAAGGCGTTCGGCGTCAACGGCGGCTACGTGACCGGCTCCGCGACGGTCATCGACCTGCTGCGCGAGACCGCGCCGACCTACATCTACTCCAACCCGATCACCCCGGCGGAGGCGGCGGCGGCGCTCCGGGCAATCGAGTTGCTCGACAGTCCCGCCGGGGCGGCCCGACTCGCTCACCTGCGGGAAGTCACCCGGCGCCTGCGCGACGGCCTGGTCGCCCTCGGACTCGAGACGCTGCCCGGCGGGCATCCCGTGGTGCCGCTGTTCGTGCGCGACACCGAGCGCACGACCGCCCTGGTCCGCCACCTGCGCGCCGACGGCATCCTCGCGACCGGCCTCAATTACCCCGTGGTGCCGAAGGGAGACGAGACGATCCGCTTCCAGGTGTCGGCCGACCACACGGCCGCGGACGTCGACGCGGTGCTCGCGTCGCTGGCCCGCTTCACGGCCGGCGCCGGCGGCCCGCCGGCGGGCTGATCGCCGTCTTTGCCGCGCTGCGGCGCCAACCGGTAGAATGCCCGCCCGCGCGGCGAGCGCGAACCGACCGGCGATCCCGCATGCCGAGATTCACCCGAGGAGTTCGACGATGACGAATGCGACCCGACCCAGACTGATTTCCGGCGGCCACAAGGGGGCGGAGGCCGAGTTCGGCCGCGCCGCGCGGCGCTGGGGGATCGAGCAGACCACGCTCTCCTTCGAGGGGCACACGATGGAGTGGCCGGTCGCGGTGCGCGTCCTGACGCCCGCCGAACTCGCCGCGGGTGACGTGTCGATGGAGATCGTCTCGCGCCGCATGGGGCGCACGTACCACGAGGCCGCTCGTATCCGCTCGGTCGTGCAGTCGATCTACCACATGGTCAACGACGCCTGGCAGGTGTTCGTGATCGGGCAGATTCAGCCCGACGACACGGTCAAGGGCGGCACCGGATGGGCGGTGGAGCTCGCCAAGCTGTTCAACCGCCCGGTCTGGGTCTTCGACCAGGCGCGCAACGACTGGTTCCACTGGCAGGGCGGTCACTGGGTGCCCGAGACGCCGACCCTCGGCGACCGGAGCTTTGCCGGCACCGGCACCCGGAACCTGACTGAAGAAGGCCGGGCCGCCATCGCCGACCTGTTCCGGCGCTCGCTGGGCGAACCGACCGCCTGATCTGCGCCGCAGCGCGCGCTTGCCGCGCCGCGGCGCATTCTTGCCGCAGCTTGACGTCGCGGCGGGCCGGTGGGAGGCTCTCGCCATGCCCCCCCGGATGCCCCCCCGGATGCCCGCCCGGATGCCCGCCTCGCCGTCCGTTCCCGCCGCTGCGCCGGCCGTCCCCCGCCCCGCACATCTCGCCCGGCTGCCCGACCTGACGCGCCGGGTGGTGGCGACCGGCGGCAGGTCGGTCACCGTGCGCTCGCCGTTCGATCTGCAGCCGATCGGCGACCTGCCGATCTCGACTCCGGACGACGTTTCCACCGCCGCCGAGCGGGCGCGTCGCGTCCAGGAGGACTGGGCGCAGCGTCCCTTCCGGGAGCGCGCCGCCATCCTGCTCCGCTTCCACGACCGGCTGCTCGACCGCCAGGCGGAGGTACTCGACCTGATCCAGCTCGAGGCCGGCAAGGCGCGCGCCCACGCCTTCGAAGAGGTCTTCGACGCGGCGCTGGTGACCCGCTACTACGCCCGGCAAGCCGAGCCGCTGCTGGCCCCGCGGGCGCGGCACGGCCTGGTGCCGGGGGCCACCCAGGCGTGGGAGTACCGTCATCCCAAAGGCCTGGTGGCGATCGTGGCGCCCTGGAACTATCCGCTCTCGATGGGCATCACCGACGCGCTGCCGGCGCTGATGGCCGGCAACGCCGTGCTCGAGAAGCCGGACTCGCAGGGCCCGTTCTCCACCCTCTGGGCGATCGATCTCCTGGTCGAGTGCGGACTGCCGGAAGGGCTCTGGCAGGTCGTCTGCGGCGACGGGCCCACACTCGGTCCGGCGCTGATGGCCGCGGCCGACTACTTCCAGTTCACCGGCTCGACCGCCACCGGCCGCCTGATCGCGCAGCAGGCCGGAGAGCGGCTGATCGGCTGCTCCCTGGAGCTCGGCGGCAAGAACCCGATGCTGGTCCTCGCCGACGCCGATCTGGCAGCGGCCGTCGACGGTGCGGTCCGCGGCTCGTTCGCGTCCGCCGGCCAGCTGTGTGTCTCGACCGAACGGATCTACGTCCACCGCACCCTCTTCGACGACTTCGCCCGTGGCTTCGCGGCGGCAACCGCGCGCCTCCGGCTCGGCGTCGGGCTCGACTGGACGTACGACATCGGAAGCCTGACCTCGGAGCGCCAGCTGGCCGCCGTGCGCGCGCATGTGGACGCCGCTCTGGCCGGCGGCGCGGAGGCGCTCTGCGGGGGGCGGCATCGCCCCGAGATCGGACCCCTGGTCTTCGAGCCGACGGTGCTGCAGGGCGTCCGCCCGGGCATGGCCCCGTTTGCCGACGAGACGTTCGGGCCGGTCGTTTCGCTCTATCCGTTCGACTCCAACCACGAGGCGGTCGGGTTGGCCAACGCCTCCCGGTACGGGCTCAACGCCTCGATCTGGACCCGCGACACCGAACTGGGTCGCCGCATGGCGACGCGCGTCCGCTGCGGAACGGTGACCGTCAACGAGACCTACGCGGTGGGCTACGGCTCGGTCGATGCCCCGATGGGCGGCTTCGGCGACTCCGGGATCGGCCGCCGCCACGGCGCCGAGGGGATCCTCAAGTACACCGAGCCGCAGACCGTCGCCGTACACCGCGGGCCGGCGATCGCCTCGCCGCGCGGCGTGCCCGCCGAGGCGTTCGCCCGCGCCGCCTCCGGGGCGCTGCGCGCGCTCCGCCGCCTGCCCGGACGCCACTGATGGCCACCGGCCACGCGCTGCTGACCGGCTTTCCGGGCTTTCTCGGTTCGGAGCTGGTGCGCCGGCTGCTCGCGCGGCCGGGGCGCCTGCGCGTCACCTGCCTGGTGCAGGAGAAGTTCCTCGCGGCAGCGCGCGACCGGGCGGCGGAGATCGTCGCCGCCGCCGGCGTGGCGCCGACGCGCCTCGCGCTGGTCAGCGGCGACATCACGCAGCCCGGCCTGGGAGTCGAGAACGCCGGCACGCTGCAGCGCCAGGTCACCGAGTTCTTCCACTTCGCGGCGATCTACGACCTCTCCGTTCCGCGCCAGCCGGCGCTGCGCGTCAACGTCGACGGCACCCGCCATGCACTCGAGTTCGCCGCCGCCTGTCCGCGGCTGACCCGTTTCCACCACGTCTCGACCTGCTACGTCTCCGGGCGCCGGCCCGGGATCTTCCGGGAGAGCGATCTCGAGCGCGGCCAGAAGTTCAACAACGCCTACGAGGAGACCAAGTACCTCGCCGAGGTGGCGGTGCGCGAGCACGGCCTGGGCGGCATGCCGGTGACGGTCTATCGGCCCGGCATCGTCGTCGGCGACTCGCGCAGCGGAGAGACACAGAAGTACGACGGGCCCTATTTCATCCTGCGCTGGCTGCTGCGGCAGCCCACCGTCGCGGTGCTGCCGGTGCCGCCCGGTGCTGCCGACCTGCGGGTCAACTTCGTGCCCCGGGACTACGTGGTCGGCGCCATCGACGCGCTGTCGGCGTTGCCCGCCTCCCGGGGTGTGACCTACCAGCTGGCCGATCCCGATCCGCCCACCATCGACGAGGCGATCACGCTGATGGGAGAGGCGACCGGCCGCGTCGTGCTGCGCATCCCGATGCCGGTGGCCGTCGCGCGCGCGGCGCTCGACTGGGTCCCCGGGGCCGAGCGGATCAGCGGCATCCCCTCCGACGCCATCGCCTACTTCGCGCATCCAACGTTCTACGACACGACCAACGCCAGTCGCGATCTGACCCCGCTCGGTATCGCCTGCCCGCGCTTTGCCGACTACCTGCCGCGGCTGGTCGCCTTCCTGCGCGAGCATCCCGAGATCTCCGCCGCGCCGATGGCGTGAGCGGAAGCCGGCGCAAGCTCTGAACGAGCGCACAGGCGCCTCTGCTAGCCTCCCGGCAGATGACTGCCGACGCTCTGCCGCTGCTGATTCTCGCCCTCCTGCTCGGCGCCGTGGCCGGCGGCCTGGCGGCGTTCGGGCTGGCGCGGCGTCGGGCCGCCCACGCGGTCGCCCTGGCACGCGCCGAGCTGCTCAGCGACCTGTCGGCGACGCGCGAGCGACTGCGGGGGCGCGAGGAGCAGCTCGACGCCGCGCGCGACGAGCTCGCGGCCGCGCGGCAACGCCTCGACGAGACCGCGGAGCGAGCCGGCGAGCTTCAGAGCCGGCTGGCCGAATCCGAGACCCGGCTGGCCGAGGAAAGGGAGCAGGCGGCCGAGAAGCTCGCCCTGCTGCGCGACGCCGAGCAGAAACTTGCCGACTCGTTCGCCCGGCTCTCCCAGGAGGCGCTGGCCGCCAACGCGGACTCGTTCCTGCATCTGGCGCGGCAGAACTTCCAGACCCTCCAGACCGCCGCCCAGGGAGACCTGGAGCAGCGCAAGCAGGCCATCGAGGCCCTGCTGGCGCCGTTCCGTGAGCAGCTGGGGCGCTACGAGAAGGGAGTCCAGCAGCTCGAGAGTCTGCGCGAACAGGCCTACGGCATGCTCACCGAGCAGGTCCGCGGCCTCGCCGCCTCCCAGGAGCACCTGGTGCGCGAGACCGGGAGGCTGGTGAGCGCCCTGCGCCGACCCGAAGTGCGCGGCAACTGGGGCGAGATGCAGCTGCGGCGCGCCGTCGAGTTTGCCGGCATGCTCGAGCACGTCGATTTCACGCCGCAGGAGAGCATCGACACCGCCGACGGACGGCTCCGTCCCGATCTCGTCGTCCGGCTGCCCGGCGGAAAGCAGGTCGTCGTCGATGCGAAGGCCCCGCTCGACGCCTATCTTGCCGCCGTCGACGCCACCGAGGAGGAAGCGCGCAAGGGCCACCTGGTGCGCCATGCGCGGCAGGTGCGAACGCACCTCGGCCGGCTGGCCGAGAAACGCTACTGGGAGCAGTTCGACACCGCGCCCGACTTCGTCGTGCTGTTCCTGCCCGGCGAGGCGTTCTTCAGCGCGGCGCTCGAGTACGACCCCGGCCTGATCGAGGACGCTTTCCGGCAGAGCGTCCTGGTGGCGACGCCTGCCACCCTGGTGGCGCTGCTCAAGACGGTCGCCTACGGCTGGCGCCAGGAGGCGATCGCCGAGAATGCGACGGCGATCTCGGCCGCGGCCCGCGAACTCTACGAGCGTCTGACGATCTTCGCCGACCATTTCGCGGCGGTCGGCAAAGGGATCACCCAGGCGGTCAACTCCTACAACCGCGCCGTCGGTTCGTTCGAAAGCCGCCTGCTCCCGCAGGCGCGCCGCTTCGAGGAGCTGGGGCCCGCCGGTGAGCGAAAGCTGGACGCGCCCGCCCCGGTTGCCACCGCGGCGCGCGGCCTCGCGACGGCCGGCGAACCCGATGAAGGGTCGCCGGCCGACTGACCGGCTTCACCGGCGGCGACCGCCTTGTCAGCTGCCGGGGCGCGCCGCGGGTACGAGATCGGTGTTGGGGTTCTTGATCTCGTCGCTCTCCGAGAGGCCGGAGACGATCTCGATCCGGATGCCGTCCGACAGACCGGTCTCGACGTTGCGACGCTCGAACACCTGCGGCGCCGTCTGCACCTCGACGTACGGCTGCTCGCCATCGAACTGCAGCAGCCCTTCGTCGATGGCGAGCACCTGCTCGCGCTTGTCGAGCACGATGTCGGCGTTGGCGCTGTAGTTGGCGCGCAGGAACAGGTCGGGATCGGGCACGACCGCGGCGCGGATCTCGAACTGGATCGCCCCCTCCTCCTCCACGCCGCGCGGCGCAATGTGTTCGAGTTCGGCGCGGATGCTGGCATCGGGCAGAGCGCCGATGGTGAGCAGCAGCTCCATGCCGGTGCGGATCTTGCCCACCTCGCTCTCGTCGACCTTGCCTTCGAAGATCATGTCGCCCATTTCGGCGATCACCGCGATGGTGGTGCCCTCGTTGAAGTTGTTCGCCTGGATGACCGAGTCTCCGACTTCGACCGGCACGTCGAGGACCATTCCGGCGACCGTCGAACGGACGATCGTGGTGGCTGAACTGGCGACGCGCGCGCTGGTGCCGGTGCGGACGATGTCGAGATCGCTCGATGCCGCTTCCACCTCCTCGCGCGCTTCGGCGAGCACCACCTCGGCGCGGTCGAGATCGGCGCGCGCCACCGTTCCCTGCTCGAACAGGCTGCGCTGGCGACCGTGCTCCCGTTCGGCGTCAGCGAGCGCGATGCGCGCCTGGTTGAGACGCGACTCGGCGCTGGACAGCCGGTTCATGTCGGGGATCACGCGGACGCGCGCGACCAGATCGCCCTTGGCAACCATCTGCCCGGCCTCCACCGCCAGCTCGTCGACGATGCCGGAGACCAGCGGTTTGATCGCCACTTCGACGCGCGGCACCACCGAGCCGGTGGCGACCGTCTTCCGGACGATGTCCGTGCGCACCGGAGTCGCCGTGGCGTAGGTCACTGTCGGCTTGCGGGACTTGCCGATCAACACCGAGGTCGTCCACGCCATCAGCGCGAGGAAGGCGACACCGATCAGGATACCGAGAAACCTCTTCATCACTCCTCCACTTCGCTTCGAATGGAAATCCGCCCGGAACTCGAGAGCTACTCCGACCGCAACGCGACGACCGGATTGACGGCCATCGCGCGGCGGGCCGGAATCAGGCCGGCCACCACACCCGCGCAGACGAGCACCGTCACGGCAAACAGGGCATCTCTCAGGTCGACCGCCGGGTTGGCGAACATCGCCCCGCCGTCGCCACCGCTGTTTCCGCCGGCGGCCACCAGGCTCGAGATGCCCTCCAGGACCGCCACGCCGGCCGCCAGGCCGAGCAGGCCGGATGCCGCAGTGAGCACGACCGCCTCGAGCACGATCTGACCGATGACGCTCGCCGGAGCCGCGCCGATAGCGCGCCGGATGCCGATCTCGCGCGTGCGCTCCTTGACGACGATCAGCATGATGTTCGAAACGCCGATCGCGCCGGCGGCGAGCGTCCCGAGGCCGACGATCCACATCAGCGCCCGGATGCCGGCGAACAGGCCCTGAATCTTGGCGAACTCCTCAGCCAGGTTGAAGGACCCGATACCGCGCCGATCGTCCGGAGCCACCTTGTGCCGCGTCCGCAGGATCGACAGCACCTCGTCCTCGACCCGGTCGACGGGAACACCGGGCCGGGCCGTCACGGCGTACCAGTGCACCTCACCCGCGGCGTTGAACGAGTTCTGGAAGGTCGAGAACGGAATGTAGATCGTCTGCACGTCCCGGTCGGCCTGACCGCCGGTGTTGCGCGAGCCGAAAACTCCGATCACCTTGAACCAGACGCTGTTGATCTCGATCGCCTCGCCGATCGGATCAGTGCCGTCAGGGAACAACACCTCGGCGACCCGGCTGCCGATCAGTGCGACCTTGCGCGCCTCGGCGACGTCCAGCCGATCGAGCAGGCGCCCCTGGCGCAGCAGGACCGACTGGATGCGGAAGATCTCCGGGTGGTCGCCCATCACCGTGAACGAGCCGGTCTCGCCCAGCCGACGGACGGTGACGCCGCCGCGCCAGCCGCCCAGCTGCAGGCGCGGCGCGATCAGCTCGGCGTCCGGCACGCGGCGACGGATCTCGGCGGTGTCCTCGTCGGTGAAGTCGATCGAACGGCCGGCCGGCAGTCCGGCATACGGCTTGGACGTGCGCATCCCCCAGCAGAACAGACTGTTGGTGGCCGTCCCCTCGAAGCCGGCCATCACGCCGTTGGCCATGCCGTTGCCCGAACCGAGCAGGAGGACGAGCAGGAAGATCCCCCAGAAGACACCGAATGCGGTGAGAAAAGTGCGTAGCCGGTTCTTGGCCAGCGCGTGACCGATCTCCTGCCAGTGGTCGAGGTCGAGGATTCCCATGCGATCACTCGTCCCGCAGCGCCACGACCGGTTGCACGGCCGCAGCACGACGAGCCGGGAAGAAGCCGGCAATCGCGCCGGCGACCACCAGCAGAGCGGTCGCCCACAGCGCCACGCCGAGGTCGACCTGCGGATTGCGGAAGAACGACGACTCCGCCGGCAGCGCGCCCGAAACCAGCTCGAGCACTGCAACGCCCGCGGTGAGTCCGAGATAACCGGCGACGGCGGTGATCAGCACCGACTCGGCGAGCACCAGCGCGACGATCGAGGCGGGCGTCGCCCCGAGCGCCTTGCGGATGCCGATCTCGCGCGTCCGCTCCTTGACCGCCACCAGCATGATGTTGGAAACGCCGACCACGCCCGCGAGCAGCGTCCCGATGCCGACCACCCAGACGAAGAGGCGGATGGCGCTCATCATGGCGACGAAGCGCTGGAACTGCTCCACCGCATTCTGGACGAAGATCGCCCCCTTGTCGTCGGGGTCGAAATCGTGGTTTTCGGCGAGGATCTCGCGCGTCTGCTGCGCCATCGCCTGACTCTTCTCGAGGTCGGCCTCACCGGTCGTGTAGAGGATCTGGTGGACCCGATTCCGCCCCCCAAAGGTGCGCTGCGCAGTCGAGATCGGCATGTAGATCATCTCGCGCTCGCGGTCGTTGCCCTCGTCGTCGAAGATGCCGACGACGCGGAAGGCGATGCCGTTGATCCGGATCTCCTCGCCGATCGCCGGCTGTCTGCCGAACAGCGAGTCGCGCACCAGGGTGCCGATGACCGCCACCTTGCGGAAGTCGCGGACGTCGAGCTCGTTGACGTACCGGCCTTGGATCACCTTGGTGCGCTCGAGCACCTTGTGTCCGGGGTGCACCGCGCGGATCGTGAAGCTGCCGGTCTCCTTGCCGTAGACGACCTGCTGATTGCCGAACAGCCAGAACCGACCGGTGGAGTACTCGACGCCGTCGATGCGCGTCGTCACTTCGATGTAGTCGTCGTTGTCGAAGCTGATCTGCCGGCCGGGCTGCAGGCCCCGGTACGGCTTCGAGGTGGCGCCGCCCGACACCCAGATGCTGTTGACCGCGTCGTCACGGAATTGGTACTCGATTCCCTGCGCCAGACCCTGACCGGATCCCAGCAGCACGACGAGCATGAAGATGCCCCACGCCACGGCAAAGCCGGTCAGCGCGGTGCGCAGCCGGTTGCGGCGGATCGTCTCGAGGATCTCCTGCCAGGTGTCGAGGTCGAACAGGCCGGAACGCACGGGCGCCTCAGGTCGCGGCCACGGAGGCGACCGCCTCGGCGACCTCCGCCTCTCCGTGCTGGGGCGGATCGCGACGGTCGTTGGGTCGATCCCACTCGATGTTGCCGTCGATCAGATGAATGATCCGGTCGGTCATCGCCGCGATGGCGTTCTCGTGCGTGATGATGATCACCGCGACGCCCTCGGCCTGGACGGCCTGCAGCGTCTTCATCACCTCGTACGAAGTGCCGGAGTCGAGCGCGCCGGTCGGCTCGTCCGCGAGGAGCATCTTGGGCTGCGTGACCAGCGAGCGCGCGATGGCGACACGCTGCTGCTGACCGCCGGACAGCTCGCGCGGCAGGTGCCCCCCGCGCTCGCCGAGGCCCACCCGCTCGAGGTATTCGGCGGCGATCCGGTTGCGCTCGCGGCGGCCGACGCCCTGGTAGTAGAGCGGGAGAGCCACGTTCTCGATCGCGGTCTTGAACGGGATGAGGTGGAACGACTGGAAAACGAACCCGATGTAGCGGCTGCGCAGCTGCGCGGCGCGCGCCTCGGAGAGGTCCGACATGTCTTCGCCGTCGAGAAGGTAGGAACCCTCGTCGAAACGGTCCAGCAGGCCGAGGATGTTCATCAGGGTCGACTTGCCCGAGCCGGAGGCGCCCATGATCGAGACCAGCTCGCCGTGGCCGATGTCGAGATCGATCCCCTTGAGCACCTCGAGCCGGTTCGGGCCCATGGTGTAGCTCTTCCTGATCTGCCGCAGTTGGATCATCGCCGGACGCATCTCTCCTGTGGGGGCCACTCCCCCAGTCTTCCTACGTGAAATCTGAGCGCGGGTTTTCCGGGGCTGGGACGGGGGATGAGGCTCAACGGCGCGACGGGCCGCCCGGCGTGAAGATCGGCACCGGGAACGGCGTCACCACGGAATTGCCGGACCGGGCCGGCCGACTCCGGGGCGCCCCCTGCTGATCGACCTCTTCGATGCGCAGGACGCAGTGCAGAGGCAGGTGGAGCCTCCTGGCGCCGCCGAATTCGGCCTGCAGGCCCTCCTCGGCCGGGTCGACCACGACCTCCGATCGAGCCCCGAAGACGAGGTCCTCGACCTCGACGAAGCCGAACAATCCGCCCTGCCCGACCTGGCGGGCGTACAGCTCCACGATCTCTCCCTGATTCTGGAAAACGACCTTGTACAGGGAGGGTTGACGGCGGCGTGGCATGACAGAGGAATGCTACCAGAGGCCTGCCGGGCTCCCGGCGACGAAATGCGGCCCCGGCCGCCACCGGCAGTGCCGGCCGGGGCGGATTCTCAGTAGCGATAGTGGTCCGGCTTGTACGGACCGTCGGCCGGCACGCCGATGTACTCGGCCTGCTTCGGCGTCAGCGTCGTGAGCTTGACGCCGAGCTTGTCGAGGTGCAGGCGGGCAACCTTCTCGTCGAGCTTCTTGGGCAGCACGAACACCTTGCGCTCGTACTTGCCGGCGTTGCGGGCGAGGTCGATCTGCGCCATCGCCTGGTTGGTGAAGCTCATGGACATGACGAACGACGGGTGACCGGTGGCGCAACCGAGGTTGAGCAGCCGCCCCTCGGCCAGGATGAGCACCGAGTGGCCGTCGGCGAACCGCCACTCGTCGTACTGCGGCTTGATGTTGTGCTTGTCGACCTTGCCGTCCTTGCGCAGCTTGTCGAGGCCGGCCATGTCGATCTCGTTGTCGAAGTGCCCGATGTTGCCGACGATCGCCTTGTCCTTCATGCCCGCCATGTGAGCGGCCGTGATGACGTCCCGGTTGCCGGTGGCGGTGACGAAGACGTCGGCCTCGCCGAGAACGTCCTCGAGCGGCCGCACTTCGAAGCCGTCCATCGCCGCCTGCAGGGCGCAGATCGGATCGATCTCGGTCACTACGACGCGGGCACCCTGACCCTTGAGAGCCTGTGCGCAGCCCTTGCCGACTTCGCCGAAGCCGCAGACGACCGCCAGCTTGCCCGACAGCATCACGTCGGTGGCGCGATTGAGCCCGTCGATGATCGAGTGACGGCAACCGTACAGGTTGTCGAACTTCGACTTGGTCACCGAGTCGTTGACGTTGATGGCCGGGAACAGCAGCTTGCCGTCGCGCTCCATCTCGTAGAGGCGATGGACACCGGTCGTCGTCTCCTCGGAGACGCCGAGGATGGCCGGCACGATCCGGCGCCAGCGGCCCGGGTCGGCCGCCGCGATCTTCGCCAGGCGTGCAAGCACGATGGCGTACTCCTCGCTGTCGGCCGTCTCCGGAGCCGGGATGCTGCCGGCCTGCTCGAACTCGTAGCCCTTGTGGATGAGCAGCGTGGCGTCACCGCCATCGTCGACGATCAGGGTCGGGCCCTGGCCGTCGCCGAAGTCGAGGGCGCGGTCGGTGTACTCCCAGTACTCCTCGAGGCTCTCGCCCTTGTAGGCGAAGACCGGGATGCCGGCAGGTGCCTCGGGCGTCCCGTTCGGGCCGACAGCGACCGCGGCGGCGGCATGATCCTGGGTCGAGAAGATGTTGCAGGAGACCCAGCGCACTTCGGCGCCGAGGGCGGCGAGCGTCTCGATCAGGACCGCGGTCTGGATCGTCATGTGGAGCGAGCCCATCACGCGCTGGCCGGCGAGCGGCCGCGCGGCGGCGTACTCCTCGCGAATCGCCATCAGGCCGGGCATCTCCTGTTCGGCGAGGCGGATCTCCTTGCGGCCCCAGTCGGCAAGGCCGAGGTCGGCGACGTGAAAGTCGAGCTTCGGTGCGGTGGCGACGGTCATCGGGTCATCCTCTCTGTTCTATCGAAAAAAACGTTCTGTTCAAGACCTGCGGGTTCGATGGTTGGTGGCGAGGCTGGGGCGGGCCTGGTTGGCTTTGCGTTGGGCAGAAACAAAAGCTTGCTGTTGAGGGGGTGGGGCTGGGGCATTCGTGGGTTTGGTGCGGCGGGCTTGCCGGGCGTTGCGTTGGGTCGGTGCGGCGGTGGTGGCGGTAGTGGTGGCGGTGGCGGTAGCAGTGGCGCTGGCGAGCAGGAGGGCGGGGCCTCTGCTCGCTGCGTCGGTGGCCAGAGGAGCGCAACTGACGGCGTCGAGGCCGGCCTCGGTGAGAAGCGCCGCCAGTTCGGCGGCCTCGAAGCCGTTGCGGCGCTGGCCCATGCGGCGGCGGAACTCCTCGCGGTCGTGGCGCAGCAGGTCGACGATCACCGCTCGGCCGCCCGGCTTGAGGATGCGGGCCATCTCGGCCACCGCCCGTGCGGGCTCCTCGACGTGCGTGAGCGCCAGCAGCAGCAGCGCGGCGTCGCAGGTCTCGCTGGCGATCGGCAGTTGCTCGAGCGTGCCGTGGCGCAGGTCGACGTTGCCGCCCGGCCCCGCGGCGGCACCGATCCGGCGAGCCGCGGCCTCGAGCATTTCCGGCGAAAGGTCGACCGCGATGACCTCGGCGACGCGCGGCGCCAGCAGGGCGGCCACCGAACCGGAGCCGCAGGCGAGGTCGGCCACCGTCCAGTCGGGCGGCAGCAGCTCGCGCAGGGCGTCATCGGTGAATCGCTCCCCGTACAGCTCGCGACGCAGGTGGTCCCACTCGTCGGCGACGCTGGCGAAGAAATCGCCCGCGCCCCGGCGGCGGTCGAGGCAGCTCTCCAGTCGCAGGCGGTCGTGCTCGAGGGCCGACCAGCCGCGCATCTCCTCGCGCGCCAGCTGCCAGAGCCGCCGCGCCGCCTCCGGCAGGTCGCCATCGAGCATCCGGTAAAGGTTCGCCGTGCGCTCGCCGCGCGCCGCGATCCAGCCCTGGTCGGCGAGCACCTTCAGGTGACGCGACACGGTCGATTGGGGCAGCTGGACGATCTCCGCCAGGTCGGCCACCGGCAGTTCGTGGCCCTCGAGCAGAGCCAGCAGGCGCAGCCGTATCGGCTCGGCCAGCGAGCCGGCGCGGGCGACGAAGCTGTCGGGCGAAGCCGCGGTCGAGATATTCATCCGTAAATCCGGATGAAAGGATAATCCCCCATCCCGCCAGCTGTCAAGGCCCATTGCGCAACCCGCTCCCGGGTATCCTCCGCTTCCGACCCATGACGACCCTCACCGACCACGTCGTCCTGCTGACCGGGGCCTCGAGTGGGATTGGCCGCGCTCTTGCGCTTGCGCTAGGCGCGCAGCGGGCGAAGCTGGCGCTGGTCGGCCGCGACGAGGGGGCGCTCGAGCAGGTGGCTTCGCTCTGCCGGGCGCAGGGCGCCGAAGCGGTGGTCCTCGCCGCCGACGTCGGCATCGAGAGCGACGCTACCGCGATCGTCGACCGGACGGTCGCCGCCTTCGGTCGCCTCGACCTGCTGCTGCTCAACGCCGGCCAGGACATGTGGGCCCGGCTCGACGAAGTCGCCGACCCGTCGATCTTCGAGCGCCTCATGCGAGTCAACTACCTCGGCCCGGTCTGGACCACCTGGCGCGCGCTGCCCCACCTGCGGGAAAGCCGCGGACGGATCGTCGTCATGTCGAGCCTCGCCGGCCTCACCGGCGTGCCCACGCGAACCGGGTACTCCGCCACCAAGCACGCCCTGCACGGCTTCTTCGACTCGCTGCGTGTCGAGCTTGCCGGCAGCGGCGTCTCGGTCACCCTGGTCTGCCCCGACTTCGTGCTCTCCGAGATCCACCGCCGGGCGCTGGGCCCGGACGGCAAGCCGCTTGGCACGAGTCCGATGCAGGAGTCGAAGATCATGACCGCCGAGCGCTGCGCCGCTCTCGCGCTGGCCGCCGCCGCGAAGCGCAAGCGGATGGTCCTGCTCTCGGCCCGCGGCAAGGTCGGCCGCTGGGTGCGCATGTTCGCCCCCCGCCTCATCGACCGCATCGCCGCCCGCGCCGTCGCCCGCGGGCACTGACGTCCCCTCAGGTGGTCGGCATCTCGACGGCGAGGGCGTGCTCGTAGGGGCAGCTGCCGGGTTCGCAGTGGGAGAGGCCGCGCGACTTGTACTTGGTATAGCCGTCGGCAAAGACCGTGACGACGGTGCCGCAGCGCTCGGCGAGAGTTCGGGCGGCCAGGAAGTTGGCGCCCGAGGAAATCCCGACGCAGAAGCCGTGGTCGGTGCGGATCCGCTGCGCTGCGGCGATCGCCTCCTCGGTCGAGACGGTGATCACCTCGTCGATGAGCGGGTGGATCCCGCCGGCGCCGTCGCCGGCCAGGGCGGGGATGAAGCCGTCGCCGATGCCGGAGATGCCGTGGGACCCGGCCGGGCCGCCCGACATGACGGCCGACTCGGTCGGCTCGACGGCCGCCACCCGCAGCTCCGGGAAGTCGCGCCGCAGGCGGCGCGCGACGCCGATCAGGGTGCCGCCGGTGCCCACTCCGGCGACGAACGCTCCGATCCGGCGGCCGGCGAGCTGGCGGACGATCTCCTCGCCGGTGGTCCGTTCGTGACACTCCGTGTTGAGCGGATTGGAGAACTGATCCGGATTGAACCAGCCGTTCTCGACGGCCAGCCGGTCGCGGATCGCCGCCGCTTCGGCGAAGCTGCCCTCTTTCGAGCAGAGCACGAGGTCCGCACCAAGGCTGCGGATCATCTGCTTGCGCTCCTCGGTCATGTCCTCCGGCATGACGATCGTAATCGGGTGCCCCAGCTCGCGCGCCACCCAGGAGAAGGCGATCCCCGTGTTGCCGCTCGTGGCCTCCACGATCCGTTGGCCCGGCGCGAGGCTACCCCTGCGGCGGCTCTCTTCCAGGATGTAGCGACCAATGCGGTCCTTGATGCTGCCGCACGGATTGGCGCACTCGAGTTTGGCGAGAATCCCCTCGACTTCGATCAGCGGCGTTGCCCCGACGCGCTCCGGTACGGTCAGCATGGCGGCAAGGATAGCGTCCGGGCGTCTCAGCCGCCGAGCAGATCGTCGAGGGAGGCTCCGGGGCCGCGTTCCTCGGGTGCCGCCTCGCGCCGGAAGATTCGCGCTCCGGCGAGGCCGCCGATCCTGCCGCTGGCGCCGTCGATCTCCAGCCAGCCCCCCTCGCGCAGCCCGACCACGACCCGGTCGTTCTCCTCCAGGAACTCGGTGATTCGCTGCTCCCGGGTCTCGCCCATGTGGGTGGAGTCGACCGGCGGGTCGAGGTAGTGCGGGTTGATCTGAAACGGCACCAGGTCGAGCGCGTCGAAGCCGGGCGGCTCGACGATCGGCATGTCGTTGGTGGTGCGGATCGTCGGACAGGCGATATTGATCCCCGCCGAGGCGCCCAGGTACGGCATCCCCTGCAGGGCCCGGGCTCGCAGCGGCGCCGCCAACCCCTCCTCGCGCAGCGTCTTGAGGAGGCGGAAGGTATTGCCTCCGCCCACGAAGACCGCCTCGGCAGTCTCGACCTGCCGCAGACCCGCGGCGCCGGCCTGCAGTTCGTCGACTTCGATCCCTTCGTCGGCGAATCGCGTCCGGGCCTTCGCCGCATAGCCGGCGCGATCGTGCAGCGCGAACGGAACGAACAGCAGCCGGCGCGCATCGCCGAGCAGCGCCCGGATCTCGGGCATCGCATGATCGAGGTAGCCGCGCCCGTGCTGCGTGGAGTTGGACAGCAACAGCAGTCGTCTCACGAGGTACCTCCAGCGACAGCGGTCGGTTCGAGGCCGGCGGCGGTCATCAGTCGATCGTACAGGTCCGTGTTGTCGATCAGGCCACCGAACTCCGCTGCGGCCGCTGCCGGGCCCCAGACGTAGTAGGGCACCGGCTCGCCGGCGTGGCGGCCGCTGGCCCAGGCAACGCGGATCGTCTCGGCATCGGAGCTCTGGTCGATCGTGAGCCCCCCGGTCGAGTGGTCGGCCACGACAACCACGAGCGTGTCGCCGCGCCCGGCGGCGAACGCCACGATCCGTTCGAGCGCGCGGTCGAGGCGCAGCGCCCCGGCCGTCATCCGCTCGAGATCGTTGTGATGGGCCCCGCTGTCGACCTCCTCCTCCTCGACCACCAGCAGGAACCCGGCCTCCCGACGGTCCGCCTCGGCCGCCAGCAGTTCGAGCGCCCGTGCGGTCAGCTCCGCAACGTCCGGCCGCAGCGGCTCCGCGCCGAGCCGGCCACCGGGGTAGATCGCCCACAGTGGCAGCCGGTCGGCGCTCGCCAGGCCGGTCGTGTCGGTCACTACCAGCGTGCCGCGCGCCCGCGCTTCGGCGAGCAGATCGCGACCGTCGGTCCTCCGCCCTCCTGCCGATTCGGGCTCGAACTGCTCGCGTCCGCCGCCGGCCACCAGATCGAGCGGCGCGGCCGCGAGGCTGTCGAGGATGGCGTCGTAATCCCGTCGACGATCGACATGGGCATAGAACGACGCAGGAGTGGCGTCATAGACCTGGGTCGAGGTGACGATACCGGTCAGCCTGCCCGCTGCAGCGCCGCGTTCCAGCCAGCTGACGAGCGGTCGCCCGTCCGGCGCCGTGCCGACGCGTCCGTTGGCGGTCTTCTCGCCGCTGGCGAAGGCGGTGGCACCAGCATCCGAGTCGGTCACCAGAGTGCCCGACGGCTCGGTGACCATCAGGCCGATGACGGGGAAGCGTTCGAACAGGAACCGGCCGGCCGGGCCGAACGCCCGCAGCCGCGCCGCGGTCGCCTGGGCCACTCCCATCCCGTCAGCCACCACCAGGACGACGTTGCGCACCGGCTGGTTCGCCAGCTCCGGCACCTCCACGTCGGCCGGCCTGGCGAGGCCGCCGACCGGAGCCTCTTCGATCGTCAGCACCCGGCCCGCCCCCGGGCCTACCCCGATACGCGCCAGCAGCCAGCCCGCGCCGGCCGCCAGAACGACCAGCAGCCCCAGCGCGAGAGCCCGCCTCACACCGGCCTCGCCAGACGGCCGTCGAGTTCGAGTTCACCGGCGACCGATTGCATCGCGGCGAGCACGTTGCCGATGTGCTCGGGCAGCGTCAGCGCGCCGTCGAAGGCGACGCGCGAGAAGTCGGCGGTCGCCCGCTCGACCTCGGCACGGTCAACGCCCGCCGCGAACGCCTTCTCCTTCCAGCGCTTCTGGATCGACTTGACCTCGACGTCCCGCACGTCACGGCTCGGTCGCACCAGCGCCGCGGCGCTGACCAGACCGGTGATCTCGTCGCAGGCGCGCAGCGCGAAGTCGATCGTCGCCGTCGCCTCCACCCCGGTGCCTTCCGGATTGTGCGCCAGGATCGCCTGCACCACCGACTCCGGGCAGCCCTCTTCGCGAAGGCGTGCCACGCCGTCCCGCGGATGGCTCTCGAGGGTCGGATGGATCTCCCAGTCCCAGTCGTGCAGCAGGCCGGCCAGCCCCCACGTCTCCGGGTCCTCGCCGAGCCGCGTCGCGTAGGCACGCATCGCTGCCTCGACGGCGACCATGTGGCGGCGCAGCCCCGGCGCTTCGACGTGCGCCTCGACCAACCCCCAGGCTTGCTCTCGCGTCATCGAACCTCCCGTTTCGCGGCAGCCTATCGACCCGGACGGCGTTCGGCCAAGCCGCTCATGCAGCGGCGCCGCAGCAGCGTGCCAGAATCCGCACCGATGTATCTGGAGTTCTACGGCTTCCGTGAACCGCCCTTCTCGCTAACGCCCGATCCGCGCTTCTTGTTCCTGTCGGCCCGGCATCGGGAGGCGCTCGAGCATCTGCTCTACGGCATCCGCGAGCGCAAGGGGTTCGTCCAGATCACCGGCGAGGTCGGCGCCGGCAAGACCACCCTCTGCCGGGCGGCGCTCGAGCAGCTCGGCCCGACCTTCCGGACGGCGCTCGTACTCAACCCGGTGCTCTCGGCGCCGCAGCTGTTGCGCACGATCCTCGTCGAGCTCGGGATCGAGCCGCCGGGCCGCGCCGATCGAGCGCTCTACCTGGAGAAGCTGAACGAGTTCCTGCTGGCGCAGGTGAGCGAGGGTCACGACGTCGTGCTGATCATCGACGAGGCACAGGACCTCTCCGCGGAGCTGCTCGAACAGGTGCGGCTGCTGTCGAACCTCGAGACCGATCAGCGCAAGCTGATCCAGATCGTCCTCATCGGACAGCCGGAGCTGCGCGACATGCTCGACGATCCCGGCCTGCGACAGCTGCGGCAACGGATCACCGTGCGCTTCCACCTGCCGCCGCTCGACCGGCACGAGACGGCGCTGTACGTCCATTGGCGCATGCAGGTCGCCGGGGGCAATGGGCGCCCCACCCTCACGCCGTGGGCGATGCGCCGGGTGCACCGCTACTCGCACGGCATTCCGCGGCTGGTCAACGCGGTCTGTGACACCGCGCTGCTGGCCGGTTACGTCGAAGGGGTCGAACAGCTCACCGGTCGCCACATTCGGCGCGCCATCCGCGAACTCGAGGGACGGACGTCATGAGTCTGGTCTCGGAAGCCCTCAAGAAGGCGCAGCGGGAGGCGGCAGCGCGGGAAGGACGCGAACGCCAGCTGCCGGACTCGCTGCTCGGCGCCGCCGGCCAGCCCTACCGGGCGGGGAATCTGCGCGGCCTGCGCATCAAAGTCTTTGCCGGGCTGGCAATCGCAGTCGTCGTGCTGGTCGCCGTCCTGGACTGGTGGCTGCGGGACCAGCGCGCGGCGGAGGCCGAGCCGGACCCGCCCGCGGCCGTGGCGCCGGAATCCGCGTCGTCGGCGGAGACCACCCCACCCCCCGTCGCCACGGCGCCGGCGACCGTTCTGCAACCGGAAGCCGAACCCGAGCCGGCCGCGCCATCTGCGGCGATTCCGACTCCGCCCCCCGCGGCAGCGCCGCCGGCCCGCCAGGAGCCGGTGCCCGGCTCGAGCGCACCCGCGCGGCCGGCACCGGGCACGCCGCTGGCCGACGGCTCCTTCGTCCGCCGGGCCGTCCTGCCCGGCGGCGCGACGCTCGAACTGGGCGGCATCGCCTGGTCCCCCGACACGCCGGTGGCCCTGATCAACGGCCGACTGCTGGGGCTGCGCGAAGGGATTGAGGGGTGCATCTTGCTGGTCATCGAGCGCGAACTCGTTCGCCTGCGCCGCCCGGACGGCGCCACGCTCGTGCTGCGGCTCAGGGAGCCGCGCCGTCGCTCGGAGCCGGAGCGCGACGGATCTTGAGCGTCGACCGCGCCCACGGGCCCGGTGCCACGAGGCGCAGCTCGTAGAAACGCCACGGCGTCTCGGTCCACCAGCTGGCGTGCCGCGAACGCTGGCGGGGAGCGATCACCACGCGCAGACGATCTCCGTCGATCTCGCGCTCGAGCATCTGCCCGCCCCGCACGACGGCCTCGTCGGCATGCGGCGAGTCGAGCACCAGCTCGAGCCGCTCGACCGGCTCTTTCGACGAGTAGAGCAGCTCGGCAGGGCCGGATCCGCGAAGGCGGAGTCGCTCGCCCGCCGCCTCCGCGCGCACCACCGGCGACAGCGACTTCACCCACAGCCCGCCGTGGATGACGTCTTCGCTGCCCGACGGCTTGAGGTGCGACTGCGTGGTCTCGTACGGCAGCAGCCGCTGCGCCGCCGGCGACACGTAGCCGTAGCCGCCGCGCTCGTTGACGAACGGCGCCGCCGGCGAGCGCCAGAGCGCCAGCAGCCAGGGCGCCGCGGCCAGTGCGAGGAGGAGCGGCCAGATCACCGTCGCCGGATCCGCGATGCGGGCCGGTCGGGGCCGTGCGGCGAGCAGCCAGAACGCCGGGTAGAGCGGCAGGAAGTAGCGGTTCGCGATCGCGCCTCCGCCGCCGTAGAAGTTCTCCGGCCGGATCCAGAGCAGCGCCGCGAGGCTCGTGACCACCGCCAGCAGCAGGCCGATGGAGACCGCATCGCGGCGCATCGCCACGACGCCGAGCAGCAGCGGCAGGAAGTAAGGAAGCAGGCCGACGTGGCGACCGGTCAGCAGGTAGGCGACGTTCCACGCGGTCTGCCGGGGCTCGAACGTCGACGCGATGCGCCAGTGCCGGGAACCCCGGCTGTCGACGATGTCGCGCCAGCGCTCGGTCGGGAAGTCGACTCCGGGGAATCCCTCCGGCGACTGGAACGACTGCCGCTCGGCCCGATAGCTCGACCACGCATCGCCGCGTGCCGCAGCCGGCCCGAACGTGAGCAGAATGACGGCGGCGCCGGCTGCCGCGAGTCGCGCCAGGGCACGTCGCTCGCGGCGCGCCGCCAGGGCGACCGGCAGCAGCAGCGGGGCGTAGATCGGCTTGCCGAGCACGACCAGCGCGAGCAGCGCGCCGACCACCCACCAGCGGTGCGGCGAGTCCAGGCGACCGGGCGCCAGGTCGCTCTCCGGCCAGCGCGCGAAGGCCAGCGCCAGAGCCGCCGCCACGACACTGAGCAGGAACAGATCGGCCTGACGCCAGAAGACGTAGGCAAACGCTACCGAGGCGAAGATCCAAGTGGCCACCCAGAGGGCCGCCGCCGGCCCCAGCCGGCGCTCGAGAACCAAGGTGACCAGCGCCGCGGCCACGGCGAGGTAGAACAGGTTGCCCCAGCGGGCGCCGCGCAACGGCGCCAGGCGCACGAACGGCGCCACCGCCATCGCGTAGGCGGCCGGCTTGCTGAAGCGGATCGTTGCGCCATCGTCGGCGCTGTCGAGGATCAGCCCGTCCGGGCGCACGCCCCACAGCGCGACGAAACGCTCGAGATCGGCCGCCGTGTAGAGGAGGTCGCCGTCGAAGGCAAGGCTCGCGGCCTGCATCAGATACGTCGGCTCGTCACCGACCAGCTGCCGCTCTGCGGACGGATCGCCCGTTGCCACGAGCACGCCGAGCAGCGCCAGGAGGAGCGCCAGCAGAGCGCGCGCGGCGAACTTCGGCATCGCGATGGCGGCTACTTGAGGATGCGCCGGACCCGCGCCGCGTCGATGCGGATCACCGCCCGTTCGCCGTCCGCGTCGGCCTCTCCGGCTTCGCGCGCCGGATCGAACTCGACCGGGTTGACCACTTCGGCGAAGACGTCGCGCAGCGCCCGCGCCCCGGTCCGGTTCTCCTGCGCCGCGCGCTCGGCGATCAGCCCGGCCGCGAGGTCCTCGAGATCGAGCTCGATGCCGAGCGCCTCGAAGTAGCGGCGCGTGCGCGCCAGCGGCGAGTCGACCGAGTGCAGCAGGATCTCCTTCAGCACTCCGGTGTCGAGATCGTTGAGCACCACGACCTTGTCGAAGCGGGCCATGAACTGCGGAACCATGCCGAAGTCGAACAGGTCCTTCATCTTCACGTAGTCGGCGAGCGAGAAGCGGGTCTCGAGTCGCACCGAGCCGTCGGCGGTGCGGATCGCTTCGGTCTTCAGGCGCTCACCGGAGCCCGACTTGGCGACCCGGTTGTAGACCTGGTCGTAGAGCCCTTCGAACGCGCCGCCACAGATGAACATCATCTTGCGGGTGTCGATCGGAACGATCTCTTCGCGCTCTTCGCCGTCCTTCCAGGCGCGCAGCCGGTAGGCCAGCGTCTCGCCCTCCATCAGAGTGAGCAGACCCTGCTGCAGGACGACGCCGATCGGGTTCGGGCGGCCACCGAGCAGGGTCGACATCTTGTCGATCTCGTCGATACAGACCGTGGCGCGCCCGATCGCCTCGGCCAGCCGGGCGTGAGTCGGCCGCTCCCCGGCAACCAGGCGGGCGCGCTGCTCGACGGCGGCCAGCAGCCGGTCCGAGCGAAACTCGGTGCGCTCGGCGTCGACCAGCAGGTTGGCGTTGAGAATGGTCACCGCGCGGAAAGCCGCCAGCTCCTCGACCGAGTCGTAGAGGCGCTGGATGTTGTTCATGATCGTCGTCTTGCCGGTCCCCGACGAGCCGATCAGCAGGATGTTGCCCGACACCTTGCCCAGCACGTGCTTGTGCACCGCCACGGCGACGAAACGCAGCGCCCGGTCCTGCCCCAGCACCCCGCGGCGCAGCTCTTCGAACAGCTGGCGGGGCGCCAGGACGGCTTCAGCGGGTCGCGGACCGACTTCCGTGTTCATGGGCCGATCCTATCGTCGGCGCGCTTAGAATGCCGGCTCCGTGTCCATCCCTCCATCCCGTCCCGCCGGCCACCCCGGCCTCGGCGCCCGGATCGTCCCGCGCCTCGTGGCACGCGGCGTCTCGCGCACGTTTCGCGTCGGCGACACGCCGGTGCGGGCCCTGACCGGGGTCGATCTGGAGATCGGGCCCGGCGAGGTGATCGTCGTCGCCGGACCCTCGGGCAGCGGCAAGTCGACCCTGCTCCACCTGCTCGGGGCTCTGGACCGCCCCGACTCGGGCCAGGTGCTCATCGACGGACACGACATCTCGACTCTGCCCGAGCAGCAGCGCACACTGCTGCGCCGAAGCCAGCTCGGGTTCGTCTTCCAATCGTTCCACCTGGTGCCCGTGCTCACCGCCATCGAGAACGTGGAGCTGCCCCTGCTGGTCGCCGGAGTCCCGCGCCCGGAGCGTTTGGCACGTGCGACCGAGGTGCTGGGGCACGTCGGCCTGGCCGGACGCCTGCATCATCGTCCGGACCGCCTGTCCGGCGGCGAGCGCCAGCGCGTGGCGGTGGCCCGGGCGCTCGTGCATCGACCGCTCGCGGTGCTCGCCGACGAGCCGACCGGCAATCTCGACTCGGACAATGCGCTGCGCGTCTTCGACCTGCTGGCCGATCTCGGCATGGCCGCCGGCACGTCGATCGTCGTGTCGACTCACGATCCCCAGCTGATCGCCCGCGCCCCGCGCGTCGTGCGGTTGCGGGACGGGCTGGTCGAGAGCGATGTGCGCACGCCCGGAGTGTACGCATGAGAATCGGGGATCTGGCGCGACTGTCGCTGCGCAATCTGGCCCGCAACCGGCGCCGCACCGCGCTCTCGCTCGCCATCGTCGCGGCGGGCACGGCGGCAATCATCCTCACCGCCGGCTTCGTCCGCTTCTCGTTCGACGGCCTGCGCGAAGCGATGATCCACGGCGGTCTGGGACACCTGGAGGTCGCCGACGCGGCCGCGGTCGCGGCACGCCCCGGCGCCCTCGACCGTGCCCCGAGCGCGGCGCTCGGGGAGACGCGCGCCTCCTGGCATGCCCTGCGGGTCGAGCTCGAGGAGCTGCCGCACGTCGTCGCGGTGGGGGCCAATGTCCACCTGATGGGCATCGTCCAGACGCCCGACGGTCGCTCCGCGTCGTTCGTCGGAGCCGGGGTCGAGCCGGCGCGTGAGACCTTGATGGGGTTCGCCGATCGGCTGCGGGAGGGCCAGCAGCTGCCGCTCGAGCCGCCCGCCCCGGGCGCCGACCGCGCGCTGCTGGCGACCGGGCTGGCCGCCACGCTCGGGGTCGAGCCGGGCGACCGGGTGACCCTGCTGGCCCAGTCCGAGTCCGGCATGCTCGATGCTCTCGACGTCGTCGTCGCCGGCGTGGTCACGACTGGTGTCGCCGAGCTCGACAGCCGCTGGCTGAAGCTGCCGCTCGTCAGCGCGCAGCGCCTGGTGGGCAGCGAGCGAATCTCGAGTCTGCTGATCGGCCTCGATGACACGAGGGCCACCGACACCGTCCTCGCCGCTGCGCGCAGGGTCGTCGCCGACCGGCCGCTGGCGGTCACGCCGTGGCACGATCGCGCGCCGTTCTACTCCCAGGTGCGAGGCCTTTACCTGGGCATCTTCGCCTTCCTCGGCACGGTGGTCGGCGTACTGGTCGTCCTGGCGGCGTCCAACACCCTCGTCATGGCCGTCCTGGAACGGGTGCGCGAGATCGGGTCGCTGCGGGCGATCGGGACCAGCCGCGGCCAGATCGCGGCGCTGCTGCTGGCCGAGGCGGCCTGGCTCGGCCTGTTCGGCGCCGTGGCCGGTGGTCTGCTCGGGCTGGTCGGCATCGGCACGATCAATGCACTGTCCCTGCGCATGCCGCCGCCTCCCGGAGCCGTCGATCCGATCGACCTGCAGCTGGCAGTCGTTCCGGGCGCCTTTCTCGGTGCCGGCGCTCTGATGATCACCGTGTTGCTGCTCGCCGCCCTGCTGCCGGCGCTCCGGGCGGCCCGACTGGAGATCATCGACGCCCTGGGGCACGCGTGATGCGACGCCGCGCCGTCCTGCTCGCTCTCCTGCTGACCGGCGCGGCCGGGATGACAGCTGCAGCTGCCCCCCGCGAGGCCGAGGCGGCGGTCGATCCCGTCCACCGGCGCCTGCTGGCGGCGAGCGACCCGTTTGCCCGCGCGCCTGCCGAGTTGCGGGTCGAGCTCTCGATCTCACGCGGAGCCGACGGCACCAGTGTGCCGCTCGAGATCTGGCGGCGCGGCGAGAACCGCTCCCTGGTGCGCTTTCTGGCCGAGAAGGAGCGCGGCAAGTTCGTGCTGCGCCGCGACGATCAAGTCTGGCTGCTGACCCCCGGGGCCCGCGATCCGGTCCGGCTGTCGGCCGCCCTCGCGCCGGCCGGCGGTGCGGCGCTCGATCAACTGCTCGGCCTGCGCCTGATGCGAGACTACGTGGCGGTCGACTCGCGCGAGGAGGCTGGCGTCATCACCCTCGACCTGGAGGCAGCACGCCCCGAAGTCGTTCCGGCACGCGTCCGCTGGGTGGTGTCCCGGACGAGCGGCTTGCCGCTGCGGGCCGAGTTCCGCACCGCCGAGGATCGGGTGCAGCGCCTGGTGGAGTTCAAGAGCTGGCGCGACGCCGCAGCGCGCGTGCCCGGCGAGCTCACCGCCACGGAGGTCGGCCAAGTCGGAGCGCCGCTCACCGTCCGCATCGTCGCCTTCGAGGCGCTACCGGTCCCCGAACTGCTGTTCGACCTCACCGACCCGGCCGCCCGCG
>CAZUAT010000038.1:0-32627 GCA_964618415.1 uncultured Thermoanaerobaculia bacterium
ATCTGGCCGCGATAGGAGGGGTCGGTGACCACCTCCTGGTAGCCGGTCATCGCCGTATTGAAGACGACTTCGCCGAAGCGGGTGCCGGGCGCTACAGCCCGGCCTCGGAAGAGACTTCCGTCCTCGAGCAGGAGCAGCGCTTCGGCGGACGGGGTGGGGGGCATCGGCAGGCCGGTATACTACCAGCGCTCGAGAACGCGCAGCCGCCGGAGTTCTACCGGGCTGATGGAGGAGCGAATGGTCGACGTCGCGAAGCAGCTCAGGAGAACGGTCGGTCGGTTCCTGCTCGTTGCCGGAGCCGCCCTGCTCGCGGGGCCGGCGCTCGCCTACACGATCTTCCTCAAGGACGGCTCGCAGATCCTCGCCAAGGAGAAGTACCAGGTCCAGGGCCGCATGGCGATCATCACGCAGCTTTCCGGCACCAAGACCTCCTTCCCGCTCTCCGAGATCGACATCGAGCGCACCGAGAAGGCCAACGTCCAGGACCTCGGCACGGCGATCCTGATCGAAGACGGGCGGGCCACCGATCTCGGACAGGCTGCCGCGCCGCCGCCCAAGCCGCAGCTGGGCGATCTCATCCAGCGCGGCAGCGCCGGTCCGGGCGCCGCGGGTGAAGCGGTGGCCGGCGAATCGGCCCGCCGCCCGGACGGCTTCGATGCGCGCAGCGAGGCGGTGGCTCAGCCCCAGCGGGCCCCCTACCCCGACCACGAGGTCGCCGCGTCCATCCGCGAGCGCGCGGCCACCCAGGGTTTGCCGGTAACCGTAGCGCGCGGCTCGAAAGCCCGCCGTCCGCTGCTGGTCTTCGAGACGGAGACGGAGGCCAACGTCTTCCGTGCTCTGCTCACCGCGGCGACGGCGCTCGAGGAGCTCCGCAAGGACCAGCCCGGCAAGGTGGAAGCGGTCGAGGTGCTGTGCCAGACCTCGTCGGGCAGCGCCGGCGGGCGCTTCACGCTGTCGCCGGCCCAGGCGAGCGAGTTGCTGTCGGGGCGGGCCGACCTGACGCGCTTCTACTTCGAGAACGTCGAGTTCTGAGCCGCCGGCGCGGCGACTCGCGGCCGGCCGCTCAGCTGGGGGCCGGGCCGTCGGCGATCGACAGGTCCGTCTGGCCGAGCACCTCGGCCAGACGGCGGCCGGTGCGCCGCTCGAACCGCTGACGGTACGACTCGACCTCGCCCACCTGCTCGTCGAGGAAGATGCGCTCGAGCCGGAACAGCGGCACGAACATCGTCGCCAGCCCCAGCGACGGCGCCTCGCCGCGGGCGATCTCGATCATCCACTCCTCGAAGGCGTCGAGGCTGAGCCCGCGGAAGGTCGCCCCGACCGGCTCGAGACTTTCGAGCACGCCCCAGAACTTCTCCGTCGGGTTGGCGAGGTGGATGATCACCAGTGCTCCGGCGCCGAGCCCCATCACTCCTCCCCCGCGCGCGGTTGCGCCGGCGATTCCGACAGCTCGACCAGGACGCCGCCGGCGCTGCGGGGGTGGACGAACTGCACCCAGCAGCCGCCGGCGCCGCGGGTTGGCTCGGAGCGCAGCAGGTCGATCCCGGCACCGCGCAGCCGGACGTCGTCGGCGCGCACGTCGTCGGAGGCCAGGCAGATATGGTGGATTCCGGGGCCGCGCTGTTCGAGGAAGCGGGCGATCGGAGAGTCGGGCCGCGTCGCCTCGAGCAACTCGATCGTGCTCTCCCCGACTTGCAGCATGGCCACCCGCACCCCCTCGTGCGGAACCTCCTCGATGTGCCCCACGGACAGCCCGAGCAGCTCCCAGAAGCCCCGCGCCTCGTGAATCGAACGGACCGCGACGCCGACATGGTCGATCCTGTGGATCATGAACTCCCTCCCGTCCGCGGTGCGGCCCCGGTCGGCAAGCCCGCCACGCGGTCGAACAGCTGCTCGGTGAGCGTCCACGGGTCGACGCCGCGCGCAAAGCCGTCGGCGACCGCGGCCGCCAGGTCTCCCTCGCGCCGCGCGGCGGCGAGGATGCGCTGCTGGAGCAGTGCCTCGACCCGCCGCTCCAAGCGGGCCCGGCGGCGTGCCTCGAGTCGACCCTCGATCGCCAACCACGCGCGGTGGTCGGCCAGCGCTGCGACGAGGTCCGAGATCCCTTCCTCGCGCACCGCGACGGTGCGCACGATCGGCGGCAGCCAGCTCGACTCATCGTGTTCGCCGAGCGAAAGGATCGAAGCGAGGTCCTTCAACGTGCGATCCGCGCCCTCGCGGTCCGCCTTGTTGAGCACGAACAGGTCCGCGATCTCGAGCACTCCCGCTTTGAGCGCCTGCACGTCGTCGCCGAGGCCGGGCACCGCCACCACCAGCACGCTGTCGACGCTCGAAACCACCTCCACCTCGTCCTGGCCCACGCCGACGGTCTCGACCAGAACCAGATCGAAGCCCGCGGCGTCGACCAGGTCGATGGCGTCGCGCGTCGCCAGGGCGAGCCCGCCGAGGGCACCCCGGGTCGCCATCGAACGGATGTAGACGCCAGGGTCGGTGGCGATGCCCGCCATGCGGATCCGGTCGCCCAGCAGGGCGCCGCCCGAGAACGGCGAGGTCGGGTCGACGGCGAGGATCGCCACCGATTCGCCGGCGGCGCGCGCCGCCGCCGCGAGGCGATCGACCAGGGTCGACTTGCCGGCGCCGGGCGGCCCGGTCACGCCGACCAGGCGCGCCCGGCCGGTGTGCGCGTAGACGTGACGCAGCAACTCGACCGCCGCGGGGCCGCCGGATTCGACGAGCGAGATGGCGCGCCCGAGAGCCCGGGCCTCGCGGCGCAGCAGTCCGGCGGCCAGGGCTTCGACGGCGAGCCCGTCGTCCTGCCGCGGCGCCGGCGCGGGCTGGATCATGCCGACAGGAGCTGGCGGGCGATGACCAGGCGCTGAACCTCGCTGGTCCCCTCGCCGATGGTGCAGATCTTGGCGTCGCGGTAGTACTTCTCGGCGCGGTAGTCCTTGACGAAGCCGTACCCGCCGTGGATCTGCACTCCGCGCTCCGAGCAGAAGACTGCCGCTTCGCCGGTCATCAGCTTGGCCTCGGCGGCCTTGAGGGTGACCTTGCCGGTGGTATCCATCTCGAGCGCCGCCGCCAGGGTGAGTGCCTCGGCCGCGGCGATGCGGGTGGCCATCTCGGCGAGCGCAAAGCCGATCGCCTGGAACTGTGCGATCGGACGCCCGAACTGCTCGCGCTGCTTGGCGTACGCGAGCGCGGTCTCGTAGGCTCCGATGGCCGTTCCCAGACCGAGGGCGGCGATCGAGATTCGCCCGCCGTCGAGCACCGCCATCGCCTGACGGAAACCGTCGCCGGGAGCGCCCAGCAGCTGGTCGTCGGGCACGAAACAGTTCTCGAGAATGACTTCGGCGGTGTCCGAGGCGCGGATGCCGAGCTTGTTCTCCTTGCGACCGGCGCGCAGGCCGGCGGCTCCCTTCTCGATCACGAAGGCGCCCATGTTGGCGCCCCGGCGGCCCTCCGGATCGGTGACCGCCATCACCACGTAGACGTCGCCGACCGATCCGTGAGTGCAGAAGATCTTGGATCCGTTCAGAATCCAGCCGCCGTCGACTTTCCGCGCCAGCGTCCGCGCGGCCGCCGCGTCCGATCCCGAGCCCGGCTCGGTCAATGCCCAGGCACCGATCCACTCTCCCGTGGCGAGGCGGGGGATCCAGCGCCGCCGCTGGGCATCGTCGGCAAACTTGTAGATGTGATTGGTGCACAGCGAGTTGTGGGCGGCCACCGAGATGCCGACCGAGGGATCGACCTTCGACAGCTCGGTTACCACCAGCACGTACTCCAGGTAACCGAGGCCGGCGCCGCCCAACTCCTCCGGCACGAGGACGCCTAGGAAGCCCAGCTCCCCGGCCTTGGCGAGAATCTCGCGCGGAAACTGCTGCGCCTCGTCGAGCTGTTCGACGTGCGGCGAGACCTCCGCGAGTGCGAAATCGCGCGCCGCTTCGCGGATGGCGCGCTGCTCTGGGGTGAGGGCAAAATCCACGGGCTACTCTCCTCGGCGCGGGACGCCGTCGATCGACTCGAAAAACGCCCCGCCGGGCTGCCGACGAGGTCGCTGGAACCTGCCGATGCTACCGCACCGCCGCGGATAGAATGCCGGCATGAGCGACCCGCGCGCCGGACGGATCATCGAGGACGAGGACGAACTGGCCGCCATCGTGCGCGGCATGCAGACGATCGCGGTGGTCGGCATGAAGGGCGAGGATCAGGCCGACGAGCCGGCGCACGAAATCCCCCGCCTGGTGCAGGGGCACGGCCGGCGGATCATTCCGGTCAACCCGAAGCTGGGCAGCACGCTCGGTGAGGCCGCCTACCCCGACCTCGCCTCGGTGCCCGACCGGTTCGACCTGGTCGACGTCTTCCGCCGCATCGATGCGATTCCGTCGGTGGCCGACGCGATTCTCGCCCTGCCGCCGGACCGTCGCCCGGCGGTCGTCTGGCTGCAGAGCGGGATCCGGCACGACGAAGCCGCGCACCGCCTCGCGGAAGCCGGCATCGACGTCGTCCAGGACCGCTGCCTCGGCGTCTACGCCAACCGGTACCTGGGATCGCGGGCGCCGTCGAGCTGAGCCGAATCAGACGTTGAACTTGAACAGGATGACGTCGCCGTCGGCGACGACGTACTCCTTGCCCTCCTGGCGCGCCAGCCCCTTCTCGCGCGCTGCCGTCCAGCCGCCGACACGCACGAAATCTTCCCAGGAGACCGTCTCGGCGCGGATGAAGCCGCGCTCGAAATCGGAATGGATCACTCCGGCGGCCTTCGGGGCGGTGTCCCCCGCCTGAATCGTCCAGGCCCTTGCTTCCTTCTCGCCGGCGGTGAAGTAGGTCCGCAGGCCGAGCAGGTGGTAGATCGCACGGATCAACCGGCCGACCCCGGACTCCGAGACGCCGAGGGATTCCAGGTACTCGCTCGCCTCGTGCTCGGGCAGTTCCGCCAGCTCGGCTTCGATGCGCGCCGAGATGGTCACCGCTTCGGCGCCGTGGTGGGCTGCCGCCCACTCGCGCACTTCGGCGACCAGCCGGTTCGCATCGACTGTAGCCAGCTCAGCTTCGGCAACGTTGCACGCGTACAGCGTCGGCTTCATCGACAGCAGGAAGAACGGCCGCGCCAGGGCGCGCTCGTCGTCGGTCAGCTCGAGCGTGATGGCCGGCTTGCCGCCGTCCAGGTGCGCGAGCAGCCGGGCGGCCAGCTCCACCTGCGCGCGCGCGACCTTGTCGCCGCTCTTCGCGGTGCGCTCGAGGCGCTCCTTCTGCCGGGCGAGCGACTCCATGTCGGCCAGGATCAGCTCCGTCTGGATCGTCTCGATATCGGCGATCGGGTGCAGCTGGGCCTCGACGTGCACGATGTCGCGGTCCTCGAAGCAGCGCACCACCTGAACGATCGCATCGACCTCGCGGATGTGCGAGAGGAACTTGTTGCCGAGACCTTCGCCGCTCGCCGCCCCCTTCACCAGGCCGGCGATGTCGACCAGTTCGACGACTGCCGGCACCAGCGTCGGCGTACCGGCCACCTTCGCGATGGGCGCCAGGCGCTCGTCGGGCACGGTGACGATGCCGACATTCGGCTCGATGGTGCAGAACGGATAGTTCGCCGACTCCGCCTTGCGGGTGCGGGTCAGAGCGTTGAAGAGCGTCGACTTGCCGACGTTCGGCAGGCCGACGATGCCGGCTCGGAGCATGGTTCGGATCCCTGGGTTCGGAGTGCTGGAACGCGGCCCGCGAGGCCGCGCGCGACACCCGTCAATCTACCACTGCGGCGGCCGGAGCGTCGGACCCGAGGCGTTCGAGACGGCTGCCCGAGTAGTAGTGCGCGAGGATCTCGCGGTAGTCGTGTCCGCGCCGCGACATGGCGTACGAGCCCGCCTGGCACAGCCCGACGCCGTGGCCCCAGCCGCGGCCGGCAAAGCGCCAGCCGGCCCGTCCGCCGCGCGGCCGCTCCCGGCGCACCGTGAACCAGGTCTCGGGCACGTCCAGCACCCAGCGCACCGGCAGCCCGGCGATCTCCACCGCATCGCCCTGCGCGCCGTCGATGCGGATCCGCCCGACGCGCCCGGAGGGGCCGCGCGAGAGGACGTCGAAGCCGCGAAACTCCATCTCCGGGAAACGCTGCCGCACCGAGGCCGCGAGCTCCTCGTCGGAGCGAAACCGACTCCAGCGCAGCCGCCCGTGGGGCGGCGGCAGAGACTGCGCATCGGCGTGCAGGTGCTGGACGACGGTCGCGACGACGCCGTCGGCCAGGTAGACATCGAGTTCGTCGCCTGGCAGCAACTCGAGCGCCGCCGCGAGCGGCGCCGCCGCTCCGCGCTGCACCCAGGTCGCGGTCGACCGCCCGACGCGCGCGGCAAGGAAGTCACGATCGGTCAGACGCAGAATCAGATCGGCGCCGGTCAGCTGCTCGAAGGTGCCGCGGATCGGAACCAGCCGCATCCCGCCAGCCACCGGATGCGTCCAGGCGGCCGGCGCTGCGGCTCCAGCCTGCCGGCCGGCCAGCCGGACCGCGCCGGCCTCGATGCAGGCGACGCCGCGCAGGTAGTCGGCCGACTTGAGCGGGAAGACCACCTCCACGTCCTCCGTGTGTCCTCCGCAGGTGGCGGTGTAGAGCGCCTCGATCGCCTCGCTGTCACCCAGCAGCACCTCGCCGGCAGTCTCCCGCACCGCGCGGTCCGAGAGCGGATGCTCGGCCCCGGCGCCCCCGTAGACCTGGCACTTCGGGGTGCCGCACAGGTCGTAGCCCTCCTCCGCAAAACCTCCCAGGTTGCGCAGCGTGTAGCTGCGCGCGGCCACCGCCTGCGCCTTGAGCGCCTCGAGTTGCGGGTAGCTGTCGGGACCCAGCTCCCGGGGCACGACGCCCCGCAGGTAGTCCTCGAGCGAGACCTCGTTGACGACGTTGAGGCTGCCGCGATCGTTCAGGTAGACCACCAGAGCGCCGCGGAAACGCCGTCCGTCGAACTCCAGCCAGCCGCCGTGCGCCGCGTGCAGCGCGAAGCGGCGCCCGACGACGCGGTGGCTGGCCCCGTCGACCGTCACCGCGAGCTCGGGATCGACCGGACCATGCCCCTCGGCCACCACCCAGAAAGCGTCGAGGCCACGGCGCTGCAGGGCGCGCCCCGCCTGCTCAGCAGCGCTCCGGTCGGCCCAGCGACCCACCCGCACCCGGTACAGGCCGCTGCCCGCATCGAAGCGACTGTCGGCCGGAGCGGCCGCCATCTGGCCCAGGCGCCGGGCCAGCTCGTCGGCCTCCTGCGGCTCGCGCAGCGCCGCCAGCTGCAGCCGCCAGACGGGCGCCTCGCCAGCCCCGGCTGCTGAGCGCACCCGGACGGCGGAACGGACCTGCCGCGCGCCGTCGTCGAACTCCGCGTGGGCGGCACTGCGACAGCAGGGCAGCTCGACGGTCTCGAGGTCGGTGGCGAGGCCAATCCGTACCCGCTCCGGCAGAATCGGCGGTACCGGGCGGGACGGTTCGGGCGCCACCGACGGCGTAACTTGCTGCACGGCCGGAGGCTCGGGAAGCGGTTCGGGCGTCTCGGCCTGCGGCGCCGGTTCGACCTCCACCTCGGGCAGGAGCGCCGGCTCCACCGGCGCGCGACGCGCCGACACGCAGCTGCCCGCGGCGAGAAGCGCCGCCGCCAGCACCGCAAGTCGCCGGGCGCCTCGAATCACTGCGCGCCCGGAGCGTCCGGCAGCTCAGCGCGCACGAGCGCGACCCAGGTGGCGCCGTAGGCGAGCCCCGCGAGCGTGCCGAGCACCGTCTGCAGCACGAAGACTCCGAACTGGGCGAGAAGGTAGAGACCGAGCTGATCGCGCAGGCCGACCTCACTGATCAGCTGCAGCGGCAGCACGAGAATCGACAGGGCCATCGAGGCGCAAAGCAGCAGAAGAAGCACCAGCAGCGCCGCCCCGATGCGGCGGCCGACGACCGCCAGGGCGCGTCGCCAGGAAGCTCCGGCGCTGGACTCGGGCCGGGCCAGGTCCGACTTCGCCGCCTGACTGACGATCGCCATCAGGATCGCGAGCAGCACCAGTGGAATCGCTCCCCCGCAGCCGATCGCCACGCCGGCCATCGGGCCGCTTCCCATTGCGGCTGAGAGCGCGCCGATGACCAGCAGGCCGAACAGGGCCACCAGCCCGAAGCTGACGAGGATGTAAAGGTGATACCAGCCGAAGAAGCGCCAGACGAACATGCGGCCCCACTGCGTGAAGTCGCTCCACGAGAACGTGCGGTACAGCTGCCAGGGCCGGCGCTCCCCGGCTCCCGCCTGGCGATCCCCGGCCACCAGCACGCCGAAAATCCCGGCCTGGAACCAGCTGTAGGCCAGCAGTGCGGCGGTCCCGAGTACCGTCGCGCCGAGCGCTGCGGCGAGCACACCCCCCGAGAGCCACAGCCCGGGGTCGGCGAGTCGGGCCAGCGCCTGCTGCGGCTCCATGTCGGCCAGCGCGGCGAAGTTGAAGCCGAGGGCCAGCGCCAGCGGCAATGCTGCCGCGACGGACAGCAGGGTGAGGGCCACCACCGCCACGCACTGAACGAGGATCAGCTCGCGGTTGGCGCGCAGGTTGGCGAGGCCGCGGCCGACCGCGTCGATGGCTGTCAGCTGCATCAGGCGCGGGAACGCAGGATGTTGGGCATCAGAACCTCGCGCCGGAAGTCCTCGATCTGCAGCGAGACCGGCTCGGCCATCTGGAACAGACGGGAAACCAGCATCGCCGGCACCCGCGAGGTCAGCAGCTCGAGGTCGGAAGCCGCCGGCGCTCCCGCCGGCCGCTCGAGTCGGTAGTTCGTGGTGAACAGAGTCGGCAGCCGGCGCGTGTAGCGCGTGTTGAGAATCAGGTAGAGGACATCGTTGACGAACGGAGTTGCCTTCTGCGCGCCCAGCTCGTCGAACACCAGCAGCGGCGCCTCGATCACCGGGTCGAGCACGTCGTGCTTCGACTCCGGACTCGACGGGTCGAAGGTCGACTGGATTCGATGAACGAGCGAGGTGAAGTCGACGAAGCGTCCCGCAACGTGGTGGCGCCGGATCAGCTCGAGCAGCACCGCTGCGGCGAGGTGCGTCTTCCCGGTCCCGGGCGGCCCGATGAACAGCAGGCCGGTCTCGCGATACGACCCGTCGAGCCCGAGGAAGGTGTCGACGTAGTGTTGACAGGCCTGTCGAGCCGCCAGCTGCGCGGCGCGCGTGGCGTCATCGCCGTGCGTCGCGAAGTTGGTGATCGTGCAGTTCAGGTAGCGAGGCGGCACGCCGCTCGCGGCGATGAGACGCGGCACCCGGCGCTGCTCCTGGCAGATGCAGGGACGTGCCGCGCCGGCACCGCCGTCGGCCACCCGCACCCACCCCGTGCCGTCACAGTGCGGACACTGTCCACCGATCGCTCCCTCGTCCGTGCCCGGCCGCTCCACGGCCGGGATCGTAGCAAAGGCAGCGCCGGTCAGTCGTCGCGGCGAATCAGCGACCGGACGGTCACCGGCACGAGTGCCGACGTGCGCTCGACGCCCTGACGCCGATCGCGGTCCCGTTGGCGCAATTCGTCGCCGAGGCGCTGCAGCTCCGCCTCGAGTTCGGCCACCTGCTCGCGCAGGTTGAGGATCACATCCACCCCGGCAAGATTGACGCCGAGGTCGCGGGTGAGCGTGAGGATGGCCTCGAGACGGCGGATCGCCGTCTCGTCGTACAGGCGGGTGTTGCCGGCCGAGCGGGCCGGCCGGATCAACCCCTGGCGTTCGTAGAGGCGCAGCGTCTGCGGGTGGACCTGATACGTCTGCGCGACGACACTGATCATCACGAAGCGGGAACCCTCTTGCTGTCGGCGCTTGGGCATGGTGGGTGGCCGGTCCCCGGGCGTGCGGTGTCCGGGGACCGGCGTCTCCTCAGTGCTTGTCGGCGTCGACGACTTCGGCGTCGATCACCTCGTCCTGGTTGCTACGGGCGTTGCCGTCGTCGGCCGTGCCGGTAGCCGCCGCGGCGCCGGTCTGGGCGTTGCGGTAGACCGCCTCGGCGACCTTGTGCATCGCCTTTTCCAGATTCGCGAACGCTTCGTCGAGGCGCGCCCGGTCGTCGCTCTCGAGCGCCTGCTTGCCGGCCTCGATCGCCGCCTGCGCATCGCCGAGTTCGGCCGCCGAGAGCTTCTCCTTGTTCTCTTCGACCGTCTTGGCGGCCGTGTAGACGATGCCGTCGAGCCGGTTGCGGCTCTCGACCAGCTGGCGCCGGTCGCGGTCCTCGGCCGAGTTGGCCTCGGCATCCTTGACCATGCGGGAGATCTCCTCCTCACCGAGCCCCGAAGAGCTGGTGATGGTGATCTTCTGCTCCTTGCCGGTGCCGAGCTCCTTGGCCGACACGTTGACGATGCCGTTGGCGTCGATATCGAAGGCCACTTCGATCTGCGGCATGCCCCGCGGCGCAGGCGGAATGCCGACCAGGTGGAAGCGGCCGAGGGTCCGGTTGCCGGCCGCCATCTCGCGCTCCCCCTGCAGAACGTGGACTTCGACTTGCGTCTGGCTGTCCGCCGCGGTTGAGAACACTTCGCTCTTGCGGGTCGGGATCGTGGTGTTGCGCGGGATCAGGCGTGTGAAAACGCCACCGAGCGTCTCGATCCCGAGCGACAGCGGAGTGACGTCGAGCAGGAGCATGTCCTTGACGTCGCCCTTGAGCACACCGCCCTGTACCGCGGCGCCCACCGCCACCACCTCGTCCGGATTGACCGTCTTGTTCGGCTCGCGACCGAAGATCTCCTTGACCAGCCGCTGGATGGCCGGCATCCGGGTCTGGCCGCCGACCAGGACGACTTCGTCGACCTGCGCCGCGGTGAGTCCTGCGTCGGCCAGCGCCTGCTTGCACGGTACTGCCGACCGCTGCAGGAGATCCTCGACCAGCTGCTCGAGCTTCGAGCGCGTCAGCTTGAGGCTGAAGTGCTTGGGACCGGACTGGTCGGCGGTGATGAACGGCAGGTTGATCTCCGTCTCCTGCGCCGTCGACAGCTCGATCTTCGCCTTCTCGGCCGCCTCCTTGAGGCGCTGCATGGCCATCGGATCCTTGGCGAGGTCGATCCCCTGGTCGCGCTTGAATTCGGACAGCAGCCACTCCATCACCCGCTGGTCGAGGTTGTCGCCGCCGAGGTGGGTGTCACCGTTGGTCGACTTGACCTCCACCACGCCCTCGCCCACCTCGAGGATCGACACGTCGAACGTGCCGCCACCGAAGTCGTAGACGGCGATCTTCTGATCCTTCTTCTTGTCGAGGCCGTAGGCGAGCGCCGCCGCCGTCGGCTCGTTGACCAGCCGCTTCACCTCGAGCCCGGCAATGCGGCCGGCGTCCTTGGTGGCCTGCCGCTGGGCATCGTTGAAGTACGCCGGGACGGTGATCACCGCCTCGGTGACCGGCGTGCCCAGGTAGTCCTCGGCAGCCTGCTTGAGCTTCTGCAGGATCATCGCCGAGATCTCGGGCGGCGAGAAAAGCTTGCCGTCCACGTTGACGCGGACATCGCCGTTGTCGGCCCGGTCGACCTGATACGGAACCATCTTCATCTCATCGGGCACCTCGTCGTAGCGACGGCCCATGAACCGCTTGATCGAGTAGATGGTGTTCTTGGGATTGGTGATCGACTGACGCTTGGCGACCTGGCCGACCAGCCGCTCGCCGGACGGGGTGAAGGCGACGACCGACGGCGTCGTGCGCGCCCCCTCCGCGTTGGCGATGACCCGGGCCTCTCCGCCTTCCAGCACCGCGACGACGCTGTTGGTCGTCCCGAGGTCGATTCCGATGATCTTGCTCATGCGAGTCCTCCTCCTTCAACGGGCATAGCGTAGAAGTTGAGCCGCCAGCCGTCAAGATTGGCGGACACACGATCTAACAGTAAGACGCTTAGGTTTCTTCCCGGGTGGCCACCCGGACGGGCGAACCGGTCAGTCCAGCAGGACCAGCGGGACGCCGGCCTCGGCCTGAACCTGGGCGAACAGGGCGCGGTCCAGCAGGACGTCGCCGCTCACGCTCTCGAGGACCTCGCCCCCCGCCTCGGGCATCATGCCGTCGACGGTCAGGCGGTAGGCGTCCTCCGTCGGTTCGAGGATCAGGCGCTGGCCGTGGGGGTCGAACCGCTGCTGCCGGGCGAGCAGCCCCCGGCCGGCCAGATCCTCGAGGCTGGCCGGGTAGCGTCCCTCGAGCAGGTAGAAGGTGCGCGAGGCGCGATCGATGGTGGCGAATCGGGCCCGGCGCTCGAGCTGGACAAACGAGGCGCGCGCTTCCACTCCGGTCGGGAACGGCTGCAGCAGCCGCCCGGGTCGGAACGCCGCGAGGCCGACGATCAGGAGGGCCGCGATCAGGCCGGCAGCCGCACCGGCCGCCGCGACCCGCCCGGCCGGGAGCGGCCGAACGGGAGCCCGCCGCACCCCGGTGCCGGTCCCGGTGCCCGTCGCGTCGAGGCGACGGTCGACCTCGGCGCGCAACGGCAGCTCGACCGGGGGGCGAGCCGGTGCGACCGGCTGCAGCTCCGGCGGCGGCGCCGGCGGCTCGTCGACCCGGGTGATCTCGCGGACCGTCGTGACGATCGGCGGCGGTTCGGGAGCCGGGGATGCGACGCCGGCGGCAGTGCCCGCCGTCGTGTGCTCGGCGCTCGGCCGCACCAGGCCGACGCGCAGCAGATGGAACAGCGCGTACTGCGTCCGCATCTCGCCGAGACCGGACTCGATCGCCACTTGCGCAGCGCGCGTCCGGCCGTCGAGCCGGTCGAGCACCGTCTCCTCGTCGAGCGAGATCCAGATGACGTCGTCGCCGCTCGCCTCGGGCACGATCGCCCCTTCGCGCGCGACTCGCAGCGGGCGCTTGGACGGGATCCGCTCGTAGGCGACGAAACCGTGCGGCATCGCGCCCGCCACCGTGCCCTCGCCGAGCAGGTCGCGCATCGAGCGGAACAGCACCTCGTCGACCGCGAGCGGCTCCATCCCCTCCTCGAAGGCGACCTCCTCGCCGGTGTAGAACTTGAACTCACCCTGCCGCCAGCGCAGCACTTCGAGCAGCAGTCGATAGGTCTGGAAGCGCAGCGCCGCCAGCAGCTGCTCGCGGGTGATCGCGTCGCGGCGAATCAGGAAGTCCGCCAGGCGCTCCCCGGCCGTCGTGCGGTGCTCCTCGGCGAGGCGCTGGAAGCGCTCCGGCGGCAGAACTCCCTGGCTCGCCAGGACTTCGCCGAGCATCTCCTCGAAGCTCTGATTGAGCGCATCGGCGGCGACGATCTCTCCGCGGTGGAAGGAGACCGCGAGGATGTCGTGCTCGCCCTGGACGGTGAGAATGCCGGTCTTCTGCTGCTGCGCGATGACCTGCAGGATGTCCGGCAGGCGGAAGATCGAAAGATCGCCTTCGAGGGCCATGGCGACTCCTTCAGCGACCGTCCCGCGCCAGCGCGCGCCGGACACCGAGAGCGAAGTAGATCAGCAGGCCGGTCGCCGCCACGAGCGTCGCCATTCGCGTCAGCGTCGCGGTGGCGCGAAAGTCGCCGCCCAGCGACGGCCAGCGCGGCAGCGTAACCAGAGCGGCAAGCAGAAGGCCGTGGCACATGTTGCGCCCGCCGCGGCCGACCTCGGCGGCATCGAGCGCGGGCAGCAGCGCGCGCGCCCAGTCCGCGACTGTCCGCGGCAGTGCGTCGAGCCCTCCCAGGCCACCACCCGGCAACTGCGACCGGACCCCTCCCAGCAACAGCGCGGCAAGCGCCGCCACGCCGACCGCCACCAGCGGCAGCCAGCCGGCGAGGCGGTGAGCGGTTCCGCCGCCCGGCCCCGTTTCGCGGCTCCAGACCTCGGAGAGCTGGCGACCGATCTCCTCGCGCCGCTCGAGGCCGCCGTTGAAGGTCAGCACGCGGTCCGGGCTGGGCGAGCGGATCCAGCGGTCGACCTGGTCGTTGTCGATCGCCCGCGCGCGCGCCAGCGCCTCCTGGAAGTCGCCGAACAGGTACGACTCGGAGTACGACAGGCTCAGGTTGTACCAGGCCGCCGCCGACGAGCTGCCGGACTCCGCAGCGCGCTTGAAGTACTCGTTGGCGGCCGTGTAGTCCCCCTTGCGGAAGGCGTCGGCGCCGAGATTGAGCAGCGCCGCGGACGAGCCCCCTTCGCGCGCCTGCACCTGGCGATAGAGACCGCGCGCGATCTCCCACTGTCCCAGAGTGCGATGCACATCGGCGGTGACCTCGAGCGCCGACGCCGAGTCGGGCAGCGCGCTGCGCAGCACCGCCAGGTCGGTAAACAGCGTCCCGGAGAGGCGCCCGTGCTCGAAGTCGTCGAGCGCCCGCATCGGCGGCGACTGCGCGAGCGTCATCTTGCGCACGATCCGGTCCGTGCCGACCGGCACGGTGATGAGGATCAGCCAGACCGCGAACAGCCCCAGCCGCTCACTGGTCGAGGCGCGGACCCAGAGCGCTACCGACACGACCAGCACGCCGATCGCCAGCCCGCCCGGGACCAGGAACGGCCCGACCAGCACGGCCGCCGCCAGGACGTGGGCCGCACCGGCCGGCATCATGCCCGCCAGCGTCGCGTGCAGTCCCCGATACAGCTCACCGCCGCGTGCGACCAGAAGCGCGGCCAGGAAGAGCGCAGCGGCGAGCGCCGCGACGAGCATCCCCCAGAGCGCCGTGCGCGCCAGCAGATCCGGCCGCTCGGGCGGCGACGCGAGCCGTCCGCACGCCGCCCACAGATGCGCCAGGGCGCCGAGACGATCGCCCTGCAGCCAGGCGACGCGCGCGGCCGTGAAGGCGACGTCCGAACGTCCCGGATCGAGCGATTCGGCGGCGTCGAGCGCTCGCCGCGCGCGGGCAAAGTCGCCCTCCCCGGCCGCCTGGCGCGCCCGCGCCGCAGCGCCGAGCGCCAGCTCGGGCAGGCGCACGAAGCCGAGCTGACGCGCCGTGGCCTGGAGGCTGCGCAGCGTCTCGCCGGCCCGCGCCGGATTGTCCTGGAGCGAGGCGCCGAGCCATTGCAGCCAGAGCTCCTGCAACCGCTTGAACGACAGCTGGATGCTGCGCGTCATTTCGAAGCCGGCCGGCGCGAAGACCGCTCCGGTGGACGTGGCGGCGGCCGGCGCCGAGGCGCTCAGCAGCACCCCGACCAGCAGCAGGAGCGCGAGATACCTAGCCCGTGCGCGAGACATACCGGAGCCGCAATTGATCGAGATAGCTCTCGACGAAGTGGAGCTCCTGCGGCGACAGCCCGCGGCCGAACCGGTCGCGCAGGGCTCCGAGGAGGTCGATGTAGAACCGGGCCGCGTCGAGGTCCCGTACCAGGCGGCCGTCGGGCAGTGGCATCTCGCCCATGCACGCCACCGACCAGCCGGCCAGGAACTCGACCAGCTCCAGCAGACCGGGCGGTGGATGGTCGAGGCCGGGAGGCAGTGTCGGGACACTGGCGGCGTCGGCTGTCGCGGGCGCAGCAGCCGGCGCGGGTTCGGCCGCGGGTGGCGCTGCCGCAGACGATGACGGCTCCGGCGTCGACGTTGGCGCCGTCGACTCCGCGGACGGCTCCTCCGCGGCGGACGGCGCCGCGAGCTCGCGTTCGAACTCTTCCCGGAGGCGCCCGTCGGGCGTGAACATCCGCTTGTCGGTGACCCTGATCTCACCCACCTCGAACCGACCTCCAGCCTGCGCGGGCCTGCATGGACTGGTCGGTATGCTAGCAGGGTGAATCCGACCCCCGCGTCCGCCCCGACCGACCTCGCCCGCCTGCTCGATCTGGTGGCGCGCCTGCGCGCCCCGGACGGCTGCCCGTGGGATCGTGAACAGACGTTCGCCGACCTGCGCGCCTACCTGCTCGAGGAGGCGCACGAGACGGCCGACGCGCTCGACCGCGGCGATATGGACGACCTGGTCGGCGAGCTCGGCGACATGCTGTTCCAGGTCGCCTTCCTCGCGCGGCTGGGCGAAGAAGCCGGCTCTTTCCGGCTTGCCGATGCGATCGACCGCGTCGAAGCGAAGATGATCGACCGTCACCCGCACGTCTTCGCGCTCGCCGAGGGCGGGGAGCGGCTGGCCGACGCGCGGGCGGTGCGTGACAGCTGGGAGCGCCGCAAGCTCAGCCGCGAGTCGAGCGGCCGCGGGTCGCTGCTCGACGGCGCCGCAGCCGCCTCGCTCCCGGCGCTCGTGGCCGCCTACCGTCTCACCCAGAAGGCCTCGGGCGTCGGCTTCGACTGGCCGGACGCGGCGGCCGTGCTCGCCAAGGTGGACGAGGAACTCGTCGAGCTGCGAGCCGAGATCGCCGCCGCGCCCGGCAGCGACGACGCGGCCCGGCGCGAACGTCTGCGCGAGGAGACCGGGGACCTCCTGTTCGCGATCGCCAACCTCGCCCGACACCTGGAGATCGATCCGGAGGGCGCACTGGCCGCTGCCAATCTGAAGTTCCGCCGCCGCTTCGCCGCCGTGGAAGCTGGCCTGGCCGAGCGCGGCCGCCCGCTCCATGGAGCCACCCTGGCCGAGATGGACGAGCTTTGGGAGGCAGCCAAGCGGGCGGAGCGCGCGACCGGCGAGCCCTGAGCCGCCGGATGCTGATCGCCCTTACGCGGCTTCCGGTACCCCTCGGCCCGCCTCCAGCTCGCGGATCAGCGGCTCGAGGAAGTCGGCGACGGTGCGGGCCACGAGCTGGTGACCGGCTGGATTCGGGTGGATGCCGTCGGGCAGGTTGAGCTCCGGCCGCGCCGCGACCCCTTCGAGCAGGAACGGCAGCAGCGGCAGCTCGAGCTCGCGCGCCAGGCGCGGGTAGATCGCTTCGAACGCCGAGGCGTAGTCGCGGCCGTAACTCGGCGGCATCCGCATGCCGCACAGCGCCACCACGGCGCCGGCCTCCCGGCTGCGCCGCACGATCTCGCGCAGGTTGGCCTCGATCGCCTCGACCGGCTGCCCGCGCAGGCCGTCGTTGGCGCCCAGCTCCACGACCACCAGCCTCGGCCGCTGCGCCAGCAGCCAGGCCAGCCGCTCGAGCCCGCCCGCCGTCGTGTCGCCCGAAACGCCCGCATTGATCACGCGCACCGCGAGACCGCGCCGCGCCAGCTCCTCCCCCACCAGAGCCGGAAACGCCTCCTCCTCCGCCAGCCCGAAGCCGGCGCTCAGGCTGTCACCCAGAAAGACGATCCGCGGCAGTTCGCCGGCGCCCGATGGCGGTGCGGTCGTGGCTGGCGGCAAGGCGGTCGGTTCGGGGGTGGCCACCGGCCCGGCTGCGTCGCCGCCGCAGCCCGCTGCCAGCGCCAGTGCGAGCCACGCGATCGCGGGTGCGATCCCGGGTGCCATGCGCCCGCTGCGTCTGTCCGCACGTCGTCCCCGTCGCCGTCGCATCGGCGCATCCTAGACCGGCACGTGCCTCCGAGCCCCCGTGTTACGCTGCCCGGCCCTCATGCCGGATCCGACTCCCCGTCTCGAGCTGCGTCAGGTCACCCGGCGGCTGCAGTCCGGCGAGCGGGAGCTCACGGTGGTCGACGCGATCGACCTCGCGGTGATGCCGGGTGAGTTCGTCGCCATCCTCGGGCCGTCCGGTTCGGGGAAATCGACTCTGCTCGGTCTGGCGGCCGGCCTCGACAAGCCGACCTCCGGCTCGGTACGGCTCGACGGCCTCGCCATCGAGTCGCTGTCGGAGCGCGAGCTGGCACGGCTGCGACGCGGCCGGCTCGGCTTCGTTTTCCAGTCGTTCCAGCTGCTGCCCAACCTGACCGCGCTCGAGAACGTCCTGCTGCCGCTGGAGCTGTCCGACGTCGCCGCACCGGTCGACCAGGCGCGGCAGATGCTGGCCGAGGTCGGCCTGGGCGAGCGCGGACACCACTACCCCGCACAGTTGTCGGGCGGCGAGCAACAACGCGTGGCGCTCGCCCGCGCTTTCGCACCGCGGCCCGACCTGCTGCTGGCCGACGAACCGACCGGCAATCTCGACGGCGCCACCGGCGCCCGCGTGCTCGAGCTCCTGGCGCGCCTGCGCGCCGAGCGCGGCACCACGATGCTGCTCGTCACCCACGATCCGGAAGTGGCCGCCCGCGCCGACCGCCGCATCCATCTGCGCGACGGACGGGTCGAGCGCGTTTCGTGACCGGCCGCGCGCTGCGCCGTCAGCTCGGGCGCGAGACCCGCGGCGCGCGGGGACGGCTTGCATTCTTCGTCCTCTGCCTGGCCGTCGGCGTGGCCGCCGTGGTCGCGGTGGCCGGCTTCTCCGCGGCGCTGCGGGGCGCCCTGGCGAGCGAGTCCCGACGCCTGCTGGCCGGCGACCTGCGCGTCGAGGGCCGGCAGCCGCTGCCGCCGGAGGCCGAAGCCGTCCTCGATCAGTTCGCCGGCCTGCGCCAGACCCGCGTCTTCGAGCTGCCCACCGTCGTCGCAGCGCTCGACGACGGCGGTGCCGGCCGTACCCGCCTGGTCGAGCTGCGCGGCATCGACGGCGTGTTTCCGCTCCACGGCGAGCTCGATCTCGATCCGCCTCGCCCGCTCGCCGAACTGCTCGCCGGGGACGGAGCGGTCGCCGCGCCCGAACTGCTGAGCGCCCTCGGCCTCGTGCGCGGAGACGCCATCTCGGTCGGCGGACGGCCGTTCCGGATCACTGGCGTCGTGCGCGCCGAACCGGATCGACTCGGCAGCGCGTTCTCGCTCGGCCCCCGCCTCTACGTCGCTGGCGAAGGCCTGCGGGCCACCGGTCTGATCACCCTGGGCAGCCGGGTGGAACACCGGCACCTCGCCGCGCTGCCGCCCGACGCCCCACCCGAGACTGCGCGCCAGATCGTCGAACGGCTGCGTGCCGCAATGCCCGAGCCCGACCGATTCCAGTTCGCCACCGCCATCGACGGGCAGCCGGAGCTGCGGCGCAACATCGACCGCACCGAGCGATTCCTCGGTCTCGCCGCGCTCCTGTCGCTGCTCGTCGGCGGCGTCGGCATCGCGCAGACGGTGCGGGCCTGGCTCGGCCAGCGCCTCGACGCGATTGCGGTCTGGAAGACGCTCGGCGCCGCGCCGCGCGAGATCGCGACCCTCTACCTGGCCCAGGTCGCCCTGCTCGCGCTGGCAGGCAGCCTTGCCGGCGCGCTTCTCGGAATGGCGATCCAGGCGGCGATCCCCCGCCTGCTCGTCACGCTGCTGCCCGATCTGCCGCTCGATCTCTTCCAGCCCGCCGCCGTGCTTCGAGGTCTGCTGCTCGGGCTCGCCGTCTCACTGATCTTCGCGGCGGCGCCCCTCGCGGCGGCGCTGCGCGTGCCGGCGGCGCGGGTGCTCCGGCGCGACGCCGAGCCGCTCGCCCCGTCGCGGCGCGCCGCGGTCGCCAGCCTCGCGCTCCTGGCGGTCGGGACCGTCGCGGTCAGCGTCGCGCAGGCGCGATCCGTCGCCGACGGTCTGCTGTTCGCAGCGGGTCTCGCACTCACCGCCGGCGCCCTGGCGCTGGTCGCTCGCCTGCTGATCGCCGTCACAGCCCGACTTCCTCGCCTGCGCCTCGCGCTGCCGCTGCGCTGGGGCGTCGCCGCGCTCAGTCGCGTGGGCTCCGGCACGACGGCGCAGGTCGTGGCGCTCGGCCTGGGGGCGTTCGTGCTGGTCGCCATGATCACCGTCGAGCGCGGCCTGATCACTCGCCTCGACGCCGAACTGCCCCGCGACGCTCCGACCGCTTTTCTGATCGACATCCAGCCATCGCAGTGGGAAGGAGTCCGCGCCGCCCTCGCACGGAGCGGCGCAACGTCCGTCGACTCGGTGCCGGTCGTCATGGCCCGCCTCGGCGCGATCGACGGAATCGCGGCTCGCGACCTCGCTCCCGGCGACGGTGCCGAGAGCCGGCAGCTGGAGCGGCGCCGTTGGGCGCTCACGCGCGAACAGCGCCTGACCTGGCTCGAGCGTCTGGCGCCCGACAACGAGCTCGTTGCCGGCCGGCTGTGGAGCGATCCCGATCTCGCGGAGGTGTCGGTCGAAGAGGAGTACGCGCGCGACCTCGGGCTCGGGATCGGCTCCCGGCTGCGCTTCGACATCCAGGGCGTCCCGGTGGAGCTGACCGTCACCAGCCTTCGTCGCGTGCGCTGGGAGAGCTTCGGAATCAACTTCTTCTGGGTCGTCGAGCCGGGCGTCATCGATGCCGCCCCACAGACCCGCATCGCCGCGGCCCGCCTGCCGCCCGGCGGCGAGGAGTCCGCGCGCGCGGCCCTGGTGGCCGCCTACCCCAACGTGACGCTGTTCGCGATCCGTGACGTGCTCGATCGCGTCGTGGCGGTACTCGACCAGGTCGGACTCGGGATCCGGTTCGTCGGTGCATTCACCGCTCTGGCAGCTGCCGCCATCCTCGCCGGCGCCGTGGCCGCCGGGGCAACGCGGCGGGCCCGCGAGGTGGCGATCATCAAGGCGCTCGGCATGTCGCGCGGAGGCGTGGCGACTCTGCTCGCCACCGAGTTCGCGCTCACCGGGTTGGCCGGCGGTCTCGCCGGCGCTCTGGCCGGCACCGCCCTCGGCGCACTGATTCTCGAACGGGGCCTGGAGGTGGACTGGCGCTTCGATCCCCGCATCGCCCTCGGCGTCGCGCTGCTGACCACCCTGCTGGCGGTCGTCGCCGGCCTGGCGGCCGCGGCCCGGCCGCTCGCCGAACCTCCGATCGAGGCGATGCGCCACGCCTGACCGGCCGGCTCCCCCGGGCGGCGCTACTCGGGATTGACTTCGGTCCGTTCGAGCAGGAAGGAGACGGGCACGAACTCGACGCCTGCCGCGCGTGCGGCGGGGACCTCGCGTTCGAGTACCGCAAAGGTCGCCGGACGCGGATGGCCGATCGCAATCGCGGCGCCGCGCTCGCGCGCCAGCTCGAGCAGGCGGGCAAACTCGGTCGCCACCGCCGCCTCGGCCGGATCGTCGTCGAGGAAGACATCGCGCCGTGCCGTCGGAATGCCGGCCGCGCGCGCCCAGTCATACGCCCCCGACTGCGCCGTCGTGCGGGAATCGAGAAAGAAAAGTCCGCGCCCCGCGATGACACTCAGGACGGCCCGCATCGCCGTTTCGTCGGCGGTGATTCGCGACCCCATGTGGTTGTTGACTCCCGACGAGCCGGGCACCTTCTCGATCGCGGCCAGGGTGAGGGCCGCGAGGCGCTCGGGCGACTGGTCCTCGAGCAGCGCATTGGGGCCCGGGCTGTCGCCGCTCGCCGCCTCCATCGGCAGGTGCGTCAGCACCTCGTGTCCGCCCGCGGCGAGGCGTTCCGCGATGGCGCTGCTCTGCGGTTCGAACGGCAGCACGGCGAACGAGAGCGGAATCCCGAGGGCGAGCAGGCGATCGACCTCGGCCTGACTGCGGCCCAGATCGTCGATCACCAGCGCCACTCGCGCGGCACGCGCGGCAGGGCGGGCTGCGGGCACCGACTCGACTTCGCTGGCGCGTGCTGGCGCAGCCTCCCGGGCCGGCGGCGCGGGACTCCTCCGCGCCGCCGAGGCAGGGGGCGGCGCGGAGCCGCGCGAAGCCAGCCCCGAGCTCGGCGCTGCGGGACGGTCGCCGGCCGGCCCCCGCTGGCCCCCGATCCAGTACCCGGCGACGAACAGCGCCCCGGCCCCGAGGAGGGCGAGGGGCAGTGCGGGGGAGCGGCGGCGGCGACGGCGAGCCATGGCGAATTCGATCTCCGGTCGGACGCGCGGACCGCTCAGGCGGCCTGGCGCTCGGCGTCGCTGCCGCGCAGCAGGCCGACGCCGCGCTCGAGGATCCGGTCAGCGAGCGGCTTCTCGCGGTCCCCGAAGTGACTCGGGAAGTCGTCCACGAGCAGATCGGGCGCCAGCCCGGTCGAGATCGGCGCCCCGCCGGCCGGCGCATAGAACGCGGTCGTGAGCCTCAGACGAGAACCGTCCGAGAGCTCGACCGGCTCGACTTCTCCGGCCCAGCCGAACGTCTCGACGCCGACCAGCCGCGCACCGGCGCGAGCGCGCAGCACGGCAGCCAGGATCTCGGCCGGTCCCTGCGAACTCGCGTCCACCAGGACGACGATTTCACCCCGCCAGAGGGGGGCCGACTCGCCATTGAACCGCCGCGGCTCGTCGCTGCGGCCGGCCAGTTGCCCGAGCTCGCCGTCGGCGAAGAGCGCCGCGAGTCCGAAGGCCGCCGCCGGCGACCCGCCGGCGACGCCGCGCAGGTCGACCAGCAGCTGCGTCGCCTCGCGGGCGGCCAGCCCCTCGACCAGCGCCCGCGCCTGCGCCACCGTCTCGGGCCCGAAGCTGCCGATGCGCAGCATCGGCAGCCCCTCGTGCTCGACGACTTCCGGCGCCGGGGGCTGATAGTCGGCCAGCGGCAGATCGAGTTTCAGATCGTCCCCCTGCCGGAGCACGCGCAGCTTCAGCGTCGTGCCCACCGAGCCGGCGAGCTGGGCCTCGAGCGCCCAGGTCGGCATTTCGCGCGTCGACCGGCCGTCGATTTCGGCGACGATGTCGCCCGCCTGCAGCCCCGCCTGAGCGGCCGGACTGCCGGCTTCGACCGCGAGCACGAACGCGATCCCCTGATCCTTGAGCAGCGTCAGACCGCTACGCGACCGACCGACCGCGTTGGCGGCGTCGGCGACCGCCAGCTGGTCGACCGGCACCCAGGTCGAGAATGGGTCGAGCGCGTCGCCCATGCCGTCGAAGGCACCTGCCATCAGTTGACCGGAATCGGTCGGATCGACGTAGTTGGAGCGAATCAGGTTGAGCACTTCGGAAAAGATCGCCAGATTCTTGTAGGGCGAGTCCACGTCGCCGTCGGTCGAGCGCCGTCCGGCGCTCCACAGAACGGTCGTCATCACCGGCACCAGCACGGCCAGCGAGACGAGCAGGAAGAGACCGCGGCTCCGGTTCATCGATTCCTCACCTGTCCCCGGGTCGACGGCGCGGACGCCGCGTCGCGCGGACGACCTCACCGCACCCAGCGCTCGGGGTCCTCGGGGACGTTTCCGACGCGGACTTCGAAGTAGAGATCGCCGTCCGCCTCGCCCAGCGTCGCGTGCAACGATACCACCTGGTCACGCTGCACTCGGATGCGCGCCAGCCCCGCGTAGAGCGTGAACGCGCGACCGGCGTGCTGCAGGACGACGGTCGGACCGTATCCCTCGAAGTCGGCTGCAAAGACCACCTTGCCGGGATAGACGGCACGTACCTCCTCGCCGGGGATGGTCGCCAGGTCGACCCCGTTGTGGGGCACGCGGGTGCGGTAACGCGGGTCGAGGCGCGGCCCGAAGCGGGTCACCACGCGGCCGCGCGCGGGCCACGAGAGCAGCCCGCGGAAATCCTGGATGGGGCGGCCGGCGAGCGGCTCGCCGGCACGTCCGTAGAGCGCATCCAGCATCGCCGACACGCGCTCGGCGCGTTCGACGAGCTCTTGCGCCTGGCGGGCCAGCCGCGCGCTCTCGCCGCGCGCGCCGGCCAGCAGATCGGCCTGCCGGCGCTCGAGGCGCACCAGTTCGTCGCGCCGCGTCGCCTGGCTGGCCAGCCAGTCGGCGGCCGCCTGCCGCTCCTGTTCGAGGCCCGTGCGTTCGACCGCCAGCTGCGCGCGCAGCTCCTCGAACCGGCTCACCGAGGCGGCGTCCCGCTGGACGAGATAGCGCAGCAACCGGATCGAAGCCACCGGCTCCACGCCCGGTTCGAGCGCGAACGCCAGCCGGACCGTGCCGTGCCGGCCCAGCCGATAGAGGCCCGCGACGCGCGATTCGAGCCGTCGCCGCTCGACGCCGAGCCGCGCCTCCAGGTCCTCGATGCGCGCGGCGGCTTGCGCAACGCGCGCTTCCGCTACCTCGTGGGCGCGCCCGGCCTCGGCCACCCGCCGCTCCTGCAGGGAAAGCTCGATCGCCAGGCGCTCGATCTGGCCCTCGAGGGTCGCCGCGCGGCGCTCGGTTTCCCCGAGCCGGGCGGTGAGGGCGGCGATCTCGCCGCGGATCCGCTCGAGTTCCGCCTCGCGGGCGGCGACCCCTGCGGCTGGCACTTCCTGACCATCGCCCGGCCCGACGCCAGCGCACGCCAGCAGCGCCGCCGTCAGTGCGCCCGCCAGCCGGCCGCCGCCGCAGCGGCGAGTCGGGCGGATCAGGGGCAGACTCCTCGCATCGGGATCGGAAGGCATGCTAGCAGGCCGCGGCGCGTCCCCTGCGGCGATATCGTCGCTCCGATGCCGCCCTCGACAGGCCGCTTCTCTCCGCACGGCCTCTGCCGCGCCGCGTTCGCGACGACGCTCCTCGCGCTGAGCGCCGGCTGTCGCCCCGCGGTAGACGCGCTGCGGCCCGCCGATGGGTCACTGGTGGTCGCGCTCGAGAGCGCTCCGATCCACTTCGATCCGCGCATCGCCACCGACCAGGCCTCGGGACGCGTATTCGAGCTGACGATGAACGGTCTGGTGACCCAGGATCCCACCGGCGCCTACCTGCCCGACCTCGCCCGGCGCTGGGAGGTGCTCGACGAGGGGCGGCGCTGGCGCTTTCACCTGCGTGACGACGTGCGCTTCCACGACGGCTCGTTGTTCGACGCCGACGACGTCGTCTGGACCTATGGCAGCCTGCTCGACGGAACGGTTGTCTCAGCCAAGCGCGGCGCCTTCGCGGCGGTCCGGCGCGTCGTCGCGGTCGATCCGCAGACGGTCGACTTCGAGACTGCCGAGCCTTTCGGCGCGCTGCTCGGCAACCTGAACTCGTTCGTCGGTGTGGTGCCGGCCGGACGCACTCCGGACGATCAGAACCGCGCCCCGGTCGGCACCGGCCCGTATCGCATCGCCGCGCGCGGCCCCGACTTCGTCGAGCTGACGGCGTTCGAGCAGGCTCGAGGCGGCCCGCCTGCCATCGCGCGCCTCGTCCTGCGCGAGGTCCCCGACGCGACCGTGCGGGCGCTCGAGCTGCGCAAGGGATCGGTCCAGCTGGTGGTCAACGGACTGCCGCCCGACGTGGTGCCGCTCTTCGAGGCCGATGCACGCTTCCGCGTCGAGCGCGCCGCGGGCGCCAACTTCGTCTACCTGGGGCTCAATCTGGACGACCCGGACCTCGGCGACGTGCGGGTGCGGCGAGCGCTTGCGCTGTCACTGGACCGCGAGCGCCTGGTCACGACGCTCTGGCGCGGTCTGGGCACGGTGACCGAGACGATGCTGCCGCGACAGCACTGGGCCCGCCACGATGCGCTGCCCGCGCTGCCGCACGATCCGCGGGAAGCGGCACGGCTGCTCGAGGCGGCCGGCTACCCCGATCCCGACGGCACGGACGGTCCGCTGCCGCGCCTGCGGCTCACCTACAAGACGTCGACCGACGAGACCTCGTTGCTGCAGGCGCAGATCCTGCGCGCGATGGCGGCCGAGGCGGGAATCGAGCTCGAGATCCGCTCACACGAGTTCGCGACCTTCTTCCAGGACGTCCAGCGCGGAGCTTTCCAGGTCTTCTCGCTCACCCGGACGGGCATTGCCGACCCGGACATCTATGCGCTGGTCTTCCACTCGCGCAACGTGCCGCCGGCGGGCGCCAACCGCGGGCGCTATCGCAATCCGCAGCTCGACGCGCTGCTCGACCTGGGCGGCCGGCTGATCGACCCGGCCGACCGGCGGCCGGTCTACCTGGAGGTGCAGGAGATCGTTGCCCGGGACCTGCCGCTGATCCCTCTGTTCACGCGCACCAACGTCGCCATCCTGCCCGCCGACCTCGACGGCTTCCGGCACTACCCTGGCGGCGAGCTGCTGTCGCTGCCCGGCGCGCGCTGGCGCGGCGCCGGGCAGGCGGGCAATCAGAAGGAGCCGAGCGCCTCGTCCTCGCCGTCGAAGACCTCGAAGACGGTGATCAGCTGGGTGATCTGGAGGATGTCGTTGACCTTGGGCGGCAGATTGACGAGCTTGAGCTTGCCGCCGCGGTTGGTGACGGTCGTATAGGCGGAGACGAGTTCACCGACTCCGGAGGAGTCGACCGTGGTCACCCTGCCGAGGCCGATCAGGAGCTTCGTCGCCCCGTCGGCGAGCGCCGCCTGCACCGCCTCGCGCAGCGCGACGTCCCCCTTGCCGATCGTGATCTTGCCTTCGACGTCGAGGATGGTGACGCCATCGCGCACCCGCTTCTGGATGGTCATGTCCTGGTCTCCCGAGTTTCTCGTTGCAGCTCGCAGCAGGAAAGTGTGGGCGGCCCGTCGCCGGGTCCGGTTCAGAGCTCGTGGCCGCCGGGTGTGCCGACCGTTCCCGGCGGTTCGAATCGCTTCCGCAGCGTCAGCACCGTGCCGCCGCCGGGGGCGAAACTGTAGCGTACTTCGTCCATGAACTTGCGCATGTAGAAGATTCCACGCCCGTCGGCCCGGAAGCGGTTCTCGGGCGCCAGCGGATCCTTGATCTCGTCCGGGTCGAAGCCCGTCCCCTCGTCGGCGATCCGCAGGACGGCCTCGCCCGGCTGCAGCTCGAGGTCGACCTCGACCCGCTTTTCCGGGTCCTGCGCATTGCCGTGCTTGATCGCGTTGGCTACCCCTTCGCGCAGCGCCAGACCGAGCCAGTGGCGGGCGTCCTCGTCGACGCCGGCCTCCGCGAGCGCCTCGTCGACGACCATCTGCACGAGTTCGATGTTGTCGAACCGGCTGCCGATCGTCAGGTGGAACTGCCGCTGGGCGGGCTGATTCATCGGACTGGGGCGGACTGGGGCGGACTGGGGCGCGCGAACGGAATCTCTGTCGGTCGGGGCGGAACCTGCGGCCAGTCTAACAGAGGCAAAAGTGCGGGCCGCCCGGCGGTTACGGCAGCGAGACGGGGAGCTCGCGCAGGACGGCGGGAATGACGATCAGCAGCTGGATCGCGTCGAAGACGAAATGGGCTGCGATCGGCGCCAGGACGCTCTGCCGCCAGCGCGCCACCAGGCCGTAGAAGACCGACAGCAGGGTCACACCCAGCAGCATGAACGGCTGCTCCCACGACAGGTGCGCGATGGCGAAAAGGGCCGTCGACACCGGCAATCCGACGCGCGGCTGCAGCAGGCCGCGGAAGAACGTCTCCTCCACGACTCCCGCCGACAGCGCGAGGGTGGCCCGCAGAGCGAGCGGCAGACCGGCCATCCACGGCAGGGCGGCAGCGGGGCGATCGGGCAGCCAGTGTTCGACGCCGACGGCGGCGGCCAGCAGGGCGGTCAGCACGAGACAGGTGACGACGACCACCCACGAGGCGACGCCGAGGGCGACACCGATCGCCAGTTCCCGCAACGGAGCGGCCGCCCGCCAGCCCACCTGCGTGGCCAGCGACCCGCCCGGCTCGCCGAGCCATCCCGCCGCCCACCACGCCAGCAGGCCCAGCACGAGCAGCGCGTGGACGAGGAACAGCTGCCAAGCCGGGATCGCCCCGAAATCGATCGGCCCGGACTCCATGCCGAGCGCGGCGAGCGGCTGGAAGACCCCCAGCGTCAGGACCGCCGCCAGGACGAGCCCGCCCAGGCCCCGGCGGACCGGCTCCCGGAAGCCGGGAGGGCTCAGGCCGAGGCGCCGGCAGCTGACGTCGAACAGCAGGGCCGCGAGCAGGCCGAGGAGGGCCGGAGCGAGCGTGCGGACCACCGGGAGGCCGCCCCGCTCAGGCGCCGCGGCCGGGCCGGCGCCGCGCCTGGAAGCCGCGCAGCATGGTGACGGCGCCGTTGAGCCGCTGCAGCTTGCGGTTGCGCAGCTGGACGGCCGGCAGGTCGTCGATCGCCGGCTGGCTGCCGCGCACGTCGCGCAGGGCGCGCTCGAGCTCGAACGCGATGCTGTCGAGCTCGGCCGGCTGCAGCCGGGCCCAGGTCCGCTCGGTCGGCAGCAGGACCCCGTCGGCGATGTCCTTGGCCATGCCCCACGCACTGCCGCCCGGGAAACCCATGGCGCCATCCTACTGCGGCGCCAGGCCTGCCGGACCGCATGTTAGGCTGAACGGCGTTTCTACCCGGTGCCCGGCCGGACGAGGACGCTCCCGACAGCGCCACGGGCCGGATCCGACCCGTTTCGTCCCGAAGGAGGACTGTCCGTGAATCGCTTTCCCGGCGTCGATTTCATCGACTTCGACTCGCTGCTGAGCGAGGAGCAGCGGCTGGTCCGCGACTCGGTCCGTGAGTGGGTCGAGGATCGGATCAAGCCGATCATCGAGGAGTGCAACCGGGAGGGGCGCTTCCCGCTCGACCTGGTCCCCGAGATGGGCTCCCTGAACCTGTTCGGCGCCACCATCTCCGAGTACGGCCTGCCCGGCCTGGACTCGATCGCCTACGGCCTGATGATGCAGGAGCTCGAGCGCGGCGACTCCGGCCTGCGCAGCTTCGCCTCCGTCCAGAGCTCGCTGGTGATGTACCCGATCTACACCTACGGCTCACAGGCGCAGCGGGACCACTGGATCCCCAAGCTGGCCAGCGGCGAGGCGATCGGCTGCTTCGGCCTGACCGAGCCGGACTTCGGCTCCAACCCCGGCGGCATGCGCACCGTGGCCCGCAAGACCGCCGACGGCTGGGTGCTCGACGGCGCCAAGCAGTGGATCACCAACGGCACGATCGCCGACGTGGCGGTCGTCTGGGCGCGGACGGAGGACGGCATCCGCGGCTTCCTGGTCGAGAAGGGGACGCCAGGCTTCACGGCGCCGGAACAGCACGGCAAGTTCTCGCTGCGCGCCTCCGTCACCTCCGAGCTCGGCTTTCAGGGAGTGCGCCTGCCCGAGGACGCCATCCTGCCCGGAGGCATCGGGCTCAAGGCGCCTCTCGGCTGCCTCTCGCAGGCCCGCTACGGCATCGCCTGGGGAGGGCTGGGCGCCGCCATGGAGTGCTACTGGACCGCCCTCGAGTACGCCAAGCAGCGCGTTCAGTTCATGGGCCAGCCGATCGCCGCCCACCAGATCGTGCAGGAGAAGCTCGCCTGGATGATCAGCGAGATCACCAAGGGCCAGCTGCTCGCCCTCCAGCTCGGTCGGCTCAAGGACGCGGGCCGCATCCAGCCGCACCAGATCTCGCTCGGCAAGCGCAACAACATCTGGGTGGCGCGCGAGTGCGCCCGGATCGCGCGCGAGATCCTGGGCGCCAACGGCATCGTCGACGACTATCCGGTCATCCGCCACATGATGAACATCGAGTCGGTCTTCACGTACGAGGGGACGCACGACATCCACGGCCTGGTGATCGGTGAGGCGATCACCGGCATCCCGTCGTACAACCCGCCGATGCCCTCGGCCCACAGGTCGTCGGCCAGGTCCGGAGGCGACCGCTGATGCCTTCCATCGACCGCATCCTCGAGCACGATTTCATCCGCGTCACCGAACAGGCGGCGATCGCCGCCGCGCACACGATGGGCCTCGGCGACCGCGAGAAGTCCGATCGGGTGGCGGTCGAGGCGATGCGGCACGAACTCGACGCCTTGGCGATCGCCGGGCGCATCGTGATCGGCGAGGGGGAGCGGGACGAGGCGCCGATGCTCTACGTCGGCGAGCAGGTCGGCAGCGAGAAGGGCAACGACAGCGCCGTCGGCGTCGACATCGCGGTCGACCCGCTCGAGGGAACCAACCTGTGTGCCACTGGCGCGCCGGACGCCACCGCGGTGCTGGCGGCCGCCGAGCGCGGCGGTCTGCTGCACGCACCCGACACCTACATGGCCAAGCTGGTGGTCGGCCCGACGGCTCGCGGACGGCTCCACATCGACGCGCCCGTTGCCGAGAATCTGCGCGCGCTGGCGCGTGCGTTCGAGCGCGACATCGAGGACCTGACGATCGTGGTGCTCGACCGGCCGCGGCACGAGCGGCTGATCGAGGACATCCGCACCGCCGGGGCGCGGATCCGGCTGATCGGCGACGGCGACCTGTCGGCCGGCATCGCCGCCGCGGTGCGCGGCACCGGAGTGCACGCGGTGATGGGCACCGGCGGCGCTCCGGAGGGCGTCATCACGGCTGCCGCGATGCGCTGCCTGGGCGGCGAGATCCAGGCGCGCCTGGTGGCCACGGACGATCACCAGCGCCAGCGGCTCGCCGAGCTCGGCTTCCACGACCTCGACCGCATCTACCAGACCACCGACCTCGCGCCGGGCGAGCAGATTCTGTTCTCCTGCACCGGCGTGACGCCGGGCGAGCTGCTGCACGGGGTGCGCTTCTTCGGCGGAGGCGCACGCACGCACACGCTGTTCATGTCGCTGACGCGGCGCACGATCCGCTTCGTCGAGACGATTCAGCGCGAGGACCTCACGCTGCCGGTGCACTTCGAAAGATGATCAAGCCCGACCGCTGGATCCGCCAGTGGGGCGAGGCCGGCGGCGTATCGCCGTTCGTGCCCGAGCAGGTCAACGCGGCGAGCTACGATGTTCGGCTCTCCGATCACTGGATCTGCCCGACCCGCGAACCCGAGGAGTCGCGCGCCGCGAGCTTCAAGTTGTTTCCAGGCGAGGTCGTACTCGCCTCGACGCTCGAGTACGTGCGCATCCCGCGCAACGTCGCCTGCGACCTCAAGCTCAAGTCGACGCTCGGCCGGCTGTGGATCAACCACTCGCTCGCCGGCTGGTGCGACCCTGGATTCGAGGGCGAGATCACGCTCGAGCTGCAGAACCTGGGCCCGACTCCGTTCGTGCTCGAGGCGGGGCGCCGCATCGCGCAGCTGATCTTCATCGCCATGGAGTCCGAGCCCGACGTGGCTTACGGCGAGCCGGGATCCTCGAGTCACTATCAGGGCCAGCGCGGCACGACCGTGGCGCGTCGCTGAGCGGCGCGCCGCACAGACACGCCGCAACCGCCTGCGTAGAATCCTCCGCGCCCCATGAGCATCACCGGAAATCTGAAGACGATGGAGCTCGCCGAGCTCCTTCAGTGGCTCTCGATGAGCAAGAAGACCGGCACGCTCGTGGTCGACAACGGCCAGGTACAGAAGCAGATCTTCTTCGGCGAGGGCCGGGTGATCTCCTCGGCCTCGTCGGACCCCGCCGAGCACCTCGGCGCTTTCCTGGTCAGCCACGGGTTCGTCACCGAGAACGAGCTCGCGCAGGCGATGAAGATGCAGGAGAGCAACAAGATGCTCCTCGGCAAGATCCTGACCACGGTCGGGGCGATCTCCGAGGAGGATCTGCACCGGATGCTGCGCATCAAGGCCGAGGAGGGGATCTACGACGTCTTCAGCTGGCCGGAGGGCGACTTCCGGTTTCTCGACAAGCGGCTGCCGGAAACGCACCACATGGTGGCGCTCTCGCTCGACGTTGCGGCAATCGTCCTCGAGGGGATGCAGCGGCTCGACGAGTGGAAGCGCATCCGCGCCGAGATCCCCGACGCCCAGTGTGTACCGGTGGTGGTGGCCGAGTTCGACGAGTCCGATCTGATCGACGGGGCGCCGCAGGTGCTGGCGCTGATCGACGACGACCGCTCGATCGCCGACATCTGCAAGAAGGCGCTGGCCAGCGAGTTTCACGTCTGTCGCATCCTGCTCCGTCAGCGCCTCTCGCGGCGGATCAAGATCGTCCGCCCGCGCGGCCTCGCGGCGGCATCGGACGGGGCGGGGGTCGCCGGCAATCCGAACGCCACGCCGACCGGCGAGTCGCTGGTCGAGGCGGCTCGTCAGCTGCTCGACAAGAAGGAGCTCGACGCGGCGCTGCGCCACGTGCGGGCGGCGCGCGCGCTCGAGCCGGACAACGCCAAGATCGGCGCCGCGGCGCAGAAGATCGACGACCGGCTGAGCAAGGAGTTCGAGGCCTCGGGCCTCAAGCTGGATTCGGTCCCGGTCCTGGCGAAGCCGATGGAGGAGATCGCCAAGATGAGCCTGTCGCCGCAGGAGGGGTTCGCGCTCACGCGCATCGACGGCTCGAGCAATCTGGCGGCGCTCATCAAGCTCGGCCCGCTGCCGGCTCTCGACACACAGCTGCTGTTCTGGCGCCTGGCCAAGAACGGGCTCATCAAGTTCGTCGCCAAGAAGGCGTGAGCGCGCTTCGGCGCGTCACCTCCCGGCTCTCTCCAACGGCATAGCGCAGCGGCCAATGGGCCGCCTCGCCGGCCGAGTCGATGCCGACCCGCGGCCCGCGCACGACCTCGCTTTCCGGCACCGGGCGACCGTGCGCCAGTCGGAGCGTCCCGCCGAGCAGCGACGCGCCGTCGAGCGAGCGATCGATCGCGAGCGCCTGACAGAGCCGCCCCGGCCCGCCGGCCAGCTGCCCCGCCTTGATCGGCTCCGCGCCCTCCGGCAGGCCGCGCAGGCGCCGCATGGTCGCCTCTCCCGCCACCACCTCGCCGGCGCGCAGGAGCACCGCCTGGCCCGAGTCGACCTCGCCCACCACCACGTTGATGCAGTCGTGCAGGCCGTAGATCCGGTAGACGTACGCATGCCCGCCGCCCAGGTACATCGACCGCACCCGCGCCGTGCGCCGCCCCCCGAACGTGTGCGCCGCCCGATCCCCCGCCCCCAGATACGCCTCGACCTCCACCACCCGCAGCGCCAGCAGCTCCCCGTCCAGCTCGCGCACGAGGTACCGCCCCAGCAGTTCGACCGCCACCACCTCCGGCGACCGCCGAAAGAACCCCACCCCCAGCCCGGCCCACTCCCCCACCGCCACCTCCGGAAGCGAGCCTACGATGGGCCACCAACTGCAAGCCCGCCCGCGCGCGAATGCGCAGTCAACCTGGCTTGGCAGCCTGGCAGTGGTAGCGAAGCGGGGAAGGGCTCAACGCGAGCTGGCCCGTCAGCCCGCCAGCGGTAGCGAAACGGGGAGGGGCTCACCTCGCTTGCTCATGGCTCCATCCTCTCAAGAGTCGGAGCCTCCGGCTTTCCCGGGCCGATTCAC
>CAZUAT010000039.1:0-32577 GCA_964618415.1 uncultured Thermoanaerobaculia bacterium
CGATGACCGGCTACCAGGAGGTCCTCACCGACCCCTCCTATCGCGGCCAGATCGTAGTGATGACGCAGCCCCACATTGGTAACTACGGGGTCGACGGCGCCGTGTCCGAGTCGGACCGGCCGTGGGTCGAGGGATTCGTCGCCCGCCGGTTCACGGCTGCGCCCTCGAACTACACGGCCGAGGAGGCACTGCCGGCGTACCTGTCGCGGCACGGCATTCCGGCGCTCGACAGCATCGACACGCGGGCGGTCGTGCGTCGGCTGCGCGAACACGGCGCGCTCAAAGGTGTCCTGACGACGGAGCGCTCGGACGTGGAGAACCTGCTCGCGGAGGTGCGCGCTTTTCCGGATATGGCCGGACGCGCGCTCGTCGAGGACGTCACTCCGGCAGCCGAGCGCGTGGTGCCGGCGGTCGGGTCGCCACGCTACCGGCTGGCGGTGTGGGACTTCGGCTGCAAGTCGAACATCCTGCGGGCGCTGGCGGCACAGGGAGCGGAGCTCCACGTGCTGCCGGCATCGACGCCAGCCTCGCGGGCGACCGAGCTCGGCGTCGACGGGGTCGTGCTGTCGAACGGACCGGGCGACCCGGAGCCGCTCGTGGGCGTGATCGAAACGGTGCGCGAGCTGGTCGATTCGGGCGTTCCGACGTTCGGCATCTGTCTCGGGCACCAGCTGCTCGGGCTGGCGATGGGAGCGCGAACCTTCAAGCTCAAGTTCGGCCATCACGGCGGCAACCAGCCGGTGGTCGATCTCGACACGCGCAAAGTGGCGATCACCAGCCAGAACCACGGCTTCGCGGTCGACGCGGACTCCCTGCCGTCGCGCTGCCGGGTGCGCGAGCTCAATCTCAACGACAACACCGTCGAGGCGCTCGAGGTCGTCGACCGGCCGGCCTTCTCGGTGCAGTACCACCCCGAGGCGGCCCCCGGGCCGCACGACGCCGCGCCGCTGTTCCGGCGCTTCCTCGACTCGATTCCGGCCCGGCCGGACCCGCACCCGGGGCGATGAACGAAGGTCGCGGGGTTCTGCCGGGACCCCTGACCTGGACGCTCGCCCGTCGGCTGCTCACCGACTCGCGCAGTCGCCTGCTCAGCTCGAGCGGCCGCGCCGCACTGCTGGCGACGACCCTGGGCGTGGCGGCGCTGGGCATCGCCATGGCGCTGATGACCGGCTACCGGGAAGACCTGATCGACAAGCTGCTGGGGGGAAACGCCGCGGTGCTCGTCTATCCGGCCGCGGGCGCCGACGGCGTGGATCCGATCGAACGCCTGCGGGCGGTGCCGGGCGTGACTGCGGTCGCGCACGTGCGCTATCTCGAAGGGGTCGTCACCTCTGCCGGGGCGGAGGCCGAAGTCACACTGCGGGCCACGCCGGCCACCGCGGGCGTGTTCGCGGGGGACGGGGCGCCGCTCGGCCGTTCGGCCACCGGGGCGTGGCGCGTGCGGCTCGGTCGCCGGCTTGCCGAGCAGCTGGGGGTCGACGCGGGCTCGACGCTGCGCCTCGCCCTGCTCGGAGTCGAAGACGGGACACCGCGGTTTGCCTTTCGCACGCTCGAGGTGGCGGGCACGTTCGCCACCGGTTTTTCGGAGTTCGACAACAGGTGGGCGGTCGTCGACCCGGCGATCGTCGAGGGCGTGCCGGGGTCCGGCCTGGGCCTTTGGGAGGTGTCGCTGGCGAGGCCGGACAGGGCGCCGCAGGCGGCGGAAGCGATCCGCGCCGCCCTCGGCGATGCCTTCGTGGCGATCGAGTGGCAGCGGTTCAATCGCGACCTGTTCGCCGCCCTCGACCTGCAGAAGCGCGCGCTGTTCCTGCTGCTCGGCCTGATCGTCCTGGTGGCCACGTTCAACGTCGCCTCGACGCTGGTGGTGCTGGTGCGCGAGCGGATGCGCGACCTCGGCGTCCTGGCAGCGCTCGGTCTGACACCGCGCCGGCTGCGCGTCGTCTTCCTGGCCTACGGGGGAGTACTGGGGGCCGCCGGCGCTGTACTGGGGTTGCTGATTGCCGCTCTGGCTGCGACCGTGATGACCCGCTTCGAACTGCTCTCGTTCGGGCCGGAAATCGCGCAGGTCTATTTTCTCGAGTCCGTCCCGCTGCGGCTGTCCGTCGGAGATGCGGCCGTCGTCGCCCTGCTGGCGGTGGGAGTGACGGTGCTCGCTTGCCTGGTGCCGGCCTGGCGAGCCTCGCGCCTCGACCCGGTCGTTGCGCTGCGCTACGAATGACGCGCAGCGGTCTCGCGGTGCCCGAGCGGCTCCGGCGTCCTTCGGTTGATACATTGCGGGCGCGATGACCCGGTGGCTCGTGGGCTGGTTGCGCCTGCTGCGACGGGCGCTGCGGCGGGTGGACTACTTCCTCGCCCGGCGCTTCGCGCTGTCGACGCGCGAAGACCGGATCTTCTTCGTGTCGATTCCCGCCGTCGGAGTGGCGGCCGGTCTGCTCGGTGTGCTCGTGCACCGTGCGATCGACTTCGTCCGCACGGCGCTGTGGGGATACTGGCCCGACCTGATCCATGCCGTCGAACGGCTGAGCGCGCTGCACGTACTGCTCGCCACCGGAGCGGGCGGCGTGGCGGTGGCGCTGATCGTCTGGTGGGCCCGCGAACCGGTGAGCGGGCGGGGCATGTCGTCTCTGATCGAAGCGGTGGCCCTCCACGAGGGACGCGTGCCGTTGCGGACGACCGCGCTGTCGGCGCTGGCGGCCGTCTTCACGGTCGGCGCGGGCGGGGCGCTGGGACGCGAAGGCCCGCTGATCCGGCTCGGGTCGGCCATCTCCTCCTGGCTGGGGCAGCGCACCGGCCTGCCACCGTTCCGGATCAAGGTCCTGGTCGGCTGCGGCGCTGCCGCCGGTTTTGCAGCCGCCTACAACGTCCCGATCGGCGGCGCGCTGTTCGCGATGGAGGTCATCCTCGGCAGCTTCGCGCTCGAGATCTTCGGCCCGATCGTCGTCGCCGCCGTGATCTCCACGCTGATCGCCCGCGCGGCTGAGCACAACACGCCCATCTACGCCCTGCCGGACTATGTCCTGGGCAGCGCGTGGGAGATCCTGGCCTGCCTCGGGCTGGGAATCGTCGGCGCGTTCGCGTCGGTGGCGTTCACTCTGGGCGTGCGCGGCATGGCCAAAGGGTTCCAGCGGACCCGGCTGCCGCTCTGGGTGCGCCCGGTGGTCGGGATGCTCGCGCTCGGCGGGTTGTCGCTGCTGGTCCCGCAGGCGATCGGCAGCGGTTTCCACACCATCCGTGAGGCGCTGACCGGGGCGATGCCGCTCGCGCTGCTGCTGCTGCTGCCGGCCGTCAAGCTGATCGCGACCGCACTCACGCTGGGCAGCGGAGGTGCCGGAGGCGTCTTCACGCCATCCCTGTTCTGCGGGGCGATGGTGGGTGGCGCCTACGGATACGGGCTGCACGCGCTGGTGCCGGGCCTCGAGACCAACTTCGGCGCCTACGCCGCGGTCGGCATGGCGGCGGTGGCCGCCGGCAGCTCGCACGCCCCACTGTCGGCGATCCTGATGCTGTTCGAGTTCACCGGCAACTACGAGTTGATTCTGCCCCTGATGGTGGCTTCGATCACCGCCAGCGTTGTGGCGCGACGGCTCTATCCGTACTCCGTCTACACCGAGCCACTGCAGCGGCGCGGAGTCGAACTGTCGTTCCGGATGGAGGAGGCGGCGCTTGCCGGTTTGCGCGTCGATGCCCTGGCACGCCCGGATCCCGAGACGCTCTCGCCGGACACCAGCTATGCCGAGATCGTGGACAAGTTCCTCGCCACGCGACGGCACCGGCTGTTCGTCGTCGACGCGGAGCGGAAGCTGCTCGGATGCGTCTCGATGCACGACATCAAGCACGCCCTGCGGGCAGACAGCCCGGTCGTCTCGGTGCACGCCCGGGATCTGATGGTTCCGGTGACGACCACGCTGGCCGGGGAGGAGCGTCTGCACCGGGCCGCCGAGACGCTGGCGCGGAGCGACTTCGAGCGCCTGCCGGTGCTCGACGGCGATGGTCGATTCCTCGGCATCCTCGCCAAGCGCGATCTGCTGGCCGTCTACGCTCAGGAGGTTCTCGGCAGGCCGGCGGTGCTGTCGACGTTCGTCGCCAGCGATCAGCCGGGCCGGGGCGGGCACGCGGTCGAGCTGCCGCCGGACTTCGCGTTGCGCTCGATCGCCGCCCCGCCCAGCCTGATCGGCATGAGTCTCGCCGAGGCGGCATTGCCGGCGCGGCTCGGCCTGCGCGTCATCGAAATCAAACGCCCGGCCGTCGACGGCTGGGAGTGGGTCGTGCCGGACGCGACGACGACGCTGGGGCGGGGTGACGAACTGGTCGTGCTGGGACCCACCCGCGCGGTCGAGGCGCTGATGGCCGGACGGATCGGCTTCGAAGACTCGACGACGCGCCCCGGTGTGCTGCCGGCGGCGACGGAGCAATGAGCGAACCGGCGCCGCTACCGGTCGCCGGCCTCTGCGACGACTGCGTCGCCGCCCGTCGCCTGCGCTCGCGCCGTTCGACCTTTCTCCTCTGCACGCGCTCGGCCTCCGATCCGGCCTTTCCTCGCTACCCGCGCCTGCCGGTCGTCACCTGTCCCGGGTACGTTCCCGCCCCGTCGGCCGAGGGCCCCCTACCGCCCGCCCCCTCTGCGGTGCCAGACTCGGAGACATGAGCCTGCTCGCCGCGCCGGCAGCCCTGCCGGATCTCTCCCTCGTGCCGCCGGTCGATGCCACCGGGATCGAGGAGCGTGCAGCCGCGCTGGCGCGTCGCTCGATCAAGCGGGAGACCAAGCTCGCCGGCATCCGGCTCGCTGTCTCGATGATCGACCTGACCACGCTCGAGGGCAAGGACTCCGAGGGCAAGGTCGTCCAGATGTGTCAGAAGGCTCTGCATCCGTTGCCGGGCGATCCGACCGTCGGCCCGGTGGCGGCGGTCTGTGTCTACCCGAACTTCGTCGCGACGGCGCGACGGGCGCTCGGCGGCTCGTCGGTGCGCGTCGCCTCCGTGGCGACCGGCTTCCCGTCGGGACTCGTGCCGCTCGATCTCAAGCTCGAGGAGACGCGGCGGGCGGTCGGCAACGGGGCCGACGAGATCGACATGGTGATCGACCGCGGCGCGTTCCTGTCGGGCGAGTACGCGGCGGTTTTCGACGAGATCGCGCGGGTGCGCGAGGCCTGCGGCAGCGCCCACCTCAAGGTGATCCTCGAGACCGGGGAGCTGCTCACCTACGACAACGTGCGCCGCGCTTCGCACCTGGCGATCGCCGCCGGCGCCGACTTCATCAAGACTTCCACCGGCAAGATCCAGCCCGCGGCCACACCGGGTGTCGTCCTGGTGATGCTGGAAGCGATCCGCGACCACTATCTCGCCCACGGCCGGCGGATCGGGATGAAGCCGGCCGGCGGCATCCGCACCTCCAAGCAGGCGCTCCACCTGCTCGTGATGGTACGCGAGACGCTGGGCGATGCGTGGCTCTCTCCCGACCTGTTTCGTATCGGCGCCTCCACCCTGACGAACGACCTGCTGGCGCAGTACGTCAAGGAGTCCACCGGGAGGTACCAGAGTGACGACTACTTCTCCCGGGACTGAGCGCGTGGCCTATCGACAGCCCCGCAGCGGCTTCACTCGCGTTCCGTTCATCCAGACCTGCCGCCTGCGCAGCGGCGAGGACGATCTGCGGGCGATGGTCTGCAATCTGTCGCTGCTCGGGCTGTTCGTGCACCTGGAGACTCCGCCCGAGGTGGGCACGGAGTGCGAGGTGAGCCTGTCGCTGCCCGACGGAGGGCTGCCGATGCAGGCGCGCGCGGTCGTCACCTGGGTGCAGCGCGACCCGCCGCGCCGCGCTGCGGATCTGCCGATCGGCTGCGGCCTGCGCTTCGTTTCGGTCGAGCCGGAAGACGTGCGCCGGATGGCAGCGCTGATCGCGCAGTTCGGACCGGACAGCCCCCAGGTCGGCATCAACCAGCCGACCACCGGTCACGTGCGCATCCCATTCGTCACCGGTTGCACGCTGGCGACGCCGCAGGGCGAGTTGCGGGGCAGCCTGTGCAACCTGTCGACGCGTGGCGTCTACGTCGCCGTCGACCCGGTGCCCGACCTCGATACGAGCGTGCTGGTCTCCTTCCAGCTGCCCGACGACGACGAGCCGTTCGAACGAGGCGCCGTCTGCGCCTGGATCAACTCGGCGCACGCTCCGCGCATGCGCGCCCTGCCGCCCGGCTGCGGGCTGCGCTTCGTCGGCCTCTCAGCCGCCGACGTCGCCCGTCTCGAGCAGGTCGTCGCCGACTACCTCGCCGCCCACGCGCCCGTCTGACCGGCTCAACGAAGGCGGATGCCGGCCTCCGCGAGGGCGGCATCGACTTGGCCGGCCCAGCCGCGGTTGGCGAGCGGGGAGGCGGGGCTGGGGTGCAGGACGCGGACCACCTCCCGGCCCGGCAGCGCGCGGCGCAGGGCGGCCTCGGCGAAGGCGCCGATGCCGACCAGTCTGGGGTCGCCGAGCGCCTCGACGACTTCGACCAGCGCCGCATCGCAGATCGACTCCAGGCGGCGGCGTTCGTCGGCGGCCAGCTTTTCTGGCGTCAGGTTGCTCCCGGTCGCGCTGAGGAAGCCGAGGGGACACCAGTTCCAGACGAACGCGCGGGCGAAGAACCGTTCCGGGGTGCCGAAGCGCTCGCGTGCCCAGCCCCAGAGGCGGGCACCGGAGACCTCGCTGCGTCGACAGGCAAACCCTTCGATCGGGCGCCTCGGGTGCTGGCGGTCGGCCGGGGGCGGTTCGACCGCGGCTTCCACGCCGAGCCAGTCCCGCGCCGCGGCCACCTCGCCGAACGGCACGCCGGTCTGCATCATCCCGAACGGCCCCGGGTTCATGCCGACGAACAGCAGTTGCCGGGTGCCGCGGCCCCAGCGGTCCAGGTAGCGTTCGTGCGGCAAGCGGGCATAGTCGAGCGGACGGTAGACGTAGGCAACCGGGCCCGAAAAGCTCAGGCGGCGGGTGCTTGCGGCCAGCCGCCGGGAAATCTCGGGCAGGGTCGACACGCGCTCGAGCGTACCAGCCCCTCCCCGGCCGGGAGTAAGATGCCGGCCGATGAACAAGTCGCCGATGCAGTTCGTGGAGGGCGTCGCCCGGGTGATCGCCGAGCGGCCGCGCCTCGAGTTCGGGAGCGCCTGGGAGTATGCGCCCGCTCCGGAGGCCACCGACCACGTCCGCATCGAGGATCGCTACGGCCTGTACATCGACGGTCACTTCGTCGAGCCGCGTTCGGGTCGCTGGTTCACGACCATCAACCCGGCCACCGAGGAGGTGCTCGCCGAGGTGGGCGAGGCCGGCCCGGAGGACGTCGATGCGGCGGTTCACGCCGCCGAAGCCGCCGGTCGCAAGGTCTGGAGCCGCCTCTCCGGCGCGGAGCGCGGCAAGTACCTGTTCCGCATCGCCCGGCTCCTGCAGGAGAAGGCGCGCGAGTTCGCGGTGCTCGAGACGCTGAACGGTGGCAAGCCGATCGCCGAATCGCGCGACGTCGACCTGCCGCTGGCCGCGGCGCACTTCTTCCACCACGCGGGCTGGGCCGACAAGCTCGGCGATGCGTTCCCGGGGCGCCAGCCGCGGCCGCTGGGCGTCTGCGGACAGATCATTCCGTGGAACTTCCCGCTGCTGATGGCGGCCTGGAAGATCGCCCCGGCGCTCGCCTGCGGCAACACCGTGGTGCTGAAGCCGGCCGAAACGACACCGCTCACCGCGCTGCACCTCGCGCGCCTGTGCGACGAGGCGGGCCTGCCGCCGGGGGTGGTCAACATCCTGCCCGGCGCGGGCGAAACCGGAGCCGCCCTCGTGCAGCATCCGGGCGTCGCCAAGATCGCCTTCACCGGTTCGACGGAGGTCGGAAAGCTGATCCAGCACGCGGTGGCCGGCAGCGGCAAGCGGCTCACCCTGGAGCTCGGCGGCAAGGCGGCCAACATCGTCTTCGCCGACGCCGCCCTCGACCAGGCGGTCGAGGGGATCATCCGCGGCATCTACTTCAACCAGGGGCACGTCTGCTGCGCCGGTTCGCGGCTGCTGGTCGAGGAGTCGGTGGCCGAGGAGCTGATCGCCAAGCTCGACTGGCGGATCCGCTCGCTGCGGGTGGGCGATCCGCTCGACAAGAACACCGACGTGGGCGCCATCAACTCGCGCGCGCAGCTCGAGAAGATCCGCGAGCTGACGCAGGCCGGCGTCGAAGAGGGCGCCGAGATGCATCAGTCGGCCTGCTCGCTGCCGGCACGGGGCTACTTCTTCCCGCCGACCTACTTCACCGGCGTCGCGCAGTCGCACCGCATCGCCCGCGAGGAAATCTTCGGTCCCGTGCTCGCGGTGATGACCTTCCGCACTCCCGACGAGGCGATCGAGAAGGCGAACAATCTGCCGTACGGCCTGTCGGCGGGCGTCTGGACCGACAAGGGCGCGAAGATCTTCGCCATGACCCGTCGCCTGCGCGCCGGCGTCGTGTGGGCCAACACCTTCAACAAGTTCGACCCCACCAGCCCGTTCGGCGGCTACAAGGAGTCCGGCTTCGGCCGCGAGGGCGGGCGGCACGGGCTCGAGGCCTATCTCACCTTCGACTGAACCGCATCGCGATGGCCCCCGTCGGCTTCCGACGGCGAACTGCCTGTCGAGGACCGAACCACGGGGAGGAGCCATGTCGATGTTTGCTGCCAACTGGGAGGAGATGTCCCGACTCGTGGCGGCGGCGGTCAGTTCGCACCTCGCCCCCGGCGAGGAACTGACCGGCGTCGTCTACGCGCACCAGCCGAAGCTGTTCTCGGTGGAGCTGTTTGCCGTCGGTGTTGCGGCGGATCGGCTGCTGCTGGTCCCGGTCGATCGTCGCTGCCAGCCCGCCGGGCCGCCGATTTCGATCCGGCACGGCGAGCTGACGGACTGCTCGGTCTGGGGCCGGGGCGGCGGTGTGGCGGCATTTCTGTCGGAGACCGCGGACCAGCAGCTGCGCTTCACTGCGCAGGGCCGCAAGTTCAAGCTGATGGCGCTGGGCGGCAACTGGTTCGAGAACGCGCTGGCCGGGCCGACCCAGCGCCAGGGGCTCGAGCGCCTGGTCGAGTTCCTGCTCGCCGCGCGGCCTGCCCGCTGACCGCCGGTTTACCCCCCGGCACCTGGGCCCGGCCGGAGGCTGTGCGCGCTACAATCGGCAGCCCGATGTCGCTCCCGGTACCCAAGACCTACAAGCTGTTCCTGGGCGGCGAGTTCGTCCGCTCGGAGTCCGGGCGCGCCGACCCGGCCGTCGACACGAAGGGCCGGCACCTGGCCAACATCTGCCGTGGATCGCGCAAGGACTTGCGAGACGCGGTCGGCAAGGCGCGCGATGCGGTCGGCAAGTGGTCGGGGGCGACGCCGTATCTGCGCGGCCAGATCGTCTACCGGATGGCGGAGATGCTGGAGGGGCGTGCTGCGGCGTTCGAGACGACGATCCGGGCGACGTCCGGCGCCTCCGCGGCGGCGGCACGCAAGGAGGTCCGCGCCGCGATCGACCGGATCGTCCACTACGCCGGCTGGGCGGACAAGACGACGACGCTGCTGTCGTCGGTCAATCCGGTGGCATCGAACTATTTCGATTTCTCGGTGCCCGAGCCGATGGGTGTGGTCGGCATCGTGGCTCCCGAGTCGCCGGGCCTGCTCGGGCTGGTCTCCCACGTGCTGCCGGTGATCGTGACCGGCAACAGCTGCGTGGTGCTGCTTTCGGAGCGCGACCCGCTGCCCGGTCTCGAGTGGGCCGAGGTGCTCGCCACCAGCGACCTTCCGGGTGGCGTCGTGAATCTCCTGTCCGGTCGTCGCGACGAGCTCGTGCCGCACCTCGCGCGGCACATGGACGTCAATGCGCTGTCGCTGTCGGGCCTCGCCCCGGAACTGGCTCGCGCGGCGCGCCAGGATGCCGCGGTCAACGTCAAGCGCACGCCCGACGTCGACGTGGCCGACTACTACGCCACCCCGCCCCGCAGCCTCGACCTGATCCGCCAGTTCGTCGAGATCAAGACGACCTGGCATCCGGTCGGCTGGTAGCGAGCGGCTCCTCCGCCTTCACGGCCCGGAACTCGGCGACCACCGAGGGCTGGATCAGGTGCAGGAGCGTGAAAATGCCGAGCAGGGTGCCCATCGGCAGATTGTGCAAGGTCAACGCCGCGATCACGACACAGAAAGTCCAGGCTTTGCGTCGGGCGATGCAGCGGCCGGCCAGGATGTGGAGAGCGATGTTGCCGGCCAGCAGAACGCCGAAGAAGAGGGCGATCAGGGTCAGTATCGGCGCGAAGATCGCCAGCTCGCGCGCCGCCGCCGGATCGCCCCGCGGCAGCAGAATGCCGAACATCAGCCCGAGGACCCCGAAGACGAACAGCCCGACCAGGGCCAGAATGCCGGCGTAGACGTAGTGACAGATCGCGAGGATCTGCCGGGCGGAGTCGCTCTCCATGCGTCGACCCTACCTTTCCGGGCTCCGCCCGAAGCGAGGTCTTCGAGACCCCGGGCGGAACCTCAATCGCACGGCTTCTCGTCCCGCCCTTCGTCGACCTCGAACTCGTAGCAGTGGCGGCCTGCCGGATGGGTCCAGAAGTCGGGCTTGCGGTCGGCGGGTTGGGGTGGAGAGGCGAGAGCGAACTCGGCGCACAGACGGAAGGCGCGCGGGCCCGTGACCTCGTAGCCGAACAGTTCGTGGGATTCCGGGTCGACCCGCACGGGTCGGGCCCAAGGTTGGCCGGCGAGACCGGCGAAGCTGTCTGGAAGTTCGTTTTCCCGCTGCAGGTGGCTCCGAATATCTCTGTCCAGGGCCTGCAGCGCCTCGACCCGCTGGGCGTCGAGGCGTTCGAGGCGGAGTTTTCTCGGCGAACCGATATGGGCGAGCGCGGCCGCGATGCCACCTGCCACAGCCAGGCTTGCGGCGAGCGCCCACAGGGTGCGGCGTCGATCGGTCGCCATCACCGTGCCTCCCGTTCCTCGATTCGCAGGTCGGTCAGGTAGTACCCGAAGGCACCGCCCGCCAGCACGGCGACGGTCAGCGCCTTCAGCAGGAAGCGGGTGGTCAACTCGCCACCGAGCGCGTTGTAGACCAGTGTTGCCACGTCGGCCAGCAGCGTGGTCGCCGCCACATAGAGTGTGAGGTAGGTCAACCACTTCCGCACGCGTGACGAACGCTTGGTCGGCTCCGCCCGGACACTGCGCTCCAGGCTGCGCGACAGCAGCAGGAACACGGGAAATGCGACGACGATCCAGGCCACGGACCAGCGGAGCGATTCACTGGAATCCCGGTAGTAGCCGTCCGCGACCGGATCGGGAAAGGCACTGTTGATCAGGTCGAAGATCAGCGAGCCCAGGTGCCAGCACCACAGGTAGAGGGATGTGAACAGGACGAGGTACAGGAATGCCTCCCGCGCTGACAGATAGACCCGTCGACGCGGGACCGGCAAGGGAAGGCCGGCATCGACGAAGCCACCCAGCGCCTCGGTAACCTCTTCGCGGCGCCATCCGGCGCTGTGAAGCGCCGGTTCGATCTGCTCTCGCGACACACCGCGCAGCAGTGCTTCCTCGACGAAACGGGACAACCGATCCTCGACAGCCATGGCAGCTCCTCCTCGAAGACTGTCGGATCCTAGCAGGACAGCTTCTGAGCTCGCGCGGACTCCTGGTGTGTGCCGGCACGCGTCGCCGAGTCGCTCAGTCAGCAGTGCGAGAGGCCTTGGCGGCTTCGAACTGTGCGATTGCCGTCGGCTGGGTCAGGTGGAGGAGGCTGAAGATTCCGAGCAGGGTGCCGAATGGGGCGCTGAGCAGCGCCAGCGCGGCGGCGTCGCTGTCCATCGGCACGACTCTGCTGCGGAGCGCGCTCGGCTGCTCCTGCCATCGAGAGAGGTAGACTGAGACTTCACCCCGCGAGCGAGGAGGTCGTCATGGAGAGTTTCCGGCGCAGCGTGTCGATGGTGCTGCCGATCCTGGGGATGCTGGTACTGCCGGGCTGCGCGCCCGAGAGGGCGGCCGAGATCACGGCTGCCGACGCCGGGCACGCCGACCGCATGGCGCACGAGCACGCGGGGGAGGCGCCGGTGGCCTCGCCGGCGGCCCAGCTGGCGCCGCGCCGGGCGGTGCGCGGCACGGAGGTGGCCTACGCCGAGCTCGACGGCAAGCCGGTGCGCGGCTACCGTGTCGAGCCGGCAGAGATGACCGAGAGCGGCACCGCGCTGCCGGGCCTGATCGTCATCCAGGAGTGGTGGGGGCTCAACGACAACATCCGCGCCATGGCCGACCGGTTTGCGGGCGAGGGCTACGTCGTGCTGGCCGTCGACCTGTACGAAGGAAAAGTGGCGGCGACCTCCGACGAGGCGCTCGCGCTCATGCAGCAGGCGCTCGGCGACCCGGCTCGGCTGACGGACAACCTGCGCCAGGCGCACGGCTATCTCCGGGAGACGGCTGGGGCCTCGAAGATCGGCGTCGTCGGCTGGTGCTTCGGGGGCGGCTGGTCGCTCGCCACCGCACTGGCGCTCGGCGATGAAATCGACGCCGCGGTCATGTACTACGGTCGCACGGTCGACGACCGCGCCGAGCTGGCGAAGCTCCAGGCGCCGCTGCTCGGGCTGTTCGGCGGTGCCGACGAGGGGATCCCGGTCGCAGGGGTGCGGGCCATGGAGGCCGCCCTGCACGAACTCGGCAAGCAGGCGGAGATCGTCATCTACGACGGTGCTGACCATGCCTTCGCCAATCCGAGCGGCGAGCGCTACCAGCCCGACGCGGCGACCGATTCCTGGCGGCGCACGACCGAGTTCTTCGAGCGCCACCTGCGCTGAGCGCGGGCGCTACTCGCCGCGGTGCTGGGGGTAGAAGTCGAGCGGCACTCCGTGCAGCTTGGCCAGCAGGACGATCTGTCCGGTGTGGTAGCTCATGTGCTCGACGGTGTGGAACAGGGCGCGGAAGCCCTCCAGTTCGTACTTCTGGATACGATGGCGGCGCTGCAGGTCCGCGGCGGTCAGCCGGGCGACCACGGCGCGGCAGCGCTCCACGGTCGTACGCAGGCGCGCCAGCAGCTCGGCCTTCGGCTCGCCCTCGCGGACCGCGAACTCAGCGTCGCGGTGGCGTTCGAACGGCTCGCCGCCGAGTCCGGCCAGCACCCACTGGCTGAGATTGCCGTGCAGATGCACGAGCAGGTTGGCGATGGAATTGCTCGTTTCGTTCGGTCGCCACCAGACCTGCACCTCGTCGAGCGGCTCGACGGCGGCGCCGATCTTGCCCATGTACTCGCTCCAGTAGTGATCCGCGAATCCGATCAGGCGGCTGTCCATGGTGCTCCTCCAGGGCCGAGCTTACGGGAGTCGGGAGCGTCGCCGGCAGGCCGTCGCGCCGAGTAGGATCGTCCGGTGCCGTACGTCTACCTGCTGCGCTGCCGCGACGGTTCGCTCTATGCCGGCGCGGCGATCGACCTCGAGCGCCGCCTCGGTGAGCATCAGGCGGGCCGGGCCGCCCGCTACACGCGCAGTCGCCTGCCGGTACAGCTCGTCTGGTCGCGCGAGGTCGACGACTGGAGCGCCGCGCTGCGCGAAGAGGCGCGCATCAAAGCGTTGCGCCGGTCGGCCAAGGAGCGACTCGTTCAGTCGGAGTCGCTCCCGGTCGCCGGCGCAACCGATTCCGGACACAGCAGCGGTCAGCGCGCGGGATAGCCCTCGCTCGCCTTGACCTCCTCGATCTGCAGGGTGTGCCGCTCGACGTGGCCCGACAGGAAGTAGATCCAGCCGAGCAGATCGAGTTCGCCGACCACCGGGTTCATCGCGGCGTGCCCGAGCAGGTCGGCCGACGTCGCCAGCTCGTAGACGCGTCCGCGCTCGAAATTGAAGTCGCCGACGATCGCCGCTGCCGGCCGGACGTCGCCGGCCTGCATCGGGTTCAGCGGTTCGGGCGCCTGGGCCTTGAAGCTGCGGTCCACCAGCTTCTCGCGAATCGCCGCCACCTTGCCGTGAGACTTGGCCAGCATCTCCGCGTCGACCGGCCCCGAGGCGACGCCGGCAATCGCGCCGCGCAGGGCAGCTTCCGTGCGGGTGATGTGCTCGGCGCATTCGCCGACCGACCAGCGGTCGGGGGCCGGTCGCCAATTCCACTGCGCCTCCGACAGCCCGTCGATCGCGGCCAGGAAGAGGGACCGGGTGCGCTCGAGGTCGGCCAGCAGCGTGGCGCGATCGTCGAGCGCCGTGGCCGCGGCCGGGGCCTCGGCGACACTGTCGGCCGGCGGCGCGGATTGCTGGGCGCGCAGGAGGTTCGGGGCAGCCGCCAGAGTGGCTGCTGCGAGCAGAGCAGCGGTGACGACGGCAGCGGGACGAGTGATCGACTTCATGCGGGTCTCCTGTGAGGAAATGGGCAGTTCGGCCGACCGGTGCGCAGACGCCTCACGCGGGCCAGAGCCAGCCGAAGGCGCCGCCGGTCAGCCCGGCGTAGATCACACCGTCGATCATCGCACGCGCCGTGTTCGACCACGGCTGACCCTTCCAGATCGAGTCGGCGAAGTGAGCGAGACCGTACGCGCCGAACGCCACCGTGCCGGAGATTCGGAAGACGGCGAGATAGTCAGCGCCGGCAGCCAGCGTACGACCCGCCAGGTAGGCGGCGAAGACGGAGACCAGCACGCAGTAGAGCAACCAGAGACCCAGATACTTGCCCATGTTGTGGCCGCCGTCGGGCATCCGCACGAGGACGCCCACCGGCCCGCGCTGGAACTTGGCCTTCATCTCCGGGCTGGAGGCCGTCTTGGCATCGGCGCACCACGGGAACATGTACTGCCCCGGCGCGACGTTGGCGCGGCGGATCGCGTCGGCGATACCGTCTTCGTCGGGCAGCTGGCGGTAGTCGGCGCGGTGGAACGGCAGCAGCATGTGGAGGATCGAGCTCGCCAGGAAGACGATGACGGATGCGGCGGCGATCGGCAGCCAGAGTTCGGGGATTCCCACCATCGGAGGTCTCCTCTCGTAGGCGACGCCAGTCCGGCGCGAGCGTCGTGCCCGTCGCCCGGCGGCGGCGCTGCAACTGCGTGATGCGGATCGAGCTGGCGAAAGCCTAGCACCAGTGCACCCGCCGTCGCCGGCCGGGCTGCGGGCCGCTCAGGGCAGTTCGTTGGCGCGCCAGAGGTACCAGCTGGCGATCGTGCGATAGGGCCGCCAGATCTCGCCGTGTCCGTCCAGTTCCTTCGGCTTGGGCAGGATGCGCCGCCCGAACGCCTGGGCGAACCCCTTGCGGACTCCGTAGTCGTCGACCGGCAGCACGTCGGGACGGCCCAGCGTGAAGATCAGGAACATCTGGACCGTCCACCGGCCGACACCGCGCACTTCGGTGAGCCGCTCGACGATCTCTTCGTCGGTCAGTTTCTCGGCCCGACCGCGGGTCGGGATCGAGCCGTCGAGCGCCCGCGCGGCGAGATCCTGCAACGCCTCGGCTTTGGTGCGCGACAGGCCGGCCGTGCGCAGGCGTTCGATGGAGGCGTCGGCGACCTTTTCGGGGCGGGGACAGCGCGACGAGCCGAAAAGCTTGCAGAAGCGCGTGTAGATCGTCGCCGCGGCCTGCCCGGTCAGCTGCTGGTAGACGATCGACTGAGCGAGCGCTTCATACGGACTGCGGCGCGCGGAGATCTCGAGCTCGCACGGGCCGACCGCCTTCATCACCCGAGCCAGTGTGCGGTCGCGGCGGGCGACATGCGCGCAGGCGTGGGCGAGATCGAAGGGAGGGGCGGCCATCGGTCGGTGTCGATTCCGGCTGTAACAGCGGCGGAGGGCGCGCATCCTATCCGATTCGGACCAGCGTGCCGAACCGGGCGGGGCGGTGGAAGTCGGCGGGCGCCACGAAGGTCGGCGACCAGGCGCTGTACTCGACCGTCCTCCCGTCGCGCGGCCGGTCGATGCGCAGCAGATTGCATCGCCAGATGGTCTGCTCCCTCCCTCCGCCCGGCACCGCCGCCCACGGCACCGCGAGGCGGGCCCGCCAGCGCCCGGCATGAGGCTCGACGAGCGCGCCCGCCTCGATGCCCTCGCAGTTCCATCCGGCGTCGACACGCCAGTCGGTGCGGTCGCCGTGCGGGGACTCGACCGCAGCGTCGAACAGGGCGCCGAGCGGGTTGACCTCGAACTCCACGTAGCGACGCGGCGTCGCAGTCGAGCGCTCGTCGGCGCACAGGAACAGCTCGACGACCTCCTCCTCCCACAGCGGAGCATCGCGCGCCGTCCGGGTGGCCCACGGATCGGCGTCCGAGGCCAGGAACGTCGCGATCAGGCGTTCGCCGTCATCGACCAGCTCGACCTGAGTCGGCTGCGCCGGCGCCGCGCCGGTGACCGCGTCGACCAGCGCGACTCGCGTCGGCGCATCGCGGCGCAGCTCGAGACGCGGGGGCGCGGGGATCACTCCCAGGGGCCGTCGGGCATCGGGCACGTGGCGAGTGGACGGCCTGCGAGCGCGGCGTCGAGCAGTGATCTCGCATCATCGGGCGAGACTCCGCCGTGCCAGTGATGGGCTGGCCAGACGCAGACTGCGGGGCCGCGGCTGCAGTGGTGCAGGCAGCCGGTGCGGGTGATCAGGACTCGGTCGCGCAAGCCGCGACGGCGGACCTCGTCCTTCAGGCGCTGGTAGAGCTCGAGACTGCTCCGCTGGCCGCACGAGGCGCGCTCGGATTCCGTCCCGCGGTCGTTCGTGCAGACCAGAATCTGAAGCTCCGGACGGGGCATGCGGAAAGTCTAGCTCCGCGGGCAGTAGGATCGCGCTTCCGCATGACGACCCGTCTGTTGCTCAATCCCGGCGCCGGTCGGGGACGTGGCGCGCGCCGGCGCTCTCGTTTCGCGGCGCTGGCGCGGGCTGCGGGCGTGCCGATCGAGGAGAGCCGAGACGCTGCAGATCTCATCGCGCGGGCGGCGCGGGCCGCGCAGGACGGAGTCGATCGGCTGCTGGTGGCCGGCGGCGACGGCACCTGGAACCTGGCCGCCCGCGGGCTGCTCGGCAGCGCCACGGCGCTGGCCCCCATTCCGCTCGGAACGGGAAACGACCTGGCGCGCGCACTCGGCTATCCGCTGGATTCCGAGCAGGCATTTGCGGCAGCGCTGGAAGGTCGTCCGGGGCGCATCGACGTCGGGCGGTTCGGGGAGCGTCCGTTCTGCGGTGTGGCGGGAGCCGGGCTCGACGGTACGGTGGCCGCGCGGGCGCGCGAGCGGGTGCGCTGGCTGCGCGGTCCGGCCGTCTATGCCTGGGCCACGCTGGCCACTCTCGTCCGCTTCCGCCCGGCCGGCCTCCGGCTGACCGTGGACGGCGCCGCGGAGCAGGGCGGTACGGCCTGGCTGGTCGTCTTCGCCAACATTGCGACCACCGGCGGCGGCATGCGGGTCGCCCCGGGCGCCGACCCGACCGATGGGCATCTGGACGTCGTCGGCCTGACGGGTATCTCGACGCTCGGCCTGTTGCGGCTGTTCCCGCGGGTGTACGCCGGTCGACACGTGGGCCATCCGGCAGTTTTCCGCTGCGCTTGCGCAGGTGCGGGCCTGGCGTTCGACCGCCCGGTGGCGGCAGTCGGGGATGGCGAAGATTTCGGCCGCGTGGGCTCCGAGCCGGTGCGGGTCGAGGTCGTCCCGGCTGCCCTGGCGGTCGTCCGTGCCGGGTCCTGAAATCCTGCCCCGGGCGCTGGTCGGGAGCCGCGGGGAGCGGATAGAATCGGTTCACTCGCAAGCGGTGTCACCGCTTCGTCGGCTCTTCGTTTCGCGGTCGGGCAGAGAGACCTGTCAGGCTCCCGCCTCGCTGGTTCGATCAGGTAGAGAAACTCAGAGACTCAACAGCAGACCCCTTTCCCCAAGGAGGAAGTGATGTCCACCCCGAACTTCGCCCGCGCGCTCCGGCGAACGGTCAGCGTGCTCGCGACGGCGGCCCTCGCCTACGCCGGTGTCGCCGAGGCCCAGGTTACGACCGGCAGCCTCGCGGGCACCGTCCGCGCGGAATCCGACAACTCGGCGTTGCCGGGTGTCATGGTGACCGCGGTCCACGTCCCAACCGGAACGTCGTACAGCGCCACGTCCGGCGACGACGGCCGCTTCGTGCTGCCCAACGTGCGTGTCGGCGGACCGTACACGGTAACCGCCCAGCTCGACGGGTTCCGCACCAGCGAGACGACCAGCGTCCAGGTCAACCTCGGCGGCACCACCGAAGTTCCGATCGCGCTGCCGCTGGCGGAAGTGGCCGAGACCATCGAGGTAGTCGGTGACTTCGACGCGTTGATCAACCCGAGCCGCACCGGCTCGCAGTCCTCGGTCTCGCTCGAGCAGATCGAGTCGCTGCCGACCGTGCGCCGCAGCCTGCAGGACTTCGCGCGCACCAACCCCTACTTCAACGTCGACGCCTCCGACGCGTCGGCGACGCGCGTGTCGGTGGCCGGCCGCAACAACCGGTACAACTCGATTCAGATCGACGGCGCGGTCAACAACGATCTGTTCGGACTGGCGGACACCGGCACGCCGGGCGGCCAGACCGACGCGCAGCCGATTTCGCTCGACGCCATCGAGCAGCTGCAGGTCGTCGTCTCTCCTTACGACGTGCGCCAGGGCGGATTCACCGGCGGCGGGCTCAACGCGGTCACGCGCTCGGGCTCGAACCAGTTCCACGGCTCGATCTACGGCTCGGTGCGTGACGAGGACTACATCGGTGACGGTCCGTTCGACCGCCCGGTGGCGAGCTTCAGCGAGGACCAGTACGGCTTCCGGCTCGGCGGCCCGGTCATGCAGGACAAGCTGTTCTTCTTCGTCAACGCGGAGCTGAACCGCAAGGATCAGCCGACCGGCGTTTCGGCCGACGGCTCGACCGGGACCCAGCACGGCAATCCGGCGCTGGTTACGGCCGTCGACAACTTCCTGACCTCCAACTTCGGCTACGACCCGGGCACGCTCGGCGATATCGTGGGCGGGACCGACAGCGATCTGGCCTTCGCCCGCTTCGACTGGAACGTGCTCGACGGGCACCAGCTGACCCTGCGTCACAACTATGTCGACGCGGTGCGTGACGTGATCGGCGAGCGCAACAGCCGCTCGTTCCGGTTCGGCAGCTCGATCTACGGCATCGCCTCGGAGACCAACTCGACTGTGGCGCAGCTCAACAGCGTCTTCGGCTCCTCGTTCAACGAGGCCCGGCTCGGGTTCCAGACCATCCGCGATGCCCGCACCGTGCCGGTGCTCTTCCCGAGCGTCGAGGTGGGCGGGACCGGTCCGCGCAACGGTGAGGTGCTGGCGGGAACCGAGCGCTTCTCCGGCGCCAACGCGCTCGACCAGGACATCCTCGAGCTGACCGACGACTTCACCTTCCTCATGGGTGCCCACACGATCACGATCGGCACCCACAACGAGTTCTTCGAGTTCAAGAACACGTTCCTCTCGGATTTCTACGGCTACTACTACTTCCCGACCCTCGCCGCGTTCGAGGCCGGGCAGGCGAGTGAGTACTCGATCGGCTTCGCCAACGGGTCGGACCCGAAGCGGCCGGCTTCGTTCGAGGCCAACCAGTACGGCCTGTACGCGGGCGACCAGTGGCGGGTCAACGATCGTCTGTCGCTGACCTTCGGCCTGCGGCTCGACATGGCCGGGTTCCCGGATCGCCCGTCGTTCAACGGCGCCGTCGACCAGGCGATCGGCCGTAGCACCGCCGAGACCCCGAGCGAGGATCCGGTCCTGTCGCCGCGCATCGGCTTCAACTGGGATCCGACCGGCCGTGGCGACCAGCAGCTGCGTGGCGGAGTCGGTATCTTCGCCGGCCGCACGCCGTTCGTCTGGGTGTCCAACGCCTACGCCAACACCGGTGTGGAGTCGTCCCAGCTGTCCTGCCAGGCTTCGCGCGGCTGCGCGGTGCCGGCGTTCAATCCCGATCCGTTCGGCCAGCCGCGCAACGTCGGCGCCGGCGGCGCGGTGACCGTCGACCTGATCGATCCGAACTTCGAGTTTCCGCGCGTGCTGCGGACCACCCTGGGCTACGACCGTCAGCTGCCCTGGGGCATCCGTGGCTCGGCCGAGGTGGTCTGGTCGCAGACCCAGGAGGACGTCTACTACCAGAACGTGAACAAGGTCGCGACCGGCGAGCGGTCGTTCGACGGGCGTCCGATGTACACCTCGCGCAGCTCGTCGCTGGCCAACGCCCTGCTGCTCACCAACACCGGCAAGGGCGAGCAGCTCTCGGCGGTGCTGCAGGCGAGCCGGCCGTTCGACAACGGCCTCAGCCTGGCGGCGTCCTACGCGTACATGGATGCCGACTCGGCGTTCGACGCCACCTCCAGCCGTGCGATCTCCAACTGGCAGTTCATGCCGGTCAAGGGCGACATCTTCTCGCCGGAGGTTTCGACCTCGCTGTTCGAGATCGAGCACCGGTTCAACGCGTCGGCGACCTACACGTTCGAGACCGGGCCGCTCGGCCACACGGTGGCGCTCTACTACAACGCCCAGGCCGGCCGTCCGTACTCGGTGATGGTCGGTGGTGATCCGAATCGCGACGGCTTCAGCACGAACGACCTCCTGTTCGTGCCGGGCAGCGCCGACTCGATCATCCTGCGCGACTTTTCCGGCGCCGAGATCCCTTACTCGACGCTGGCCACCTGGCTGTCGCACGCCGGTATCGACGCGACGGCGGGCCGCATCCTGGACCGCAACGAGTCCCGGGAGCCGTGGAGCCACCTGCTCGACTTCCACTACGGGCTCGAGCTGCCGATCCGACTGTTCACGACGGAGCTGACGTTCGACGTGCTCAACCTGATGAACCTGATCGACTCCGACAAGGGCGTCGTCCGGTTCGTGGCCAACCAGTCGACTACGCCGGTCCGCTATGTGGCGATCGACGCGGCCACCGGGAAGCCGATCTACCAGGAGGCGGCCAACAACGCGCTGCGGCCGGGCTCGCAGTTCTCGACCGCCGACCTGCGCTCGCGCTGGCAGGCCAAGGTCGGGCTGCGCGTCAGCTTCTGACGCGGGGTCTCGACCCGGCAGGGCGTTCGGGCGGTTGCACAACGCGGCCGGATCGGACGGCAGAGGAGGGAGGGGCGACTGCGCCCCTCCCTTTTTTTGTCTGCTGCCGGGACAGCTGGGCTTCTCCCACGCCCGGTCCGGCGCCAGGCAGTTCTCGACTCGCGCAGTTGGGGAGCGACGGCCTGGTGCGGTAAGTTTGGAGTTCCATCGATCTCAGCAGGACGAACGTGTCTCGGAGGTGCGGACATGAGGCGATCGGTTCGGATCCGTCAAATCACGGAACGGTGCGTCCTGGCCAGCTGGGTAGCCGGCTGCGCGGCTGCGGGCGCAGCGACCTACCGCGTCTATCCGCGGCCGGTGGAGGCGCCGACGTTCACCGCGCCGCTGCCGCCGGCGGACGGAAGAGTGCTGGTGGCGGACCCGGCGGCCGCGCCGTCACCGTTCGGATGGCACGACGTCGACGGCGTCGCCGGAGCCGAGTTCACGACAATGCGTGGCAACAACGCCCACGCCTACGACGACCAGAACGGTGACCAGCAGCCGCCGGCGGTAGAGCCGGACTGCGGAGCGCTGCTCGAGTGTGACTTTCCGCTCGACCTGACGCAGCCGCCGACCGCGTCCGTCGCCGCCGGCGTCGCGAACCTGTTCTACTGGACGAACGTCGTGCACGACGTGATGGCGATCTACGGCTTCGACTCGGTGTCCGGCAACTTCCAGGTCAATATCTACGGGCTGGGCGGCCTGGGCGGTGACGACGTCCGCGCCGAAACGCTGGACGGCAGCGGAACCAACGGGGGCATCTTCGCGACTCCGCCAGACGGACAGCGGCCGCGGATGCAGATGTACGTGTGGACGCTCGGAACGCCGCACCGGGACGGAGCGATGGACGCCGGCGTGATCGTCCACGAATACGGGCACGGAATCTCCAGCCGGCTGGTTGGCGGCCCCGCGACCGTCAGCTGCCTGAACAACGCGGAGGCTCCGCACGAGGGAATCTCGGACGCCTGGGCGCTGCTGCTGACCGCGCCCGCCGCCAACCCGGCGGTGCGGTCGCTCGGCACCTACGTGCTCTTCCAGGATCCCGACGGCCCCGGGATCCGGTCCGAGCGCTACGACAAGTCGCCGGAGCCGAACTCCAACTCGTGGACGTACGGCAGCATCACCGGCGCCAGCAATGCGCATGCGGTCGGTGAGAAGTGGGCACAGCTCGCCTGGTACCTGACCGGACGGCTGGAGGACGAGCACGGCTTCGATCCCGATGTCTACGCCTGGACCGGCAGCTCCGCCGACGCCGGGAATCTGCGCGCGCTCTACTACCTGACCGAGTCGCTGAAGCTGGTCCCCTGCGGGCCCGGCTTCGTCGACCTGCGGAATGCGATCCTCGCGGCGGCTGAACTGACCTACGACGGCGAGGACCGGTGTCTGCTCTGGAGGGGATTCGCCGAGTTCGGCCTCGGGCTGTCGGCGAGCCAGGGGAGCCCCAACAGCGTGCTCGATCAGGTGCCGGCCTTCGATCTGCCGGCGGAGTGCGACCTGCCCGTCGACCCGATGCCGTTCCTCGACGGCTTCGAAACGGGCGATACCTCCGGCTGGAGCGCCACCAGCGACTGACGGCGGCGCGGCCGATTCCGGTATCGTCGCGCTGCGCATGCGACGCTCGGCGGAAGATCGGATCGCGGGCTGGGGAGGAATCTCGGTGCCGGGCCGCGAGGTGCGGTCCGAGCAGCTCGCCGCGGTCGCCCGCGGCGCCGTCCTGACCCGCGGACTCGGGCGCTCCTACGGCGACTCCGCTCTGCCGCCTCCCGGGGAGACCAGGGTCGTCGGCTCCACGCGGGCCGACCGGATTCTCGCTTTCGACGCGTCGACGGGGCGGCTGCGCGCCGAGGCCGGACTGGCCCTCGGCGACCTGGTCTGGACCCTGCTGCCGCGTGGCTGGTTTCCTCCCGTGGTTCCTGGAACGCAGTTCGTCACCCTGGGCGGGATGGTCGCGGCCGACGTACACGGCAAGAACCACCACATGGACGGGTCGGTCGGGCGCCACGTCACGGTGCTGCGCCTGCTGTGCGCCGACGGCACGATCGTCGACTGCTCCCGCGAGAGTCACCCGGAGCTTTTCCGCGCCACTGTGGGCGGCATGGGCCTGACCGGGCATCTGCTCGAGGTCGAGCTGACGATGACCCGGATCGCGTCGCCGTGGATCCTCCAGGAGACCGAGCGGGCGGCGGGCCTCGACGCACTGCTCGAGGGGCTGACCAGCTCGACCCGGAGCTGGCCGTTCACGATGGCCTGGCTCGATGCGCTGTCCGGCGGCGAACGACTGGGGCGCGGGATTCTCTATCGCGGCCGGTGGGCGAGCGCCGAGGAAGCTCCGGCATCGGCTCCGCAGCCGCTGCGTCGGCTGGCGGTGCCGTTCCGCCTGCCGGGCTGGGCGCTCAACGATCTGTCGGTCCGCCTCTTCAACGCCGTCTACGCTCGATCGGTTCCGGCGCGCCCACGGCGCAGCATCGTCCATCCGGAGAAGTTCTTCTGGCCACTCGATGCGATCCGGCACTGGAACCGGATCTACGGACGGCGCGGGTTCACGCAGTTCCAGTGCGTGCTGCCCGAGCGCGAGCGCCCGGGCGCAACGCGCCGCCTCCTCACGGCGGCCGCCGGGCGCGGAGGCTCATCGTTTCTCTGCGTGCTCAAGGACTGCGGCGCGGAGGGAGAGGGCCTGCTCTCCTTTCCGCGGCCGGGGATATCCGTGGCGCTCGACCTGCCGCTGCGCGCCGACACCCGGGGCCTGGTCGAGGAGCTGGCGGACCTGGTGATCGCCGAAGGGGGACGGATCTACCTCGCCAAGGACGCATTCGTGCGCGCCGACCAGTTCCGGCGCATGGAGCCGCGCCTGTCCGACTTCGAGCAGGTGCGCGCGCAATGGGACCCCGACCAGCGGCTGCGCAGCGCGCAGTCGGTGCGTCTGCTCGGAGACCGGACATGAACACGGTGCTTCTCGGCGCCACCCGCGGCATCGGCCGCGAGATGGCGCGTCAGATGGCGGCGCGCGGCGACCGCCTCTTCCTGCTCGGCCGCGATCTGGACGATCTGGCCGCGAGCGCGCGCGACCTCGAGGTGCGCGCGGGGATGGAGGCGGGAACTGTCGGCACGGCGGGCTGCGACCTGCTGGAGCCGGAGGGCTTCGCGGCAGCACTGGACGCCGCGACGGCCGCGCTGGGCCGGATCGAAGCGGTGGTCGTGACTGCGGGGCTGTTCGCGACCCAGGAGGCACTCGAAGCCGACCGCGCCCTTACCCGCCGCCTGCTCGAGGCCGACTTCTCCGGCACCGTGCTGTTCTGCGAGGAGGCGAGGGATCGCCTGCTCGCCAGCGGCGGAGGAAAGCTGTGCGTCTTCGCGTCGGTGGCCGGCGAACGCGGCCGCAAGCCGGTGGTCCTCTACGGCGCCGCCAAGGCGGGTCTCCTGCACTACCTCGAGGGTCTCGACCACCGCTTTCGCGCCCGCGGGCTGGTCACCGTCGCGGTGCTGCCGGGGTTCGTGCGGACCTCGATGACCGAGGGGCTGCCCGAGCCGCCGTTCGCCGCCGAACCGGACGCAGTGGCGCGCATCGCGCTGCGGGCCCTCGACCGCGGGACGCCGCGCGTCCATGCGCCAGCCATCTGGGGGCTCGTCATGCTCCTGATCCGGAACCTGCCCCGCTTCGTCATGCGTCGGGTGAGCTTCTGACGTGCAGCGCTCAGCGACTGAAGACCCAGATCATCACCAGCAGCGCCAGCGCGGTCAGCGAGAGGACCGTGCCGTTGAGCAGCAGGGACAGCCGGGCGATCCCGCGCCGTCGTGGGGCGCGTACGGCCCAGCTGGCGAGCAGCGTCCCGAGCAGCGAGGCGGCCAGCGCGATCAGCACCGGCACCATGACGCCGCGCGGCCACGGTCGCAGCTCGGGTGGGATGAGGCGGCTGATCGGACGGGCGGCCAGCGCGGCGGCGAAGCAGGCCAGGGAGAGGATGGGCAGCGTATCGCCGCCCTCGAGCGCGGCGTAGGCTTCGTCCCCTTCGGCGCGCGCGGCGCGGGGCGGGGTCGGCGGCGGCGGTGCGGTGCGGCCCACGGCGAGGCGCGAGTATCCCATAGCGCCCGAGGTGCAGCCGCGTGGTCAGCCGGTCCGATGCCGGAACGGCCGGACGCCGGGAGCAGCGGGCGGTGAGCAAGCGTTACGACCGCGCCTACTTCGAGCGCTGGTATCGACGGCCCGCCAGCCGGATCGACTCGCCGGCGGAGCTGCGGCGTCGGGTGGCGCTGGCGGTCGCCATCGCCGAGCGCTGGCTCGCACGCCCGGTCCGCTCCGCGCTCGACATCGGCTGCGGAGAGGCGCGCTGGCGCGCCGAGCTGCGGCGGCTGCGGCCGCGCCTCCGCTACGTCGGAGTCGACCCGTCACCGTACGTCGTCGAGCGCTACGGGCGCAGCCGCGACATTCGCCAGGGCAGCTTCGCGGAGCTGTCACGGCTCGCACCGGGCGGGCCGTTCGATCTGGTGATCTGCGCCGACGTCCTCCACTACGTCGAGGATGCCGACCTGCGCGCGGGACTGCCGGCCCTGGTCGAGCTGACCGGCGGGGTGGCCTACCTGGAGACGCTCACCGCGGACGAGCAGGTCGAGGGCGACCGGCGGGCGATCCACCTCCGCCCGCCGGCGTTCTACGTCCGAATGTTCGCCTCGCACGGGCTGGTCGGGGTCGGCAGCCACGTCTGGCTCGCTCCGGCGCTCGGCGACCTGCCGTCGGCGCTGGAGCGACGCTGACCCGCGCCGGCGCCGTCCGCCTCAGACGTCGAACGTCACGCCCTGGGCCAGCGGGAGCGACTTGCCGTAGTTGATCGTGCAGGTCTGACGGCGCATGTACGCCTTCCAGGAGTCCGAGCCGGCTTCGCGGCCGCCGCCGGTCTCCTTCTCTCCGCCGAACGCGCCCCCGATCTCCGCTCCCGAAGTCCCGATGTTGACGTTGGCGATGCCGCAGTCGCTGCCCTCGGTCGAGAGGAACCGTTCGGCAGACCGCATGTCGAGGGTGAAGATCGCCGACGAGAGGCCCTGGGGCACCGAGTTGTGCAGGGTGATCGCCTCATCGAGATCGTCGTACTCGAACAGGTAGAGGATCGGCGCGAACGTTTCCTCGCAGGTGATCGGCATGTGGGGGACCGCCTCGACCAGAGTCGGCTCGACGAAAAATCCGGGTCGATCGAGGACCTTGCCGCCGTAGAGGATCCGCCCGCCCTGCTGCTGGGCGACCTCGAGCGCGTGGCGATAGTCGGCGACCGCCTTCTCGTGAATGAGCGGGCCCATCAGTGTGGAGGCCTCCGCCGGGTCGCCGATGCGCACCGATCCGTATGCCTTGATGAGGCGGCCCTTCATCTCGGCGGCGATCGACCGGTGCAGGAAGAGGCGGCGCGTGGTCGTGCAGCGCTGGCCTGCGGTTCCAACGGCCGCGAACAGCACCGCCCGCAGGGCGAGATCCAGATCCGCGTCGGCGGTGACGACGATGCCGTTGTTGCCTCCCAGTTCGAGCAGGGAGCGGCCGAGCCGATCCGCGACGACCTTCCCGATCGAGCGTCCCATCGCCACGGATCCGGTGGCGGAGATCAGCGGGAAGCGCGGATCCGCCGACAGCGGCTGGCCGACCACGTGGCGATCGCCGACCACCAGGTTCCAGATCGGGGGCGCGTCATTGTCGGCGAGGACCTGCTGCGCGATACGCGTGACCGCGATGGCCGAGAGGGTGGCGTGCTCGGACGGTTTCCAGAGCACCGGGTCGCCACAGACGGCGGCCACCATTGCGTTCCAGGCCCAGACCGCGACGGGAAAGTTGAATGCCGTGATCACGCCCACCGGACCGAGCGGATGCCACTGCTCGTACATCCGGTGCAGCGGGCGCTCGGAATGCATCGACAGCCCGTAGAGCTGGCGCGAAAGGCCGACCGCGAAGTCGGCCATGTCGATCATCTCCTGGACCTCGCCGAGACCTTCCGAACGGACCTTGCCGACTTCCAGGGTGACCAGCAGCCCGAGATCGTCCTTGTGGCGCCGCAGGGCTTCACCGAGCTGGCGCACCACCTCGCCGCGCTTCGGGGCCGGCCACTGTCGCCACTGTCGGAAGGCCTCAGCGGTGCCAGCGGCGACCCGCTCGTAGTCATCTGCGGAGGCCTCGTGGACGACTCCGAGGACCTCCCCGGTGGCCGGGTTGATCGACTCGTACCGCTTGCCGTGGGTCTGGATCCAGGCGCCGTCGAAGGCGCCGGGGTTCTCGAAGTCGAGGCCGAGTCGCGCAAGCGCGGCCGGAACTGCCGGGGTACTGGAACGGGTCATCGTCGGAACTCCTGGTGGGAATCGGTGCGGGTTCGGCGGGGTCCACCGACGCGGCCAGTCTACCGCAGCGCCGTGCGAAGGCCGATCCGCGCCGCAGTAAAGTTCCCGGCTGCGTGGATCGTCTCTCCCCATTGCGCGTCTGGGTTCCGGCGGCGCTGCCAGCGGCGCTGCTGCTGCTGTTTGGCGGCTGGTGCGGGACGTTTCAGGGTGGAGCCGCATGGCCGCAGGCGGCCATCGGCGCCGCTGTCGTGGTGGTGATCGCTCTGCTGGCTCTGGCCGCCGGCGTCGATCCACGCGATCCGCTCGGGCTGGGACGGTCCGGCCGCTGGCTGCTGGCGGGCGTGCTGCTCGTTCTCGTGGCTGGCGTGCTCGCCTCGCCCGTGCCGAGGGCCGGCCGCAACGTCCTTGCGCTGCTGCCTGCCTGGTTGCTGCTGCCGGCTGCCGTTGCCCGGGCGCTGACGACTGCGAGCCGCCGCGGCGGACTCCTGCTCTGGAGTGCCGCGGTCGCTGCGGTCTCGTGCTGGGCTCTGGGCGCCGCGTTCGTGTCGTGGCGGGCGGGACTCGGCAGTCGCGCCAGCGAGCCGCTGGGGCACCACAACCTGCTGGCCGGTCTTCTGGTGGCGACGCTGCCGGTGGCGCTGCTGTCGGTGCGGGGGACCGGCCGGCTGCGTCTGCTGGGTTGGCTGGCCGGTGGCGCCGGCGTGGCGGCGCTGCTGGCGACGCGCTCGCTGGGCGGGCTCCTCGCCGGAGGAGTGATCACCTGCCTGGCGGCAGGGCAATCTCGGCGGTGGCGGCTGCCGGCGATCGGCCTTCTCGCGCTGGCCGCGGGCCTGGCGCTGCCGCGCGTGCTGGCGATCCTGCGGGGCGCGGATCCGTCGACGGCGGCGCGTCTCGGATACGCGGAGGGCGCTCTCGCGGGCTGGGCGGCACGGCCGCTGCTGGGCCATGGCGTGGGCTCGACGCCGTGGCTGCTGGCCGACTACCTCCGACCCGTTCCGGGAGTCCATCCGCCAGGCGAACTGGTCGGCCAGACTCACTCGGTCCCGCTTACCCTGCTGTTCGAAACCGGTGCGACCGGCCTGCTGCTGGTCGGCGCGGTCCTGGCGCTGTTCGCCTGGCGCTGCTTGCGGCGGGACGGTGCGGACGGGGGCGATCGCCCGCTCGTGGCCGCGGGTCTGCTCGGCCTGCTCGGCGCTGCGGTAGCGGCGCTCGCCGACGCCGCAGTCGGAGTCACCGCGCTGCCGATGGCCTTCGCCCTGACTGCGGGAGCGGCCCTCGCCGGCCGTGCGTCGGAGCGCGCGATCCGTCCGCCGCGCGGGCTCACCCTCGGCGCGGCCCTGGGCGTGGTGCTGGCCGCTGTGGTCGCCGTGCGGCCGGCGCTCGCGCTGCGGGCCTGGACTGAGGCGGCCGGGCCGGACCGGCAGTCCGCATCGAGCGTGCGGTTGCTCGCGCTGGCGCATCGGCTCGACCCAGCCTTTCCGCTCTACACGGCGCGCCTGGCCTGGAGCCCGGGCCGGCCGGCCGACGAGCGTGCCCGCCTCGCGCTGGCGGGAGCGGCCGGCGCTCCGGCGGTGGCACCATTCTGGCTGCGCGCCGGCGCGCGCGCGTTCGAGGCGGACCAGCGCGGACTGGCCCGCGACGCCTTCCGGCGCGCGATGACGCTCGACCCGCTCTCCGGCGCGGCGCCCTTTCAGCTCTTCCTGGCCTCGGGCGGAGCCGAAATCGATTGCGCGGCGCGGGCCATGCTGGCCGAGCCGCGGCTGGCCGCGGCCTCCTGGTGGCGAGCCTTCCCTCGTCAGCGCGAGGCAGCCGTAGTGCGGGCGCGAGGCTGGCCGGGTGTCGATGCCGGCTGGCGCGGTACCTTCGCCGCCCGGGCGGCGGCTGCAGTGCCGGACCCGTCCGCCACCGCTGAACTCGACCTCGTGGTGGGCATCGACGGCGCGGTGCGCACCTCGTTGTCCCTGCACCAGTTCCGGCGGCCGCCGTGGCCGGGGGAGGTGGCCCGCTTCCGGCTCGACGAAGTGGCAGCTCTGGCGATGGCCGATCTGCCGGCCGCGGCGGCGCTGCGCATCGCGACGCCAGCCGCGTTCCCGCGCCAGCGCTGCGCGCCGGTCAGTCTGTTCGATCCGCCGTCCGCCGAACCGGTGGAGCGACTCTTCCTGGACTCCTTCGAGACCGGGGACTGGCGGCGCTGGGTGCTGCGATCGGATTGACGGCGGCCGGGCCGCCGCCGGTTCAGCCGAGGGTCGAGTGCAGCGCCGTCTCGATGCGGCGCAGACCTTCGGCGGCCTCTTCGCGCGACAGCACGAGCGGCGGGCGCATCCGGATCGAGCGTTCGCCGGAGGCGAGCCCGAGCACGTCGGCCTCGTTGAGCGCCGTCAGCGCTCGACCGCGCGCATCTGCGTCGGGCAGATCGAAGGCAATGAACAGACCGCGTCCGCGGGCGTTGCTGACACGACCGTGGAAGGTCACCTCGAGTTCGCGCAGCCCGGTCAGCAGCTGGTCACCGACCGCCGCGCAGTTGGCGAGCAGGTCGTCCTCCTCGATGATCTCGATGATGCGCTGGCAGCGCACCATGTCGACCAGGTTGCCTCCCCAGGTCGAGTTGATCCGCGACGACACCTTGAACACCGAGTCCACTTCGTCCAGCCGCGGACCGGCGGCAATGCCGCACACCTGTGTCTTCTTGGCAAAGGCAAAGATGTCGGGCTCGACGCCGAAGTGTTCGAATGCCCACCACTTGCCGGTGGTGCCGAAGCCGGTCTGGACTTCGTCGAAGATGAGCAGGAACTCGTGGCGATCGGCCAGCTCGCGCAGGCGCGCCAGAAACTCGCGGCGGAAGTGGTTGTCGCCTCCCTCGCCCTGGATCGGTTCGAGGATCAGGCCTGCGATCTCGTGCGGCGTCGCCGCCAGCGCCTGCTCGAGTTCGGCGATCGCGCGATCCTCCTCGAGCGCGACGGCGGCGAGCACGGCGTCCGTGATCGGGAACCGAAGCTTGGGGTTGGTGATGCGCGGCCAGTCGAACTTCGGGAAGTAGTCGGTCTTGCGCGGATCGGCGGTGTTGGTCAGCGTCAGCGTGTAGCCACTGCGGCCGTGGAACGCCTGCTTGAGGTGGGCGATCCGGCTGCCGGTCGCCGGCCGACCCGCCGCGAGGTTCTTGCGCACCTTCCAGTCGAACGCCGCCTTGAGCGCGTTCTCGACCGCCATCGCTCCGCCTTCGATGAAGAAGAGGTGGCGCCGGAACGGCTCGGGGACGGTGCGCGCGAAGGTGTCGACGAATTCGGCCATGTAGGTGGTGTAGACGTCCGAGTTGGCCGGCTTGTTGAGGGCCACCGGCAGGATGCGGCGATGGAACTCCTCGGTGTCGAGCTTGGGGTGATTGAAGCCGACCGGGTTGGTCGAGAAGTGGCCGAAGAAATCGAGCAGGTCGCGGCCGCGCACGGCATCGTGAAGCCAGACTCCGTGACTCTTCTCGATGTCCTGGACCAGGTGGTAACCGTCCACCAGGATGTGCTGGGAGAGAGACGCGCGCACGTCGGCGGGAGCGACGCGGGTCGAGTGGCGAATGGTGGTCGTCATGTCCATCCTCGGTCGGGCATCCGCGGTCTGGCGGGGGATCGTCGGAGAGCCCGGCGTGCCACGCCGGCGCGGCGCGGATCGGGCTCGGAGAGGCGCGATGCTGCGAGAGTGCGAGGCTTCGCGCCCGGACAGCCTATCAGCTGCCCTTGGGAGGGGTCAAAGTGCGGGCATCCGCCACATCGAGCTGCCGGCTCTCGGGCGCCTCGCAGACGCGATCCCGGCCCGCCTCCTTGGCGTGGTACATCGCCGTATCCGAGCACCGCAGCAGCAGGCTCTTCGTGGTCGCCAGGTCGACGTCGGCGGGGATCGAATGGCGCATCGTGGCGACACCGATCGAGCAGGTCAGGCCGCCCAGGTGGAGAGGGGTCGGCTGAATCTCGCCGGCCTGACGGCAGAAGACCGCCGAGCGGACCTCGTCGCGCAGGGCGTCGGCGAGGGCGAGCGACTCGGTGCGGCCGTAGCCCGGGATCGCGATGACGAACTCGTCGCCCCCGTAGCGGGCGACGATCGCACCGGGCATGTCGACGGCGGCACGCAGCAGCTGGCCGACCTCTCGAAGCACCTGACTGCCGGCCAGATGGCCGTGGGTGTCGTTGACCTGCTTGAAGTAGTCCAGGTCGAGGAACAGCAGCGCCAGATCCCGATCGGCAGCGCGACAGCTGGCGATCGACACCTCGAGCGCCGAGTGGAGGAAGCGATCGTTGTACAGGCCGGTCAGGTTGTCGCGCCGCGCGTACTCGTACGCCAGCTTGCCGTCGAGCACGTTCTGAATGGCGATCGAGATGTAGTCGGCGAAGATCTCGAGCAGGTCCCGATCGCGCTCGTCGTAGTCGACGTCGCCCCGCCGGTTCAGCAACTCGAGCACGCCGCAGACCTCGAGGCCGATCCGGATCGGAATGCCGATCAGCGAACGGGTGCGGTAGTCGGTCTGGCGGTCGAGTTCGGCATTGAACAGCCGGTCGCTCGCCGGGTCGGAGGTGAAATACGCCTGCCCGGACTGGTAGACGTGGCCGGCGATGCCCGAGTCCGACGGCACGGTGCGCCCGACGATCGCCGCGGCGCTGTCCCCGAACGCAGCGAGGAAGGTGAGGGAGTTGCGCTGACGGTCCGGCCGCTTCGAGCGCGGATCGTCGAGCAGGATCGACCCGGCTTCGCTGGGAACGAACTCGTTGGCCTTGCGCAGGACCTCCACCAGGTTGTCCGCCAGGCTCATTTCGAGCGGGAAGGCGGGCGGGTTGGCCCGGTGTCGCTCGAGAAACTTCTCGAGGTCGGATGGATCGAGGCTGATGACGTCGACCATGCTCGCCGCGGCGGGTTGAGTGCTCGGGGCCCCTGGTAGGTCCGGTTGGAGTTCGGGGCAACGATACATCAAGAGGGCGATTGCCCTGGACCGCGGGGGGGCCGGAGGCGGTGCCGGCCCAACTCGCGGAGCAGGCGGGCGGCGCCGTCCACCGCTTCGGCGCGCAGCGCTTCGACGTCCGACAGCTCCGGTGCGTAGCGCAGGAAATGCAGATCGTCGAAGTGTCCGACCACGGCCTGCCGGGCCGCCTCCGGCAGGCCGAGGGCGGCGAGCCGCTCCGGCCAGCGTGTGGTGGGCAGGCCCGGGGCGATCTGCCACTGGTCGGCCGCGAACTGCCGCCAGGCGGTCTCCAGCCGCGCCGCTGCCTCGCGGGCAGGCACGGTGCGTGCCGCCGCGATTGCCGCCGCCAGCTCCCG
>CAZUAT010000040.1:0-32421 GCA_964618415.1 uncultured Thermoanaerobaculia bacterium
TTCGGGCTCGGGCTGCGTCGGCGCCGGTGCCGGAGGCGCGGTCGGCGCCGGAGCCGGCTCCGGCTCGGCGGCGGCGGGAGTCGCGGCCGCCACCTCGCGCTGTCGGCGTTCGAGTTCCGCGTCGTACTGACGGCGCAGTTCCTCCTCGCGCTTCCGGACCTCTTCATTGACCGCTTCGGCCACGTCGATCGCCGGGGCTGCGGGAGCATCACTCACGGCTTCGCCACTCGGTTCCGCGCCGCCCGGCTCGCCGCCCTCCGGCACCGCTTCGGGCGGCGCCGGATCGCTCGGCGGCGCTTGCGGCTCGGCCTCCGGCGATCCCGAGCTGCGTCCGAACAGGAACCAGCCGCCAGCGATCAGCGCGGCGATCAACGCCGCGGCCAGCCACAGCTTGCTCCGGCTTGCCGGCACCTCGAGCGCGGCATCGCGCTCGGAGGTCGCGGTGTGGGGCTGCGGGGCGGCGGTCGTGCCCGCCGCGGCCGAGGCCGCGGCCGGGGCGGCAGCGGTGGCAGACGCGGTGACCGACGGCGGAGCGAACTCGCTGGTCGGCACGGCGCCGGTGCGCGGCTCGACGCCGAACAGCGCGCGTACCCAGGCGGCCAGGTCCTGCGCCGAGGGCACCGGTTTGAGCGACGAGATCATCGCCTCGAGTTCGCGCTGCATCTCGCCGGCGGCGGTGAAGCGGTCGCCGGGATCCTTCGCGAGCGCATGCAGAACGAGCGCGTTGGCCTCCAGAGGCAGGCGCGGGTCGAGATCGCGCGGCGCCTGTATGCGGCCCTCGCGCACCGCATCGAGCACCGACATTTCACTGTCGCCAGCGAACAGGCGACGGCCGGTGAGCATCTCGAACAGCAGCGATCCGAGCGAGAAGATGTCGGAGCGCGAATCGACCGGGCGTCCCCAGGCCTGCTCGGGCGACATGTACTGGAGCTTGCCCTTGAGCGCGCCCATCTGCGTCTTCGAGGCTTTGGACACCGCCTTGACGATGCCGAAGTCGCACAGTTTGATGTCGCCCTCGAAGCTGATCAGCACGTTCTGTGGCGAGACGTCGCGATGCACCAGGCCGAGCGGCCGGCCCTCGAAGTCCTTCATGCGATGCGCGTAGTCGAGCGCCGCGGCAATGCGCGCGGCCACCAGCAGCGCCAGGCCGATCGGCATGGGCTGATTCTTCTCGCGCGCCGTGTTGAGGATCGACCGCAGATCCCGGCCGTCGACGAACTCCATCGCAATGTAGTAGTCGTCGCCCTGCTTGCCCAGATCGTAGATATGGATGATGTTGTTGTGGTTGAGCTGGGCAGCGAGTTTGGCTTCGTCGATGAACATCGTGACGAAGTCGGACGAGTCGGTCAGATGCGGCAGGATCTTCTTGATCGCCACCGTCTTCTGGAACCCCTCGACGCCCTTCATGCGCGCCTTCCACAGCTCGGCCATGCCGCCGACGGCGATCCGCTCGAGCAGCGTGTACGGTCCGAACTCGTTGGAAGCCGGCGGACCGCCGAGACCGCGCGGCAGCTGGACCTTCTGGGTGCCGAAGCCTTCGCCCGTCGACTCGCGCTCCTTCGGGCGCGGATGCACCAGGCGATCGAGCTCCGACAGATCGATCTCGCGCGAAGTGCGGCGCGCTTCGCGGGCCGCAGGCATCGGCGTCGGAGTGGGCTCGAATAGCGCCGGCGGCTCAGATGCTGCGACGGAGGGCTCGCGGGGCGGCACGGCCGCTTCGGCGGGCGTTACATCCCGCAGGACAACATCCGGCAGATCGAGCGCAGCGGTGAACGCGGGCGTCGCGCTCGGCGTTTCGACCGGCGCAGTCACCTCGGCCGGCGGTGGCGGCACCGGCGGCTCCGCCGCTGGCGGCGTCGAGACCGGGAGCGCGTCGGGCGGTGTCGCCTCCGCCTGCACCGGCATCGGTTCCGGCGCCGGACGAGGCGCCGGCGCAGTACTGCGGCGCGGCTTGTCGGTGCCCTCGAGCCCTCCCAGAGTGCGCGACAGCATTTCGTCGATGCCGAGCGCATCGCGCCGCGTCGGGGGTGGAGTCTTCGTCTTCTCTTTGGGCAGCAGGCCGGACAGCGTCCGCTCGAGCGCCCGATCGACGTCGCGCGCGACGCTGGCGGATGCGGCCGAAGCGGGACGCGCGGTGGGCGGACTCTGAACGGGCGGCGCGGCGGAGGGAGCTGCGGGTGGAGCGATCTCCACGCCCTCGGACTCCATCTCGGCCAGGACGTCGCCGAACAGATCCTTCGAGGTCAGCCGCTCGCCCGCGTCTGCCGCCGCGGCGGCGCGCCGGCTCGCGGCCAGTCGACGCACGGCGAGGCGCAGGTCCGAGTCGGTGAACGGCTTGTCGAGGCGTTCGTGGGCCCGCGCTGCGACCGCCGCCGCGCCGCCGCTCTCGGCGACCAGCGCGAGGGATCCGCCGATCAGGCGGTCCGCCCAGCGCGCGATCAGGTCGGCGGCGCCCGGCAGTTCGGCTGCGACGATCAGCACGTCGTGGCTGCGGGCCTGGTCGGCGCGACGGGCCGCGTCGGCATCCGCGACCACCTCGAGCTGCCAGCCGTCGGCCGCCAGCGCGTCCCGGATGCGCTCGGCAAATCTGCCTTCGGACTCGGCTACCAGGATCCAGGCCATCTCGGTCCACCCCTCGTGCTCGAAGCCGCTCGCAGGCGCTGCGGCTCACCTCGGCGACGTCTCGGAAGTACAAGACGTTCTAGCATTTGCCGTCCCGCAGAGTCAATTGCGGGCGGCCCTCGGCGAGGCCCGGACCGGCGCCGTGGCGGTAGAGTCGAGGGGTGCGAATTCTGGGGATCGACCCGGGCAGCCGGCACTGTGGCTGGGCGGTCATCGAGCGCGCCGGCAGTCAGCTGCGGGCGGTCGCATGGGGTCGGCTCTCACCGGCCGCCACCGCCGACGTGCCACAGCGACTGCGCGAGATCGCCGACGGCCTGGCGAACCTTCTCGCCAGCCACCAGCCGGGCGCCGCGGTGGTCGAGCGCGTCTTCCACGGGCCGTCCACGCGTTCGCTGGTCGTGCTGGCCGAAGCGCGGGGCGCGATCCTGGTCGAACTGGCGCGTGCCGGACTCGACGTGCACGAGCTGGCGCCGACGGCGGTCAAGGCGGCAGTGGCCGGCAGCGGCCGCGCGGACAAGGCGCAGGTGGCACAGATGGTGCGCCTGCAGCTCGGCCTCGCCGCGGCCTCGATGCCGGCCGACGCGAGCGACGCACTGGCGGTCGCCCTGGCCGGCTCGCAGCTGGTCGGTGCGGCGCGGGCACGGCGGCTCCCGGCGGCGATGTCGTGACCTCAAGGGGGGTGTGCGAGGCGAGCTAAGTGACTGGCGACAAAGCCATTGACGCCGCGACTGGTTTCTTGACCGTCATTTTTTCGCTGTGCTACTCTGGCGCCCCTCTCGCGTACGAGAGTCGGGATTCGCCGCGCAGTGCCGCTTACCTCGTCCCGGGTCACGCCCGGCCGTTTGAAATCGACGCGGAACATGGCCCGCATGAAGCGGGTCCAAGAACAGGGAGGAAATCCGTGGGTACCTTCTGGGAATACATGGAACAGGGCGGCCCGGTCATGTGGCCTCTGCTGGCGTTTTCGATCCTCGGCGTGGCCTTCGCCATCGAGCGATTCTTCGCGCTGCGCAAGGCCCGCATCAACGTCAACGAGTTCCTGGCCAAGATCCGCAAGGCGCTGATGGTCAACCGGTCGGTGCGCGACGCGGTCAAGATCTGTGAGCAGTATCAGGGCCCGGTGGCGTCCGTGATGAAGGCCGGCCTGCTCAAGTACGGCCAGCCGAAGGAGGACGTCGAGAAGACCATCGAGAACGCGGCGCTGTTCGAGATGGGGCGCCTGGAGCGCGGCCTGGTGGTGCTGGCGACGACGGCCAACGTTGCCCCGCTGCTCGGCTTCCTCGGCACGGTGACCGGCATGATCGCGTCCTTCGACGCGCTCGCCAAGCAGGGCCTTTCCAATCCGGCCGCCGTTGCCGCCGGTATCTCCGAGGCCCTCATCACCACCGCCGCCGGTCTGATCATCGCGATCCCGATTCAGCTCGTCTACAACTACTTCACGAGCCGGATCAACAAGTTCGTGCGCGACATCGAGACGGCGGCCAACATGCTCGTCGAGACGTTCGGCGAGATGGATCGCAGCGGCATCACGCCCGAGCGCGCGGCTGACGCGGCGCCCGGCGCCAAGGCCTGACGCGCCATGCGTATCCGGGCAGGCAAGACCACGGGCGCGGTCATTCCGACCGCATCGATGGCGGATATCGTCTTCCTGCTGATCATCTTCTTCGTGTTGACCTTCCAGGTGGAGGTCGACAAGACGCGTGTCGAGCTGCCGAAGTCGGCCCTGCGACTGGAGGTCCCGAAAAAGGCGGCGGTCGTTTCGATTACCGATACCGGCCAGATGCGCGTCAGCGACGGCGAGGCGACCAGCGTGACGGTCGGCAGCGTGCAGGACGTGTTGTCGTTCGCGGCGGAGATCACGGCGCTCGACCCGGAGAAGGAGTTCGTCCTGAAGGCCGACAAGGGCGTCGCCTACCGGTACGTCGATCAGGTGATCGACGCGCTCAAGCAGAGTCGGGTCACGGTCGTCTATCTGCTCTCGGATCAGGAAACGGTCGACGACCCGGGGGGGCAGTGAGATGAAGTTCGCCAGAAAGACCGTCAGCGACGAGATCCCGACCGCGTCGATGGCCGACATCACCTTCCTGTTGATCATCTTCTTCATGGTGACCAACACGTTCGCCGCGACCCGCGGGCTGGACTTCGCCCTCCCCAAGGACGATAAGAACCCGCCCCAGATCGAACGCGAGGACTCGGTGCTGATCGCCATCCGGCCCGGTGGCCAGATCGAGGTCGACGGCAAGCCGATGCGCCTCGAAGGGATCGTCGACTACCTCGAGCCGATCCTGAAGGTGAACCAGGTCAAGCCGGTCATCATTCGCCCCGATCCGGACGCAGCGTACGGCGACATGGTGCGCGTGTATGACACTCTGCGCGGGGCGAAGGACAAGGGCGTCGAGATCCGCAACATCTCGATCCCGACCCAGCGCGAGATCGACCAGTTCTGGTTCTGAGGGGGCCCGGACACATGGCAACCAAGACCAATCAACCCGGCACGCCGCCGCCTGCGAAGGTTCAAGGCTCCCGCAACGACCTCGGAGCGGGCGACTTCGCGATCTTCGCCGCGGAAGACGAGCAGGACCGCAAGATTCTGAAGTGGGCGATCGGCATCGCGGTCGTCCTGCACGTGGGTCTGTTCCTGATCCATCTACCGGAGCTGGTGCAGGGCGACCTGGGCAAGGCCGACAAGCAGAAGGTCTACGTCGTCCAGCAGGTCCGTTTCCGGCCGCCGCCGCCGCAGCAGGAGGAGCAGAAGATCGAGGTGCGCAAGAAGCGCGTGCCGATTCCGGACCCGACGCCGGATGAGCCGGAACCGCTGCGCGTGGTCGAGGAAGTGCAGCCCGACCTCGACATTCCGGTCGACGACGCGGTGTTCGGAATTCCGGATGCTCCGCCGGTGGCCGAGCCGACCGGTCCGATCGCGGTGGGCGGTGACGTCCAGGCGCCCGAGCGCGTGCACGCGCCACAGCCGCAGTACACGGAGATCGCCCGCAAGGCGCGGATTCAGGGCGTCGTGATCGTTCAGGCGATCATCGACAAGGAAGGCAACGTCACCAACGTCAAGGTGCTCAAGGGCCTGCCGATGGGACTCGAAGAGTCGGCGGTCGATGCCATCAAGACCTGGCGGTTCAAGCCGGCGACGCTCAATGGCAAGCCGGTGATGGTGTATTACAACCTGACCGTGAACTTCAAGCTGCAGTGAGCAACAGACGGTCGTAATCGCGTGGCATTTCAAGGCTCGCTGAGGGAGCTCCCGCTCCCCGATGTCATCCAGCTGGTGGCCGTCTCCGGCAAGACGGGGGTGTTCAACCTCCGCGATGGCTCGGAGACCGGGCAGATCTACCTGCGCAAGGGACAGATCGTGCACGCCACCATCGGGACGCTCACCGGGGAGCGGGCCGTGTACGAGCTGGCGCGCTGGTTCCAGGGCGACTTCGTGTTCACCCCCGGCACCGAAGCAGAAGCGGAGACGATCGAGAAGTCGAATACGAACCTCCTGATGGAGGCTGCTCGTCAGATCGACGAGTGGAAGATTCTCTCCAAGAAGATCGAGTCGACGCGGCTGGTGCCGGTCTTCTCGCCGCAGGCCAGCCGCGGCTCGGTCTCGTTTACTCCCGGCGAGTGGACGCTCATCACCCGCGTCGACGAACGGCGAACGATTGACGAGATCGCAGCAGCCCTCGGGCAGAGTGCCTTCGACACCTGCAAGACCATCTATGGCCTGCTGACCTCGGGAGTCCTGACTCTGCGGGAGGATCTGCGTCGCCTGCCGGTCGAGCGGGTGGCTGCGGCGGGCACGCCGGCTGTCCACGCGGTGGCCGAACAGATTCACCGCCTGGCGCAGTCATTGCTCGCGGGCAGTGAATGGAGCGCCGAGGTCGATGGTGCGCTGCGGCTCTTTCGCGCTGAAGCCGAGGCGGGTGACGGAGCCGAGGCGCTCACCCATCTCGTGCGCGCGGAGGAAAAGCTGGTCTCGGCACACGCCGGCCCGGTCCAGGGCAAGGAGTTCGTCGAGCGCGTCACATCGATACTGCAGAGCGTCTGACGAGCTTTCCGACAGATCGGCACGGATCGTGCTTCGCGTTTCCTGTGCGCGGTGGTACGTGATACCTGAGCGGGTGGGGCGATGCGCGCCGCGCCCAGGAGGACGATGAGAATGCGCAATCGACTGATGACCCTGATCCTCGCTGGCGCTCTGCTGCCTGCTCTGCCGGCCCAGGCTGGATGGGAGCAGGGCGTGGCCGCTTTCAAGGCGGGCAACTTCGCCGAGGCGGCTCGGCAGTTCGAAGAGATGGTCGCCGCCAATCCCGACCAGGCTGCGGCGCAGATGATGCTCGGCCGGGCGCTGCTCAAGACCAATCGCGCGGCGCAGGCGGTCACGGCGCTGCGCAAGGCCTACGACCTCAACCCGAGTGATGTCGCCACGCAGATCTTCCTCGGCCAGGCGTACCTCGAGGCCGGCCGCGCGTCGGAGGCCGCGCAGCTGCTGTCGCGCGTCAATACGTCCAGCCTGCCGGCCAGCCAGCAGCAGGCGTTCTCCGCCATCTATTCGGAGGCCCTCACGCGGTCGGGTCAGGGCGACCGGGCAGCCGCCGAGCTGCGCAAGCTCGCAGCCGCCAAGCCGGGAGACGCCGACATCCAGTATCAGTACGGAGCCCTGGAGTTCAACGCCGGAAACATCGCGGCCGCCGTGGGCGCCTTCGAGAAGGCCTGGCGGACCGAGTCCGGGAACGCGAAGTATGCGCGCGCCTACGTCAATGCCCTCGTCCGCCAGGGGCGCGAGTCGAGCGACAACAGCGCGTACTCCAAGGCGCTCGAGGCGGCGCGCTCGCTGGTCGGCTCGAGCTCGACCTACGACAACACCCTGCTTCTCGGTGAGGTGCAGCTGGGTGCCAAGCAGTACGACGCTGCAATCACCACCTTCGGCCAGGCGGCGGCAAAAAGCCCCGGCGAGTGGCTGCCGCACTTCTACGCCGGCCAGGCCGGTACTGCGGCGGGTCGCTACGGCGACGCCGAGTCGGCGCTGCGGCGGGCCCTCGACCGTGCCTCGCAGTCGAGCGACAAGGCCCGCGTCTGGCGCCAGCTCGGTTTCGTCTACGAGAAGCTCAATCGGGTCGAGGACGCCAAGAGCGCCTATCAGAGCGGCGGGGATAGCGCCGCCGTCCAGCGGCTGATCGCGAACGAAGAGATCAAGAAGCACAACGATCAGGCGGATGCCGAGGCCGAGCGCCTGGCAGAGATCAAGCGTCAGCAGGAGCTCATTCGCGAGCAGCTGCAGCAGCAGACGCCACCGCGGTGAAGTCCGTTCGCCGGGCCTGAGCCCGGCTGCTGACGGTCCTCACGGGGAGCCGCAAGGCTCCCCGTTCTGCTTTCGGAGGTCCGACCGGAGTGCGCCTTGCTAGACTCGCCGCCGTGCGAACCGTGCGAGCGGTGGGAGTCGGGTTGGCGGTGGCGGCCGCCATGGTCGTCTCCGCGGCGGCGCAGGAAACGGCGAGCGAATCACCGGATCCTGGCGGTGACGGCTCGCCGCCGATCCGCTCCTCGTCGTCGGCGCTCCTGCCCGAGGTCGACTTCTACTTCCCGGAGGGCGACCTCGACCTGCGCCTCAATCGCCTGATCAAGAACGCCTTCTTCGGCGGCCAGATCCGCTACAACTTCGTCAAGGGCGACATTCTCGCGCTGCTGCGCTACCGCTACTACGCGCTGCGCAAGGTCTGGCAGATCGGCGTCTTCGACGAGGTCAATTACGAGCGTCTCGAGAAGTTCTCGAACGACTTCGAGCGCGCCCGGGGTGGCCTGATCCAGGTCGAGATCCCGCAAGGCATCCACCGACGTGCGTACCTGCTCGGGGAAGTCGACAATCTGACCTCCAACAAGGAGGAGCAGGCCTTCTCGACCGACCGGACGAACACCTTCGTGCGGATCGGCTACCAGATCGGCACGCCAGACGACAGTCGCTCGAACGCCATCGTCGGCGAGTCGCGCTCGCGGGTGGAGCGCCTCTTCTCCGGCTACCGCAAGATCGGGCCGGACGGGTTCGGACTCACCGGCGCCCTGACTTGGAGTTTCGACGAGATCGGGGGCGACTTCGACTATCTGCGCGGGGAGCTCGAGGGTCTCAAGCGCCTCCAGGGGCGGAACGAGCGGTTTGCCATCGCCCGTGTTCACCTCGGCACCTTCTTTTCCGCCGACGAGGTTCGTCCGGAAGAGGAGGATCCGCGCGACCGCTATCCGATCCCCTTGCGGGAGTTCTTTCGCCTCGACGGACGCGAACGACTCAAGGGAGTCGACGAAGACCTCTACGGCACGGAGGAGATCCACGCCACGGTCGAATGGTTCCTGCCCTGGTTCACGGAGGCTGATCGCAAGGCCCTCAAAGGCTCCTGGGAGACCTGGTACTGGGTGCTCTACGCCGGCGTCGGCACAGTCGGCTACTCGAAGGACACGTACACCGAGTGGAGCGACTACATCCCGGACATCGGCTTCGGGTTCGAGAGCGCCGTCCGGTTCGGACGGCACGTCTTCTTCGTCTCCGCAGTGGCAGCGCACGCGCTGGACGAGACCGGCGCGCTGCAGGCGAAGCTTTCGATCAAGTCGTCCCGCTGACCGGCGGGGTGACCTGGTTCACAGCCGGCGGGCACGCCTCTTGCTCGCTCGATGCGATTGCATCGCGCCCGGCACGAGCCGGTGAGGCGGAAGGGTGCACGCCGCAGCGACATCGGGCTCGGGCGTATACTGCGCACGATCTGTCACACACAATGCGAAAGAGGGAGGAGATATGAGAAAGCACGTGGCCTGTCTGCTGGCGCTCGTGGCCGCCAGTGTCGCCGGCCCCGGTCTGGCGCAAAGCCAGGACGGCCCGACGGCGACCGGCGAGAGCGGTCTGTTCACGCTGCTCAACGGCTGGACCCTGCCGCAAAGCGAGTGGTCCTTCGGGCTGTACTACAACAACTGGGATCGGCTGGTGGCGCCCGTGCCGGGCGTGCGTCCGGTAGCGCCGATCACCGATGACTGGGATTACGACTGGCACCGGATCTCGGCTGCGGTCGGCTGGGGAGCGACCGACCGGCTCGAGTTCTCCCTCATGCTGCCGTACGAGATTCTCCGGGCCGACGACAACAACCACATCGGCGTGGTCAACGGCCTCGGCTTCGCCAACGAGATCGATGCCTCCGGCCTCGGCAACGCCCGGGTGGGGGCCAAGTATCGATTCTGGGGCGACGAGGCGAGCGGCAAGGCGCTGGCCGGCAACCTGTTCGTCGAGCTCCCGACCGGTGACGACGACGAAGGTGTGGTGACCGGCGACACCGGCTGGGGGCTGGGCCTCAACTGGTCGCCCTCGGACAACTGGGTGGCGCGGGTCGGCTATCGCGATCCCGGCGACCGGGACGGCTTTGACGTTCCGGAAGAGATCGAGGCCGGAATCGGCCACGTCGCGCGGCTCAACGAGAACTTCGACTGGATCACGGAGCTCGCGGCGACGATCTACCAGGGCGGCGACTCGAGCCCGGATGACGCGATCGACCTGACCTCGGGCGGACGCTACTGGCTGGGCGAGAGCCGCAACTGGGCGGTCAACTTCGGCCTGCGCGTCGAACTCAATCAGCTCTCGGACACCGACGACCACTGCCCGATTGGCGGCCTGGCGGGCCTGAGCTTCTTCCCCCGCCGGCTGTTTGCGGCGCCGGCACCCGAGCCGGTGGCGGCTCCGGTCGTCCCGGTGGCTCCGCCGCCCGTCGCGGCTCCGGAACCGGAGCCGGAACCGGAACCGACGCCGGTTGTGCCTCCGCCGCCCGCTCCGCCGCGCGAGATCGAGGAGGTCTGCCTCTTCGACTCCGGCAGCGCGCGCGTCGACAACCGCTGCCGCGCCGTGCTCGACGAGGTCGCGCTGCGGCTCAAGGAGGACCCGGCTGCGACGGCCCGCATCATCGGCCACGCCGACGGTCAGGGCGGCTCTGCGGTCAATGACCGCCTCGCCCTGCAGCGCGCCGAGGCGGCCCGCAAGGTGCTGGTCGACCGGCACGGCATCGACCCGACGCGAATCTCGGTCGAGAGCCGTGGCAGTTCCGAGCCGGTGGGCGACAACGCGAGCGCCGATGGGCGCACCGCGAACCGTCGCGCCGTCATCATCGTCCGGCTCGCCGGCTGAGCACGGCTCGACCCGTGGACGGTCCGGGGCCCTGCGAGCGTGTCGCTCGCAGGGCCTTTTTCTTGGGATCCGACGTCAGGCGCGTTCGCCGGCCAGGTCTTCGCGCCCCAGGGAAACGATCGCGCCGACCAGTCCGGCGAGGGCGCCGAGGCCCAGCAGGGCGCCGATCTCGAGCGCGGACAGGAAGCGCCCGGTCAACGCTGCGGTGACCAGCGACGGGCCGCCGCGCACCGCCAGGTGCACCGCGGTGAGCCCGCCGAGTGCTACGAGTGCGCCGAGGAGGCCCTGGAACATCCCCTCGAGGTAGAACGGGCCGCGGATGTAGAACTCGGTCGCTCCGACCAGGCGCATGACGGCAATCTCGTCACGGTAGAGGTACGAAGTGAGCCGGACGACCGATGCGATCGTGAAGACCGAGGCGCCGATCAGCACCGCCGTCAACAGCAGACCAAGCGCGCGCACGACGGCGAGCACGGTCTGCACCTGGCGGATCCAGTCGCGGTCGTCGTCGGCCAGTTCGACGCCGGGGAGGCTGCCGAGTTCGCGTGCCCAGGTTCGTAGTGCGGCCTCCTCCGAGTCCTGGATCGGCCGCAGATGCGCTTCCAGCGACGCGGGCAGAGCGGCGTGAGAACCCTCCGCCACCAACGGGGCGAGGCTCGGGAAGGAGCGCGCGAACCGCTGCTCGGCCTCTGCACTCGACACAGTCGTGACGCTGGTCACCCAGGGCGCCGCGCGCAGCTTGGCCGCGATCGTTTCGGTGGCGCCCGGATCGAGGTCCGGGACCAGGTAGACAACGAAGCGGGCCTCGTCCTGCCAGCCCCGGATCGTCGTCTCGAGATTACGGCTGACGAGGTAGAAGACACCGGCCAGGAAGAGCGACACGCCGATGGTCAGGGCTGCGAGCAGCGACACGCGTAGACTGCGGGCGAGGCCCACCAGGGCCTCGCGGGCGAAGTCGCGCAGTGCCTGAAAAAGGGTCACGCGGGACCCTCGGCAGGGTCCGAGCCATCCGGCCAGCTGCCGGGCTGCGGACTCGAACGCACGAGCGGAGCGGCCGCGCTGCCATAACGCGGGCGATCGTCGATCAGCCGACCGCCCCCGAGGGTGAGCACGCGGTGCCCGACGCGATCGATCGTCTCGCGGTCGTGGGTCGCCAGCAGCACCGTCGTGCCCCGGCGATGGATCTCCAGGAACAGCTCGAGGATCTCCTGCGCCAGATCGGGATCGAGGTTGCCGGTCGGCTCGTCGGCGAGCAGGATCTCCGGCTCGGCGATCAAGGCGCGCGCGATGGCGACACGCTGCTGCTCGCCTCCCGACAGCTGCCGCGGAAAGGCGCCGAGCCGGTGGGCGAGCCCGACGCGGCGCAGCGCCTCGAACGCCATCTTGCGCCGGCGGGCGGCGTCGAGCCCCAGTACCCTGGGGAGGAAGTCGACATTCTCGAAGACCGTCTTGCGGTCGATCAGCCGGAAGTCCTGGAAGACGACGCCGATCGTGCGGCGCAGGAATGGGATCTTGCTGCGGGGGATCGCCGCGACGTTGCGCCCGTTGACGATGATCTGGCCGTCGCTGGGAGTCTCCTCGCGAAAGATCAGGCGCAGCAGGGTTGTCTTGCCGGCGCCGGATGCTCCGGTGAGGAAACAGAACTCCCCCTTCTCGATTGCGAAGGAGACGTCCTCGAGCGCGACCTGGCCGGTCGGGTAGCGCTTGGAGACGTGGAAGAGTTCGATCATCGCGGGAACGCGGAGGCGACTCTATCCCACGCTGCCCGGACAGCTCGGGGCGTAGGATCTCGTCCGATGAGCAGGCTGGAACGCGTGCGCCCAGCGCCCCGTCGCCGTGGTGATGTGCCGGTATGGAAGTTTGCCGGCGCAGGCGCGCGCGTGCAGTTTCTCGGCCGCGGGGCGCCGGCCCGGGAGAGTCCAGCGTTGTCCGATTGGCTGCCCGACGGCAGCCAGCCGGCGTGGCTCGAGCAGGTGCACTCGACGCGGGTGGTCGTTGCGGCAGCCGGCTGCGCAGGTGCTGCCGACGGTCTGCGCGTCGAGCAGCCCGACCTCGTGGCCGTGGTGGCGACCGCCGACTGCGTCCCGGTCGTCATCGGCGGCGGGGGAACCGTGCTGGCCGTGCACGCGGGGTGGCGCGGCCTCGCGGGTGGGATCGTCGGTGCAGCCGCGACGACACTCGCTCGGCCCGGCGAGGCCGTGGCCTGGATCGGCCCGGCGATCGGTCCCTGCTGCTACGAAGTGGGAGACGAGGTCGCAGCCGCTGTGGTGGCCGCCGCGGACGGCGCCGTCGAGCATCGCGGCCCTCGAGGCCGGCCGCATCTCGACCTCGCCGGAGCGGCCGCGCATCAGCTGCTCGCGGCGGGAGTCGGCCGAGTCGTGACGCTGGAGCACTGCACCCGTTGCCGGGCGGAGTGGTTGTGGAGTTATCGCGCCGAGGGGACCTCGGCGGGTCGCAACCTGGCTCTTGCATGGCTCGACGGCGATTCCGCCGCCGAGTCGATCAAGGCGCGGTGATCGACCAGGCCGACGTGTTGCCGGACTCGAAGCCGTCGGCGAAGATGCGGGGACAGCTTCCGATCCATACGGTCGCCTCGTCGCGTGAGCCGCCTTCGATGGCGATGGCGAGGCGCCTGTAGGTCGTCGTGCCCGCAGGCGTGACGGTGGTGTTGCCCGAAGCCGCGGCGCCGCCGACGTTCTGATCGATGATCGCGTCGAGGACCGAGCCGGCCGATTGCGTCCAGGCGAGAGTCGTCGCCGCGGGCGGACACTTCGAGTCGACCCAGAGCTGCGTCACGGGCGTCGCGGCGCCGCTGATCGGGGCGCTGTCGTCGCCGCCCGCCCCTCCCGCCACGTCGAGCACGTGCGGGCCCGACCCGGTTGCCAGTCGCCCGTTCTTCGGATTGTTCGACAGTGCGACGCCGTCGAGCGTCGCGGCGCTGCCCGACCAGCCCCAGGCCAGCCAGTTCTCCGCCGGGATGAGTGACGTCGCCGAGTAGCGGCGCGGGGGCATGGCGAGCAGTTTGCCGTCTGCCGGCGATGTCGACGTCGCCGTGCGGTAGCGGACGTTGGTCTCCTGGGGCGGATCGGAGTTGACCACGTACAGATCCGGAGACAGGCAGTCGGACGAGTTGCCCGAGAACAGGACGTCGTTCATCAGCACCGTCGAGTTGGTCCGGATGGAGCCTCCCCCGCCCTGCGGGCAAAGCGGCGTCGCGCCGGCGGCGCGGCTGCGGGCCACCAGCACGTCGTCCAGCGTCGCGTGCGCAGCCTGCAGCACGAACGCCCCGCCGTAGACGTAGTCCGGCGTCGCCAGCTTGCCGACCGAACAGTCGAGCAGGGTCGAGTTCTCGATCTGGACCTGCGCACACCGGTTGACCGCCGCGCTGGTGCAGTCGGCCGTCGATGCGCTCGAGTCTCCGGACGCCACCAGGCAGCCGCCGACCTGCGCGTCGTGCGCGCCCGCCGAATCGCCTTCCACCAGGGATCGTTCGAGGTGGAGGGTACCGGCCGGATAGTCGCGCGTCTGATTGTTCGCGCAGCCCGGGGCGCTCGCTGGTCCGGACATGACCAGAATCGAACCGCCCTGCGGCGGCGCGGCGCCGGTCGACGTGGCGCGATTGCCGCGCAAGATCGAGTCGATGACCACGATGCGGCCGCGGTACGACTCGAGAGCGCCACCCCAGTCCGCGAAGTTGTCCTCGAGCACCGACTGGTAGAGGCGCAGCCGGGCGCAGTCCTCGACGTGGATCGCACCCGCCTCGGTGCGCGCAGGCGCGTTCGACCCATCGGCGCGGTTACCGAAGAAGCGGCTGCGGACGACGAGGACGTCGGCGGCCCAGGTGCTGCAGAAGGGCGCGTTGCAGGCGAAGTGGCCAAAGGCGTAGATCGCGCCGCCGACGTAGCCGGCAGTGTTGTTCTCGAACAGGCTGTCCGCGATCCGCGCCGATGAGTTGCGCACCAGAATGGCGCCGCCCGCCCCGTTGCCGCTCGTACAGTTCGACAGATCGCCGGTTTCGCAGTTGTTGCGGAAGACGGTGTTGTGGACCCAGAGCTCGCTCGGTTGATTGTTGGGCGCCGCGCTGCCGCGCTGGGCGAAGATGGCGGCGCCGTCCGTCGTCGTGCGGTTGTTCTCGAACAGCGAGTCCAGCACGACTGCGCGGGCGCTGCCGTAGAGCCCCAGGCCGCCGCCGCCGTTGCCGCCGGCTGCCCGGTTGCCGGTGAACTCGCAATCCACGAAGGTGGCGCGTGCGTTGCGCAGCGACACTCCGCCCGCGAAGTCCGCTGCGGTCGTGCGGCCATTGACGAAGCGCAGGCCTTCGAAGGTGACCCAGCGGCTGGCGGCGAGGTCGCGGATCGACACGATGACGCGAGCGTTCTCGCCAGTCAGCACGACCTGACCCGGGACGCGCGCGCGCACGGTGAACGATCGGTTCGCGTTGGTGCCGAGGCGAAAGCCGAGGTTGTTGGCAGGCGACGGGTAGGTGCCCGGCGCGATATCGATCGTGCCGCCGTTGGGGACAGTCTGGAACGCGTTTGCCAGATCCGAGTTCTCTTCCGGCACGCAGAGGACGCCGGGCTCCGCGCAGTCCACGGCGAGAGCCGGTGTTGCGGCCATTGCCAGAGCGAGGATCAGCGTCGGCCGGAGGCTGCGCGGCGTGAATATCAATCGGTTCGACGACATCGGATCCTCCAGCCAGCTCAACGCGTCGCGGTCGGCAGGTCGCGGCCACGGGCACGCGGGCCGCGCGGTGCGCGGTCAGCCGCACGCAGCTGGCCGCAGGCGGCGGCCACGTCATGGCCTCGCTGACGGCGAACGGTGACGGTGGCGCCGCGTCGCTCCAGACGCGCCTGAAAGGCGGCGACCCGGTGGCGATCCGGCCGCTGCATCCAGGCCGGCAGCACCGGGTCGGGGTTGAACGGGATCAGGTTGAACTTCACCGGCACGCGGGCCAGCAGACGGACGAGAGCATCGGCGTCGGCCGGCTCGTCGTTGAACCCGGCGAGCAGCAGATACTCGATGGTGATCCTGCGCCGCGGCTCGAGCGGGTAGCGCTCGAGGGCGGCGACGAGGTCGCGCAGCGGATAGCTGCGATTGATCGGCATGATGCGCGTGCGCCGCTCGTCGTCGGGGGCGTGCAGCGAGAGCGCCAGATTCGGACGGCGTGGCCAACTGGCCAGGGCGTCGATTCCTGGCACGACGCCGGCGGTCGACACCGTGATCCGGCGCAGCGGCAGCCGCAGCGCGAGCAGGTCCAGTGCCGGCGCGAGCGCGTCGAGGTTGAGCAGCGGCTCGCCCATACCCATGAAGACCAGGTTGAACGTCTCGGGCAGCGCTGCGACCTGTTCGAGTCGGCGCACCTGGCCGACGATCTCGCCCGCCGTGAGGTTGCGACCGGCGCCCCAGAAGCCGGTGACGCAGAACGCGCAGGCCAGTCCGCAGCCCGCCTGGCTCGAGATGCAGAGGGTCCGTCGGCGGCCGTCGGGTATGTCGACGGTTTCGATGGTCGCCCCGTCGACGAGCCGCAGCAGGTACTTGACGGTGCCGTCGTCGGATGCGCGCTGCTCGGTGACGACGGGCACGGCAAGCCGGAACTCCTGCGCGAGTCGCTGCCGCAGGGGAGCCGGTAGATCGGTCATCTCCGCGAAGTCCAGCACCCGGCGGCGGTGGAGTGCCTCGAAGATCTGGCGGGTCCGGAAGGAGCGGTCAACCACCTCGGACAGGCGTTCCTCGAGGTGGGCCAGCGGGAGGCCGAGCAGATCGGGGCGGAGATCCGCCGCCGGGGTGGCGGTCACGCCGGTCGCCGTGCCGGGCGCTTGCGGGTCGGGTCGATGCCGATCGAGCGCAGGAACCGCAGATCTTCGGCGTCCATCCGGAAGGCTGGCGCCTCTCCGCCCGCCGCCCGCGCGGCAGCGGGGCGCCGGGCCGGGGTTGCCCGGCGGCTGGGGGGAGCCGGGATCGGGTCGCCCTCTCCCGGCACGTCACGCCGGCAGCCAAGCTGGAGCTCCAGCAGCCAGCCGGCCCGGTGCAGCCGCCGCAGGCAGGCCTGGACCTCACGCGAATCTGAGATCGCCTCCAGGAGGGCGCGCTCGACGTCGGCGAGGAGCGATCTCCGGCGGGCTTCGGCTTGTGCTTTGGCGTCCACGGCAGTCGGTTCCGAGTTCGGCTGCATTATCCGGTCGCCCGGAAACCGCTGTCAAACGGCCGAATCCAGGGCTGTCCGGGCGCCTTCCTGGCCTTGCGCCGGCACGGCGCGGGAACTGCGATAGCTTCGCGGGTCGCATGGGCGAGCTCTCCTGGATCGGGCGACTGGAGGCCTGGTTGTCGACCGGCCGCTGGTCGGTGGCGCGCGTCGAACCGCTCAGTGGAGACGTGTCGACGCGCCGCTACGCTCGCCTGCATCTTGCCGACGACACGCGGTGCGTAGCCGTCGTCTACCCCGATCCGCCGTCAGCTGTGCAGGTCCGATTCGGGGCTGCGGTCGAGCTGCTCGTTCGGGCCGGCGTGCGGGTGCCCGAGATCCTCGCCGACGACCGCGCTGCCGGGATCATGCTGGTCGAAGATCTCGGTTCGGCGACGCTCTACGAGCGGACGGATCTGGACTGGGAAGCGCGTCGGCCGTTCTACGAAGCGGCGCTCGAAGCGGCGCGGCGCATCGCCGGGATCCCGCTCGCAGAGGTCGAGGCGCTGGGGTCGCCGCCGCTCGATGCCACGCTGCTCGAGCGGGAGCTGGAGTCGACGGTGAGCGACTTCCTGCGTCCGCGCGGGCTCGCCCCGAAGGCTCTACTGGCGGCCTTGAGCGAGCTGTGTGCGCGGCTCGCGGCAGCCCCCCGGGCGGCCTGCCATCGCGACTACATGGCCCGCAACCTGATGCCGGTCGGCCCCCGGGTGGTGGCAGTGATCGACTTCCAGGATCTGCGCGTCGGGCCGGCGACGTACGACCTGGCCTCGCTGCTCAACGACAGCCTGTTCGCCCCGGAGTCGCTCGAGGCCGGCTGGCTCCGCACCTGGCTGCCACCCGGCTGTCATCTGGACGACTACGCGCGCGCAGTCGCCCAGCGCACGCTCAAGGCGGTCGGGACGTTTGTTCGCTTCGCGCGCGCGGGCAACCCGCGCCACCTGCCCCTGGTTGCACCCTGCCTTGAGCGCGCCGGGCGTCATCTGGCCAGGCTGCCCGAGACGGCTCCGGCGTTCGCTCCCGTCGAGACAGCGTGGCAGGTAACCGTGCGCGCGCCGGGCCTCTGCTAGACTGACCACGCGCGGCGCATCGCCCGGCGACGGTCGAGCCCGGGGCGCGGGAAGTCATCCTGCTTCCGCCCGCCAGCGCCGGAGGTGGCACACATGGGCCGCATCGGACTGCCCGAACTGCTGATCATCCTGCTCATTCTGGTCGTGCTGTTCGGCGCGACCAAGATCCCTCAGCTCGGGCGCGGTCTGGGAGAGGGGATCCGCAACTTCCGCAAAGGCCTGCGCAGCGGCGAGGACGAGGGGACCGGCCCCTCGTCCCACGGTCCTCAAGAGCCGCGCTGACTCTGCGTCAGTCCGAGGGTAGTCAGCTGCCGGTGCGCAGCCTGCTCCCCGACGCGCTCCCGGTGTCCCCGGTACAGCGCCATCACTCGGTCGACATAGTGGCGGGTCGACGCATAGGGCGGCACGCCGCCCCAGCGCGCGACGGCTCCCGGCCCGGCGTGATACGCCGCCAGCGTCAGCCGCACATCTCCCTCGTAGCGGGCTTCGAGCTGAGCCAGGTAGCCGGTTCCCAGCGCCAGATTGACGGCGGGATCCAGCGGCTCGGCTACCCCTTCGAGGTGGAACGGCATCAGCTGCATCAGGCCGAGTGCTCCCTTTTCGGAGACGGCATCGGCCCGGAAGCTGCTCTCGGCCTCGACGATGGAAGCTACCAGCAGCTCGTCCACCCGATTGCGGGCGGCGGCGTGTCGAATCTCGCGTCCAAACGGCAGGGACAGCAGGTAGCGCTGTGCCGCCTCCGGATCGATGCCGCCGTCCGCCGCCGCTTCCGGCGGCGGGGTGAGCAGGAACTGCGGGGTCCGGGCCGCGGTGACCGGCTCGGGCGCCGGCGTGGCCCGCAGGATCTCCGGCAGAGCGTTGAGATTGGGGAACATCCGGGCCAGCTCGAGCGGCAGCACGCGGCTCGATGCGGGCAGAGACTCAGAGGACGTCGTTCCGGCCAGTCCGAGCAGCAGACTGCAGAGGGCGACGGCCGCGGGAAGGCGGAATCGTGAACGTTGCGGTGAGGCGGGGGTCACGACGGCTCCTTTGCGGGAGGCGGGCCCCGGCCCTCGCTGGAGGGGGCCCGAACGGCACACCTGTCTCCAGGTACGCCGTTGTCATGGATAGGAGGACTCTCTTGCCGGCCTGAAGCAGGCCTCTCAGACCTTGGGGAGGGTGCGACGCAGGGGGCGGCGCCCGGCATAGGCACGGGGCCGACCTTCGGTCGTCGAAATCCCGAGGTGCGAGACCTTGTTGCGCAGGGTGTTGCGGTGAACCCCCAGGCTGCGAGCGGAGCGGCAGAAGTTCCAGTCGTTGGACCGCAGGGAGGCGACGATGAACTGCCTTTCGAACTCCTGACGCGCCTGCTCGAGGGTCACCCCCTGGGTGACGAGCTCGTCGACGATCTGCGTCAGACGTCCATTGAGATTCTGTCGGCTTCCCACGATCCGTTCTCGAACGGGGGGGATTCTATCCGATCCCCCCTCCCTTGCGCAAGTCGTTTGTTTCTATCGGCTTACTTACGCTCGAGCCGGTCGCCGGCGTAGATCGGGTAGCGGGATTCGAGAATCTTGGCCACCGCCGTGTGGGACCGCGAGGTCAGCACCGCCAGCTCACCGAGGACGACTGCCGGGCCGCCATGCGGATTGATCCGATAGACGGTGAAGAAGTCTCCCGGCAGGACATCGTCGTCGGCACCGCGATCGATGTAGACCACGTGATCCTGGCCCAGCGAAACGATGTCCGCCGGGGCGCCGAGGATGACGGGCGCGTCGGTCAGGTCGTTCCAGGTCGGCTCGTTGACCGGGCGCAGCGGCGTCCGGCGCGCCAGCGGCACCGGCTCCGGCTGGAACACGCGCAGGCGGTTTCCGACCCGCATGTCGGAGCAGCTCTGGATGATCTCGGCGATGGCACCGTCGTCCTGGACGGAGAGCACCCGCACCCGGCCGAGCGTCTCGTAGAGGCGGCCGAACTTGTCGCGGGTGATCGGGTGGCGCACCTCGCGGCCGACCTCGACGGCCTCGAGCACCATGCCCGGTGACAGACCGGCGTTGCGGCCGCCATCGAGGTAGATGACGTCCCCGAGCGAGAGCGTGTACTTGACCGTCAGCGCCTGGCCGAAGTTGCCGGCGCGCGAGGAGCGGGAGTGGGTCGGCAGGACGGCCGTCGGAGGCATGACCGCCTCGTACTCCGAGCCCACGATCGACCAGCCGAAGCTTTCGTCGGAGGGATCGATGAAGCCGCTGCAGTAGATGTCGCTCTCGGCGCCCAGCGGCACCGGGACGTTGCCGCGGCCGCCGGCAGGCGCGGTGTCGCCATGCTCGCCGTCGCCGTCCGCGCTGCCGTCGGCCATCAGCGCTCCGGCCTCGTCGGCGCCGACCACTTCGACGCCGATCGCCAGCGGATCGCCGGGATAGATCCAGTGCGCGTCCAGGACGTAGGGATTCTTCTCCCAGATCTGCGGCCACAGGTACGGATTGCCGAGGTGGGCGGCCGCCAGGTCCCAGAGCGTGTCGCCCGCGACGACGATGTGGACCTTCGTGCCCTCCGGAAACTCCGACGGAGGATCCCAGGCCGTCCAGTGGTCGCCCACCAGCTTGAGATGCTTGGGCGGCGTGTCGGCTGCGACGAGCATCGTGGCGGTAAAGCCGGCGATGAACAGCGCGGTCAGACGGGTGCGGAGCGCCATAACGGGTCCTCCAGTTGCCGGGACTTTCGGGTCCGAGCAGACGTGGTTCGCGATCGTTGGCCGGTAGGGTACTTGTGCCATTGCACAGTGTCAAGGGCACTTTTCACTCCAAGCCTCGCTCCTGGAGAGGGTTAGGGGTGTGCTCCCGGACTGGCTGCGAGCGCCTCCACCGCCCGCTGAGCGGCCGCGGTGTGGGGGAAGCGGCGGGCCAGCTCCTCCCAGACCTCGGTGGCGCGGGCGGTGTCTCCGCTCAGGGCCAGGCAGTGCCCGATCTTGAACAGGGCGTCCGGCGTCTTGTTGCCGTCCGGGTGGGTCTCGACCGCCGTCCGGTAGGCCGTCAGCGCGCCCGCCACCTCCTGGCGGACCAGCCGCGCCTCGCCGATCCAGAACCAGGCGTTGTCGGCCAGGTCGGAGGTCGGATGAGCCTCGACGAACGCCAGCAGATCGCGCTCGGCCGCGGCGGCGTTGCCGTCCCGCAGTTGGGCGAGCGCCGCTTCGTAGGCTGCCGCCTGGTCGGCGGGCGGGGTCACGCCGGCCGGCTGCGAAGCCGGCGAAATGGGCTCGTCCTCGAGGTCAGTCTGCTCGATCGCGGGCGTGATCGCAGGCGCCGGCGCCGCCGGCGGCGGAGTCGACGGCGGGACGGTCGCCGCGGGCGGGGCAGCGGGGGCGGGCCGCGCCCGCGGGGCTCCCTGCTCGAGCCGCGCGACACGCTCGCGCAGTCGCTCCAGCTCGATGCGGTTGCGGGTGGCCTCCTTCTCGAGCTCCACGATGCGCCGCTCGGCCTCCGCGCGCCGCTCGCTTGCTTCGCCGCCGAGCGGCGGCAGGCTCGCGCAGCCGACGCTCGTGAGCAGCGCCAGGGTCAGGGCGATCGGCGGCAGCGTGGGCTTCATCGGCTCTCCTCGCGGGCGCGCGCGGTCCATTCGCTCTGTGGAAACTCGCTCTCGAGCCGCGCAACGGCGGCCGCTGCGTCGTCGTCGCGACCGGCCTTGCGATGCGCCAGGGCGAGGAAGTGGAGGACCTTGTCTCGTTGCGCGAAGTCGGGATAGGTCGTGAGCAGGCCCTCGAAGCGGGCGATGGCCGCGCCGGGCAGCTTGTAGCGCAGGTAGAAGTGGCCGATCATGAACTCGTGCTCGGCCAGGCGATCCCGCACGCGGCGGATCTCCTCCTCGGCCGACTCGGCCTCGGGTGCCGTCGGGTAGAGCCGCACGAGATCCTCGAACGCCGCCAGCGCCTTGACGGTCGCCGCCTGGTCGCGATCGGCGCGCTCGATCCGTCGCGCCAGCGAACTGGCGATGCGGAACTGCACGTACGCGCCGCGGTCGCTGGTGGGAAAGCGGTTCTGGTAGTCGCGGTACTTCGCCTCCGCCTGGATGAGCTGCGACGTGCCGCCCTCCAGGTAGAGCGTGTCGGCGACCAGCAGCAGCGCCTCCCGCCCGGCCGCCGAGTTGGGCTCGATCTCGAACGCATGCGAGAAATACGGCCGCGCGGAGGCGTACTTCTCGAGCGCGAACAGCCGGTGGCCCTCGGCAAGCGACTCGGCCGCCGACAGCCGCAGGATCGGATCGTTCTTGGCCGAGGATCGGCAGCCGCCCAGCAGCGGAACGGCGATCAGAGCCGCCACGGCCACCCAGCCGGCGCGGCTCGCAAGACGCAGACGATTCATGCAACTCCCTTCAGCGCCGCCTGGCGCAGCGCAGAGATGGCGTCGACCGGATCGGCCGCCGAGTAGATCGAGGAGCCGGCCACGAGGGTCTGGAATCCGGCGCCGGCAAGATCGGCCGCGTTGTCCAGCGTCACCCCGCCGTCGACTTCGAGGGTCGTCGCATGGCCGCCGGCGCGGATCATCGCCGTGAGCCGGCGGCCTTTGTCGAGCACGCGCGGCAGAAAGGACTGACCGCCGAATCCAGGGTTGACCGACATCAGCAGCACGAAATCGCAGGCTCCGAGGATGTCGGCCAGCAGTTCGACCGGCGTCGACGGATTGAGCGCCAGGCCGGCGCGCACTCCCGCATTGCGGATCGTCCGCAGCAGTCGGTCGTGATGCACGGCCGCCTCCCAATGGAAGCAGAGCCGGGCCGGCCCGCTGTTCAGATAGTCGGCCAGCAGCCGCTCGGGGCGCTCGACCATCAGGTGGACATCGAGCGGAATCCGCGTGTGGCGGCGCAGGGCGGCGATCACCGGAGGACCCATCGTCAAGTTGGGGACGAAGTGGCCATCCATGACGTCGAAGTGGAGCAGATCCGCGCCCCCGCGCTCGGCGAGGCGCGCCCCGCCGGCCAGGTCGGCCAGATCGGCGGCCAGGATGGACGGCGCGATCTCGATCATGGACGATCTCCCACGCCCGACCCGTTGACAGCGCCAACCCCGGTCGACACGCTCAATGCGATCGCCTCGGTGCGGCGCAGCGGATGGCCCGGCAGCGGACTCTGGCGCAGGATCGTTCCCTCCGCGATGCCTTCGTACGGCTCGAACGTAATGTTGCCGAAGCGCAGTCCGCGACGCTCCAGTGCCGGGCGCACGGCTTCGTAACGGCGGTAGACGAGATCCGGCATCACCCAGGTCGTTCCCGAACTCTCCTGCGCCACGAGCAGGTCGACGCGCGAACCCGCGGGCACCTGGACTCCGGCGGGAGGAGACTGCCCGACGACCGTGCCCGGGGCGCCGGTCGAAGAGATCACGGCCAGAGTGGCGCCCGGCTCGAGCTGCTCACTGGCCAGCATGAGTCGTGCCGCCGGCAACGCCTTGCCCGCCATCTCCGGCACCGCCACGCGGCGAGCACCCTGCGAGATGACTGCCTCGATAGCGGCGCCTCGCTTGACCAGGGCGCCCGCCTGCGGCCGGGTCTCGATCACCCGGCCGACCGGGACCGCGTCGCTCCACGCGCCCGCCGCGGCGCGCCTGAACGCGAGGCCGCTGTCGGCCAGCAGTGCCGAAGCCTGCTCCTCGGTCATGCCAGCCAGTTCGGGGACGCTGGTCACGCCGCGGCGCACCCACTGGTTGAAGGCGAAGTAGGCCGAGAGGGCGAAGACGGCGAGGACGAGCAACGCATAGGCGGCCCGGCCCGCCGCGCGGAGGAGCCACCGCAGCACAGCGGGCGAGTCTAGCAGAGGCATTCGATAGGCTCGCGGCATGAACTGCCCCCCGATCGGTGCCCATGTCTCGGTCTCCGGCGGCTTGTTCCGCGCCTTCGAACGGGGCGCCGAGATGGCCAGCGAATCGCTCCAGATCTTCGTCAAGAGCCCCAATCAGTGGCGCGCCAAGGCGCTGGCAGAGCCGGACGTCCAGGCGTTCCGGCTGGCGCATCGCGAGGCCGGGGAGTTGCCACTGGTGGCGCATGCGGCCTATCTGATCAACCTGTGCGCGGTCGACGCCGCGATCCTCGAACGCTCGCGTGCCGCCCTCGCCGACGAGCTCGAGCGCTGCGCCGCCCTGGGCGTGAGCGGCCTGGTCGTCCACCCCGGCGCCCATCTCGGAGCTGGCGAGCAGGCCGGCCTGAGCGCGATCGCGGCGTCGATCGACGACGTGCTGGCGCGGGTCGGGCCCGCTTGTCCGGCCCGCCTGCTCGTCGAGCTGACGGCCGGGCAGGGCAGCGTGCTGGGCCATTCGCTCGAGCAGCTGGCCGCGATCCGCGCCCGCACTGCACAGCCTTCGGCGATCGGCTTTTGTCTCGACACCTGTCACGCGTTCGCGGCCGGCTACGATCTGCGCACTCCTGCGGCGGTGGAAACGTTCCTGGAAGCGGTGGACAACCACCTCGGCTTCGACAGCGTCTACTGCGTGCACCTCAACGACTCGACGGGAGGGCTCGGTTCGCGCAAGGACCGCCACGCTTCGATCGGCGCTGGCGAGATCGGCCGCGAAGGGTTTCAGCGCCTGCTTGCCGAACCGCGGTTGGCCAGCGTGCCGATGATTCTCGAGACGCCCCTGGGCGACGATGGCCAGGGGCACGCGCGCGACCTGGCGCTACTGCGCGAACTGCGCGGCTGAGCGCGTCCTGGCGGGCTCAGCCCGCGAACAGGCGCTTGGACAGGTCGAACCAGAGCACGGTGACCATCAGCAGGACGATCAGGACCAGTCCGAGCTGGGCAAACCGTTCCTTGAAGGCCACCGGCAGGTCCCGCCGGACGACGCTCTCGATGAGCAGCAGCAGGATCTGTCCGCCGTCGAGGATGGGGATCGGGAACAGGTTGAGCAGCCCGATCGAAATCGAGATCACGCCCATCAGGTAGAACAGGTCCTTGAAGCCGCTGCGCACCGCGGCGCCGGACTGCGCCGCGATCTCGATCGGTCCGGCCAGCGCGCTGCGGGCGGCGACCTCGCGATTGAAGATCTTGCCGATGACCGCCAGGCTCTGGCGCACGATGTTCCAGTTGAAGCGGGCGCTCTCGACGAACGCCTGGCCGAACGGATAGCGCTGCTCGACGGTCAGCTGCACGCCGATGCGCCCCTTGCCCCCCTCGTCGGCCGGCACGACGGCCAGCTCGCGCCGCTGTCCGTCCCGCAGCACTTCGAGGGTCACGGTCTGGCCGGCACGCGGTTCGATCCACGCCACCAGGTCCCCCGCGTTGCCGATCGGCCGACCGTCGACGGCGCGCACCTCGTCGCCGACCTGCAGGCCCGCGGCGGCGGCCGGCGAACCGGCGCCGATCGATCCGATGCGCGGCAGGATTTTCGGATAGATCCCGACATCCCCGAACTCGGCGTCGTCCGGCTTGACCGGTGTCACGGTCAGCGTCTGCCGGCTGCCGGCGCGGTCGACTTCGACCGCGAGCGGCTTGCCGATCGAGGTCATCACGGTGAAGGCGACATCGTCCCAGCTGTCGACCGCCCGCCCGTCGATGGCGACGATTTCGTCTCCCGGCTGAACACCGGCGCGCTGGCCTGCCGAGCCGTCGACCACCGACCCGACCACCGGCGAGATCGTCTGCAGGGCGGGCACGTCGATGCCGACCATGAACAGACCGGCGATGAGCACCAGCGACAGCACCGCGTTCATGGCCGGGCCGGCCAGATAGACCAGGATGCGCTGCCAGCGCGGACGATTCACGAAGTCGCGCGGATCGTCGGTCGCGTTGCTGTCCTCCTCGCCCGAGAGGCGAACGTAGCCGCCCAGGGGCAGGGCGCAGATCTTGTACTCGGTCTCACCGCGCTGAAAGCCCCAGATGCGCTTCCCGAAGCCGAGGGAGAAGGCGAGCACTTTCATCCCGAACGCCTTGGCGACGGCAAAGTGCCCGAACTCGTGCACGGCGATGATCACGCCGATGGCGAAGACGAAGGCGAGAATGCTGGAGAGAAGTTCGACCATGGCGTGTCCGGCCGGTCAGTCTATCGCGCTGTGCCCTGCGCGCCGGCGATGTGCTCCGAGGCCGCGCGGCGCGCCGCCGTGTCCAGCTCGAGGGCATGTTCGAGCGATTCGATCGGGACCGGCGTATGGGTGTCCAGGACCGCGCCGATGGTTTCGACGATGGCCGGGAACGGGAGCCGGCCGGCCAGGAACTCCTGGACGGCGATCTCGTTGGCGGCGTTGAACACGGCGGGCGCGCTGTCGCCGGCCGCGAGCGCCTGGCGAGCCAGGTCGACGGCCGGGAACCTGGCGCGGTCCAGCGGCTGGAACTCGAGCTTCGCCAGCACCGCCGGGTCGAGGCGGGCGAACGGCGTCGGCCAGCGCTCCGGCCAGGTCAGGGCGTACTGGATCGGGAACACCATGTCGTTGGCCGACAGCTGGGCGATCCAGCTGCCGTCCCGCCACTCGACGAACGAGTGGACGATCGACTGCGGATGGACCAGCACGTCGAGGCGCTCGACCGGCAGGTCGAAGAGCCAGCGGGCCTCGATCAGCTCGAGGCCCTTGTTCACCATGGTGGCCGAATCGACCGAGATCTTCGCCCCCATCGACCAGGTCGGGTGACGCAGGGCCTCCTCGGGCCGGATGCTCGCGAAGGTGGCCAGGTCGCGCTCGCGGAACGGTCCGCCGGAGGCGGTCAGCACCAGGCGCTCGACCTCTTCGGGGCGGCCGCTGCGCAGGGCCTGGTGCAGGGCGACGTGCTCGCTGTCGATCGGCAACAGCCGCGCGCCGCGCGCCGCGGCCAGCGCGGTGAGTCGGCCGCCAGCCACCACCAGCGCCTCCTTGTTGGCCAACGCAACGTCGCGGCCGGCGTCGAGCGCGGCCCACACCGGCGCCAGTCCCGCCGCACCGACCACCGCTGCCACGACCTGATCGGCCTCGGGCCACAGGGCGGCTTCGACCAGCGCCGTCGGGCCGGCCGCCACCTTCGTCGGTGCGGGCAGGCGGTCGCGCAGCGCGGCCGCGGCGGACGGATCCCCGACGGCGACGAAGCGCGGGCGGAACTCGCGCACGATCGCCTCGAGCTCGGCGATGCGGCTGCCCTGCGACGCCACGGCGACCACCGCGAAGCGGTCGGGGTGGCGCCGCACGACTTCGAGGCAGCTGGTGCCGATCGAACCGGTGGCGCCGAGCAGCGCCAGCCGCCGGGTCACCCCGGGTTCTCCCACCCCAGGGCGCGAATGAGCAGCAGCAGCACCGGTGCAGCGAACAGCATGGCGTCCATCCGGTCGAGCACGCCGCCGTGGCCGGGCAGCAGGTCGCCGGAGTCCTTGACGTCGACGCTGCGCTTGACCATCGACTCGACCAGGTCGCCGATGTGGCCGGCCAGCGCCGTCACGAGGCCGACGACGAGCAAGTCGATGCCCAGGCCGGCCAGGCCGCCGCGCTGCCACCATCCCCAGACGAGCGTGGCGAGGATCGAGACCACCAGGCCCGCCACCAGCCCCTCCCACGACTTCTTCGGCGAGACGACCGGGGCCAGCCGGTGTCGGCCCCAGGCGCTTCCGGCGTAGTAGGCCGCGGTGTCGCCCAGCCAGACGATGGCGAGCAGGAGAAACAGCACCCAGGGGTCGTGCTGTTGCAGGCGATAGAGCGCCGCCGTGGGCACGGCGAGCCAGAGGGTTCCAAAAGCCAGTCCGCCGAGGATGAGCGGGGCCTGGGTGACCGGCGTGCCGGCCAGCAGGACGAGCGTGCCGGCTCCGATCGTCAGCGCGGCCGCTCCTCCCAGGACGGCAAAGCCGTCCCAGCGGACGCCGTCGGTCAGCGTGAGCGCGAGTGCTGCGCCGGCGATCGGAACGAGCAGCGGCAGGGCGGTCCAGGGTGCCTGGGGCGCGGCGCGGCGTCCGAGCCGCGCCAGCTCGACGGCGGCGCCGGTCATGATCGCGATGCAGACGAGCAGGAACGCCCAGCCCGGGAGGCGGAAGATCGCCGCCAGTGCGAGCGGCACGCCGATGGCCGCGGTCAGCAGTCGTTTCATGCGGAGGTCGGGGAGCCGTCAGGCTCCGGCCACCCGGGGCGGCGCGGGGCTGTTCGCGACTCGCTCGGCGCCGGCCGCATCGCCGTTCTCGCCGACTCCTCCAAAGCGCCGGTCGCGGCCCTGGAAGGCCACGATCGCCTCCAGCAGCTCGGCGCGCCGGAAGTCCGGCCACAGCACCGGGGTCACGTAGATCTCGGCGTAGGCAATCTGCCAGAGCAGGAAGTTGGAGATCCGCATCTCGCCGGAAGTGCGGATGAGCAGGTCGACGTCCGGCTGATCGGCGGTGTAGAGCGAGCGCGCGAGGGTGGCCTCGTCGATCTCGACCCGCCGGCCGGCGGCAAAGTCGGCCACGATGCGGCGACAGGCGTCGACGATCTCGCAGCGGCCGGAGTAGTTGAGGGCGATGTTGAACCGCATGCCCTGGCAGTGTGCGGTCGCGGCGATGCCGCTCTCGAGGGTCGCGACGACGGACGGATCCAGGTCACGCCAGCGTCCGATCGGCTCGAACCGGATGTCGTTGCGCACCAGCGTGTCGATCTCCCGCCGCAGGTACTCCTTGAGCAGGTTCATCAGCGTCCAGACCTCGGCCCGCGGGCGCTTCCAGTTCTCGACCGAGAAGGCGTAGAGGGTCAGATGCTCGAGACCGAGTCGGGCCGCCGACTCGACCGTGTCGCGCACCGCGGCGACTCCGGCGCGGTGGCCTTCGACGCGCGGCAGGTGGCGCTTCTTCGCCCAGCGGCCGTTGCCGTCCATGATGACGGCGACGTGCCGGGGCAGTCGAGCGAGGTCGACGCGGGAGAGCAACGCGGCTTCCGGCGTGCCGGGCTCGGCCAGCGAGCCGGGATCAGCCATGACCGGGCGAGTCTACCGTAGCGTCGTCAGGGGCGGGGGCCGCCTGACGGCCATACTCGACGGCGCGCAGGACGAGGCCACGCGCCGGCGCGGTCGGGCCGGCTTCGCCGCAGCGAGGATCGGCCAGCAGCGCCGCCAGGTCGCCGGTCGGTCGCGCCCCGCGGCCGATGTCGAGCAGCGTGCCGACGAGGCGCCGGACCATGCCGCGCAGGAACCCCTCGCCGACGATCTCGAACACCAGCTCGTTGTCCGCGACGGTCCAGCCGGCGGCAAAGATCCGTCGCACGCTGGTCGTCGCGGCGCCGCCGGTGAGCGCGAACGCCGCGAAGTCGTGACGCCCTGGCAGCGACCGGGTGGCAGCGGCCAGCCGGGCGGGGTCGAGTCCGCGCGGAGCGGCGACGACGAACGGCGCGAGGTCCGGGGGCACGATGTCGCGGGCGGCCGCGTCGCCGGGAAACCAGATCCGGTAGGCGTACCGCTTGGCGGTCGCCGAGCGGCGGGCGTGGAAGGCGTCATCGACCGCGGACGCGGCGAGGATTCGGATCTCCTCCGGCAAGTGGTGGTTGGCGCCGTGGACCAGGCCGGAGGGCGGAAACGGCCGCGTCAGCTGGAACGAGATCACCTGGCCGCGGGCGTGCACGCCGGCATCGGTGCGTCCGGCGGCGTGGGTGACGACCCGCTCGCCGGTCAGCCGTCCGAGCGCCTCCTCGACGGCGGCCTGGACGGTCGGGGCGTTGGGCTGGCGCTGCCACCCGGCCCACCGCGTACCGACGTAGGCGAGCGTCAGACGGTGGTTCATCGGCCGGCCACTGTACACTGCGCCCGGCGGCCATGGCTCTCCTCTCCGACTCTCGCCCGGCGGTGCCGAAGCTGCGCCCGGCAACTGTCGCCGATGCCGCGCTGATGCACGCCTGGCGTGCCGAACCGTCGGTGCGCCGCCACCAGCCGCTCCAGGTGGCCACGGTCGCCGATCTGCGGGCCGATCTGGCCCGCCAGCAACCGGGCGACCTTGCGCGCAGCCGCGGCGACCGCTTTCAGTGGATCATCGAGGTCGACCGCGTGCCCGTCGGCTGGATCACTCTCGCCATCACCTCGTGGGAGCAGGGCGTGGCGGAACTCGGCTATGCGCTCACCACCGCCGCGCAGGGCCGCGGCATCATGGCGCCGGCGCTGTCGCAGCTGCTCGCGCTGCTGTTCGAGCAGACCCGGCTCGAGCGGATCGAGGCGCGCTGTTCGGTCGAGAACCTCGCCTCGAAGGCGGTGCTCGAACGGTGCGGCTTCCGCCACGAGGGGGTGCTGCGCGGCTACTTCCGCCTCGCCGACCGCCGCGTAGACAACTACCTGTACGCCATCCTCCGCTAGGAATTTCAGACGAGTTCGAGGGCGGCGTACTTGGCGATCAGGCGCTTCTTGCCGACCTTGTCGAAGTAGACGGTCAGCTTCGCGTCGTCGCCCTCGCCCTCGAAGTCGAGAACGACGCCCGCCCCCAGGGTCGGGTGACGCACGCGGCTGCCACGCCGCGGGCCGACCGCCGGCGCCTCCTGCGAGTACTCGTCACGCACCGGGCGATCGAAGAACTGATGGACGCCGCGCACCCGTTCGGACTGAAAGAGCGCCGGGCTCTCTTCGATGACGACCAGCCGATCGGGCAGCTCTTCGAGGAACGGTGACGGCAGCTGGTCCTGGTAGCGGCCGGCGATCCGACGGCGTCTGCAGGTGGACAGCAGCAGGCGTTCGCGCGCGCGTGTCAGGCCGACGTAGAACAGCCGGCGCTCCTCCTCGACGTCCTCCGGTCGCCCCTGGCTGTTGAAGTGCGGCAGCAGGCCGTTCTCGAGGCCGGGCAGGAAAACGATCGGAAACTCGAGCCCCTTGGCGCTGTGGAGCGTCATCAGGGTGATCCCCTTCTCGCCGTCCCAGCCGTCCAGGTCGGAGACCAGGGCGACGTGATCGAGAAAGGCGGTGAGGGGATCGTCGTCGCCCCCCGCGAAGGCCCGGGCCTCGGTGAACGACTGCGCGGCCGAGAGGAACTCCTGGATGTTTTCCAGCCGGCCCTGATCCTCCTCGTTGTCGCGCCGGTAGACCCCGGTGTAGCCGGTGCGGGCGAGCAGCTCATCGAGCACCACCGGCAGCGGCAGGTCGGCGGCGGTCTGGCGCAGGCCGCTCGCCAGCTCGCGGAAGCCGCGCAGAGCCGTCGCGGCGCGGGTCGAGAAGCGGTCGAGGCGGTCGAGCTCGAGCAGGTCCCAGATCACGCCGCCGGTCTCGGCGGCGGCCAGCTCTTCGAGCTGCGCGACCGTTGTCTTGCCGATGCCGCGCGGCGGCGTGTTGATCACCCGCAGCAGGGAGAAGTTGTCGCGCGGATTGCGCAGCAGGCGCAGCCACGAGACCAGGTCCTTGATCTCCGCCCGCTCGTAGAAACGCACGCCGCCGACGAGACTGTACGGGATGCGGGCGCGGAAGAACTCCTCCTCGAAGGCGCGCGTCTGGGCGTTCGTGCGCACGAGAATCGCCATCTCCTCGAGCCGCCGCCGTCCCCGCAGCTGCTCGATCTGTCCGCTGACGTGCCGGGCCTCGTCCGCCTCGTCGCTGCTGCGGTAGAGACGCAGCTTCTCGCCGCCTCCCGCTTCGGTCCACAGCGTCTTGCCGCGCCGCATGCGATTGTTGGAGATCACCGCGTTGGCGGCCTCGAGGATGTTCGAGGTCGAGCGATAGTTGCGCTCCAGTTTGCGCACGACCGCGCCGGGGAAGTGGCGCTCGAACTCCAGGATGTTGGTCAGGTCGGCGCCCCGCCAGCGGTAGATCCCCTGGTCCTCGTCGCCGACCGCGGTGAGATCCCCATCGGGCGCGGCCAGCTCGCTGACCAGGCGCAGCTGCGCGTGGTTGGTGTCCTGGAACTCGTCCACCAGCAGGTGCTGGACGCGGCCGCGCAAGCGCGCGCCGAGCTCCGGGTCCTCGGTGAACAGGCGCACCGCGTACAGGATGAGGTCGTCGAAGTCGACGCCGGAGACCTTGCGGCGCAATCCCTCGTAGCGCCGGTAGACCCGCGCCACGCGCTGCGAGAAGACGTCGTGGGCGGCGCGCTCGTAAAGGTCGGGCGTCAAGAGCCGGTTCTTGGCAGACGAGATCTGCGCCAGGATGGCCCGGGGCGGGAACGAGGTCTCCGAGACGTTCTCGGCCGCCATCGCCTGCTGGACGATCGCCTTCTGGTCACCTTCGTCGAGGATGGCGAAGTCGCGCGCCAGCCCGACCCGGTCGCCGAACCCGCGCAGCAGCTGCAGCGAGTAGCGGTGAAACGTGCCCAGGAAGGTGGGCAGCGGCCAGAGTTCGATCAGTCGCTCCGCCCGCTCGCGCATCTCCGCCGCCGCCTTGTTGGTGAACGTCACTGCGACGATCGAGCGCGGATCGACCCCCCGCTCGCGGATCAGCCATGCGATCCGGTGGATGATCACCCGCGTCTTGCCCGATCCGGCCCCCGCCAGCACCAGCTGCGGTCCGCCCGCATGGCAGACCGCGGCCAGCTGCTCCGGATTGAGTTCTGCTGCGAAATCGATCGGCTTCAA
>CAZUAT010000041.1:0-31832 GCA_964618415.1 uncultured Thermoanaerobaculia bacterium
GCCACCAGGCGCTGTGGGACCGTCCTTTTCCCCTCTGTGAGCCTTGGCTTTTCCTGGCTTCCGGACCCGCACCGAAGCCGCGAACTCTCGCTCGTGCTGTGGCTGTACAGAAAAAGACGAGAAGCTGCTGTTGAGGGGCTGTGGGCTGCGCACCGCCCGGAGCCAGGACGCGGCGCGCGCACCGTCCACCACGGTCCTGCTTTTTTCCCCTCTATGAGCATTTGCCTTTGCCTTGTCCCCTGCTGTTCTGGGTGCGAGGCGGAAATGGCCTCTGACTGAATTTCCGGCCCGTAGAATGGGCGGGATGCGGTGGCTGGGGACGCTTCGTGCGGTCGGGCGGCTGGGACTTCTGGCGGGGCTGGCTGTGGCGCTCTGGTCGCAGGCCGTGCAGGCCGTGCAGGGCGCGCAGGGTGCGCAGGGCGGCGCGAGCGGCTCGGCCGAGCGGGGCTGGGTGGTCTGGGAGTCCAATCGGACCGGCGCGTTCCGGATCTGGATCCGGCCGCTCGCCGGCGGTGAGGCGCGGCAGCTGTCGCGTAACGAGCCGGGGCGCGACCACTGCTGCGCGCACCTTTCTCCCGACGGTCAGCGTGTCGCCTTTCTCTCGGTGCCCGGCGGGGCGAAGAAGTACGGGGGTGCCGAGATGCTCGGGCAGCTGCGCCTGGTCGACGTGGCCGGGCGGCGCGAGCGGACGATCGCTCCGCGCGCCCGACACTACGGCGAGCACCGCGCGGCGAGCTGGTGGAGCGACGACGAACTCGCCTACATCGGCGGCGACGGCGACTCGCGCCATCTCGACCTCTCGATCGGGATCGATCGCCAGCTGAACCCCGGCCCCGGTGACCCGGAGCGCACGGAAGGGTGGCTGATCGATGCGACCGGTCGCTGGGCAACGTCGTCGACCGCGCATTTTTCCCCGCGCGACCCCGAGACCGGCACAGTCCGACTCGCCACGCCGCTCGGCGGCTGTCAGGCCTGGATCGCGCCGGGCGGCCAGGTCGGCGTCTGGTCGGCGGGAGCCGGAGGTCCGATCGATGCCGTCGAACTGGAGAGTCGGCGCACGTGGACGATCCTCGCCAAGCACGATCCCCGCCTGCCGTCCGACCGCGGCTACCTCTACTTCCCGATGCTCTCGCGCGACCGCGGGCTGCTGGCCTTCGCGGCGTCGAACGACGACCACAGCCACTTCACTGCCGACTACGACGTCTTCGTCATCCCAGTCGACCCGGCCACCCTGCTGCCCGTCGGCGACCCGCACCGCATCACGCGAGATCCGGCAGTCGACCGGTACCCCGACGTCTGGCGCCCCGGCGCCCCGCCGCCCGGCCTCGCTCCGCCGGCGCCCGCGGCACCGCGCACCGAGGCGACCGGCTGGCCGGCAGTTCGCGACCGCCTGGTGCTCGCCTGGGAGGCCGCCGATCGACCCAATCAGGTTGCGCCGACGGCGCCTGCCGATCTGCTCGAGCGTACTGGCGCGGTCTGGTACGACCGGCGCGGACGCCTCGCGCTCGGCGGCGGGCAGTTCGCGCTGTCGCGGCAGCGCGCGGCCGAGATCGCCGCCGCACTGCAGGCCACGAACACGGTGACGGTCGAGTTCCTGTTCCAGGCGGCGCGCCTGGACGATTCGACCGAGCGGACGCTGTTCGCCCTCGGGTCGGGCGAGCGCCAGCGCGGGCTGCAGGTGGCGCAGCGCGGCGCGGAGATCCTGCTGCGCGTGCGCACCGGCGAGAGCGGGCCGACCGGCGGCGCTGCGCTGCCGCTGGCGACTCTGCCGGACCTGGGCACGCACCACCTCGCTTTCACCTACTCGCCAGGACGGCTGCGGACCTGGCTCGACGGAGTTGCGACCGGATCGCCCGCCCGCGCGGGCGACTTCTTCCCCTGGCGCGCGCGCCAGCTGACGATCGGCGGCGAGCCGGGCGCGTCGACCTCCGCGCGCGGCCATCTGTCGCACCTCGCCATTCACGCCCGCGAGCTGTCACCGGCCGAGATCGCCCTGGCCGCGGAGCGGGCCGAAGCGGCGCTCGGATCGCCGTTCGACGCTTCGGTAAGTCTCGTGGACGCCGTCCTGCTCGGGCGCGCGCCGCTGCCGACGGTCGAGCAGATCACGCCCTATCGCGAGGCGCTGGTGGTCGAGCGCTGGCAGATCGAGCAGACCGTCGCCGGGCCAAAGCTCGCCGGCGAGGTGCGGGTTGCCCGCTGGGCTCTGCTCGACGCGAGCGCCGCGCCCCAGACCGCCCTGCGGATCGGCGAGCGCGCTCGACTGCGACTCGAGCCCTACGACTCCCAGCCGCAGCTCGCGAGCCTTTTCCTTTCCGACGACGGCACCGAGTCGTCTGCGCCGCTCTGGTTCGACACCGCTCTGCCGCCAGTCGCCGACTGACGCCGTGGTCTTCAGCTCTTACCTCTTCCTCTTCGGCTTCCTGCCGGTCGCGCTGGCGCTCTACTTCGCCGCTCCGCAGCGCCTGCGCAATCTCGTCCTGACGCTCGTCTCCTACGTTTTCTACGGCTGGACGAATCCCGCCTTCTGCCTGCTCCTGCTCCTGTCGACCACGATCGACTGGATCTGCGGCCTGGTGCTCGCCGGAGTCTCTCCGTTCGCTCGTGGCGGCGACCCGCCGCCACTGCCCGAGGGCGGCCCGCGCAATCGCCGCCAGCGTCTGGCGCTGATCGCGTCGATCGCCTCGAACCTGTCGATCCTCGGCTTTTTCAAGTACTTCGACTTCGCGATCGACAGCTGGAACGGCATCGCGGCGGCGGTGGGGGTGCCCGGCGCCGCGATCGAAACGGCTCTGCGCGTGACGCTGCCGCTCGGAATCAGTTTCTACACCTTCCAGTCCATGAGCTACGCCGTCGACGTCTGGCGCGGCCACGCGCGGCCGATGAAGAACTTCATCGACTTCGCCTGCTTCGTTTCGATGTTCCCGCAGCTGGTCGCCGGACCGATCGTGCGCTTCTCCGAGGTCGCCGAGCAGCTGCGCGCGCGGCGCCACACGCTGACCAAGGCGGCGCGCGGGGTGGCGTTCGTCTCCCTCGGCCTGGCCAAGAAGGTGCTGCTGGCCAATCCATGCGGCAAGATCGCCGACACGGTCTTCGACGCGGCCTCGGCCAGCGTGTTCGACGCCTGGACCGGACTGGTGGCCTACTCGTTCCAGGTCTATTTCGACTTTGCCGGCTACTCCGACATGGCGATCGGACTCGGCCTCTGCTTCGGCTTCGTCTTCCCGAAGAACTTCGACTCGCCCTACCGCGCCCAGTCGATCACCGACTTCTGGCGGCGCTGGCACCTGTCGCTGTCGACCTTCCTGCGCGACTATCTCTACGTCCCGCTGGGTGGCAACCGGCAGGGCGCCCGGCGCACCTACCTCAACCTCGCCGTGGTGATGCTGCTCGGGGGACTCTGGCACGGCGCGTCGTGGAACTTCGTGCTCTGGGGAGCGATCCACGGCGCTCTGCTGGCCGCCGAGCGGGCCGGCGGTCGTGAGCGGGTCTGGAGGCGACTGCCCGCCGCGCTGCGGACTGCTGGGACCTTCCTGCTGGTCACGCTCGCCTGGGTGCCGTTCCGCGCCGCCGACTTCCCCGCCACGCTCGACTACTACGCGCGCCTGATCGGCCTCGCGCCGACAACGTCGTCCGCGGCGTTGCTGGGCGGCCTCATCGGCACGCCTTACCTCGTCGGTTCCCTGTCCGTCGCCGCGCTGGTGGTCTGGGTCGGACGGCCGACCTGGACCTGGACGCGCGAGCTGACGCCGCTGCGCGCCGCCACTGCCCTGTCGCTGCTCGGCCTGTCGGTGGCGGCGCTCGCCACTCAGAAGTTCAACCCGTTCATCTACTTCATCTTCTGAGCGCCATGACGACGACCGGCAGAGCGATCCTCGACCCGCACGCCCGCGAGCGCGAAGCGCGCGATGAAATGGCGCGCACGCGAGTCGGCACCGGAGTGACGTCCGTGCTGGTCGGCGTGGCGCTGCTCGTCCTGCTCGCGGGCTGCCTGCCCGAGCTGTTGGCGATGGCCGGTGGCCGCTCTGCGCTGACGGCGCCGCTGCCGACCGCGCCGACGCCCGAGTCCACCCCGGGTGGCCTGCTGGCCGGCCCGGCCGCGCGTGTCGATCACGCGGTGCGGGTCGCGCGGGAGATCGAGCGGCGGTTCGGGGAGGAGAGTCGACTGGCGCGGGCGATTCGACCGTGGGGCCAGCGGGTGCTGCTGCGGGGTCTGCGCTACGGCAACGAGGAGGTGTACACCGGGCGTGACGGCTGGCTGCACTTCCGCGCTGACTTCGACCACCTGACCCGCACGCCTCCCGCTCCCGGCTTCGACGGCGATCCCGCAGCGGTCATCGAGGCGTGGCGGGACGCCCTGGCAGCGCGCGGCGTCGCGCTGCTGGTCGTCCCGACGCCGGTCAAGCTGACGATCGAGCCGGACAGCTTCGCCGGCCAGTCCCTCACCGCGCTGGCGCCGATCCGCAGTACCGCAGATCGCCAGCTGCTGGCCGCGCTCGAGCGTGCCGAGGTGCCGTTCGTCGACCTCGCACAGCGGCTGTTCGACCTGCGCGCCGGCGGACGGCACGCCTACCTCGAGCGCGACACGCACTGGCTGCCCGAGGCGATGGACAGCGTGGCGCGCACCGTCGCGGTCGAGCTGCGGGGCCTCGTCGAGCTTCCCCCGGGCGACCCGGAGCGGTTCCGCGCAACGGCCACGACCGCGGCCGGGCGCGGCGACCTCACGGCCCTGCTCGGGCTGCGCCCTGAGGATGAGCCGCCGGTCCAGCAGGTCGCCGTACAACCGGTCTGGCTGGCCGACGGCGGCGCCTGGCGACCCGAGCGCGGCGCCCCGGTGCTGCTGCTCGGCGACAGCTTCTCGGCGATCTACGCCCTTCCGGAGCTGGGATGGGGCAGCGGCGCCGGGCTGGCCGAACGCCTGGCCTTTCATCTCGGGTTGCCGGTCGACCGGCTGGTCCGCAACGCCGGCGGTGCCTCGGCCACCCGCACCCTGCTCGCAGCCGAGCTGGCGCGTGAGCCGACGCGACTGGACGGCGTCCAGGTGGTCGTCTGGCAGTTCGCGGCGCGCGAACTCACCGGGGGGGACTGGCGGCGGATCGAGCTGCCGACCGACTAGTCGGCGGTGCCGTGCTCGGGATGCGCGGTGGCGTGCGGATGGCAGCGCCAGGAAGACGGACCGAGCAGGCGGCGCAGCAGGGCCGCATCCGCCGGGCGCCGCACGTGGTGCAACCGCACAGCATAGCGCCGGGCGCGACGGCTGCGGGGATCCTCGTGACGGCGGCTGGGTTCGAGCGAACGGGGACGGCGGCTGCGCACGGCGGCAGTCTATCGGACCGGGTCGGCGATTCCGCCGATCGAGTCCGCCTGGCGGACCCGCCCGGCCCTCCACAGGGAGGGCAGCTCGCGCCAGGTGCGCTGCAGGTCCAGCTGGTGCGGCTCGAGCCGTGCGGCCAGATCGGGATCGAGGCCGAGGTCGAGCGAGCCGGCCTGCACCCAGACCCTCGCGGCTGGCGACGCAGCGGCCAGGGCGCGCCGGTACGGGAAGTCGATCCGCGTCACCACAGCCGCCGGGCGCCGGAGCGCGACGAGCTCGGTGGCCGGGAGGCCGATCTCCTCAGGCGCCCGCGAAAGCCCGAACAGGTCGACGATCCGCGTGCCGGGGGGTGAGAACCAGGCCAGCGCGCCGACCTCGTTGCTGGCCACCGAGCCGGCCGGGCCGTGGCGCCCGAGCCAGAGGGCCGCCGCCGCGTAAGCCCGCTCGCGGTGGGCGGTGAAGCGGGCCCGGACCCCACGCTGCCCCTCCAGCACCCCCGGCGCCACCAGCGCCGCCACCCCCACCACCGCCCCGACAGGTGCCAGCCACTTGGTGAATCGGTCGGCCCGCGCCTCGAATCGCCGCAGCCCCGGCGCCAGGCCCGCCCCCGCCAGCAGCATCAGAGCCAGCAACGGCGGCGCGAAGTACCAGGGAAAGTTGATCGCGTAGCCCCGACCGACCGCCACGAACAGGCCCACGTACACTCCCGCCCACCCCAGGACAGGTGCCAGCCGATTGCGCAATTCTTTGTCACGAAAGAAGTTCCATGCCCCGAACAGGGCGAGGGGCAGGGCCAGCAGGTGGGCCGAGGGTTCGGTGAGCCAGTAGGCGGACTGCCCGATGGCTGCCTTGGCGAACTCGCCCGCCGTGGCCGCGGCCCCGGCCAGGCTGAAGCCCCCGCCCCCGGCGGCCGCCTTGGCCGTGACGCTGGCCGGCAGCCAGACCCCGTAGACGATTCGATGCGCCAGAAACGCCGCTCCACCCATCGCCAGGGCAGGTGCCAGCCACTTGGTGCAGGTGCCGGCCGCAGCCCGCCGCTCCTCTCCCGGCGAACCGCCAGGTGCCGAACCGCCAGGTGCCAGCCACTTGGTGCAGGCGCAAGCGACGAGGACGGCGGCGGCCACCGCGCCGTCCACGCGGGCCCAAGGCAGCAGTGCCACGGCGGCCGCGACCCAGCTGATCCGGCCGCGCAGCAGCCCGAGCCCGCCCCAGGCCACCAGCGCCAGGACCAGGCCCGTCTCCATGCCGGCGTGCGTAGCCAGCAGGAGGACCGGGTGGGTGACCAGCATTGCCGCGACGATCGCCCCGGTGAGCGGACTGGCGACGGCCTCCCCCGCCAGCCGCCGGACCGCCAGCGCGAGGGCGATGTCGGCCAGGCCGCCGAGCCGGGCCAGCGCGGCGAGCGGCTCGAGCCCGGCGGCCGTTCCAGCACCGAGCAGGAGCGGCCAGAGGAAGGTCGACAGCACTGCGTCCGCCGACCCCGGGTCGAGGTGCGGCCCGAACCCGCCGAGCGCGTTGCGGACGACCGCCAGCACGATGAACGCGTCGTCACACGGCTCGAGCGCCGACGCCAGCCGCGCCGCGACCACCAGCGCCACGAGCGGCAAGTCGAGGGCCAGACCGGAGGCACGGAAGCGCGCTCCCGACCGGCGAAACGAGGTGGAATCGAGATCTGCCACGGACAGCGGCCGATGCTAACCGAGGCCGATCGGCGAGCTGGCGACTCTGGGAGCGCTGTATGTCCGGGGTGCTGGCGGCAGCGGGGACAGCGGAACCGGGAACCGCACACGCGGCCACGCGACGGTTCAGAGACTCGACTGGTACCCCCGACGGGATTCGAACCCGTGTTTGCGCCTTGAAAGGGCGACGTCCTAGACCTGGCTAGACGACGGGGGCGTCGTGTCCTGCGGCTGCCTCAGGGCGATCGTTGCTGGTGGGCCCTGAGGGGATCGAACCCCCGACCGTCTGGTTAAAAGCCAGCTGCTCTACCGGCTGAGCTAAGGGCCCGTCCTGCTTGCTGATTCTATCCGAGCCGATGCCTCGCTGTCGCCGGACACGGCCAACCCGCGCGCTGGCGGTTCGACGGCCACCGTCGCCTCAGCTTCCACAGCCTCACCGTCGTCGCTCGAGGCAGCCGCTTCCGAGTGCGATGTGACCTCGCCCTCGGCCACCGGAGCGACCAGAGACCACGCGGTCGTGTCGGCGGTGGCGAAGCCGTCGGCGAAGATCAGGCGACTGAAGATGGCCCGGGCGGCGCGCCAGAATCCGCCGGTCAGGCCGTAGACGCCACCTGTCGCCCGGGCCGCATCCGGCTGGCCGACGGTGCCGTTTACGGTGTACTCCCCGCCCGCGAGAAGGCCGCCGCCGTCGTCCACGGTGTTCCACCGGCAGTTCAGCGCCTGGGCTTGCGCCAGACTGGCTGCACTGGCAAGTACCGCCCCCAGCAGGGCCGCGCGGAGCCTCTTGTTGTCAGCGTGCGCGCACATAGACCGGCACCCGTCCGTCGTCGTCCGGCGCGGCGAGCGCGATTCCGACCACGCCCGCAGCCTCCGAAAGTTCCACACCCTCGACGGTCACCGTGCGCAGCGCCCGGACGTGTCCTCTCTCTTCCGCGGCCACGAGCCGTTGTCCCGGCTCGACCACCTCCACCGGATCGACGCGCGCCATCGTCACCCCCTGCACGACCACCGCGACGAAGTCACCCGGTCCGGCCAGCCCGGTGACCGATTCGAGTCCGTATGCATCCGCCCCGGTCTTGTTGCCGCCCTGAGGCACCAGCGCCATCCGGCTGACCACCACGCCGATGACCGCGCCGGCGTTTGCCGTCTCGGCACCCACCACCGCGGGGACCAGGTCGATCGAGCCCGGCATCCCGGGACCCAGCCCGACCACCGCCACCGTGTCGCCGGGTGCGAGCTCCGCCGCCTCACCGACGCGCGCGATCTGCGTCACCACCTGGGTGAAGACGTTCGCGGCCTCGATCGAATCCGTGGTGAACAGCGCCCACTGACCTGCTGCATCGGAAGTATTCGGCCACAACCCGTAGGCGGACACACCTGGCGAGGGAATGTAGACCCCGTAGTTGGAATAGTCCGGATCGTTGCCGAGCTGGATGGCGTCGTCGCCCGTGTCGAGGACTCGCACGCCGTCCGATCCAGTCGTGTTCTCGATCACCAGACTGTAGTCGACCGAGGGGCCGATCCGGAGCCCGCCTTCGTTCGGCACCGTCAACCGGATCCCCGCGTTGTACAGATGCCAATCGTTGGTCGTGCCGTCATAGTAGTGCCAGGCTCGAAACGACCCGTCCGTGGCGTAGCCGTAGAACGGCCAGCCGGCGGCATCGGACGTTTCGATGTACATGCCGCCGTAGTCATTGGCCCCGCCGACGCGGCGGACGCCGAACACTTCGTTCCCCGAGATCTGAGTTGAGCGCCCGACGCCCGTGAAGTTGGCACCCTCGTTGGAAAAGACGTTCGGCATGGAGAGGGCCATCGGCGCCGGCGCCAGGAACTGGCGGGGTGCGAGCGTCGTGTACGCGCCGCCGCTGGCGCCGGGGCGCACGCGGACTTCCAGGTAGCGCGCTCCGCCGCCGAACGCGGCCAGCCCGAAGTTGAGGGTCGCCGTGAACACGCCCGCCGAGACCGACAGGTCGTTGACGACCTGGGTGTTGCCCACCGCAGCGCCCCCGACGGCTGCGTCGTAAAGCGCGAACTGGAAATCCCAGGCGCCGCCTGCCGGAGTTCCCGATTGGGTCAGGAATCCCTGGTAGGTAAATGCGGTGCCCACCGGTGCCAGGGATTCGCCCGGCGGCTCCATCGACTGCGCAACGGCCACTCCGGTGGCGCCGGCCACAGCCAGCGCTCCGGGCACTGCGAGAATCGCGACGATTCGTCTCATCGGCCCACCTCCCGTGCAGGACAGTCCGTTTACAGGAAGTAACTCTGCTGGAGCAGATTTCCGGCCAACTGTACGCCTGAATCAGCCCCCTGGAGCAAGGGGCTCCGGCCCCCGCCCCGATGCGGCTACTGTGGGGGTTCAGGCACCGCGCTGGGCGAGCACCGCGGCGAGGCGGTCGCCGAGCCAATCCACCAGCGGCCCATCGGGGGCGACGATCGTCTCTTCACGGCGCGGTCCGGTCGAGAGCAGGGCCACCCGCGCGCCGACCTGGCGTTCCAGGAACGCAATGTAGTCGCGGGCCGGTGCCGGCAGCCGGTCGAAATCGAGAATCCCGGAGGTGTCCTGGCGCCAGCCGGGGAGCGTCTCGTAGACGGGTTCGACCGCTTCGAGCGTGTCGAGGCAAGAGGGGAATTCCGACAGCAGGCGGCCCTCGTGGCGGTAGCCGACACAGACGGGGATCTGTTCGAGCGTGTCGAGGACGTCCAGCTTGGTCAGCGCCAAGGCGCGCGTCCCGTTCAGGCGGACCGCGTAGCGGACGGCGACGGCGTCGAACCAGCCACAACGGCGCGGCCGACCGGTCACCGTCCCGAATTCGTTGCCCCGCCGGCGCAGGAACTCACCGGCCTCGCCGTCCAGTTCACCGGGGAACGGCCCGCCCCCGACGCGCGTGGTGTACGCCTTGACGATCCCGAGCACACCGTCGATGGCCGACGGCGGGACACCTGTACCCGTCGACGCTCCGCCTGCCGTAGGCGAGGAGCTGGTGACGTACGGGTACGTGCCATGGTCGACGTCCAGCAGCGACCCCTGCGCGCCCTCGAACAGCAGCGTCCGACCGGCGTCGATCCAGCCGTGCAACAGATGCTCGGTGTCGGCCAGGTAGGGCGCCAGCCGCTCGTGCCAGGCACGGCAGAGGTCCGCCAGCCGCGCGGGGCTGCCGAGCCCCTCGCCGCCCAGAGCAACGAGCTCCGCCTCGACGCGCACCATCTGCGCGCGCAGACGATCCTCGAGACGAGGCGAGCCGAGCTCGGAGAGCCGCAGCCCGAAACGAGCGGTTTTCATCTCGTATGCCGGACCGATCCCCCGGCCGGTGGTCCCGACCTTGCTGCCACCCGCCGCCGCTTCGCGGGCGCGGTCGAGGTCGGCGTGAATCGGCAGCAGTGCCTGAGCGCGATTGGAAATGAACAGCCGCCCGTCGGTCGTCACGCCCGCGGCGTGCAGCTGATCGAGCTCCTCGAACAGAGCGTCGGGCGCCACCACCATGCCGTTGCCCATCACGCACTGCTGGCCCTCGTGCAGGATGCCGGACGGGATCAGCCGCAGCGCGAAGTGCCGGTCGCCGAACTTCACGGTGTGACCGGCGTTGTGGCCGCCCTGATAGCGCACTACCGCGTCGAACGCCGGGCAGAGAAGATCGACGATCTTCCCCTTCCCCTCGTCCCCCCACTGCATCCCGACGACGATCAGATTGCTCATGTCCGAGGCAACTCCGTGCCGGCAGTTCGAGGCAAACCCGGGCTGCCATACCGGCGCCCCCAGCCCGCGCAACCGGCGGATGCTAGCATGCGCAAACTCAACCCGGCGAAAGACTTCCGCCCATGCTCCCGCACCCATGTTTCTGAAGATTCCGGCCCTCCTGCTCAAGCAGCTCTACACGTTCGGCAGTCTCGCCAACCGCGGCAACTCGGTGCGCTTCGCACTCAAGAACCGCCTCAGCGATGCGCAGGTGACCGGCATCGTCGGTGCGCGGGTGGACGCCGCCGAGATCGATCCCTCCGCCATCGTGCTCGAACTCGAGGACGGAACGCGGCTGGCGGCGCCCGCGGTCCAACCTGCCACTCCGCTCGACTTTCCGCTGCGGCGCATCGTCAACGTCGAACTGTCCGGCGTCGGCCCGCTGGAGCGCGGCCACCACGACCTGGAACTGACCTTCTCCGCGCGGCCGTTCGGCGACCTGACCGTGAAGGTGACCGACGCGATCGCGGACGACACGCCTCGCCAGCTCCAGATTCCCTACGACAAGGAGAACGACAGCTCCGTCGAGTGGACGACCAGGCGCCAGCAGTTCGTCGCCCAGTCGACCGGCAAGCAGCTCGAACACGTGGCCTCGTTCTCGTTCGACCCCGCGGTCACTCGCGGCAACATCGAGAACTTCGTCGGCGTCGCACAAGTGCCGATCGGCCTCGCCGGCCCGCTGCGCGTCAACGGCGAGGCGGCGCAGGGTGAGTTCCTGATCCCGCTCGCCACCACCGAAGGCACTCTGGTGGCCTCCTACAGCCGCGGCATGAAGGTCCTCAACCTCTCGGGCGGCGTCACCTGCACCGTGCTCGCCGACGCCATGCAGCGCGCGCCGGTCTTCGTCTTCGACTCGGCGCGCGAGGCGCGCGAGTTTTCGCTCTGGGTCGACCGCAACCTCCCGCAGATCCGCGACCAGGCCGAGGCCACCTCGTCGGTCGCCAAGCTGCTCTACATCGACGCCTACCTGGCCTCGAAGTTCGCCTACCTGCGATTCAACTTCGCGACCGGCGACGCTGCCGGCCAGAACATGGTCGGCCGCGCCACGTTCGCGGCCTGCTCGTGGATCCTGGAGCAGGAGTGGGTGGCGCAGCACGTGCGGCGGTTCTACCTGGAGTCGAATCTCGCCACCGACAAGAAGGCCTCGCAGGTCAACGTCATGAAGACGAGAGGCAAGCGGGTGGTGGCCGAGTGCACGATCCCCCGCGAGGTGCTCGTGCAGCACATGCGGGTCGAACCCGAGCAGCTGCACTACCACGCCCAGGTGGCCAACGTCGGAGCGTTCATCTCCGGCGCCAACAACAACGGCTGTCATTCGCCCAACGGGATCACCGCGATGTTCATCGCCACCGGCCAGGACGTGGCCAACGTCGCCGAGTCGTCGGCCGGGATCGTCTACACCGAGGTGACGCCGGGGCGCGACCTCTACATCTCGATCACCATTCCCTCGCTCATCGTCGCCACCCACGGCGGTGGCACCGGTCTGCCGACCCAGCGCGAGTGCCTCGAGATGCTGGGCTGCACCGGCCGCGGCAGCGTGCGCCGCTTCGCCGAGATCGTCGCCGGTGTCGCCCTGGCCGGTGAAGTCAGCCTGGCCGCGGCCATCTCTTCGCTCGACTGGGTGTCGAGTCACGAGAAGTACGGCCGCAACCGATGAACCGGCAATCGCCGGCCGCAGCCGCGCCGCCTCTCGATCCGGGCGCCGCCCGGGTCGGTGAGTTTCCCCTGCTGGTGGAAACCCGGCCGCCGGGGCTGATCGGCCGCTATCTGGTCACCCAGAAACACGTCCTCGGCCTGATCTTCGGCGGGATCCGCGCCTGGGTGGCCACCCGCGGCATGCCCCGGCCGCGCTTCTACGGCACCGCTCGACTGGTCGCCGGGCTCACTACCCCGTTCGTCCGCCGGGATCTGCGCGACCTGCCGTTCCCGGTGCAGCTGCGGCGGCGCCTCGAGATTCTCGGACCGACCTACATCAAGCTCGGTCAGGTGCTGTCGCTGCGCGAGGACCTGCTGCCGATGGCGATCACCGACGAGCTGAAGAACCTGCTCGACCGGCTGCCCGCCGTGCCGCTCGACCGGGTGCGCGAGATCATCGAGGCCGACCTCGGCCGCCCCGTGGTGGCCATGTTCGCTTCGATCGATCCGGACCCGCTCGGGTCGGCGTCGATCGGCCAGGTGCATCGCGCCCGCACTCTCGCCGGCGACGACGTGGTGGTGAAGATCGTCAAGCCGGGCAACCGCGAGATCCTGCGCCGCGACACCATCCTGCTCAATCTGCTCGGCCGCTTCCTGCAGACCTTCCTCGAGCGCTTCCAGCCGCGTCGGGTACTGCGGGAGTTCTCCGATTACACGCTGCGCGAACTCGATCTGCGCCGTGAGGCCGACAACGCCGAGACCTTCGCGGCCAACTTCCGCGATACCCCGGACATCGTCTTCCCGAAGATCTACCGCGAGCTGTCCGGACGCGACGTGCTGACGATGCAGTTCCTCTCCGGCATCAAGCCGAACTCGCCCGAGGCGCTGGCGCTGCCCGAACAGGAGCGCGACAAGCTGCTCGACCTCGGCGCGCTGTCGATCATCCGCATGCTCTACCGGGACGGCTTCTTCCATGCCGACCTGCATCCGGGCAACCTGATCATCCTGCCGGAGGCGCGGGTCGGGTTCATCGATCTCGGAATGGTCGGGCGTTTCACCGAGGAGCTGCGGCGGACGCTGATGTGGTACTACTTCTGCCTCGTCACCGGCGACAGCGAGAACGCAGCCCGTTACCTGTCGATGGTCGCCCACCCCGGGCGGCGCGGCGACGTGGCGGGCTTCCGACGCGAAGTCGAGGAGTCCAGCCGTCGCTGGGCACGCTCGTCGAACCTCCAGGAGTATCCGCTCGCCCGCCTGATCCTCGCCTCGGTGGCGCAAGGCGCCCGCTTCAACATGTACTTCCCGGTCGAGACGGTGCTGATGGTCAAGGCGCTGGTCACCTTCGAGGGAGTCGGGCATCTGCTCAAGCCGGGCTTCGACGTGCGGGCCGCCTCGCAGCCGCACGTCAACGAGATCTTCCTCGCCCAGTTTTCACCGTTGCGCCTGGCACAACACGGCCTGCGGGGCACACCCGAGCTGGTCGAGGCCCTCGCCAAAGCCCCGATGCTGATCAACGAAGGGCTCCGCTTCCTCGAGTCGACCACACAGCGTCCGCAGGCCAGCCCGCTCAGCGGCCTGCGTCCGACCCTGCTCGCCGGCTCGTGCATCATCGCCGCGGCGATTCTGATCGCGTTCGGCAGCCCGTGGTTCGCCTGGGCGCCGCTGATCGGCGCCAGCGTCGTTTTCGCAATCTGGCGCCGCGACTGACCCTGCCGCGTCAGCGCAACGCCAGCAGCGCCTCGATCTCGGCGTCGAAGCCGTCGACGATGCGCAGCGGATCCGGCACCAGCCCGGCGTCCGTTCCCACCCCGAGCCGCACCCCGCCGTCGTAGCTGAGGATCGACAGCCCGAGCCCCAGCCGTCCCGCCTGCGGCACCCAGAAGAAGATGTCCCGCATCCGCCGGCCGCAGTACCAGACCGGCGTGCGCGGGCCCGGGACGTTGGTCAGCACTGCCGTCGCCTTGGAGCCGAAAATCCGCACCAGCAACCGCTGCATCGACTCGGGCAGCGAGCCGGCGAGCGCCAGCAGCCCGTGGACGACCGGCGGTTCGGCCGAGCGACGCAGCGCCAGCGCACTCCGGCGCACCCGCTCCAGCCGCGCGTGCGGGTCGACCAGCCCGAGCGGCAGGTCGAGAAACACCAGCCCGAACCGATTTCCCATGCCTGCCAGTTCCTCGAGCGGCCGCAGGTTGACCGGCATCGCGGCGCGCACCGACAGCCGCTCCGGCAGCGGGCCATCGGAAGCGAGGTAGCGCCGCAGCCCGCCGGCCAGGGCGCTGCCGAGCAGGTCGTTGAGCGTGACGCCCAGCCGACGCGACTGCTCGCGCAGTTCGTCGAGCGGCAGGCGCGGAGTCCAGGCGACGCGCTTGTCCGGGCCCAGCGGACCTTTGAACGTCGTGGCCGGTTCCCGCCGACGCGCCAGCAGCCGCCCCAGTCCGGCGGTGACCGCGACGCTGCGCCGGAGCGGACCGATCCGCGCCCAGCCCTCGGCCGGCGCCGTCATCAACCGCATCATCTCCGGCATCGAGCGCTCGACTCCGGCCCGGGCGACCGCGAGCCGATCGTCGCCCGATCGGGCTCCGTTGGCCAGCAGATCGAGGAACGGGTTGTCGTCCGCCGGCTCGGCGGCGGGATCGGTCATCGCCAGCAGCACCATCATCAGAGCCACGCCGTCCCCGATGGCGTGGTGGATCCGAACGAAGACGACCGTGTCGCTGCCGTGGTAACCCTGCAGGAGCCGGAACTCCCAGAGCGGATGGGCCCGATCGAAGGCGCGGCCGAAGTACGACGCCAGAACCCGCGCCAGCGCCGCGTCGTCACCCCCGTCGGGCAGCGCCTCCTCCACCACGTGGCGGGCGATGTCGAACCGGTCGTCGGCCACCCAGACCGCCTGGTCGCCGTCGCGCGCCACGCGCTCGAAGAAGCGCGGGATCCGCCCCAGTCGCGCCGCCATCCGCTGCCGCGCCACTTCGAGGTCGACCGGTCCGTCGAGAACCAGCACGCCGTGGACGTGCATGCGATTCGCCGGCTCGTCCATCCGCAGCCAGGCGAAGTCGACGGAGGACAGCGGCGCCCCCTGCTCCCCCGCCCGCAGCTGCGGCAGCTCCTCGATCGAATGCTCCATCGCGCCCGACACTAGAACAGGACGAGCGACCGAACGAAGCGGTCGCCCTCGTCACCGGCGCACACCGGCTCGCGGGGCCACGCCGGCGCCGTGTATCGTTGGAGCGACCACAAGGAGCTGGATGGCCGCGCGCCCCGACAGTACGACTCGCTTCGCCAACCGCGTCGACGACTACGTGCGTGGCCGCCCGGGCTACCCGCTCGAGCTCATCGCGATCCTGCAGCGAGAGGCCGGCCTGCGCGCCGGTCAGCGGATCGCCGACCTCGGCTGCGGAACCGGCCTGTCGAGCGAACTGTTCCTCGACCGCGGATACAGCGTGGTGGGCATCGAGCCGCAGGCGGCGATGCGCGCGGCCGCCGATCGCCGCCTGAGCAGCCGCCCGGGCTGGAGTTCGGTCGACGGGCGAGCTGAGGCAACCGGCCTCGCGGAGGCCAGCGTCCACTGGGTCGTCGCCTTTCAGGCCTTCCACTGGTTCGACCCCTCGGCCACGCGGCGCGAGCTGCTGCGCATCCTCGTCCCCGGCGGCCGCGTTGCACTGGTCTGGAACGCGCGACGCGCCACCGGCTCGCCGCTGCTCGAGGATTACGAACGCCTGCTCGAACGTCACGGCCGCGACTACCGGCAGGTCGGACACCGCGGTCTCGACGTCGCGCAGCTGGCCGCCTTCTTCGGGACGCGGCCGCGCCACGCGCGCCTGGCCCAGACCCAGCCTCTCGATCTCGACGGACTGCGGGCGCGGCTCCTATCCTCGTCCTACGTCCCCCAGGTCGATGAACCGGGCGCAGACGCGATGCTGTCCGATCTCGACGCGCTCTTCGCCCGCCACCAGACCTCCGGCGAGGTCGCCCTCGAGTACGACGTGGATCTCTGGTGGGGCGAGCTGCACGACCCGGCGGCAGCGGGCGAGGACGCCGGCGCCGCCTGAGCGTCCGCAGCCTCAGCGGGCTGCCAGGCGGCGCGCGTGTCGTTCGCGCTGAGCGGCCAGGTCGGCCTTGCCCTGGCGAGCCGCGACGCGCGACCAGACGAGCCAGGGAGCGGCCCACTCGGGGAGCAGCTCGGTGGCACGCTGCGCGTGGGCGTCGGCAGCGCTGACGAGGCCGCGCCCCAGCTCGACCTCGGCGAGGCGGGCGAACACGGCCGCACTTTCGGCCTCCGCCGCCACCGCAGCGGTCAGCGCGGTGTACTCCTCGTCGTGCCGCCCGCTGCGCGCGAGCAGCTCGCCGAGAGCGATCCAGGCCGACGACATTCGTGGACTCAGCCGCACCGCCTCCCGGTAGGCGGCCTCCGCCGCCTCGGGCCGGCCCGCTGCGCGCTCGAGGTCGCCCGTCATCGCCCACAGGAACTCGCTCGATGGATTGAGCGCCAGCGCGGAGGCGAGCGCCGAGCGCGCCGCAGTGAAGTCGCCCAGCTGCCCCTCCGCCCGTGCCAGCTGGGTCAGGAACGGCGCGCTGTGGGGACTCACCGCGAGGAGCGCCTTCAACTCGGCCCGCGCGCCAGCGGCGTCGCCGCGCGCCAGGCGCTCGCGTGCCGCGGCGTAGCGCGGCAACAGCTTCACGCCCTCGATCGGATCGAGCGTCCCGCGTCGATTGGTTGCGCCGGAAAGATAGCCGAGGCTCGCCAGCGTGGCGGCGAGTTCGGGATCCCGCGGCAGGGATTCCGGGGCGTGCGCCTTGCGTGCCCGCAGCTCGCGCAGGCTGCGCGCCAGGTCGCGCGCCACCTGCCGCTCCTCGGCCAGACGATCGACACTCTCGACGGGATCGCGCTCGAGATCGTAGAGCGCCGGCTTCGGCCCTTCGACCAGTCGCCACCGCCCCCTCGTCACCGCAGTGAGCGGACTCCACCCGAACGTCGAAGCCGGAAACTCCGTCTCGTGGTAGACCGACTCGACCTCCTCCCGACCAGCTGCCGCCACCGTGAGCGGCAGCGACTTGCCGAAGCCGGCGGCCTGAGCCACCTTGCCGAACTCCGCGATCGTCGCCGCCACGCGGCGCGCTGCGACCGCCGCCGGGACGACCACTCCCCGCTGCGCGAGCCCCGGCCCGCTCACGATCAGCGGCACCGCCAGCGTCGGCTCGTGCAGCAGATAGCCATGCTCGTCCTCACCGTGCTCGCCGAAGCTCTCGCCATGATCGGCCACCACCACCACCCAGCGCTCACGCCCGCGCGGCAGCAGATCGAGCAGCCGACCGACCTGGCGGTCGACCTCCTCGATCTCCGCCCGGTAACGCGCTTGGTCGTCGGCGCCCGGCCCGACGTACGGCGCGTGCGCGTCGTAGAAGTGGGTCCAGACGAACAGCGGCCGCTTCGCCTCGACGGCGGCGACGGCGCGCGCGACAGCGTCGACCACCTCGGCGGCGGGCCGCTCGGCGTACCCGAACTCACCGAGGCGCTCGGCCAGCATCCGGTCGTCGTACACCTCGAAGCCCCGATCGAGGCCGAATCGGCGATCCAGCACTCGCGATCCGATTGCCGCGACGGTCGCATATCCGGCCTCGGCCAGCGCGCTGGTGACCGGCCGGACCGATTGCGGCAGTATGCCGCCGCCGTTGTCGCGCAGGCCGTGCTCGATCGGGTCGAGCCCGGTGAGCAGCGAGGCGTGCGCCGGCAAGGTGAGCGGCACCGGCGAGTAGGCGCGCGCGAACCGCACACCCCCTGCTGCCAGAGCATCGAGCGCCGGCGTGCGCGCCGACCCGCCGTAACAGCCCAGGGAGTCGGCGCGCGTGGTGTCCAGCGTGATCAGGATGATGTCCGGCCGCGCGGCGACCGGCGCTGCGCAGGCCGGCACTGCGCTGGAGACGGCCAGCGTCAGGAATGCAAGAAAAAACGCTCCCGGAGTTCGCACCCCGGGAGCGTATCGCGAGCCCGGCCGGATCGGCCTCGATCCGGCCGGCCGACCTTGCGGGAGAGGCGTCAGGGCTGCGTGTTGCTCCACTCGCTCGTGTTGCCGCTCTCGAACCCGTCGAGGAATGGCATGCCCACCGGCGCACTGCAGGTGTCGCCCTGCGGGTCGGCGACGGCGATCTCGGTGTCGTTGAGCGTGAACGTGTCGAACCGGAAGCCGGTCAGGTGCAGACCCGGATCGGTGCCGTAGCGGAAGACGAACTTGCCGGGCAGCCCTCCGAGCGCGCCGGTCTGCAGCGCGTCCGAAGTCCAGTTGCTCGCCGCCCAGCTGGCGGCGGCACCGGCCCAGCCGGGCTCACCCGTGGTCTCGCAAGTGCCGTTCGCGCCGGACGCGTTGTAGGTGCGCCCGGAACTCGGCGAGACCGTCGTCTCCGCGCCGGTCTCGAGCACCCGGAACGCAAGGTTGGCGCGGTCATACCAGACCGAGCCCGAGAACGGCTCGATGTCGAAGTGGTTGGAGATCGACAGCGTGGAGGTCGGCGTCAGCCGCACGACCGGCGAGGCCACGACGTCGCACTGGTTGGCCAGGTTCTGCGACGACTGGTAGAAGAACCCGGCGTTGCCCGGCGTGCCGGCACCGGAGTTCGAGCGCACGAATGTCCCCTCCTCTGTCGTCCAGCCCTCGGGGCCCGACTCGAACGTCCAGGTCTGCGTCGGCATGAGCTGGAAGTCGCCCTCGGTTCCGATCGTGACCTGGAGCGCCAGCTGCGCCGGCTCGGCGAGTTCGTCGGCCGTGAACTCGATCTCGAGATCGAACGGATCGCCGGAGGCGAGCCCCCGCGGCTGAATCTCGACCACTGCGTCGGCCGACCCACAGCTGAGCAGCTCGGGCGTGACCGGCTGCGGGAAGCTGCCGACACCGACGCTGGTCGGATGGCTCGGCGAGGCGATCGAGACGACACGCACGTTGCTCAGTGCGCCACCGCCGCTGTTGGCCAGCGGTACCGTCACGCGCAGCTGCTCGCAGTTGTCGAGGAAGTCGTCGCCGTCGCCGCCGGCCACGGAGAGCTGCACGCCGCCCGCCAGCGGGGTGAGCCCCGGAATGCTCGGCGCAGCGCTGCTGGGCGTAGCCGCCGAGCAGCTGCTGGCCGGACCGAGGCACATGTCTGCCGTCGACCCTACGGGGATCACGATGTAGGAGTACTCGCGACCGTTCTGCAGCCCGGAGTCGACGTAACCGGTGTCCGTCGTGGAAGCTACCTTGATCTTGCCGAAGGCGCAGCCAAACACGCCGTCGGTGCGGTAGATGTCGTAGCGCACCGCGCTCGGCACGGCCCCCCAGCTCAGTTCGACGCCGCGATCGCGCGCCGTCGCGGTGACGGTCGGGGCGACGGTCGGCATCCCGGTGCATCCCGAATCGACCGGCGTGATCGTCTGGCAGGCGATCTTGGTGCGGTTGAACGCCGCGTAGATCGCCGTCATGTGCGGGGTGCCGTCGGCGAGGTTGCCGTTGTCGTCGTCGGCAGCCAGATACTTCTGATACCCGGTGGTGGCACCACAGCCGCCGTCGTGCGGGGCCGAGGTGTCGCAGGTGTACCACTGCGATCCGACCGCAGTCGCGCCGCGGTAGGCGAGGTGGGCGGCGACCTCACGAGCCCGATCGAGCGTGTAGTTGAACGTCCCCCCGGTCAGGTCGCGGTTCCACAGGTCCCACAGCGACTCGGCGTACACGGAGCCCTCGCAGTGCACGCCGCCGCCGCACGGCGCCGGGCCCGAGCCGCAGTTGGCGTCGATCCAGAGGATGTCGTGCGGCAGGCCCGAGGCGCGCTTGGCCCAGTCGACGTCGCGCACGCCGGTGCAGTCGAGGCAGGGGTCGCCGTAGCCGCCGCAGTTGCTGGCCACGCGGAAGCCGCGGCCGATGCAGCTGTCGTTGAGCCGCAGGGTCGAATAGGTGTCGGCGACGCCCTCACCCGGCGAGGAGACCGAGGGCACGGCATCGTTGTTGTCCATGCCGTGGCCCCACTCATGGTCGAAGATCGCCGCCTGCTCGCCGGTGTTCCGGCAGCCACCACCGGCCCGATAGAAGTTCACCGAGGTGCCGTTCCAGAAGGCGTTGCAGGTATTGACGATGTTCATGTTGGCGGTCAGCTGCTGATGCAGCCAGTTGTTGCTGGGCAGCTGGCTGCGCGCCATCGCCTTGAGCATGTTCAGCTCGTGGAACCCGGTGCGCGACGCCTTCGTGTTGCCCGGCCCCCCGACGCCCGGCGTCGTGCAGTCCGTGGCCGCGGGCGTCGGGCCGCTCAGCCAGTCGATCTCGTCGTCCGACGAGGCCAGCGACTCGGCACCGCAGACGTCGGCCATGTCGACGTACGGACCGCTCAGCACGGTCGTGACCTCACCGTCGAGGCAGCTCGGCGTGTTGCCGCCGACGTCGGTGACGAACGTGCTGCCTCCCGAGGTGACCTGGGCGAACGGCATCGGCCAGCCCGCCTGCTCGACGCCGTCGGGCGGGGTCTGGTCGTTGGACACCGGGTAAACGCCGCCCTGGACGCGGCGCGCCGTCTCGCCGTAGTGCAGATCGTCCTGCAGCGAGAGCAGCTCGCCGTTTCCGGCGTCGACGAGCGCCTCGAACCGGCCGCCCGGCTGCTGCAGATCGTTCAGAAGGACCCAGGCGAGGCGGTAAGTGATCGCGCTGCCGTCGTCGGTGGTGACCGGCACGAACTCCAGCCACGGCTGCCGAATGCCCGCACCGTACAGGCCGTCGCCGACGTAGCGCTTCAGCGACTCGCGGGCCTCGTCCATCGTCAGCGTCGCAATCGCGTTGCCGTCGAAGTCGCCCCAGTTGTCGGTGCCGAGCAGAATCAGGTTGCCGTGCCGGATCGAGGCGCTCAGGTTGCTGTGGCGCACCGCAATGCCGGCGACGACACGCGGGATGTGGATGTTGACCAGATCGTCATCGAGCGCCGCGACCTTGCCGGGCCAGGCGAGCTCGTCGATAGCGACGCCGAGGTCGGCGGCATGCTCGACTACGTAGGCACGGAAGGCAGCGCCGGCGGCCTGCTCGAGGGCGACCGCGCTCTGCGGTGCCCCGGCGGCCCACGACAGATTGTTGCCCACTCCGCGACCCGGCAGCAGCGGGGTCGCCGGGTAGAGCGTGGCGAGCCGCCCGGTCCGCCGATCGACCATCGTCTGCTCGGGCCGTACCCCGAGCCGCTCGAACCGCTCGTCGTCGACCAGGGCAGCAAACTGGCTGGCGCGCGCGAGATCGGCGCGCATGATCAGCTCCGGCTTGATCATCAGGACCGAGTCGACCGGGCGCGGTTCCGGGATGGTTGCCGCCTGTGCAAGGGTCGCGACGAGCGTGGCGGCTGCGTAGCTCGCGATGCGCTTGTGGCTCCGTCTGGTCATTTCGTTGCCTCCGGTTCCAGGGCTGCCCGCTGCGGGTTGGCGTCTCGCCCGCCCGGCCCGCACCACGAGCAGCGACTCCGGCTGCGCGGCGGGCCCGACGACGTGGCACGACGTGATTTCGGGATCTGGCGAAAAAATAGCAGCTGGGCATCGTCCCGGCAAGCCCGCCCGAGCCGACGCCAGCCCGCCCAAAGGTCAGTGCAGCGGCGCCAGCAGCGGATCGGCGGCGGCTCGCGCGGCCAGCGCCGGGTCGCTCGCCAGCGCCTGCCGAAGCTCTGCCCGGGCCTCCTCCACCTGCCCGCTCCGGGCCCGCAGACGAGCCAGGCGCAACCGCGCCTCGGCGAAGTCGGGATCGACCGACACGCTGCGCGCAAGCCAGGTGGCGGCTTCGTCCGGGCGCCCCGCATCGTCGAGCAGGATGCCGAGCGCGGCTGCGTGCGCGAAACGGCCCGAGTCGGTGTGCCGCGCCGCCGCCTGGAGGGAGTCGATGGCGCGCTCGCGCTGCCCCGCTGCGACCGCCGCAAACGCCAGCCGGGTCCAGGTCTCGCCGCTCGTCGGGGCGAGCTCGACGGCGCGCTCGAAAGCCTGAACGGCCTCCTCCGGGCGACCGGACAGACCGAGCGTGCCACCAAGACCACGCCAGACCGCCGGGTCGCGCGGTTGCAGCCGCGCCAGCTCCATCCACTGTTGCGCGGCTTCGGCAAACCGCCGCTGCTGCTGCAGGAGTTCGGTCAGCAGCTGTCGGATCTCCGCCTGATCCGGGGCGAGGCGCAACGCTCGGCGCAGGCGCTCCTCCGCCGTCGCCGCCTCGCCGAGCGCGAGCAGCGCGGCCGCCGAGCGCCCCAGGGCGAACGGGTTGTCGGGCTCGACGGCGAGCACGCGGTCGAACTCGATCCGGGCAGCTGCCGGTTCGCCGCGCTCGAGTGCCGCTTCCGCCCGCCCGAGCCGATTCCAGACGTCGATCCGGTCCTTGGGGTCCGGCAGCCCGCGGCCCGGCTCGCCGCGGCCCGCGCCGCTGCCCCCCAGATAGCCGAGTGCCGCCAGCTGCGCCAGCGTGCCGGGATCCTCGAGCGCCGCGCTCTCCTGCGCCGGTCGTTCCGGCCGCAGGCGCGCCAGCCGACGCGCCACGTCGCGCTGAGTCGGGTAGAGATTCACCGTCTCATCGGGGTCGCTGTCGAGATCGTAGAGCTCGGGGCGCGGCGCCGCGATCAGCTTCCAGGAGCCCTCGATCACCGCTTCGAGCGGTGCCCATCCGTACGAGTGCCAGGGCCTCCGGCTCTCTGCCAGCACAGCGCGCGCGGGCGGCGCCCCGCCGCGCAGCACCGGCTCCAGTGAGCGCCCGTCGCGGTCCGCCCACGGCGGGAGATCGAGCAGCGCGAGGACGGTCGGCGCCAGATCGACGAGACCCACGCGCGAGCGGCTCTGCCCCGCCGGAATCCTGCCCGGCCAGGCGATCACCAGCGGAACTTCGATGGTGCTCTGGTAGACGAAGAAGCCGTGCGTCGTCTCGCCGTGCTCGCCGAGACTCTCCCCGTGGTCGGCGGTGAGGATCGTCAGCGTCCGCTCGCCGGCCGGCAGCGCCGCCCGCAGCCGCGCCACGGCGTCGTCCACCGCGCGGACCTCGGCGTCATAGGCGCGGCGCATCTGCGCCGCGGAGTCGAACGTGCCTACCGGGCGACCCGAGTACGGATCGTGCGGATCGTAGAAGTGCACCCAGACGAATCGCGGCCCCGGTGTCTCAGCGAGCCAGCCGAGAGCCGCGTCGGCCGTCGCCTTCGCCGACCGTTCGAGCTCTCCGCCTTGGTGCGGGCGCGCCTCGAACCGGTCGTCGTACTGCCCGAAGCCACGGTCGAGGCCGAATCTGGAGGAGAGCGGAAAGCCGCTCACGAACGCTGCGGTCGTATACCCGGCGCCGGCGAGCCGCTCGGCAAGCGTCTCCGGGCCGGAAGCGGCCAGCAGGCGACCGTTGTCACGCACCCCGTGGCGCGGCGGGGTCAGCCCCGTCATCATCGACACGTGCGACGGCAGGGTCAGCGGCGCCGGCGCGATCGCACTCGGGAACCGAAAGCCCGAGGCGGCGATCGCGTCGATCGCCGGCGTGGCGTTCGTGCCGCCGATCCACCCCAGGGCGTCGGGGCGCAGCGTGTCGATGGTGATCAGAACGATGTCGGGCCGCGGCGGCGGCTCGGCTCCCGCCGCAGCGGACGGCGCGGCCAGTCCGGCGAGACCGACGACCAGCCGGAGCGCTGAGCGGAGCATCGATCGGTTCTACCAACGTCGGCGGCCGATGTCGAGCCGCCCGATTCGGCGCGCGTCAGCGCAGCAGACGTTCGAGGCGGTCGAGAGCCCCGTCCAGCCGCGCCAGGGCATTTCCGCTCTCCGGGCGGCCGTCCTGCGGCAGGCCGACGCCGCGCCAGACGTCGCGGCTCGGGTCCGCGAGCACCTCCCGGCTCAGCTCGAGGCCGCGGCGGGCGAACACCGGCGCCAGCTCCGCGTAGCGCGTCAGCAGATCGTGACGGGTGGCGCGGTAGGCGTGATCGACCAGGTCCCGGCGCGCCGAGAAGGCGAAGATGTTGGTGAAGAACATCCGGTAGTCGTCGCGGTCGGGCTCGAACAGCAGCACGTCGGCGTGCGGGTACTTGTCGGCGTACGCGCGCATGCCGGTGCGCAGCCGCGAATGGATCAGCGTCCGGAAGGTCTGGGACAGCACGGTCGGCAGGCCGCGCCGCTGGAGGTCGAGCTCCTCGGCGCTCGCCACCGGGGCCGCCTCCGGCGCCCGCTGATGGGCGCCTGACACGTCGACCGGGACGATCGGGTTGAACGCGATCACCAGGCCGGCGCCGCGGTCGAGCGCCACCGAGGCGTGCAGCGTCTTGAGCAGCACACCGTCGACCATCCGCCGCCCGTCGATCTCGACCGGTGGATAGAGACCCGGCAGGGCGGAGCTTGCCTGGATGGCGCGCGAGATCGGCACGTGGTCCCACCCGTCGCCGCCGAGCACGATCGGTTCGCCACGGTCGAGATCCGCCGCCACGACGTAGAGCTCGCGTTCGAGCTCCCGAAAGTCGTCCGATCGCCCCGGCAGCGTATAGATGCCGCGCAGGTATCGGCGGATCGGCTCACCGTCGAACAGCGCCACCGGCAACGACCGGGAGACCGTGCTCATCGAGTCGAGCAGCGCAGCGTTGCGACGCTTGGTGAGGAAGCCTGCCACGGCGCGGGCAACGTGCCCGGGCAGCGAAAGGCCGCGGCGGACGAACTCGCCCACGGCCGGGGTGAAGAACGTTTCGGGAACGAACGGATGCTCGCCGGGATCGGACTTGAGCAGCGCCCGGCACATCTGCGCCGTGCTCAGCCCGTTGGCGAGGTTGGCGGCGAGAAACGCGCCGGCCGACACACCGACGAACAGATCGCAGCGGTTGAGTGCGCCCTCGCCCAGCGCCTCATCGAGTGCCCGCAGGGCACCGATCTCCCAGACCGCGCCCTCCGGCCCGCCGCCGGCGAGAGCGAGGGCAATTCGCACCCGCGAGCGCCGCCTCGGAGCTGCGCCGGCGCGCGCCACCGATCAGTCGGACCTGCGGCTCGTGCGTGCCGACTTGCGGGCGGCCGGCCGACGGGTCGCCTTGCCCGCGGCGGACTTTGCGCTCGCGGCCTTCCCGGTCGCAGCCTTGCGCGTCGCCGGGCGGGCCGCTGCGGAGCGCGACCGGCCGGGTGCGCCGGCCTTGGCCTCCACCAGCGCCGTCAGCTCCTCGATCCGGCGGGTCAGCCGGTTGATTTCGCTGCGGGTCGGCACTCCGACCTTGCCGAGTGCCGACGTCACCGCCTCGTCGATCCCACCGCCGACTCGCTGCCAGGCGCTGCCGGCTCCCCGCTCGACCTGGGCCGCGACTTCCGCAGCCTTGTCGCGGGCCGTCCCGCTCAACTCCTCCACGCGGGTGCGAAGCTGCTCGATCCGCTCTCGCCCCTGCTCCTCGTACTGCTCGCCCTTGCGGACCAGACTGCGGAACAGCTTGCCGCCCTCCTGCTCTGCGGCCGCCAGAGCGCCGAGTCCGGCCAGCCAGATCTTGTGGGCCGACTCGCGGATGCGCTCGTGCACCTGCTCATCCTTCGTTCGCTGCTTGGCCATGACGGTCTCCGGAATGCCGGGAAACGGCTCAGAGGATCGCCTCGGCGAGATCGCCGAGGCGGTGCAACAGGTTCTTGCGTCGCGGGCGGTTGTCGATCCCGACCGCGTCCAGCACGTTGTCGATCTGGCGACGCGAGGCGCGGGCCGCGCTGCCGGCCAGCTCACCGGCGGCTCGGCGCGCGTCGCGGCCGGCCTGGTGTGCCGCCGCGATCGCTCGCGGCTCGGCACGGCGGCCGCGCTCGACCAGTGCGTCGAAAGCGCCGGTGGCCGTCTCGAGGACGACGCCCGCGGCGCCGAGCCCGGCCAGCCAGAGGCTGCGGGCGGTGGTGTAGCGGCTCTGCATCACGAATCTCCTTTCGGGCGCCGCTTCGGGCGTCCCGCGGGGGTCGTTCGACCAGACGGTGCATTGCGGCGGGTGTCGCGCCGCGGGGTCGGCGCGGGCGCAGCGGCAGGACGATCCTCCTCGAGCCGGGCGAGCGAGCCCTCCAGCTCCTCGAGCCGCGACCGCAGGCGGTCCATCTCCTCGCGCGCCTGGCGCACCGGACCGAGGCGGTCGATCGAGGCCTGCACGAAGCGATCGAACCGGTCGTGCACCTGCTCGACACCCGTTTCCACGGCGCGCTGCCCGGCCCGCACCAGGTCGTGCAGCAGCGCGCTCGGCAGTAGCGCCGTGCCGCGGCGGCCCTCGTCGAGAATGACCTGTGTCAGCGTCTGTGCGGTCACGTCGGCGCCGGTCGCGTTGTCGACCACCTGGATCTCCTGCCCCTCGCGGATCCACGCCGCCAGCTCGTCGAGGGAGACGTAGCGGCTCTCCTCGGTGTCGTACATCTTGCGGCTTTCGTACCTCTTGATCAGCCGGATCACTGATGGGTCTCCCGAACCGAAGCTGCGCCCTGCTCTGCTGTATTGACGCCGTTCTGCCGCGCCGCGGCACGTCCGGGGCGGTTTATACCGCGTTGCGGCAAGCGTGTCAACGATTTTCTTGCCGCGCTGCGGCAAAGCGGATCGGCTTCGGCCATTTGCGCCGTCCCGCTTCCGGTTACAATGCCGTCGTCGCCGGCCCCGAACGCTCAGCAGTGCCCGATCGACGGCGGCTCCCGACGGCGGAAAGGACAAGGGGGGAATGCCTCACATCATCACCGAACCGTGCATCGGCACCAAGGACACCGCCTGCGTGGATGTCTGCCCGGTGGACTGCATCTACGGCAAGAACGAAGACTGGGAGATGCTCTACATCCACCCGGAGGAGTGCATCGACTGCGGCCTGTGCGTGGACGCCTGTCCCGTCCAGGCGATCTACCCGCAGGAAGAGGTGCCGGAGAAGTGGAAGGCGTTCATCGCCCGCAATTACGAGCACTTCAGCCTCACCGCGCCCTGAGGCGTAATCTGCCCTCACCGGCGCCGGCTCAGGTCGGCGCCCATGAACATTCTTCCGCGCGCACCGATGCCCCGATCGCCGCGCGCCGTCCTCGTTCTCGCGCTGCTGGTCGGCGCCGCCCTGACGATCACCGTCATTGCGCACGTCCATGCCGGCGAACCGAGCGGCCCTTTTCTCGTCGGCAGTGAGACTGCCGGAAGACGGCTCGCGGCCGAGCCGTCGATCGCCATCCAGCCGGGTCCCGGCTATGACGGCCAGTTCCATCTCGCCCTCGCGCTCGATCCGCTGCTGAACGGGGATGTCGCGCGGGCGTTCGACGACCCTCGCTACCGCGGGCGCCGGGCGCTCTGGTCATGGCTCGCCGCGGCCGTCGGCCTCGGCGAGGCCGGTCGGACCGTTGCGGCACTCCTCCTGCTGCAGGTCGCCTTCGTGGGGCTCGGCAGCTGGGCGCTGGCGCGATGGGCGGTCGAACGCCGCGCAGCCGCAGCCTGGGGCCTGGCGTTCACCGCTTCGCTCGGCACGGTGATCTGCCTGTCGCGGATGCTCGGCGATGCGATCGTCGCGGCACTCCTGCTGGCGGCGGCGCTCGCGGCTGCGCGGCCCGGGGGCGCGGCACGGCTCGGATCAGCCGCCCTCTTCGGACTGGCCCTGCTGCAGAAGGAGACCGCCCTCGTCGCCCTGCCGCTGGTCGCCGTACCGTCGCTGGCCGGCTGGCGCAGCCTGCCCGGCCGTGCACGACTCAGGCGCGCGCTGGCGATCGTCCTCGCCCTCGCCCCGGCGGGAATCTGGTGGGCCTGGGTCGCGACCCGGACGCCGGCGACCGACGGGCGGGCGGCGGAGATCAATCTCGACCTGCCGTTTGTCGGCTGGGCCCGGGCGCTCGCAGGCGCAATGACCTCCCCCGAGAGCCTCGTCCACGCCGCCAAGGACGCCGCCCTGCTCGCGCTCCACCTCGCGCTGGTGCTCACCGCGCTCGCCGTCGGCCTGCGCGAGCTGCCCCGGCTGCGCAGCGGCTTCAGCGCCGCCTCGATCGCGGGTGACCACGGCGCCCACGGCCTCCCGCTCGCCCTGCTCGGCCTCGCCCTGCTCGCCACCCTGCTGGGTGCCAGCGTCTTGGTGGAACCGTGGGCGTACGGCAGGGCGCTCCTGCCGCTGGCCGCTTTGCTGACCGCCTGGGGGCTCACTCCGGACGCAGCCGAAGCGACTCCGCGGCTGGCCCGGACCGGACGTCAGCTCGCCGTCGCTCTCGTTGCCGCGGGGCTGCTCTTCGCCGCAACGAACCTGGTCCTCGGGCACCCCTGACCGAACGATCGTCGGCCAGGTCGAAGTCGCCCGACGAACCGGGAATCTCCCCCACCTCCGCCCGGTTGTAGGATGTGATTCCATTGCGCTCAAGTTTCTGGGCGGTCGGAAGAGCGAACGGAATCGGTCGGGCACGGCCAGTTTGGGGGACGCGTGGACTTCAAGGACTACTACCAGACGCTCGGAGTGCAGCGCTCCGCGACGCCGGACGAGGTCCAGAAGGCGTACCGGAAGCTGGCCCGCAAGTACCACCCCGACGTCAGCAAGGAGCCCGACGCCGAGGCCCGCTTCAAGGAGATCGCCGAGGCCTACGAGGTCCTCAAGGACCCCGACAAGCGCCAGAAGTACGACCGCTTCGGCCAGGCCTGGCAGGCCCGCCAGGCGGGCGCCCACCATTCGGCTGGCACCTCGCCGGGAGGGGGGGTGCCGCCGGGCTTCGAGGAGTTCGTTTTCGAGTTCGGGGACCTTTCCGAGATGTTCGGCGGCGCGGGAGCCGGCCGGGGTGCCGGCGGTTCCGGCTTCTCGAGCTTCTTCGAGGCGCTGTTCGGCGCCGCCGCAGCGCAACAGGCCGCACGCGGGCGCGCCGGCGGCGGTACGGCCGACGGCCCCCGCGCCTGGGGGAGCTGGAGCAGCGAGGGGCGCGGGGGCTGGGCGCGGCCGGGCGCCAACCAGGAGGTGGCGATCTCGCTCACCCTCGAGGAGGCGGCGCGCGGTGGACTGCGTGAGTTGAGACTGCAAGCGCCCGACGGTTCGACGCGGACGATCAAGGTCAACCTCCCGAAGGGAGTCCGGCCCGGCCAGACGATCCGGGTCCCGGGCCAGGGCGGTGCCGGACTGGCGGGCGGCCCGGCGGGCCACCTCCTCCTGCGGGTCGAGGTTCTCCCCCACCCCCGCTTCACGGTCGAGGGGACGAATCTTCGGACCCGCCTCGACATCGCACCGTGGGAGGCGGCCCTCGGCTGTGAGGCCGACGTCCGGACGCTCGACGGACAGGTGCGGATCCGCGTCCCCACCGGCACCAACTCCGGCCGCAAGGTGCGCGTCCGCGGTCGCGGTCTGCCCGCAGGCAAGAGTGGCGAGGCGGGCGACCTGATCGTCGAACTGCGCATCGTCGTGCCGGACAAGCCGACGGCGGAGGAGAAAGAGCTGTTCGAGAAGCTGCGAGATATCTCCCACTTCGCGCCACGGGCGGAACCCGGAGCCTCCTGAAAGAAGAGATCTGTTTAGAGACCAAAGCAAAAGCATGCAGATAGGGAAAGACAGGGTGGGTGGACTGCAGGGGGTTGGGGTGCCGGCGGCGAACGGTGGCCTTCGTCGGGGAGTGGACCCAGACACGGCCGCGGGGCGACAGGTGGGTCACGAGGCGAACTGCTGGCTGCGGCCTTTGTCTTTCCCTTTCATGGAAGCTTTTGTCGTTTCTTGTCTTTAGCTCTTGTCTTTGATTTCCCGTCAGTGAGGTAGGCACATGGACCTTTCCAAGTTCACGCAGAAGTCGCAGGAGGCGCTCGCGGCGGCGCAGGCGGATGCCGTGCGGCGCGGGCACCCCGAGGTCGACACGGAGCACCTGCTCGGCGCGCTGATCGCGCAGGAGGGCGGCGTCGTGCCGCGGCTGATGGAGCGTGCCGGGGTCGACGGTGCCGGCCTCGCCGGCGCGCTCGAGCAGGAGCTGGCTCGCCGCCCGTCGGTGCGCGGCGGGGGCGGTCCGGGCGACTCGCCCGGGTCGGTGCGGATCACGGCCCGGCTGCAGCGGCTGCTGGTGGCAGCCGTCGACGAGGCCCGGCGCCTCAAGGACGAGTACGTCTCGGTCGAGCACCTGCTGCTGGCGATCCTCGACGAGCAGCCGTCCGGGCCTGCCGGGCGTGCCCTGACACAGTTCGGCCTCGACCGGACGCGCTTCCTCCAGGCCCTCACCGCCATCCGCGGCCACCAGCGGGTCACCTCCGCCGACCCCGAGGCGACCTACGAGGCACTCGAGAAGTACGGCGTCGACCTGGTCGCTCAGGCGCGTGCCGGCAAGCTCGATCCGGTTATCGGACGCGACGCCGAGATCCGGCGCGTCGTGCGCATCCTGTCGCGCAAAACCAAGAACAACCCGGTCCTGATCGGCGAGCCCGGCGTGGGCAAGACGGCTATCGTGGAGGGCCTCGCGCAGCGGATCGTCAAGGGCGACGTCCCCGAATGGCTCAAGGACCGCGCGCTCTTCTCGCTCGACATGGGCTCGCTGCTCGCCGGCGCCAAGTACCGCGGCGAGTTCGAGGAGCGCCTCAAGGCAGTGCTCAACGAGGTCAAGCGCAGCGAGGGACGTATCCTCCTGTTCATCGACGAGCTGCACACGATCGTCGGCGCCGGCAAGACCGAAGGCTCCCCCGACGCCGGCAATCTGCTCAAGCCGATGCTGGCGCGCGGAGAACTCCACTGCATCGGCGCGACGACCCTCGACGAGTACCGCAAGAACATCGAGAAGGACGCCGCGCTCGAACGACGGTTCCAGCCGGTGATCGTCGACGCCCCGTCGGTGGAAGACTCCATCTCCATTCTGCGTGGCCTCAAGGAACGGTTCGAGGTCCACCACGGTGTGCGCATCCTCGACAACGCGCTGGTCGCGGCGGCGGTGCTGTCCAACCGCTACGTTTCGGACCGCTTCCTGCCCGACAAGGCGATCGATCTGGTCGACGAGGCGTGCGCTCTCATCCGCACCGAGATCGACTCGATGCCGCAGGAACTCGACGAGGTAACGCGCAAGGTGCTGCAGCTGGAGATCGAGGAGGCCGCCCTGGCGCGCGAGAAGGACAAGGCGTCCAAAGAGCGCCTCGAGGCGCTGCGCCGCGAGCTGGCGGACCTGAAGCATCGCCAGCTCGAGCTCAAGAGTCAGTGGGAGGCCGAGCGGATGGCGATCGGCGAGGTCCGCAAGCTGCGCGAGGAGCTCGAGAAGGCGCGCCTCGAGGTCGAGGCCGCTGAGCGGGCCTACGACCTGAACAAGGCTGCCGAGCTGCGACACGGCCGCATCCCGGAACTCGAAGCGCGGGTTCACGAGGCGGAGACGAAAATTTCGTCGGGCAACGGTGCGACGCCGCGGCTGCTGCGCGAAGAGGTCACCGAGCAGGAGATCGCCGAGATTGTCTCCAAGTGGACCGGCGTGCCGGTCACGCGTCTGGTCGAGGGGGAACGCGACAAGCTGCTGCGGCTCGAGGAGATTCTGCACGAGCGGTTCATCGTGCAGGACGAGGCGGTCTCGCACGTAGCGTACGCGGTGCTTCTGGCCCTCGCCTGAATCAAGGATCCGCGGCGCCCCATC
>CAZUAT010000042.1:0-31160 GCA_964618415.1 uncultured Thermoanaerobaculia bacterium
CGCCGCCCAGCGACGCAGACGTTCCGCGGCCCGTCCCGAAAGGGGCGGGCCGCTTCTGTTCCTAGCGGTCGGCGCTCGGCGGGTCGCTGCCGAGCCAGCTCACGAATCGCGCCTCGATCGCCGCCCAGTCGGGGCCCCCAGGGGGAGGAAACGGGGGCGCCGGGGCGCGACCGGGTCGGGCCCGCCCGGCGAGGGTCGCCTGGAACAGCGGGGCGAGCTCCGGGTCGAGGAGCAGGAAGCGCACCAGCAGCGCCGCCTGCTCGTAGTCGTCGCTCACCGCAGCGGCGTCGAAGCGATCGCGTCCGCGCTCCGTCAGGTCGGCCAGGCTCCCCAGCCGCCCCTGCCGCTGCGCCCCCAGCAGTCGCTGCCGCAGGCCCTCGACGCCGTCGAACCCGGCCAGCGGCCGAAACGCCTCGACCGTGGCCGATTCGCTGACCACGTCGGCGAGGCCCTCGGACAGCCACGGTTCCGGCACCACGCCGAAGGTCCGGCGATGAGCCAGGTGGGCGAGTTCGTGGATCAGCGTGCGGGCCAGTTCGTCGGCCGGGACCTCGTCGACCGGCAGGACGACCAGCCCCTCGGCCGGACGCGACAGGCCGGCGTAGATCCGCAGCGGACCTCCATCGACGGCCAGCCAGGCGCGGAACCGCCCCCGGTCGCCGAACGCGACGATCGTCCCGGCCGGCGGGTGCGCCGGTTCGACACCGAGTCGCGCCGCGTACTCCCGTTCGAAATGGACGACCGCGCCGGCGCAGACGGCTCGCAGGTGCTCACGCGCGCTGCCGCGAGCGTCGGTGATCAGTCGGTAGGGTCCGCATTCCCCGACGGGCGTTGGAGCATCCAGATAAGCCGAGACCGCCGCCACTGCGGCCGGATCGCCGACCGGCACCGCACGTCCGGCCGAAGTGGCTGACGGCGCCGACCGAGTTGGAACGGGCACGTACCGCTCGCCCGGTGCCACAGCACCGGCATCGCGCTTCGGGCCGCCGCAGCCGGCCGCGAGCAGGACGAAGAGGACCACCGTGGCGCTGGACCTGAAGTGCCCGAAGGCCCGCGCTGCGAGCGCCAGCCGGGGTGCGCGGACCGACGTCGGGCTCCGGCCGATCGATCGGTGCCCGGTCACCCGGCAGCGCGCCGACCGGCGACCTGCGGCTCGGCGGCCATCCGCTGGGCGAGCATCACCGCCAGGGCCGACCACCACCAGTCCGGCACCGGGCGATCGCCGGTAGCGATCTGCCGCACCTCGGCCGAACCCAGGGGCCGGGCGACTCCGCTGGGGTCGAACTGCGGCAGCGCCCGGGCCAGCCGCCGCTGCCACCGCTCCCCGAACAGCGCCCGGCCGCACTCGCGCAGCACCTCGGCGTCGGTCAGCGGCCTGTCATCCCCGGACACCCCGTTAGTGTACAGGACGCCTCACCCCCTCTCCGCCGAACCGTTCACCACCGGTGCGGCCCGCATGGTAGCGCAGCCGCCCCTCATACCTGGGCCTGTTTCCAGCTGCCGCGGCGGAAGAGCCAGAGGGTGAACAGACCGACCGAGGTTTCGGAGAGAAAGACTCCCCAGAACACGCCGTGGTGCCCCCAGGCCAGGTGGACGGCGAGCAGCCAGGAGAGCGGAATCTGGATCGCCCAGAAGAAGACGAGGTTGATCCAGGTCGGCGTGGCGGTGTCGCCGGCGCCATTGAACGCCTGGACCGCCACCATCCACCAGCCGTAGACGAACAGCGAGTACGACAGGATCCGCAGCCAGGTGGCGCCGACTTCGATCACTGCCGGGTCGGCGCTGAAGATTCCCATCAGCTCGACCGGCAGGGAGAAGTAGGCGATCGAGATCGCCACCAGGTAGACCATGTTGTAGGCGCCGATCCGCCAGACCGCGGCCTCGGCGCGCTCGGGTCGCTGCGCTCCCAGGTTCTGCCCCACCAGCGTGGCGGCGGCGTTGGACATCCCCCAGGCCGGCATCATGGTGAACATCATGATGCGCAGGGCGATGGTCGCGCCGGCTACCGCCTCGCTGCCAATGCCGGCGAGGATCCGCATCAGGAAGATCCAGGAGGTCATGCCGACGATCATCTGGCCGACTCCGCCGAGGGAAGTGCGCACGATGTTGACCAGAGTGGCGCCGTGCCAGGCGATCTGCGACCGCAGCACACGCAGGTGGTGGCCGCCGCGGAAGAGGATCCACAACTGCAGCAGCACGCCGGCCCCGCGTCCGGTGACGGTGGCGATCGCGGCGCCTTCCAGCCCGAGGGCCGGGAACGGGCCGAGGCCGAAGATGAGGACCGGGTCGAGGACGAGGTTGAGGCCGTTGGCGAGCCAGAGCACGCGCATGGCGGCCGCTGCGTCGCCGGCGCCGCGCAGGGCGGCGTTGAGGCTGAACAGAAGCATGACCACAACGTTGCCGCCGAGGGCCCACTGCATGTACGGGAAGCCGTGCTCGAGCGTCCACGCGTCGCCGCCCATGAGCCGCAGCAGATCGGGTGCGAAGAAGATCCCGGCGATGGCGAACGGGATCGAGGCGAGCAGGGCGATCCAGATCGCCTGCACGGCGGCGACCGCCGCCTCCTCGCGCCGCCCCTCGCCGACCCGCCGCGCGACGACTGCGGTGACTGCCATGGCAAGGCCCATGCCGATCGAGTAGACGAGAAAGAGCAACGTCTCCGTGAGCCCCACCGTGGCGACCGCCGACGAGCCGAGCTTGGCAACGAAGAAGATGTCGACCACCGCGAACGTCGACTCGAGCACCAGCTCGAGCACCATCGGCACCGCGAGCAGAAACACCGCCCGCCGCAGCGGAATCTGCGTGTAGTCGGCCTCCGTCCCGCGGATCGCATCCCGCAGCTCGCGCCAGAGCGACTGCTTTCCCTCGACGGCAGTCGACGACGCAGGCGGTATCTGTGGCGTATGTGGCGTGCTCACGAGCGCAGATCTCCCCCCGGCCTCGCTCCGCCGGATCCGGCATCCTCGCAGCGCCACCCCGCCGCCCGCAAGCCGAAGGCGCGCGAGGCAGCGGGGCGCTCCCCTGCGCGATCGCCGGCGAGCGGCGGGGCGCGCTGCGCTAGAGTCCGGCGGTGCGCTGTCCGTACTGCGGCAAGCTCGAGGACCGGGTGGTCGATTCGCGGGAGAGCCGGGATTCCGGGACGATCCGGCGACGGCGGGAGTGTGTGGCCTGCGGGCGGCGGTTCACGACCTACGAGAAGGTCGAGGAGATCCACTTCAAGGTCATCAAGGGCGACGGGACGCGCCAGGAGTTCGACCGCAACAAGCTGCTCAAGGGGCTCGAGAAGGCGTGCGAGAAGCGGCCGGTGGCGCCCCTGCAGCTCGAGCGGATCGCCGACGCGGCCGAGAACCTGCTCGCCGAGCGCGAGGACCGGGAGATCTCGACCCGCGAACTGGGCGCCTTTCTGATGGAGCAGCTGCGCGAGCTCGACCAGGTCGCCTACGTCCGGTTCGCCTCCGTATACCGGCGCTTCGAGGACGTCGAGGAGTTCATGGCGGAACTCAAGGGCCTGCTCGACAAGGACCGCGCCAAGAAGGCCAAGCGACAGAAGAAGAGCTGACCCGAAGGAATCGATGATCGACGAAACCCCGCGCCTGCCGGATCTCCTCCCCGTCCTGCCCCTCAAGGACGCGGTGCTCTACCCCTACATCATCGTGCCGCTGTCGATCGGCCGCGAATCGTCCGTGCAGGCCGTCGACGCGGCCCTGTCCGAGAACCGCCTGCTCGCCCTGGTCGCCCAGAAGGACCCCGACATCGAGGAGCCGGGTCCGGACGACCTGTACACCATGGGCACCGCAGCGGCGATCATGCGGATGCTCAAGCTGCCCGACGGGCGGATCCGCATCCTCGCCCAGGGGATCGCCCGCATCCGGGTCGAGCACATCGCCGAAACCGAGCCGTTCCTGCAGGCCCGCGTCGATGCCATCGCCGAGGATCCGGTTCCGCCCGCCTCCGAGGCCAGCCTCGAGGTGCAGGCATTGGTGCGCTCGGCCAAGGAGTCGATGGACCGCATCCTGTCGCTGGGCCGCCAGGTGTCGCCGGAAGTGCTGCTGCTGGTTGCCAATCTCGAGGACCCGGGCCGCCTCGCCGACCTGATCGCCTCGAACCTCGAACTGCCGTTGGGGGACGCCCAGGAGATCCTCGAAATCGTCGACCCACTGACCCGCCTGCGCAAGGTCGCCGCGCACATGCAGCGCGAGATCCAGCTGCTGACCATGCAGCAGGAGATCTCCTCGCAGGCGCGCGGCGAGATGGACCGCAGCCAGCGCGAGTACTTCCTGCGCCAGCAGCTGCGAGCCATCCAGGCCGAACTCGGCGAGTCCGACGACCTGGCCGAAGAGATCGCGCGCTACCGGCAGCTGGCCACCGAGCGCGGCCTGTCCGACGAGGCGTGCCAGGAGGTCGAACGCCAGATCCAGCGGCTCGAGCGCAGCCATCCGGACTCGGCCGAGAGCTCCGTCCAGCGGACCTACCTCGAATGGCTCACCGGTCTGCCGTGGAATCAGGTGACCGCCGACCACCTCGACCTGGCCGACGCGCGTCGCGTGCTCGACGAGGATCACTACGACCTCGACAAGGTCAAGGAGCGGATCGTCGAGTTCCTGGCGGTGCGCAAGCTCAAGCCCGACTCGCGCAGCCCGATCCTCTGCTTCGTCGGTCCGCCCGGCGTCGGCAAGACCTCCCTCGGCCGGTCGATCGCGCGCGCCCTGGGACGCAAGTTCGCGCGCCTGTCGCTGGGCGGAGTGCGCGACGAGGCGGAGATCCGCGGCCACCGGCGGACCTACGTCGGCGCATTGCCGGGCCGCATCCTGCAGGGCCTGCATCAGGCCGGCACGTCCAACCCGGTTTTCATGCTGGACGAGATCGACAAGATCGGCGCGGATTTCCGCGGCGATCCGTCGTCGGCGCTGCTCGAAGTGCTCGATCCCGAACAGAACTCGACCTTCCGCGATCACTACCTGGGAGTCGCCTACGACCTGTCCCGCGTCCTCTGGGTGACCACCGCCAACCTCCTCGATCCGATCCAGGCGGCGTTCCTCGACCGCATGGAGGTGATCCGACTCTCCGGCTATTCGCTCGAGGAGAAGCTCGCCATCGCGCGCCGGCACCTGATCCCCAAGCAGCTCGCCGAACACGGCCTCAACGATCGGCAGCTCAGCTTCTCGGATGCCGCGCTGCGCCGCATGATCGAAGAGTGGACGCGCGAGTCGGGCCTGCGCAGCTTCGAGCGCGAAATCGCCGCGGCCTGCCGCAAGGTGGCCGTCCAGGTGGCCGGCGGCCGCAGGGTCCGCGTCGCCCTGGGACCGAAGATGCTCGAGAGGTTTCTCGGCCAGCCGCGCCACCTGGCAGAAGACCTGCTGCCGCGCGACCGTGTCGGCGTGGTGGCCGGGCTGGCCTGGACCGCCACCGGCGGCGAGATGATGTTCGTCGAAGCGCTGGCGACCCCCGGCAAGGGGCGGCTCGCCCTCACCGGGCAGCTGGGTGAGGTGATGAAGGAGTCGGCGCAGGCGGCGCTCACCTGGGCGCGCACCTGGGGGGCGCGCCACGGCGTGCCGGACGACTGGTTCACCACCCACGACCTGCACGTCCACCTGCCGGCGGGCGCCATCCCGAAGGACGGCCCGTCAGCGGGCATCACGGTGGCGGTCGCGCTGCTGTCGGTGGCGACCGGCCGCGCCGTCGACCGCCGTCTCGCGATGACCGGCGAGATCACGCTGCGCGGCGACGTGCTGCCGATCGGCGGCCTCAAGGAGAAGCTGCTCGCGGCGCGGGCTGCCGGCGTGCGCACCGTGCTGCTGCCGAAGCAGAACCGCCGCGACCTGGCCGAGCTGCCACCCGAAGCGCAGCGCGACCTGGAGCTCGTCTTCGTGGAGCGCATGGAGGAGGTGCTGGCGCGCGCCCTCGCTCCAACCGCGCGCCCGGTCGTGCGCGCATCCCAGCCCGGCGTCCCGAAGCCCCGTGCTGCCAAGCCTCGCGCGCCCAAAGCACGCCGCCCGCGACGCCGATGAGCGGCGGCGGCGAGGAGGCATTCGTCGCCTGGCTCGAGCGCCGGCTGCCCAGAGCTGCGGGCAGCTCGGCGATCGGCGACGACACCGTCGAACTCGCCGCGCGGGGGCGACTGGTCGTCACCGTCGACCAGCAGATCGAAGGGACGCATTTCGCCAGCGGCCTCGACTTGGCGCTGCTCGGGCGCCGCCTGCTGGCCGTCAACCTGTCGGACCTCGCCGCCTCCGGCGCGCGTCCGCGCTGGGCGCTGCTCGCCCTCGGGCTGCCGCCGGAGACCGATCCCCGGCCGCTCGTCGAAGGGCTGCTGGCGGAAGCGAAGCGACATCAGGTCGCGCTGGTCGGCGGCGACGTGGCCCACGCGCCGCTGCTCACGGCCTCGCTCACCCTGCTCGGCGACAAGCCGGCCGGCGCCGCACCGCTCGGCCGCGACCGCGCGCGACCCGGCCACGCCATCTGGCTTGGCGGCCCGGTCGGCGAGTCGGCCCTGGGCTGCGAACTGGTGCTGCGGGGCGCCGAACTGCACGGCCGCCGCGTGGAGTTCCCGGAGGACCTGGCTGCCGCCCTGCCGTCGGGCGACCGACTAGCGGCCGCCGCGCGCCGCGCCGCCGCCCGCCACCTCGTGCCCCGGCCCCAGCTCGAGCTCGGCCAGTGGCTGAGCGCGCAGCGCCGCCGCGCCGGTGCCGCCATCGACGTCTCGGACGGCCTCGCCAAAGACCTGCGCCGGATCTGCACCGCCAGCGGCGTGGGTGCGCAGCTCGACCTGCGACTCCTGCGTCGCGCCGTCGTCCCCGCCCACGAAGCACTCGCCGACGCGCTCGAACTCGATCCGATCGCCGTCGCCCTGGCCGGCGGCGAGGACTACGTGCTCCTGTTCACCCTGCCGGAAGCCGTCACCCCGCCGCAAAGGTTCGCCTGCCGCCGCATCGGCACGATCACGCGCCGTTCCGCCGTCGAGTTCCTCGACGCGGCCGGCGAGTCTCACCCGCTCCCCGCCCTCGGCTGGGATCACCTCAGCTGAGCGGCGCGGGTCGGCCGACCAGCGGCCGGGCGTCAGGGGTCCTGGCGAGCGATTCGCGCGTGCAGGCCGGGGATTTCCATCAGCGCCGCCGAGCCGTACCAGGCATGGTACTCGGCCACCATCTCCCCTTGCTGGATCACCGGATCGGTGGCGACCAGCTTCTCGGCCTCGGCGATCTCCTCGACGGCGAAAATGAACAGGCCGCGCCAGCCGTCGACCCCGTCCAGCGGGCCGGCCAACACCAGCTTGCCGGCCTCGGACAACCGCGTCATGTTGTCGAAGTGACCGCGGAACATCGCCTGGCGCTCGGGGCCGTCCGGCACGCGCGTCGGACCGGTCTTGAGCACCACGAGCACGAACTTGCGCATCCCGCGCTCGTCGGCGCCGACCTTCGCGGCGAGCGCCGCGTCGAAGGCGGGGCGCTCGGGCGGAGTCGCGTCCGGCTCCGCGGTCGCCGCCGCCGAGGCCGGCGCGGCGGGATCGGCTTCGGTCTGCTGCGCCGACGCTTGGGGCGCGGCCAGCAGAAACAACAGGGTGCAGGCGGCCAGCAGGGTGGGTCTCGTCATGGGGTCTCCTCGCTCGTCGCTTCGAGTGATGGCGCCGATCCTGACACCGCGCTCCCGGGAGCGGAAACCCGCGCCGCAGCACGCGGATCGAGCCGGTCGACCAGCGCGTCGCCGAGGAAGTTGAGCGACATCACCGCGAACAGGATCGCCAGGCCGGGCACCACCGCGACGTGCGGCGCGTCGAGCAGGTGGCCACGCCCGGCGTTGATCATGGCACCCCAGGAGGGTGTCGGCGGCTGGATGCCGAGGCCGAGGAACGAGAGGCTGGCCTCGGCCAGGATCGCGCCAGCCAGTCCGAGACTGGCCTGCACGATCACCAGCGGCAACACGTTGGGCAGCAGATGCCGCGCCACGACGCGCAGCGGCGACAGGCCGGCGGTGCGCGCCGCCAGCACGAACTCCTGCTCGCGCAGCTGCAGGACCTGGCCGCGCGCCAGGCGCGCGTATCCCACCCAGCCGATTGCCACCAGTGCCAGCACGACGTGCGAGAGCGCCGGACCGAGCACGGCCACCAGTGCGATCGCCAGAAGGATGCCGGGAAAGGCCAGGAAGACGTCGATCAGACGCATCAGTGCCCCGTCCCAGCGGCCGCCCAGCGCTCCGGCCAGCGCTCCGATCAGCGTGCCGAACGTGCCCGCGATGCCCACCACCGAGAGTCCGACGATGAGCGACACGCGCGCTCCGATCAGCAGACGGGAGAGCACGTCGCGGCCCAGCTCGTCGAGCCCGAGGGGATGCCCCCAGGACGGGCCCTCGAGGCGGCGCTCGAGTTCCATCTGCTCCGCCCCGTAGGGCGCCAGGACCGGTCCGAGCAGACCGGCGAGGAGCAGCAGAGCGGTGGCCGCCAGCGCGAAGCGGGCCCGGCGGACGGAGCTCGACGTGCGCGACCCGTTCATCGCACCCGGATTCGCGGGTCGGCCCGCGCGTAGAGCAGGTCGGTGACCAGGTTGGCGCCGACGTAGGTGACGGCGATCAACAGCACGACCCCTTGGACGAGCGGATAGTCGCGCAGCCGGATTGCCTGGATCAACAGCCGGCCGACACCGGGCCAACCGAAGATCGTCTCGGTGAGAATGGCGCCGGTCAGCAGCGAGCCGAACTGCAGGCCGACCACGGTAATCACCGGCACGAGCGCATTGCGCAGCGCATGGGCGATCGCCACGCGCGCCGGCCCGAGCCCCTTCGCCCGCGCCGTCACCAGATACGGCTTGCCGAGTTCCTCGCCGAGCGCCGAACGCACCATCCGGGTGAGCAGCCCCGCCAGCGCCAGCCCGAGCGTGGCGGCCGGCAGCACCAGGTGCGCGAGACTGCCGCGCCCGGAGACCGGCAGCCAGCCCAGCTGAATCGAGAAGAGCAGAATGGCTACCGGACCGATCCAGAAATTGGGCAGCGACACACCGGCCAGCGCGAACAGCCGGGCGCCGCGGTCGATCCAGCCGCCGCGCCGCCAGGCCGCGGCCATGCCGAGCGGGATCGAGACGACGAGCGCCACCAGCATCGCCGCGAACGCCAGCTCGACCGTGGCCGGGTAGTGGCGAGCGATGAGGCGCGACACCGGTTCGCCGAAGTGCAGCGAGCGGCCGAGATCGCCGCGCACGAGGCCGGCGAGAAAGCGCGCGTACTGCTCGCCGAGCGGCCGGTCGAGCCCGAGCCGTTCGCGCAGCTGCTCGACATCAGTCGGCTGCGCCCCCTCGCCGAGCATGATCAGCACCGGATCGCCCGGGATCAGGTGGATGAGCGAGAAGACCAGCGTCGCCACCGCCAGGGTGGTCGGCACGGCGAGCAGCAGCCGGCGCACCACGACCCGCAGCATCGCTCAGCGCACCTCGAGGCCGTACTTCTTGACGAACTGCGACAGGTACTGGCGCGAGACGCCGAGGCGGCGGGCGGCGGCGGCGAGGTTGCCCTCGCACTCGGCCAGCTCGCGCTCGATCAGGCGCCGCCGGAACGCCTCGATCCGCGCGTGATAACCGGCCACCGGTGCGGCAGCCGGAATGGCGCTCGCTGCGCCGATCGAGTCGAAGTGTGCCGCCTCGATCCGGTCGCCAGGACAGAGGGCGACGGCCGCCGCCACCGCGTGCCGCAGCTCGCGAACGTTGCCCGGCCACGGATGCGCCTGCAGCGCCTCGCGGGCGCCACGATCGAACTGCAATCCGGGGCGCCGGCGGCGGTGCTCGTCGAGAAAGTGCTCGGCCAGCAGCAGGACGTCGCGGCCGCGCTCGCGCAGCGGCGGCAGCACCACCGCCGCCGCCCGCAGCCGGTAGAGCAGGTCGCGGCGGAACTTGCCCTCCTCGACCATGGCCTCGATGTCGAGGTTCGTGGCCGCCACCACCCGCACGTCGACCTTGCGCGGCAGCGCCTCGCCGAGGCGGCAGATCTCCCCCTCCTGCAGGGCGCGCAGCAGACTTCCCTGCGCCGACGGGGGGAAGTCCCCGATCTCGTCGAGGAAGAGCGTCCCGCCGCGAGCCGTCTCGAACACGCCGGCGCGCTCCCGGTCGGCGCCGGTGAAGGCGCCACGCGCGTGGCCGAACAGCTGGTCGAGCAGCAGCGGCTCGGACAGGCCGGCGCAGTTGACCGGCACCCAGGGCCGGGCCGCCCGCGGGCTGGCCTCGTGCAGCATGCGCGCCGCCAGCTCCTTGCCGGTGCCGTTCTCACCCAGCACGAGTACCGGCAGGTCGCTGGCCGCGAGCCGGCGCAGGCGATCGATCGCCGCCCGCAGAGCCGGGCTGTCGCCGAGCAGTCCACCGCCCCCTGCTGGCGGCGCGGCGCGCGGCACCGGCACGTCGCGGCGGAAGAGCGCGAACAGCGCCCGCAGCGGCTCGTCGAACTCGGCCGCGCGCAGGAGCAGCTCGCCGTCGCCGTGTACGGCAGCCCGCTCGGCGGCCAGCGGCCGTGAACCGGGGCCGGCCAGCAGCTCCTCGCCGTGTGCATCGCGCCGCCGCAGCTCGGCCTCCGGATGGTTGACCGCGGCCAGCAGACGCTCGATCGCTTCGCGCTCGCCGGGCGGACGGTCCAGGTAGTCGCCCAAGGCCCGCCAGGCGACAGCGCGCGCGCGCTCGATCTGCTCGGCAGCCTGGGGTGCGCCCATCCGTCGCCAGATCGCGGCCGCGCGCTCGCGCAGCGCCTCGGGCGCCGACCCCGGGGCGACCCGCTCGGCGTCGAGCACGAAGCGGGCACAGCGAAACGGTTCGAGCCTGGCGAGCCGCTCCCAGGCATCGGGCGGCGGCAGCTCGCCGCGCACCAGCGGGACCGCGAGTGGCGCCAGGTCGTCGTCGGCCGCCGCCACGGCGCGATCGGTCTCGCCGGCCAGCGCGAGGAGGAACGGCCACTCCTCCGGCTCGAGTTCGTCGATCGCCGCCGGCGACAGACCCTGCAGCTGTGCGGCCGCGGCCGCGGGTCGGTCGAGCCAGCCGAGGACGCGTGCCGAGAGCACCGCGAGGCGCTCGGCCTCGCGATCGTCCCCCGGATCGAGGCGAGCCGAGAGCAGCTTGCAGCGCGCCAGCGCAGCGTCGAGATCGAAGCGTACGAGGTCGCGACGAATCGCCAGCAGCTCGTCCTCGATCGCCCCTCGGCGGTTGCCGGAGCGGCGGTTGGCGGCCGAGGACGCGGCGAGAATCGGCTCGACTCCGGCGGTGCTGCCGATGCGCAGGCGGGTCTCGGCGAGATTGCTGCTCGCCAGCGTGACCGCGAGCGGTCCGTCACAGGCCCGCAGCAGCCGACCGGCATGGGCGAAGGCGCGTTCGGCGGCGCCAAAGCGCCGCGCCATGAGGCGGCCGACGCCGAGGTTGTTCCAGCTCCGGCCGGCCTCGATCCGCGTCATCGTCCGCCGCACCAGGGCGAGGCGACGGCGCGTGTGGTCGATCACGCCCCGCGCATCACCCTGCGCCAGCGCGAGCTGCAGCGCCACCTCGTGATGCAGCGCCGCCAGATCCCGGGCCTCGACGTCGCCCGGCTCGACCTCCGGCAGCGCAACCTGCGCCAGGCCGCGCTGCATTGCCTCCAGGTCGCGCCGATCGCCCGCCGCCAGAGCCGCGAACAGCTGGGCGACAGCGCGGGCCCGCCCGCGACAGCCGGCGAGCAGCCGGGCGCACCAGTCGCGCGCCTCCTCGGCCTCGCCGGTGAGCGCCAGGAGACGCAGCGCCGCGTCCGTGGCCGCCAGTCGCTCGGCGGCGGTGAGCGGGCGCGCCGCCAGCCGGCGCAGCGTCTCGCGCGCGGCGGACAGCGCGTTGAGATGGACCTGGCAGCCGAGGCGGAGCGTCTCCGCAGCCACGTCGTCGCGGCGACCGAGCAGCGCCAGCGCTGCGGTGAGGCGGCCATCCCCCGCCAGCGCGGTCGCCTGCCGGAGTCGACCGATCTCGCTCTCGGGAGGCGTGACCAGATAGGCGGCGGCTGCCGCATGCCAGCGGCGGGCAGCCAACAGCTCGTCCGGATCGTGGTCGGCCACCGCGGCGGCGATCCTCCCCGCCCGCCACTCGATCGCATGGCCGTCGCGGTCGAGCTCGCCGGTCAGCGCGGCTGCGACGCAGCCGAATGCCGGGCCGGCAAGGAAGGGCGCCGCCGCGAGCAGCTCGCTGATCTCGCGGTCGATCGCGGCGCCATCGAGGGCGGCGCTCCAGCGCAGCTCGAACTGCCGTGCAACCCGCCGCGCTTCACCGCGACCGGCGATCGGCGCGCCGCCGAACAGGTTGCGCAACAGCTCGAGCAGTGCCGCCAGCGGCGGTTCGCCCCCCCGACCGGGCTCGACGGCGAGGCCGCTCAGCGCCCCACTTCGCGCCACGCGCGCCCCGCCCCAGCCGCCAGCCAGCCGCCAGCCCGCAACCTCGCAGAGCGACAGCAGTCCGGCAGCCTGCGCCACCAGCGCCAGCCTTGCGCGGTCCGACAGCACGGCCTCGCCGAGCGGACGGCCGCCCTCCGTCGCCAGGGCCGGATGGCGCAGCGCGGTCGCCGGCCGGGTCAGCGCGCGCCTCCCTGAGATCCACTCCACGCAGTGAACGTCTGCCAGAAGCCGGGCCAGGACTTGGCGACGCAGCCCGGATCGGCGACTGCGAGCCCCGGCCGGCGCATCCCCACCAGCGCCATCGCCATGGCGATCCGATGATCGCCGTGCGGATCGACCACCACCGGCTCCGAAGACGGCGCGACGTCTGCCCAGATCCCTTCGATGACGAGACCGTCGGGCAGCTCGGCGACCGGAACGCCGACCCGGGCGAGCTCGCTCGCCATCGCGGCAAGGCGGTCGCTCTCCTTGAGACGCAGATGCGCCACGTTGACGATCCGCGTCGTGCCGCGCGCGAACGGCGCCAGGGCGGCGAGAGTCGGCACCTGATCGGGGATGTCGGACAGGTCGGCGGTGAGAGCGATGAGCGATCCGCTCCCGCGCACCCGGATTCCGTCCGCCGCGGGACGGACTTCGGCCCCCATCTGCACCAGCAGGTCGAGCATACGGCGGTCGCCCTGCAGCGAGGTCGAAGGTACGCGCCGCAGCAGGACGTCGCCGCCGGTCAGCGCCGCGGCAGCCGCCGGATAGGCGGCAGCAGAGAGGTCGGGCTCGACGGCGAGCGCTCCGCCGGCGATCGGACCGGGCACGGTGCGCCAGCGGTCCGGCGCCGGCCGCTCGACGCGACCGCCCAGCCGTGCGAGGAGGTCGACCGTCAACTCTACGTAGGGCGCCGAGACGAGCGAGGGGACCTCGATGGCGATCGGCGCCTCGGCGGCCTGTCCGGCGAGGAGGAGTGCTGAGAGGTACTGACTGGACTCCCCGGCTTCGAGCCGGACCGCGCCGCCCGGCAGCCGCCCGCCGTGGACTTCGAGCGGCGCTCGGCCCGGCTCGCCCAGCCAGTCTATGCGCACGCCAAGTCCGCGCAGCGCCTCGACGAGCGGCTCAATCGGGCGCTCGCGCAGGCGCGGCGTGCCGTCCAGCTGCCAGCGGCCGGGCAGCAGCGCCGCCAGCGCCACGCTGAATCGGAACGGCGTCCCGGCGTTGCCGAACTCCAGCCGCGTGCCGTCGGCGGCGGGCGTACGGGAAGTCCGAGTCCGCGGACCGCTCAGGGTCACCGCGGCGGCACCTCTCGCCACCTGGCAGCCCATCCGCTCGAGCGCTGCCAGGAACAGGCGGGTATCCTCGGCGTCGAGCGGTTGCTCGACGCGTAGCGGCCCGTCTGCCAGCAATGCCAGAGCGTAGGCGCGATGGGTGAGGCTCTTCGACGACGGCAGTTCGACCAGCCCGCGGGCGACCGCGCCGCCCTCGATCGGACGCGGGTCAGGCGAAGTCGACGACCAGTCCGTCATGGCCGATCTCGACCTCGGCCGGCAGCGGCACGCGCACGTCCGTGTGGTCGATGTCGTGGGCGATGTGGGTGAGGATCGTCCGCCGCGCCCCGATGCGGCGCGCCGCCGCCAGCGATTCCTCCAGACTCCAGTGGGTCGGGTGGGCACGGTAGCGCAGCGCGGACAGCACCAGCACCTCGACTCCATCGAGCGCCCGCCAGCTGGCTTCGGGGATGAGATTGACGTCCGTCACCACGGCGAAGCGGCCCAGCCGCCAGCCGTAGACCTCCATCTCCCCGTGCATCACCGGGATCGGCACGACCGTGCCGCCCAGCAGGGCAAACGGCCGGTCGACCGCGTGCAGCTCGAGCTTCGGCTTGCCGCCGCCCTCCTGGGTGTCCTCGAAGGCGTAGGCGAAGATCTGGCGCAGGCGGCCCATCGTCTCAGCCGAGCCGTAACAGGGGATCGGCGCGCGCTGACGGAAGTTGTAGATCCGCAGGTCGTCGAGCCCGAAGACGTGGTCGGCGTGGGAGTGAGTGAAGAGGACCGCATCGACGCGATCGACACCGAAGCGCAGCGCCTGCTCACGGAAGTCCGGCGACGCGTCGACGAGGATCACGCCGCCGGTCGTTTCGAGCAGCAGGCCGGGCCGCATGCGGCGATTGCGCGGATCGGTGCTCGTGCAGACGGCGCAGCGACAGCCGATTACCGGCACACCGGTAGAGGTTCCGCTGCCGAGCATCGTCATCCGTTGGAGCACGCGCGGCGATCCTACCCGACTGGCTGCAGCGTCAGGTCGCGCCGACCCACTCGATGCGGCGGCTGGTAAACCAGGCCTCCAGCAGGCGCACCTCGCCGCCGCGGACTTGCCAGCTGTGCGCCTCGTGGAAGTGGCCGAGCAGCAGCAGATCGTAGCCCTCGGCGAGGCGCCGCTCGCCCCAGGCACGGATCGTCTCGTCGGGGATCCGCTTCTTGTGCTTGAAGTTGGAGCGCGAGAGTCGACGCTCGGTGGCGTGGATGCGCGGCTCGACGAGGCGGCGCGGCAGGTGGCGAACGACGGCGCGCACCGGCGGGCTCTTCGACAGCCAGCGCCAAGCGCGGTAGGCGTGGTCGCGATCGTTCAGCCGGTCGCCGTGGACGGCCAGGCAGCGCCGGCCGTCGACCGTGAAGGCGACCTCGAGGCCGATCGAGTCGAACTGCGACGCCAGCGGCCCGGCGGCGAGAAAGAAGTCCCGGTTGCCTTCGATGTAGTCGACGCGCACGCCACGAGCCCGAACCTGCGCGACGGCCGCCATCAGGGCGCGCGCCTCGTCGGTCTGGTACTGCTCGAATCCGACCCAGACCTGCAGCAGGTCGCCCAGCAGGACGAGGCGCTCGCAGCCGAGCTCGGGCAGCTGGCGGATCTGCTCGACCAGCGGCCCGGCCTCCCCCCCCGGCCCCCCGAGGTGCGCGTCCGCAATCAGCGCCACCGCCATGTCCCAACGATACCTTCCCCGCCCGCGCTCAGAGGCGGCGGGCGGTGAGGATGGGGATGGGGGGCGCGAGGCTCTGGCCCGTGGCGGGAGCCTGCTGGATGCGGCGGACGACCTCCATGCCGCGGACGACGCGGCCGAAGGCGGCAAAGCCCTGGCCATCCGGGTTGCGGGCGCCGGCAAAGTCGAGCGACGGCTGATCGCCGATGCAGATGAAGAAGTCCGACGTCGCCGAGTCCGGGCCGTCGCGGGCCATCGAGATCGTTCCGTCCAGATGCTTCAGGCCGGTGCGCGCGGTCGTCTCGAGGGCGATCGGCGCGAACGCCTCGGCCTCGCGCTGCGGATCGGCGCCGGCCTGGACGACCTCGATCGGCACGTCCTGCCGCACCTCGGTGTCGGGGCGGACGGTGCGATGGAACCGGCCGCCGTCGTAGTGGCCGGCATCGACGTAGCGGAGGAAGTTGGCCGCGCTCCCGGGCGCTCGAGCGAGGTCGACTTCCAGATCGATTTCGCCGAGCGGCGTGGTCAGGCGCACGAGCCGGGTAGCTGCCTGGGGACTGGCGTCAGTCCTGGCGTGAGTTCTGACCTCAGTCGCAGCCGAACTGGGGGGCAGGTCGACAGGACCGCACGCCCCCGCCAGCATCAGACCGCACAGGAGGATCGCCGGGACGCGCACGTCGGGCAGTTTACGTGAGCCCCGGCGGCGATCCAGCTCACCGGCCGGCTGTGAGCGGCTCCACCGCCGAGCGGACCGGATCGGGGGGACAATCCCGGGCACGATGCCGAATCCGCGACCCGTCCCGTCCTGGACGCTGGCCGCCGCGCTCGCCCTGCTGCTCGGCGTGCCGCTGGGGGCCCAGCCGCTCACCTTTCAGACCGTGCTCGTCGATGCGGCCGCCTCCGGCGACGACAAGGAGGTCGCCGACATCGACGGGGACGGCGATGCCGACGGCATCCTGGGCGGAGCCACCCTGTCCTGGTACCGCTCCAACGGGGCGGCGCGCACCTTCGGCGGTCCGTTCCTGATCCGCAACGCGACGGTCGAGTTCACGACCGACATGGCGATTGGCGATCTCGACGCCGACGGCGATCTCGACCTGGTGGTGGCCGACGGCAACGGCGGCGACAATGTGCGCTGGTACGAGAATCCGCGCCTCGGGCCACCCCCGGGCGGCACCGCCGACCCGACGGTCGGCAGCAACTGGCTCGAGCACGCGATCGGCCCGCACGGCTCGTGGGCGCACGACATCGAACTCGCGCCGCTCGACGGCAACGGCTCGCTCGACGTCGTCACGCTCGGCAACGGGGCGTTCCGGATCCACTTTCAGGACTCTCCGACCGCCTGGACCACCGTCGACTTCGGCCAGCATGCCGACGACGGCAGTCCCGCCGTGGCCGACATCGACGGCGACGGCGACATCGACCTGTTCGTCCGGGGCGGCTGGCTCGAAAATCCGCCTTCGGGGCGGCGCGTCGCCGCCAACTGGGAGTTCCACCCGATCACGAACTCCGACCCGGGCGACGGCCCGGCTGCTGCCGCGGTCGACATCGATCGCGATGGCCGGGTCGACCTGGTCACCTGCCGCCAGCACGACGACGACGGCCCGCTCGCCTGGTTCCGCAATCCAGCCAACCCGGAGCAGCCGAACTGGACGCGCTCGGTCATCGCCGCCGCAGCGGGCAGCCACCATCTGCGCGTTGCCGACTTCGACGGCGATGCGCGCCCCGATCTGCTGGTCGGCCTGGAACTGTCGCAGGGTTACCTGCGCGTTTACCGCAACACCGGCGCGGCACCGGCGTTCACGATGGACCCGGTGGCGGCCGGCGGCGGCGCGCACAACGCCGCGGCCGGCGATCTGGACGGCAACGGCCTGCCGGACATCTGGGCCGCCGACTGGATCGGCAACCCGCCACTGCGCGCCTACTACAACGCCCCGGACCTGCTGTTCCGCGACGGCTTCGAAAGCGGCGACACCTCCCGCTGGTAGCGAACTCAGTCGGCGGCGAGGCGCCCGATCAGGGTCGTGGCCAGGCGGGCGAAGGCGGTCGCGTGCGGACCTTCCGCAGCGGCAACGACGATCGGCCGGCCCGCGTCGCCTCCCTCGGCGATCGCCGGGTCGAGAGGGATCGAACCGAGAAACGGCACGCCGAGCTCTCGCGCCGTGCGCTCGCCGCCGCCGGAGCGGAAGATCGCCGTCTCGTGGCCGCAGTGCGGACAGACGAAGCTGGCCATGTTCTCGACCAGGCCGAAGACCGGCACGTCGACCTTGCGGAACATCGCCAGCCCCTTGCGGGCGTCGATCAGCGCGACGTCCTGCGGTGTAGTGACGATCAACGCCCCGGCCAGGCCGATCTTCTGCGCCACCGTCAACTGGGCGTCGCCGGTGCCGGGCGGCATGTCGAGCACCAGCACGTCGAGATCTCCCCAGTCGACGTCGCCGAGCATCTGCTCGATGGCGCGCATCACCATCGGACCGCGCCAGATCACCGGCGTGTCGGTCTCGAGAATGAACCCGAGCGACATCACCTTCACTCCCCAGCGCTGGAACGGCTGGATCCGGTTGTCGATCACCGTCGGCCGCTCGACGATGCCGAACATCGTCGGGATCGACGGCCCGTAGATATCGACGTCGAGCAGCCCCGTGCGCTGTCCGGCCCGCGCCAGCGCCAGGGCGAGGTTGACAGCCACCGTGGACTTGCCCACGCCCCCCTTGCCGCTGGCCACCGCGATGACCGAACGCACCTCGGGGATCAGCTGCGGGTTGCGCGCGATCGCCCGCTGCGCCGACTCCTCGCGCGACGGCGGCGCCACGGCGACCGCGGCGACCTCCACCGCGGTAACCCCGGGCAACGCCGCCAGGACGCGCTCGGCATCGCGCTGCACCGCCTCCGCGGCGCCCGCGTCGCGGGTGGTCATCTCGATCTGGACCGTCACCCGCCCGTCGCGCACGGCGACCGAGCGCACGAAGCCGAACGAAACCACGTCCCGGCTCATGCCGGGGAATCGAACCGCCTTGAGGGCCTCCCAGGCCCGCGCTTCGAGTTGCTGCTCGTCACTCATACATCCCAGTCTATCGGGGCGCGCGTGATCGCACCGACGCGGTAGGATCTGCGGCACGACCCCAGCCGCCGCGCCGTGCACCTCCCGAACGATCGGAGATCGGCGCCCGGACAGACGACCGTAGCCAGACGGACCACCGGACCCGGACCTGCGATGCCCAACACGAATCCCGCGCCGCCCCGCCTCCGCCGCGACCTGCTCGTCACCACGGCCGGCCTGCTCTTCCTCGCCTCGGTCGTCACCGTCCTCGCGGGCGGTCTGACGCCGAAGGGCACGCAGCCGCCGCTCGATCACGGCATCGCCGAGCCGAGCGGAGGCGGCTGCCAGGTCTGCCATGGCGGCAACTGGGACCCGGCGCGGCTTGCCGAGCCGTGGGATGCCTGGGCCGGCTCGATGATGGCCAACGCAGCGCGCGATCCCCTCTTCTGGGCCGCCCTCGACGTGGCCGAGAACGACCTGCCCGGTTCGGGCGACTTCTGCCTGCGCTGCCACGTGCCGACCGGCTGGTACGCCGGTCGCAGCGAACCGCCCGTCGGTTCGACCGACGGCTGCGCCCTGATCGGGCCGATCGACGAGATCAACAACGATTACGAGGGCATCAGCTGTCACTTCTGCCACCGCACCATGGTCAATCCGACGCCGCCGCCGGGCGAGCAGCCGTTCTACACCGAGAACGGCCAGGTCTGGCTCGACGACGGGACCTGCGGCATCAAGGGGGAGCCGTGTCGTCACGGCCCCTACGACTACCCCGGGGGCAACGGCGAGCCGCCGCATCCGTGGGCCTATTCGGCGCACTTCCGCAACTCGGCCTTCTGCGGCTCCTGCCACAACGTCACCAGTCCGGTGCACAACCTGCGCGACGAGAACGGCGTCGACACCGGCATCCGGTACCCGATCGAGCGCACGTTCCGGGAGTGGGAGCTGAGCGCCTTCGCTCCGGGCGGCGCGACCCCGATCGGGTGCCAGGAGTGCCACATGCCCCTGCAGACCGGCTCTGACGTCTACGCATGCGTCTTCGAGCAGACCGAGCGCGGCGGCAACCTGCGCTCGCATCAGTTCGCGGGCGGCAACTACTGGATCCCCGGCATCCTGTCCGCTGAGTATGGGGCCGGCCTGGGCAGTGACCGGGTCACCGCTTTCCAGAACACGATCGCCAACGCCGGCGAGATGCTCCACCAGGCGGCCGAGGTGACCATCGCCGCGCCGACCACCTCCGCGCCGGGCGTGCCGATCGAGGTCGACGTGCGGGTGACCAACCTGAGCGGCCACAAGCTGCCGACCGGCTATCCGGAAGGCCGCCGTGCCTGGGTCCAGCTGACCGCCCGTCGGGGCAACCAGATCGTCTGGCAGAGCGGCGCGTACAACCCGGCGACCGGCGTGCTGACCGAGGACCCGCAGCTGCGCATGTACCACGCCGAGCCGGGCATCTGGAACCGCAACGGGACCGGCCAGTGCGACACCGTCGACGGCGACGGCAATGCGGCGTTCCACTTCGTGCTCAACAACTGCTGGCGCGTCGACACCCGCATTCCGCCGCTCGGCTTCACCGGCGGCGACGACCTCGAGGTGCGACCGGTCGGCGTCACCTACCCGGAGACCAGTCCGGGCTCGGGCGAGCTGGTCAACTGGGACGACGTCACCTATCAGGTCTCCCTGCCGCCGGGCAGCTCGGGGCCGATCACCTTCGAGGCGCGCCTGCTCTACCAGGTCGCGTCCAAGGACTACATCGAGTTCCTGCGCGACCAGGCGGTCGAGAACGACTTCCCGGACGACTGCACGCCGCGAACGACTCCGATCCAGACCAGCCGGGGCGAGTACATGTACGGCCTGTGGGTCGAGCACGGCCGCGCCGCGCCGTTCGAAATGGATGCCGTGTCGGCGACGGTCACCGTCGGGCAGCTCTTCCGCGACGGCTTCGAGTCCGGGAACACGGGCGCCTGGTCGAACACGGTTCCCTGATTCGCATGCGCCGCGCGGCCGTTCCCGCCCCGATGCTTCCGGTGCCGCCGGCGTGATCGCGCGGCGGGCCGAGCAGAAGCTCGAGCAGCGCCTCGAGCAGGTCGGACGCTTCACGCGCCTCGGAGGCAGGGCGCTCGTCGAGCTGGTGCGGCCGCCGTTCGAGCTGCGCGAGTGGGTCCGCCAGATGGACCAGATCGGCGTGCGGTCGCTCGGCGTCGCCGCCATCACCACCATCTTCACCGGCATGGTGATGGCCCTCCAGACCGCCCTTTCGCTGCCCTCGCTCGGGGTCAAGTACTACATCGGCACGGTGGTCGGAAAGTCGCTGGTACGGGAACTCTCACCGGTCCTGGTGGCGCTCATCGTGGGTGGCCGGATCGGCGCCGGCATGACGGCCGAGCTCGGCTCGATGAAGGTCACCGAGCAGATCGACGCGATGCGCGCCATGGCGGCCGATCCGGTGCGCAAGCTGGTCGTACCGCGGCTGGCCGCGACGCTGGTCATGCTGCCGGTCCTGACGCTGATCGGCGACCTGCTCGGTATCCTCGGCGGGATGGTGATCGGCGTCCTCCAGCTCGGCCTCACTCCGGCCTTCTACTTCAACGACGTGCTGTCGACGCTGACCCTCGACGATGTCGGCAGCGGCATCGGCAAGTCGTTCTTCTTCGCCTTCTTCGTGACCATTGTCGCCTGCCGCAACGGACTGGACGCCGCGGGCGGTGCCGACGGCGTCGGGCGGGCCACCACCGACACCGTGGTCGTCGCCTCCATCCTGATCCTGGTCTCCGACTTCTTCCTGACCAAGATGTTCTACCTGCTCGCCTGACCGCCGCCATGACCGCCAACTCCGATTCCGTCTACCGCGTCCGCGGCCTGGTCAAGCGCTACGGAGAACGAACGGTGCTCGACGGCGTCGAGTTCGACCTCGCACCCGGCGAGTGCCTGGTGATCCTCGGCCGGTCCGGCTCGGGCAAGAGCGTGACGCTGCGTCAGCTGATCGGCCTCGAGCGGCCGGACGCAGGAACGATCCGCTTCCACGACTTCGAAGTGACGGAACTGTCGGAGCGCGAACTGCTGCCGGTGCGCCGCCGCGTTGCCATGCTCTTCCAGGGCGGCGCCCTGTTCGACTCGATGACGGTGGGCGACAACCTGGCCTTTCCGTTCCGCGAGCACCGCACGGTGCCCGAGGGCGAGATCGGCGGGCGGGTCGCCGCCCTGCTCGAGAAGGTCGGCCTGCCCGGCATCGAAGACCGCCTGCCGGCGGCACTGTCTGGCGGCATGCGCAAGCGGGTGGCGCTGGCGCGGGCCTTGGCGCTCGAGCCCGAAGTTCTGCTGTTCGACGAGCCGACCACCGGCCTCGACCCGATGACTTCGGCGTCGATCGGCCGACTGATTCTCGACACCCGACGTTCAACCGGCGCTGCCGCGGTCATGGTCACCCACGACGTCGCCCTGGCTCGCCGGGTGGCCGACCGGTTCGCCTTTCTCGACCAGGGACGCTTCCGCTTCATCGGCGATTTCGCCGCCGCAGAGCGTTCCGACGACCCGCTGCTTGCCGCCTTTCTAGCCGGCCGGGAGGAGAACTCCGATGCCGCCTGAATCCGCCTCGGCCCGCCGCGTCGGGCTGCTGACTCTCGTCGCGGTGGCGGTCGCCGCCGCCGCGATCCTGCTGATCGGGGACCGCCAGAATCTTTTCAAGCAGAAGAACGACTACTTCGTCCGCTTCGTCTCGGTCTCGGGTCTGCGGCCGGGCAGCGACGTGCAGCTCAACGGTGTCAACGTCGGCTCGGTGGAACGGATCGTGCTGCCGCGCGAGATCGGCGAGAACCTGCTCGAAGTGCACGTCTCGATCGACGCGCGCTACGAGCAGCGCCTGCGACGCGATTCCCTGGCCCGCATCAAGACGCTCGGCCTGCTGGGCGACAAGTACCTCGAGATCACCTCGGGCTCCCCCGCGTCGGACCTGGTGCCGGAGGGCGGCGAGATTGCCGCGGCGCCACCGACCAACGTCGAGCAGCTCGCCGAGGCGGGCGAGGACGTGATGAACAACATCGTCACGATCTCCCACCAGATGACCGGCATCCTCGGCCGCATGGAGCGCGGCGAGGGACTGCTCGGCGAACTGACGGTCGACGCCGACCCCGATCGCAAACTCGGGCGCGAGATCCTCGACACGCTGGCGGCAATCCGGGCCGCGATCGAGCGGCTGGAGACGGGCACCGGGACGGTCCCGCGCCTGATGCACGACGCGCAGATGGCCGACCGGATCCAGAGTGCGGTCACCCGTCTGGACGGCCTGCTCGGCCGGGCCGAAACCGGCGACGGGCTGCTGCCGGCGCTGCTCGACGACGCGGCGCAGAAGGAGAGCTTCGCGCGCACGCTCACCCACCTGGAATCGGTTACCGGGCAGCTCGCCGCGGTGCTGACCCGCCTCGAACAGGGAGATGCGCTGGCCGGGCGGCTGCTCCACGACGAGGCTTGGGGCGAGCAGGTTTCGGCCGACCTGGCGGCGCTGGTGGCCAACCTGCGCCAGGTGGCCGAGAAGCTCAACCGCGGCGACGGCACCGCCGCGCGGCTGCTCAACGATCCGGCATTCGCCGAGGCGCTGGAGGACATCCTGGTCGGCATCGACGAATCCCGGATGCTGCGCTGGCTGATCCGCAACCGGCAGAAAGCCGGCATCGAGAAGCGCTACGATGCAGCGCGCAGCGAGGAACCCGCCCCCAATGGCTGAGCAGCAGCACGCCCGTTCCCACATTCTCGTCACCGGAGGCGCCGGATTCATCGGCTCCCACGTCACCGCCCGCCTGCTCGAACGCGGCGACCGGGTGACCTGCCTCGACGACTTCAACGACTTCTACGATCCGGCCCTCAAGCGGGCCAATGCCGCCCGCTTCGCCGGCCGCGACGACTGGCGGCTGGTCGAAGGCGATATCCGAGACGCCGACCTGGTCGACCGACTGGTGGCCGAGAGCCGCTTCGACGCCATCATTCACCTGGCGGCGCGGGCGGGAGTGCGCCCCAGCCTGGCCGAACCTATCCTCTACGAGGAGGTCAACTGCATCGGCACGCTGCGCCTCCTCGAGGCCGCGCGCCGGCACGGCCCGACCAACTTCGTTTTCGCGTCCTCGTCCTCGGTTTACGGCATCAACGAGAAAGTGCCGTTCGCCGAGACCGACCCGGTCGATCTGCCGATCTCGCCGTATGCGACTACCAAGCGGGCCGGCGAGCTGCTCTGCTTCAACTACGCCCACCTGTACGGGCTGCGTGCCTCCTGCCTGCGTTTCTTCACCGTCTACGGACCGGGCCAGCGCCCCGAGATGGCGATCGCCAAGTTCACCGACCTTCTCGCGCGCGGCCGAAGCGTTCCGCTCTTCGGCACCGGCCAGACCCGCCGCGACTACACGTACATCGATGACATCGTCACCGGAGTGGTAGCCGCCCTCGACCTGGCGCCGAAGTTCGAGATCTTCAATCTCGGCGGCTCGCAGACGACCACCCTGATCGACCTCGTGCACGGGATCGCCGCCGAACTCGGCGTCGAGCCGAAGGTCGAGATGCTGCCCGAGCAGCCCGGCGACGTGCCGATCACCTTCGCCGACGTCACCAAGGCCGGCGAGATGCTCGGCTACGCCCCCAGCGTTCCGATCCAGGAAGGTCTGCGCCGCTACGTGGCCTGGTATCACTCCCGCCAGGCGGCGGCTGACGGCGCGCACGGCGGCCGTCCCGACAGCGCGGCCCAGGCCCCGACGCGATAGGATGGCCCGGTTCCCGGCGCGCCGCGTGCGGCGCCCGAGGACCTCGATCCGACCCGTCCGACCTCCAAGCACTCCGGGGAGTCCGCATGAAGATCTGCGTCGTCGGCAGCGGGTACGTCGGTCTGGTGACCGGCGCCTGCCTGGCCGAGTTCGGCATGAACGTCACCGGCGTCGACAAGGACGCCGACAAGATCGCCGCGCTGGAACGCGGCGAGATCCCGATCTACGAGCCGGGACTCGAGGAGCTGGTCGCCAAGAACGTGCGCGCCGGCCGCCTGCGCTTCTCCACCGACCTCGCGCCGGCGATCCGCGAGGCGCGGGCGGTGTTCATCGCGGTCGGGACGCCGCCGCTGCCCGATGGCCGCGCCGACCTGTCGTTCGTGCGCCAGGTGGCCGAGGCGATCGGCGACAACCTCAACGGCTACAAGGTGGTGATCACCAAGTCGACGGTGCCTGTCGGCACCGGTCAGATGGTCGAGAAGGTGATCACCGAGCGCTCCGGCGGCAGGCAGGAGTTCGCGGTGGTCTCCAATCCCGAGTTCCTGCGCGAAGGCTCGGCGATCGAGGACTTCATGCGCCCGGACCGAGTGGTGATCGGTGCCCGGACCCAGCGCGCTATCGACGTGATGCTCGACATCTACGCGCCGCTCGAAGCGGCCGGCGTCCCGTTCGTGACCGCGAACGTCGAGTCGTCGGAGATGATCAAGTACGCCTCCAACGGCTTTCTGGCCACCAAGATTTCGTTCATCAACGAGGTCGCCGAGCTGTGCGAGGCGGTCGGCGCCGACGTCGAGGTCGTCGCGCGCGGCATGGGACTCGACGCCCGCATCGGTCCGCGCTTCCTGCAACCCGGGCCCGGCTTCGGCGGCTCGTGCTTTCCGAAGGACACCCGCGCGGTGGCGCAGATCGCCGAGGAGCACGGGCTGCGCTTCGAAATCATCGACGCGGTGCTGTCGGCCAACCAGCGCGTCCAGCGGCGCATGGTGCCGAAGATCGCTGCCGCGCTCGGCGGCCTGGCCGGCCGGACCGTCGCGCTGCTCGGCCTGGCGTTCAAGGGGGAGACCGACGACATGCGCGAGTCGCCCGCCGTCCCGATCGTCGAGGGGCTGGTTGCCGCCGGCGCCGCGGTGCGGGCCTTCGACCCGGCGGCCATCGAGCAGGCGCGTCCGCTGCTGCCGTCCGCAGTGACCTACGTCGAGGACCCCTACGAGGCGGCGCGCGGCGCCGATGCGCTGGTGATCGCCACCGAGTGGAATCAGTTCCGCGGTCTCGAACTCGACCGGCTGCGCGATCTGCTCGCTCGCCCGTTGCTGATCGACCTGCGCAATCTCTATGCGCCCGATCGCGTCGCGGCAGCCGGGCTGCGTTACGTCTCGGTCGGCCGCCCCGAGGCGGCTCCGGCCGACATGGTGGCGTCGTGAGCCGGGCCGTCGTCACCGGCGGAGCCGGCTTCCTCGGTTCGCATCTTTGCGAAAAGCTGCTCGGCGCCGGTCACGCGGTGGTCTGTGTCGACAACCTGATCACCGGCAAACGCGAAAACATCGCCCATCTGCTCGGCCGGACGGACTTTGAGTTCGTGCTTCACGATGTGTCGAAGCCGATCGAGATCGAGGGTGCCGTCGAGTTCGTCCTCCACTTCGCCTCGCCGGCCTCGCCGATCGACTACCTCGAGCTGCCGATCCAGACACTCAAGGTCGGCTCGCTGGGGACCCACAACGCACTCGGTCTGGCCAAGGCCAAGGGCGCCCGGTTCCTGCTCGCCTCGACCTCGGAGGTCTACGGCGACCCGCTCATCCATCCGCAGCCGGAAAGCTACTGGGGCAACGTCAACCCGGTCGGGCCGCGAGGCGTCTATGACGAGGCCAAGCGGTTCGCCGAGGCGATGACCATGGCCTACCACCGCGTCCACGGGCTCGACACGCGGATCGTGCGCATCTTCAACACCTACGGGCCGCGCATGCGCCCGCGCGACGGGCGGGTGGTGCCGGCCTTCATCCAGCAGGCACTCGCCGAGGAGCCGATGACGGTGTTCGGGGACGGCGGGCAGACCCGCTCGTTCTGCTACGTCGACGATCTGATCGAGGGCATCTTTCGGCTGCTGATGTCTGACGAGGTACTGCCGACCAACATCGGCAACCCGCACGAGATGACGATCCTCGAGTTCGCCGAGCGAATCCGCGCTCTGGTCGGCACGCAGTCGACGATCCACTTCCGTCCCCTGCCCGAGGACGACCCGAAGACGCGCCAGCCCGACATCACCAAGGCACGCAGCGTGCTCGGCTGGGAACCGCGGGTGCCGCTCGACGAAGGACTGCGCCGGACGATCGAGTACTTCCGCCGGCTCGCCGAGGCGCCAGCCGGGGAGGCCCGATGAGCGCCGTGCTGCCCGCCGCCTGCCCGCGCTGCGGACGGGAGGAGGCGCCCGCTCTCGCGCGTCCGCCGATCCGCGGGCCGCTCGGCGCGGAGATCGCCCACCGTGTCTGCGCCGACTGCTGGGCCGAATGGCAATCGGTCGAGGTGATGGCGATCAACGAGCTGCGCCTCAACTTCATGGACCCGTCGGCCCACGAAATCCTCGCCGCCGAGACGCGGCGGTTCCTCGGCCTCGACGGTGCCCCGGGCAGCGCGCCCGAGAAGCGACCCGACCCACGGTGACCTTTCCCGACGCCGGGCCGGCACCGGCTGCGCCCGAGCAGGATCCGCCCGGCGCACTACGGCGTTCGGCGATGCGGTTCGCGATCCTGGTTCTCCTGCTCGGCGCCACGTTTGCCGCCTTCCGATTCACCCCGCTCGGCGACTACCTGACCGCCGACCGGATGCAGGCCGCGCTTGCCGGCCTGCGCGAGGCCTGGTGGTCGCCGCTGGCGCTCATCGGCCTGTGCGTCGTGTTCGGCGCCATCGGAGTGCCGGCGACGCCGTTCCTGCTCGCCGGCGCCGCGATCTTCGGAGCGACCTGGGGGCTGCTCTGGAACTGGCTGGCGATCCTCGCCGCCTCGGTGGCGGGCTACCTGCTGGCGCGTGCGCTGGGCCGCGAGTTCGTGGAACGGATCGGTGGCGACAAGGTCCGCCGGGCCGAGGCCGCCCTGCATCGGCGCGGTTTCCTGCCCCTGCTGGCCGTGCGGTTCATCCCGGTGCCGTTTGCGCTGGTCAACGCCACGGCGGCAGTGGTCGGAGTCCGGTTCGGCAAGTTCGTCCTGGCCAGTGCGATCGGCCTGCTGCCGCCAGTGGCGATCCTGACCTATTTTGCTGCCGCTCTGCTCGAGGCCGCCAGCGGCGACCGCGCCGCCATCGCGCGCCAGATGGTCTACGTCACCCTGGCCGGCGCTTTTCTCGTCTTCCTGCCGATCGGCATCCGTCGCCATCGGCGCCGCAAGCAACTGCGCGGCCATCGGCAGCGTCGAGCTGCCCGCCACCCCCCGGCCGCACCGCCCGCGAACAGGTAGACTCCCGCAACTGCTCACGGACGCCGCTGGCTGCGAGCGTGGGGTTTGGGCCCACGCGGGCCCGGATGGCCGGATTTTCCGCGCCATGGCGTAGTGGGAGAGGGCCGGTTCGACCGGCGCATTTCGATCTCGTCTCTGGGGGAAGCTCATGCATCTATCCGTCCGTTCGCTCACCACCTTGACCGCCGCCGGCGCCGGGCTGCTGCTGTCGCTCGCCGCGCCGGGGCCGCTCGGTGCTCAGGTCAGCCCCAACGGCGGCCAGTTCCAGGTCAACCAGTACACGACCTCGGCACAGCGCGATCCGGCCGCCTCGACCGATGCGCTCGGGCGCACCGTCGTGGTCTGGTCGACGCCGGGCGCAGCAGGCGACGAGATCGCCGGTCGCCGCTACGCCCGCAGTGGACAGCCGCTCGGAGGCCAGTTCGTCGCCAACTCGCTGACCACGGCGGCAGAGTCGTATCCAGCCGTGGCCGCCGATCCGACCGGGCGGTTCATCGTCGCCTGGCAGAGCTACGGCTCGGTCGGCAATGACTCCAGCCTGAGTTCGATTCAGGCGCGCCGCTTCTCAACCGCCGGCGCTCCGGCGGGCGCCCAGTTCCAGGTCAACAACGTGACGACCGACATGCAGGTCGACGCCGCCATCGCGGCTACCGTGAGCGGCAACTTCGTCGTCGTCTGGACGAGCGAGGTCTCGGCCGGCACCGACAGCGAGGGGACGAGCATCCAGGGCCGCCTGTTCGGCGCCAACGGCTCGCCGCTCGCCGGCCAGTTCCAGGTCAACAGCTACACCACCAATGACCAGAGCAAGCCGGCGGTGGCGATGGATGCGTCGGGCAACTTCGTGGTCGCGTGGGAGAGCTACAACTCGCCGGGCTCGGACGGCGACCAGAAGAGCATCCTGGCCCGCCGCTTCAACGCCTCGGGCTCGCCGCTCGGCACCGATTTCCAGGTCAACTCCTACACTACCGGCGTGCAGAGCGAGCCGTCCGTGACCCGGGACCCGGGCGGCAACTTCGTCATCAGCTGGACGAGCAACGAGGCGACCGGCGACGCCGACCTGGAGAGCATCCAGGCGCAGCGCTTTGCCGCCAACGGCTCGCCGGCCGGCGGCCAGTTCCAGATCAACCAGCTGACCACCAACTCCCAGCGGCGCTCGAGCGTCAGCGCCGGCGCCACGGGCGGCTTCGTGGTGGCCTGGGGCAGCTACGTCGAGTCGAACGGCGACACGAGCGCCAGCAGCGTGCGCGCCCGCCGGTTCTCGGCCGGCGGTACCGCCCTGACCAGCGAGTTCCTGGTCAACACCTACACCACCAGCTACCAGGACTATCCGGTCGTCACGGCCGACCTGGAGGGCAACTTCTTCGTCGTCTGGAACAGCTTCGGATCCAACGGCACGGACAACGAGGGCTGGGGCATCCACGCCCGCCGCTACGACTCGCTCTACCGCGACGGATTCGAAGGCGGCAACACCAGCCGCTGGTCGTCGACCGTTCCGTGAGCCGCGGGTCGGCACTCGGCGCGCCGACTCGATAAGCTGCCGCCATGCTGCGACGTATCCCCGGCGCTGCGGCGCTGCTGGCGCTGGCGCTGACTGCCGGCGCCTGTGCACCGCCACAGCAGCGCGTTCTGGTGCTCGGCTTCGACGGGCTGGATCCGGAGACGGTCGACCTGCTGATCTCCGAGGGCGAGCTGCCCAACTTCGCGCGGCTGCGGCGCGAAGGGGCCTACGGGCGGCTGCGTTCGGCCCAGCCGATGCTGTCGCCGATCCTGTGGACGACGATCGCCACCGGCAGGACGCCTGATGCCCACGGGATCGGCCACTTCGTCGCGCTCGATCCGGCGACCGGGGAGGCGCTGCCGGTCACCAGCCAGCTGCGCCGCGTCCGGGCGCTGTGGAACCTGATGAGCGAGCAGGAGCGCACCAGCGCCGTGGTCGGCTGGTGGGCGACCTGGCCGCCCGAACCGATCCGCGGCTGGCTCGTCTCCGACCACATCGCCTATCACTTCCTGTTCGGCGACGGGCTCGCCGGCACCGACCCCAGCGTCAAGACGACGCCGCCGGAGCTCGAGGCGAAGCTGGCGCCGCTGGTCGTGCGCCCGCAGGCGATCGGGCCGGCGGAACTGGCGCCGTTTGCCGACGTCGCTGCGATTGCGCCCTCCGAGTTCGACCGTCCGCTCGAGCTGACCGACGACCTCGCCCACCTGCGCTGGCTCGTCGCCACCGCCGAGACCCACCGCCGGATCGGTCTCGAACTCTGGCAGCGCGAGCGACCCGACCTCGCGATGGTCTACTTCGAAGGGACCGACTCGGTCGCCCACCTGTTCGGCCACCTGTTTCGCGCCCGCGGCCTGGCTGGCGAGCTCGCTACCCAGCAGGCGCGCTACGGCGGCGCGGTCGAGGCGATGTATCGACGCGCCGACGCGATCCTCGGCGACTTTCTGGCAGCGGCCGACCGGGCGACGACGGTGCTCGTGCTGTCCGATCACGGCTTCCAGCTCGGGGTGCTGCCCGACGATCCGAGCCGGCTGCGCGACATGCGCCGCGTCTCCGAGCGCTTCCACCGCCTCGACGGGGTCCTCTACGCCTGGGGCCACGGCGTGCGCGCCGGTGCGCGGTTCGACGGCGCCACCCTGCTCGACATCGCTCCCACCGTGCTGGCCCTGCACGGTCTGCCGGCCTCGCGCGAGATGCCCGGCCGCGTGTTGACGGAGGGATTCGTCCGCCTTGCCGAACCCGAGCGCGTGGCGACCTTCGAATCCACACCGCGCGAGGCGACGACAGTCGCTCGCGACAGCGAGGCCGACCGCGCGATGCTCGAGCATCTGACCAGCCTCGGCTACCTGTCGGGCACCTCGACGAGCCCGGCCGCTGCCTCGGGTCAGCCAGCGACGCCAGCGCTCACCTCGCCCCAGGGTGACCGCAACCTGGCGGCAATCGCCTTCCAGGAGGGCAGGTACGACGAGGCCGAGCGGCTGTTCCGGGCCCTGATCGCCGCCGATCCGGCCGACGCCGGCCTGCGCTCGAGCCTCGCCGGCACGCTCGGCGCCATGGGTCGCTACGAGGAGGCGATGCGCGAACTCGACGCCGCCCTGGCGAGCGACCCGATCAACCCCGAGGGCTACCACAACAAGGGCGTCCTGCTCGAGCGGCTCGGCCGGCGCGACGCTGCCGTCGACCAGTACCGCACCGCCGTCCGCTACCGCCCCGACTTCGAGCCGTCGCGCCAGGCCCTGGTGCGCCTGACCGGCAGCGCCGCGGTGCGCGCCGGCGCCAACGAGGCCGAGCGCCGCGCCGAGGCACTGTGCGAAGCGGCCGCCGACCTCGCCCGCCGCGGCGACTACCCGGCCGCCCTGGCGCGCATCGACGAAGCGCGCGCTCTGGCGCCGGACTTCGTCCTCGTCCACCAGTACGAGTCGAACGTCGCCTACCTCGCCGGCGACCGCCCGCGCGCCATCGCCGCCATCCAGCGCGCCCTCGCCCTCGAACCCGACAACGCCCTCTACCGCCACAACCTCCAGCAGCTCCAGCAGTAGAAATTCAGTCAGAGGCCATTTTCGTGGGGCCTGCACCGGCTCGGGTAGAGCCTGGGACCGAGAACAGATAGAGCAA
>CAZUAT010000043.1:0-31045 GCA_964618415.1 uncultured Thermoanaerobaculia bacterium
CAGCAGCCGGTCGAACGCCGCGTGGTCCGGTCCCGTGGCTTCGCGCCCGAAGTCCTGGGTCTCCGACCGGATCGCGTAGACCAGCGCCGTGGCGAGGGCGCGGGTCGGCGCGATGCCAGCCTCCTCCAGGTACTCGGCCAGGATCGTGGCGGTCGCGCCGTACTCGGGGCGGATGTCGACGAAGCGGGCCTTGAGCGTCGCCTTGCGGATCGGGTGATGATCGAAGACCAGGTCGGGGATCGTCTCGTCGGGCAGCTGCGAGTTGCCCGTCCACGGCTGCGCGTCGACGAGCGCAAACCGTTGATAGTCCTTGCGCTTGAGGTGCCGCAGGTGAGACAGCTCGAGGCGCAGCCCGCGCACCATCTCGCGGTTCTCGGCCCGCCCGATCATGCCGCCGTACGCCACCGTCACGCGGCGGCGGAAACGCCGGCGCAGGATCAGCGCCAGCGCCGCCGTGGAGGCCAGCGCGTCGGGATCCGGGTTGTCGTGCGTCAGTACCAGCCAGCGGTCGCGGGGCGCCGAGGCCTCGACCTGGGCGGCGAAGGCGGCAAAGCGCGCCTTCGTCGTGTCGCTCGTCATGGCGGCCGGATCCTAGCATCGGGGGTGCGGGCGCTCTGCTAAGCTGCCGCCCCCTCGCCCCATCGGCCCGGGGTTCCGTCACGTGTCCCGCGTCCTGTTCGTATCGCCTGGCTATCCCGACGAGATGCCCGCCTTCGTGCGTGGGCTGGTCGAGATCGGCGCCGAGGTCTACGGGCTCGGCGACGCCCCCGCCGGCGCGCTGCCGCCGGCCGTCCGCCATGCCCTCGCCGGCTATCTGCGCGTCCGCTCGCTGTGGGACGAACCGGCGGTCGTGCGCGAGGTGACCGACTGGATCGGCCGGCTCCGGATCGACCGCGTCGAATGCCTGTGGGAGCCGGGCATGCTGCTGGCGGCCCGCATCCGCGAGGCGCTCGGAGCGCCGGGCCTGTCGGTGGAGCGAACCGTGCCGCTGCGCAACAAGGAGGCGATGAAGCGCGTCCTCGATGCGGCGGGGATCCGGACGCCGCGCCACCTCACCGCCCGCGACGGGTCGGAGATCCGCCGGGCGGCCGAGCAGATCGGCTTCCCGCTGATCCTCAAGCCGATCGCCGGCGCCGGATCAGCAGACACCCACCGAGTGAACGACGCGCGCGACCTCGATCGCGCGATCGAGGCGGTGCGCCACGTCGCCGAGCTGTCGGTGGAGGAGTTCGTCGACGGCGAGGAGTACACCTTCGACACCATCGCCATCGCAGGTCGGCCGGCCTACTTCAACGTCGCCTGGTATCGGCCGCGGCCGCTGGTGGCGCGGACCAACGAGTGGATCAGCCCCCAGGTGGTGGCGCTTCGGTATCCCGATCAGCCCGTTCTCGCAGCCGGCGTGGAGATGGGCTACCGGGTGCTCCAGGCCCTCGGCTTCGAGTCCGGGTTCACCCATATGGAGTGGTACCGCCGCGCCGACGGCGAGGTCGTCTTCGGCGAGATCGGCGGCCGCCCGCCGGGCGCGCACCAGGTGGACCAGATGACCTACGCCTGCGGCTTCGACGTGCATCGCGCCTGGGCCGAGGCGGTCTGCCGCGGGACCTTCGGCGCCACGGTCCGGCGTCAGTTCAACGTCGCCAACATCTACAAGCGGGCGAGCGGCGAGGGTACGATCCACCGTATCGAAGGACTCGAGACGTTCCGCCGGCGTCATCGCGACGCGATCGTCTGGGAGAACCTGCTCCCGGTCGGGTCGCGGCGCCGCAACTGGAAGCAGACGCTCGTCTCCGACGGCTTCTTCGTGATCCGTCACCCGGATCTGGCCACGACCCTCGAGATCGCCGACGAATTCGGCTCGGAGGTGCATCTCTTTGCGGCGTGAACCCGCTTCCTCGGTCGTCTTCGTCGCGCCGTTCTTCCTCGAGACGACGCTGCGCTTCGTCGACGCGGTGGCGAGTCTGCCGGGGGTACGGGTGGGCCTGGTCAGTCAGGACCCGGCCGTCCGCCTGCCCGGCACGCTGCGCCGCCGGCTGGCCGCCCACCGGGTCGTCACCGATGGGCTCGATCCGCGCCAGATCGCCGACGCGGTGCGTTCGCTGGCCGAGGAGCTGGGCCCGCCGTCGCGCCTGATCGGCGCGCTCGAGCAGCTGCAGGTCCCGCTCGGCGAGGTGCGCGATGCCCTCGGCATTCCGGGGATGGGAGCCGACGCGGCGCGCAACTTCCGCGACAAGGGGCGGATGAAGGACGTCCTCGCGGCCGCGGGCGTGCCGTGCGCGCGACACGCGCGGGTGACCTCGGTCGAGGCCGCGCGCGCCGCCGCCGAGACGATCGGCCTGCCGCTGGTCGTCAAGCCGGCCGACGGCGCCGGCGCCCGGGGCACCCACCGGGTGGACGACGCCACGCAGCTCGACGCCGCGCTCCGCGAGGCGCGCCCGAGCCCGGATCGCCCGGTCGTGCTCGAGGAGTTCGTGCTCGGCGAGGAGTTCTCGTTCGACACCGTCTCGATCCGCGGCAAGGCGGTCTGGCATTCGCTCTCGCACTACCTGCCGGCGCCGCTGCAGGTGGTCGACAACCCGTGGATCCAGTGGTGCGTGCTGGTGCCGCGCGAGATCGATCATCCGCGCTACGACGACATTCGCCGGGTCGCGGTGCGGGCGTTGGCGGCGCTCGGGATGGGCACCGGGTTGTCGCACATGGAGTGGTTCCGGCGCCGGGACGGATCGGTGCTGGTCTCCGAGGTGGGGGCGCGGCCGCCGGGTGCGCAGATCACCAGCCTGATCTCGTGGGCCCACGACGTCGACTTCTATCGCGCCTGGGCCGAACTGGTGGTCTTCGAGCGCTTCACGCCGCCGCCGCGTCGCTACGCGGCCGGCTGTGCCTACCTGCGCGGTCAGGGCAAGGGGCGGATTCGCGCCGTCCACGGTCTCACCGAGGTGCTGCGCGAGCTCGGACCGCTGGTGGTGGACCGCAAGCTGCCGCGTGTCGGCGCCGCCGCTGCGGCCGGCTACGAGGGAGACGGGTTCGTGATCGTCCGCCACCCCGAGACGGCCGTGGTGGAGCGCGCGCTGCGTCTGCTGATCACCAACGTGAGGGTCGAACTCGGATGACACGCAACGTGGTCATGATCTCGCCCGGCTATCCGGCGGAGATGCCCTGGTTCACCCGCGCCCTGTCGCAGATCGGCGCGCGGGTGATCGGGCTCGGCGAGCAGCCGCGCCAGGCGCTTCCCGAAGTCGTGACTCGGCACATCGCCCACTACGTGCGGGTGCGTACCCTCTGGGACGAGGTGGGCGTAGTGCGAGAGATGCAGCGCCTCGCCGGCCAGGTGCGCATCGACCAGGTCGAGTGCCTGTGGGAGCCGGGGATGCTGCTCGCCGCCCGCATCCGGGAGTCCCTCGGCCTGCCCGGAATGACGGTCGACGAGACTCTGCCGTTTCGCGACAAGGAGGTCATGAAGCAGCGCCTCGACGCGGCCGGCATTCGCACGCCGCGGCATGCCCGGGCGCGCACCGCGGACGAGGTGCGGGAGGCGGCCGAGCGGATCGGTTGGCCGGTGATCGTCAAACCGATCGCCGGAGCCGGTTCGGCGGATACCCACCGCTGCGACTCGCCGGCCGACCTGGAGCGGGCGCTGCGCCAGGTCCGCCATGTCGAAGAGGTGTCGGTCGAGGAGTTCGTCGAGGCCGAAGAGTTCACCTTCGACACCATCTGCGCCGACGGTCAGATGGCATTCGAGAACGTCTGTCTCTACAAGCCGCGGCCGCTCGAACAACGGCAGCTGGAGTGGGTGAGCCCGCAGTCGTTCGCGCTGCGCGATCTCGATCAACCGGAGCTGACGGCGGGGCGCCGGATGGGACGGCAGGTCCTCCATGCCCTCGGCTTCCGTACCGGCTTCACGCACATGGAGTGGTATCGGCGGCCCGACGGCGAGGTGGTCTTCGGCGAGATCGGCGCCCGGCCGCCGGGCGCGCGCCTGGTCGACCTGATGAACTACTGCACCGACAACGACACCTACCTGGGATGGGCGGAGGCGGCCTGCTACGGCCAGCTGCGGCGCACTTTCGAACGGCGCTGGAACGTGGCGATCACGTTCAAGCGGGCGCGCGGTCAGGGGCGGATCCGCAGCATCACCGGCCTCGACCGGATCCGCGCCGACTTCGGCTCCAGTCTCATCGAGGTCGACCTGACGCCGATCGGAGCGCCGCGGCGCAACTGGAAGTCGACCCTGGTGGGGGACGGCTACATCATCATCCGGCATCCGGATCTGCAGACCACCTTCCGCATGGCCGAGCGCGTGGCGCGGGAAGTCGAACTGCACGCCTCCTGACCCTGCCGCCGCGGCGCGCGACTCACGGCATGAGGCGGGACAGCAGGAGCGTCGCGGTGCCGAGGAAGGTGAGGAAGCCCGCGACATCGGTCGCCGTCGTCACGAGAATGGCGCTGCCGAGTGCCGGGTCGAGCCGCGCCCGCTCGAGCACCAGCGGCACGGCGGCGCCGCAGAATCCGGCCACGGTCAAATTGAGCGTCTGCGAGAAGGCGAGTACCGCTGCCAGCACGGCGTTGCGTTCCCACGCCAGGGCGCAGACGGCGAGGATGCAGCCGGTGCCCAGTCCGTTGAGCAGGCCGATCATCGTCTGTCGGGCGACCACCGCTCCGGAGGCGCGCATCTCCATTTCGCCGACGGCGATCCCGCGCACCATGATGGTCAGGGTCTGGGTGCCGGCGTTGCCGCCCATGCCGGCGACGATCGGCATGAACACGGCGAGCACGACGTAGGCGGCGATCGTCTCCTGGAACTGCGAGACCACGCCGGCCGCCACGAACGCGGTGGCCAGATTGATCAGCAGCCACGGCAGGCGCAGGCGCACCGAACGCAGGGCCGGCGTGGCCAGGTTCTCCTGCGTGTCGAGGTTGGCGAGGCGGTAGAGGTCCTCGGCCGCCCGCTCCTCGACGACGTCGAGCACGTCGTCGACCGAGATCGCGCCGGCCAGCCGGCCGTCCTCGTCGACCACCGGCATCAGCAGCAGATCGTGCCGCGAGAAGCGGCGCGCGACCTCCTCTTCCGGCGTATCGACCCGCACGCTGACGACGTCACTGGACACCACGTCCCGCAGCGGCCGCCCGGTGGCGGTCGACACCAGTTGCCAGAGCGGGGCGATCCCGAGCAGGTGCCCCCGCTCGTCGACGACATAGAGATAGAAGAGGCGGCGCTTCTCGGCCAGGGCCCGCACGCGCTCGAGGGTCGTCGCGATCGTCTCGTCGGCGAGGAAGCGCGGCACGTCCGGGTCCATCAGGCCGCCGGCGGTGTGCGGGCCGTAGCGAAGCAGGTTGGTCAGGTGTGCCGCGCGGCCCGGATCGAGTCTGCCGAGCAGGGCGGCGCGGCGTTCCGAGGCGAGGTCGCCGAGCAGGTCCGCCGAGTCGGCCGAGGAGAGGCGGGCGAGGACCGACAGGATCTGGTCGTCGCTGAGCAACCCGAGGGCGCGCTGGCGCTGCTCGCTGTCGAGTTCGCGCAGAGTGCGTCCGGCCAGCCGCAGATCGAGCAGGGCGAGCCAGAGTTGCGCCTGTTCGTCCGGGGTCAGCAGCGGAATCAGCGCCGCGATATCGGCCGGGTGGAGCCGGGCGAGCATGCGTCGCGCCGGGCGCTCCGAGGCGTGACGCAGCATGCGCAGGATCAGATGCCTGCGCTGGCCGCCACGGGGCGTGCGAGGAGTGCGTTCCGCGTCTCGAGTCACCGGTGTCCCTCGGGACCCCGATGTTAGGATGAATCGCCATGATTCAGGAGCTGTTCCGCATCGGCCCGGTGGCGATCAGTCCGTTCGGTGTCCTGCTGGTGGCGGCGTTCCTGACCGCCTTCCTGCAGCTGCGCAGCGGGCTGCGGAAGGTCGGCATCGACGATGAGGATGCCGCTGCATCGCTCGTCTTCGCGGGCGGAGTAGGCGGTGTGGTCGGCGCGAAGGTCTACTACGCACTGCTCTACGCCGACTGGCGGCTGCTGTTCGAGCGCTCCGGCCTGGTCTGGTACGGGGGCTTCCTGGTCGGAGCGGCGGGCGTCATCTGGACGATGCGGCGCCGACGGCTGCCGGTCTGGCCGACGGTCGACGCGGCGGCTCCGGCACTCGCTCTCGGCTACGGGATCGGGCGGATCGGCTGCTTCCTGGTCGGTGACGACTACGGACGCCCGACCGACCTGCCGTGGGGGATCGCGTTCCCGAACGGGTTGCCACCCACGACCGCGTTCTACCTGCGCCGCGAGTTCGGGATCGACCTGCCGGCCAGCATCGCCGACACCGACCTGCTGCGGGTCCACCCGACGCAGCTCTACGAAACGGCGCTGGCGCTGCTGATCTGGCTGATCGGTGTTCGCCTGCTGCGCCGCGGTCTGCCGCCGGGCCGGACCGGGCTGGCAGTGCTCGGTCTGCTGGCCATCGAGCGCTTCGTCGTGGAGTGCTTCCGCGCCAAGGACGATCGGTTCTTCGCCGGTCTGACCCTGGCGCAGGGAATCAGCCTGGCCCTGCTGATCGTCGTGGCGCTGCTCTGGAGGCGGCGCGTCGGCCCGCCGCGCCGGGCGGCCCGGGCCGAGGCGTGACCGGGGACGACACCGCGCCGCTCGACCTGCTCGTGGTGGGAGCCGGGCCGACCGGCATTCAGCTCGGCGCGGAGGCGCGACGGGCCGGACTCTCCACCTTGCTGGTCGATCGCGGACCGCTGGTCGCGGCGCTGATCGACTATCCCCTCGAGATGCGGTTCTTCACCACCGCCGATCGACTCGAGATCGCCGGCGTGCCGTTCCCGCTGGTCGAGGACAAGCCGTCGCGCAACCAGGCCATCGCCTACTACCAGGGGATCGCGCGCAGTTTCGACATTCCGCTGGCGCTGCGCGAAGAGGTGCGGGCGATCGAGCCGCTGGCTGAGGGCGGCTTCCGGGTAGTCAGTCACGGCGCCGAGGGGGCCGTCGAGCGCCAGGCTCGGGCGGTGGCGGTGGCGACCGGATATTTCGGCAATCCTCTCCGGCTCGGCGTGCCGGGAGAGGATCTGCCCTGGGTGCACCCGCGCTATCGCGAGCCGTGGGGCCACTTCGGTGAGCCAGTTGTCGTCGTCGGGGCGGGAAACTCCGGAGCCGAGGCGGCGCTCGATCTGTTCCGCCACGGCGCGCGGGTCACGCTGGTGCATCGGAGCTCGGCGCCGAAGGCGACGGTGAAGTACTGGGTGCGACCCGATCTCGAGAACCGGATCGCCGAGGGGTCGATCGCGGCGCGCTTCGACTCCCGAGTCGAGGCGTTCGAGTCGCCCGGCCGCGTGATCGTGCGCCGTCCGGGCGGCCGCGAGGCGATTGCCGCTTCGGCCGCCTACGTCCTGATCGGCTACGAGCCCGAGACCGATCTGCTCAGCCGGGCCGGCGTCCGGATCGATGCGGAGACGCTGGTCCCGGAGTTCGACCCGGCCACCTGCGAGACCAACGTGCGCGGCCTCTATGTCGCCGGCACGATCCAGGCGGGACGGGAAACCCATCGCATCTTCATCGAGAACTCACGCGAGGACGGGCCGCGCATCGTCGGGCACCTGACCGGCCGGCCCGGGAACGGGTATTGCAGCAAGAACGTCGACGGTTGAACGGATTCCGGACCCTGGTCCGGAGGACAGATCCACGCACTGCATCCGACTGGAGCCTCGCCATGCGCAACCGGACCCTCCTTACTCTCGCCACGCTCGGTACGCTGGTGATCCCAGCGATCGGGACGCCGTCCCCGGCCCGCGGCCAGGAGCCGGCGGCGCCGCCGCCAATCTTCGGCGAGTCGATCGACGTTCGGGTCATCAACCTGGAAGTGGTGGTCACGGACCGGGACGGACTGCCGGTCGCCGGGCTGACGCCGGCCGATTTCGAGCTGACCGTGGACGGGACGGAGGTCCCGATCGGCTACTTCACCGAAGTGCGAGGCGGCACCGCGATCGAACTGCCGCCGGGCGCGGGCACGACGGAGGGCATCCCGGATCTGGTGCCCGGCTCGCCGGTGGGGACCAGCTACCTGCTGTTCGTCGACGACTACTTCGCCATCGAGCGCGATCGCAATGCGGTGCTGCGCGCGATCGAGGGGCAGCTCGGGCAGCTCGGGCCGTCCGACCGCATGGCCATCGTGGCTTTCGACGGGGCGCGGCTCGAGATGCTGTCGAGCTGGTCGAACTCGGCGCCGCAACTCGAACGCGCGCTGCGCAAGGCGATCGACCGGCCAGCCCGGGGCCTGCAGCGCGTCGCCGAGCGCCGCATGCACCTCGACAACCGGCGTGGGCGAGTGCGCGGGAATCCGGGGTCGTGGGTCAGCTCGCGGCTCGACGTGGCCGAGCTGCACTACGCCGAGACGCTCGAGCTGCAGGTGACCAACACCGTTTCAGCCGCCGCCTCGGCGCTGCGCGGCTTCGCCAACCCGCCGGGCCGCAAGGTGTTTCTGATGCTCGGCGGCGGCATGCCGTACGACATCGTCGAGTTCGTCAGCCGCGAGTTCGGGCGCGCGTTCGCCGAGCCGCGCATCACCAGCGGTGAGCGCCTGCTGGCGCCGCTGGTCGACACGGCCAACCGGCTCGGTTACACGATCTTCCCGGTCGACGTGCCCGGCATGGACACCGATTTCGACGTTGCCGCCGAATTTGCCGGCTCGCAGCCCCAGGGCGCCTCGTTCACGGCTTTCCTGCGCGAGAACAACACGCAGTACGCGCTGATGCATCTGGCGGAGCAGACTGGTGGACGGGCGCTGCTCAACGCCGACCGGCTGCACGCCCTCGAGCGCACCGCCGGAGCCACGCGGACGTACTACTGGCTGGGCTTCGTGCCGACCTGGCAGCGCAACGACGAGCGCCACGATGTGGAGGTGCGGGTGCGGCGTGACGGCCTGAAGGTCACTTCGCGCGCCGACTTCGTCGACACCTCACGCGAGGCCGAGGTCTCGATGGCCGTCGAGAGCGTGCTGTTGTTCGGCGCCGGACCCAACGTGCGTCCGCTGTCGCTCGACGTCTCCGCGCCGCAGCGGCTGTCGACCGGGCGGATGAAGGTCGACGTCAAGCTCTCGGTTCCGGCCGGGGAAGTGACCTTCGTGCCCGACGGAGATCGCAATGTCGCGGCGCTCGAGATCCGGGTGGCGGCGATCGACGAGGACGGCGCGCGCAGCCCGATCCCGGTGCTGCCGCTCCAGCTCGACGTTCCGGGCCCGATCGAAGCCAGTCGGCCGGTCACCTACGAGGCGGCGCTCGAGCTGCGCCGGACGCGCAACCGCCTGGTCGTGGCGTTGTACGATCCGACCTCGGGCACGATCTGGTCGGCCACGACGGAGGTCCGCCCCTGACAGTAGACGGAGGAGTATCTTGCGACGGTTTCTGAATCGACGATTCGCCGGGACGATCGCCCGGTTTGCCGGTCCCGCGGCCGTTCTCGCCGCGGCCGCTCTTGCGACGCTCAGCTGGGGGGCCGACGCGGCGCTGGCGCAGGACGCCCAGGCTCCCGCGCCGGAAGCCGAAGCGGCTGCTGCGCCGGAGGCCCAGGACGAGTTCTTCGAGTCGATCGACGTCAACGTCGTCAACGTCGACGTTTACGTGACCGACAAGAAGGGCAACCGGATCCGCGGCCTCACCAAGGACGACTTCGAGCTGTTCGAGGACGGCCGCCCGATGACGATCACCAACTTCTACGCCGTCGACGACGGCAGGGGAGAGGCTGACGGGCAAACCGAGCTGGAGGCCGAACCGGTGGCGCCGCTGCCGGTGGAGCCGCGGGCGCAGCCCGAGGTGCCGCTCGATCAGCGGCTCCACTTGGTCATCTACGTCGACAACTGGAACATCAAGCCGTTCAACCGCAACCGGGTGTTCACCTCCATCCGCGAGTTCCTGCGGACGCGGCTGGCGCCGACGGACCGCGTCATGCTGATGACCTACGACCGCGAGCCGCACGTGCGCCGACCGTTCACCAGCGACCCGGCGACGATCGCCTCGGCGCTGTTCGAGATCGAGCGCATCTCGGCCAACGGGGCCCGACAGGACTCCGAGCGCCGCCAGGCACTGCGCGAGATCAACGATGCGCGAGACGAGATGCAGGCCTCGATCGTGGCGCGCATGTTCGCCGAGGCGGCCCAGAACGACCTCGGATTCGCCATCGAATCGATCAAGAACACGGTGCGGTCGCTGGCCGGCCTGCCGGGGCGCAAGGCGATCCTCTACGTCTCCGACGGTCTGCCGATGGTGCCCGGCGAAGACCTGTTCCACGCCGTGCACGAGAAGTTCTCCTCGACGACGGGGACGCTCCTCGAGTCGCGCATGTTCGACATGTCGCGGCGCTACCAGGAGATGGTCGCGCTCGCCAACGCGAACCGGGTGACCTTTTACACTCTGGACGCCGAGGGGCTCCGGGTGTCGACCTCCGCGTCGGCGGAGGAGCGCACCGCGACGGCCTCGGGCCTCGTCGACTCGGTGCACTGGAGCAACATCCAGAGCACCCTGCAGATGATTGCCGAGGAGACCGGCGGAACCGCGATCATCAACAGCAACGACCCGACCCGCGGCCTGGCGCGGATCGGCGACGACTTCAGCAACTACTACTCCCTCGGCTATGCCCCCGCTCACTCGGGGGACGGTCGCTTCCACGAGATCGAAGTGAAGGTCCGCAACAAGGCGTGGGTGGTGCGCCACCGCGACGGCTACCGCGACAAGACGCATGAGTCGCGCATGTCGGACGGCGTCACGTCGGCCCTGTTCTACGACGTCGAGAGCAATCCGCTCGGCATCGTGCTCGATCGCGGTGAGGCCACGGCACGCGACGACGGCCACTACGTCGTTCCGGTCGAAGTCCGAATCCCCATCGGACGCCTGGTGCTGCTGCCGCAGGGCGAGCTGCACGTCGCGCGGGTGCGCGTCTTCCTGGGGGCGATGGACGAGCAGGGCAACATCTCCGAGGTCCAGCAGGCGACGGTGCCCCTTGAGATTCCGGAGGCCGAACTCGCGCATGCCCGGCAGCAGGTGTACGTCTTCACGATGCCGGTGTTGATGCGCAGGGGGCCGCAGAAACTCGCCGTCGGGGTGCGGGACGACGTGGCGCAGACCAGTTCGTTCACCGTGCGATCGATGTCCGTGGGGGGCCGTTGAGCGGCGGCGAGCGCTCCTGGCTGGGGCTCGTGCGCGAGATCGGAATCTCGTTCACCGCCCTGCTGCGCGCCGAGTTCGAGGCGCTGGTCGGCGACCTGACCCACACCGGACGGTCCCTGGTGCGGCTGCTGGTGCTCGCAGGAGCGGTCGCCGCGGTCGTCTTCTGGAGCCTCGGCCTGCTGCTCTACCTCGGCGTCGAACTGCTCGCTCTCGTGCTGCCCCGCTGGGGGGCCGCGGCGGCGCTGCTCGGACTGCTGCTGCTCACCGCGGCGGGACTCGCGGTTGCGCTGCGGCGGCGCTGGACGTCGCTCGAGTCGCCGGCCGATACGGTGCGCCGTCGGCTCGATGACCAGCGCCGCTGGTGGCGCCGCCAGGTCGAGGGCGAGTCGGCCGACGATCGAGTCCCGGAGCGCGGCATGGATCGAGCAGCGGATCGAGCAATGGATCGAAGTGACGGAGAGATCCCATGAGTCGCTCTCAAAACGACCGGTCGGACCCGCCCGCACTGCTCGAGGCGAGCCGCGCCCGCTTCGAGCGCAGCGTCGAGTCGCTGCGCGGAGCGCTCGAGTCGGAGTTCGGCACCGCTCCGAAGTTCGGGCGGTTTGCTCTGTTGATTGCCGCCGCCGCGGCTGGCTTCGTCGCCGGCCAGACGATCGGCGGGGGCCGTCGGTCGCGGCGCGGCTGAGCGCCGGCCAGGCGGCTGATGCGAATCCTCACTGTCGCCGAGATGCGCGCCTTCGATCGGCGCGCGATCGACGAACTCGGCCTGCCGGCCGTCGTCCTGATGGAGAACGCAGCGATCGGCGTCGCCGACGCCCTCGCCGATGCCTTCCCAGACGCACGGAGGGTGGCGCTGCTGTGCGGCCCTGGCAATAACGGCGGCGACGGGCTGGCGGTCGCCCGTCAGCTGCTCGCGCGCGGTTATCAGGTTGATCCGTGGGTGGCCTGCTACGAGGCGGCTCCGAGTGCCGAGCATCGCCTGCAGCGCCAGGTGCTCGAACGCCTGGGCGCGCCGGTGGCGGACGTCGAAGCGCCGCCCGCAGCGGGTGACTCGTTCGACAGCAGCCTGGCGGCGGCCGATCTGGTCGTCGACGCGCTGTTCGGGGCCGGGTTGCGCCGGCCGCTGAGCGGAGTCTGGGCCGAACTGGTCGGCCGGGCAGCCGCGGCACGCCGGCCGATCCTCGCTGTCGATCTGCCGAGCGGCGTCGACGGTGACCGCTGCCAGCCCATCGGGCCGGCGCTCGCCGCCGATCTGACCGTCGCGCTCGGGGCCCTCAAGCCGGCGCACGCGCTCACCCCTGTCTGCGCCCTCGCCGGGGAGGTGGTGGTGGCCGATCTCGGGGTCCCGCCTCCGATCGACGGCGGACCGGGAGCACTGCATCTGCTGGTCGACTCGGAACTCGCCACGTGGCTGGCACCCCGCGCGGCCGGCGCCCACAAGGGCCAGTTCGGGCACGTCCTCCTGGTGGCCGGCGGGCGTGGCCGGTTCGGGGCTGCGGTGCTGGCGGCGCGCGCCGCGGTGGTGGGTGGCGCCGGCCTGGTAACGGTGGCGGTCCCCGAGTCCGGCGTCGGCGCGCTCACGGCGGCCTGCCCCGAGGCGATGACCATCCCGCTGGCCGAGGGCGAGGACGGGGCGAGCAGCGGCGAGGCGATCGAGCAGCTCGCGGCGGGCGCCGCGGGGAGAGTGCTCGCGGTCGGACCGGGGCTCGGGCGCAGCGACGCGATGCTGGCCGCGGTCCGCCGGCTCACGCTGGCAAGCAGCGCGCCGCTGGTGCTCGATGCCGACGGGCTCGGGGCGTTCGAAGGGCGGCTCGCCGATCTGACGGAGCGCCGCGGGCCCACCGTTCTGACGCCGCATCCAGGTGAGCTGGCCCGCCTGCTGGGCGTTTCGACGGCCGAGATCGGCGCCGACCGGCTCGCCGCCGCGCGGACCGCCGCCGAGCGGTCCGGTTGCCTGGTCGTGCTCAAGGGCGAGCGGACGCTGATCGCGGCTCCGGACGGGGAGGCGTGGGTCAACACGACGGGCAATCCCGGCATGGCCTCGGGCGGCAGCGGGGACGCGCTCACCGGCCTGCTCGCGGCGCGCCTGGCGCAGGGCGACGAGCCGGTCGTCGCGGCCGGTCTTTCGGTACACTTGCATGGCGCGGCCGGCGACCTGGCGGCTGCCGGGCGGGGTGGAGCGGCAGTGCCGGCCGGAGCGCTGATCGAGCAGCTGGCCGCTGCGCACGGCGCGCTGGCGCGCGCATGAGGGTCTGGCACAGTCGAGACGTCGCCGGCACCCACGAGATCGGCCGGCAGCTGGCCGCAGAACTGGCTCCCGACGGCGTCCTGTTGCTGTCGGGTGACCTGGGGGCCGGCAAGACCGTCCTCGTGCAGGGCGTGGCGGACGGTCTCGGCATCGACCCGCGGACTGTCCAATCGCCGACCTACACCCTGCAGGCGATCCATCGCGGGCCGGGCGGAGAGCTGCTGCACTTCGATCTCTACCGGCTCGAGCCGGAGCAGGTCGCTGCGGCCGGCTTCGAGGAGGCGCTGGCCGGGCCGGGGGTCAAGGCGGTCGAGTGGGCCGAACGCCTGCCGTTCCCGGTGCCGGGGGCGCTGGGCTTGCGCATCGTTCGCACGGGTGACGGGCGGCGGATCGAGGAGTTCGATCCGCCGGCGCCGGCGCCCTGAGTTGCTCTGCAGCAGGATCGAAAGGACCGGAGGGAGATCGAGGATGGCGATTCGCAAGGTGGGAGTGGTGGGGTGCGGGCTGATGGGATCGGGCATCGCCGAGGTCGCAGCCAAGGCGGGCTTCGAGACGGTCGTCCGCGAAGTTGCCCGCGAGCCGCTCGACAAGGGGCTGGGGCGGATCCGCGCCTCGCTCGACAAGGCGGTGGAGAAGGGCAAGCTGGCGGCGGCCGATCGCGATGCGGCGCAGGCGCGTCTGCACGGGACGACGGAACTGGCCGACCTCGCCGACTGCGACCTGATCGTCGAGGCGATCATCGAGAACGTCGAGGAGAAGGCGCGGCTGTACGCGGCCCTCGGCGAGGTCGCCGGGCCGAACGTCATCCTCGCGTCGAACACCTCGTCGCTCACCGTGACACGGCTGGCCATGGCTTCGAAGCGGCCGGACCGTTTCGTCGGTCTGCACTTCTTCAACCCGGTTCCGGTCATGAAGCTGGTCGAGATCGTGCGCACGCTGATGACCGATGGGGCGGTCGTCGAGGAGGTCACAGCCTTCTGCCGCGCCATCGGCAAGGAGCCGGTGCAGTGCCGTGACAACTCGGGCTTCATCGTCAACCGTCTGCTGGTGCCCTACCTGCTCGACGCCATCCGGGCGCTCGAGGAGGGCGTCGGGACGGTCGAGGACATCGACAAGGCGATGCAGCTCGGCTGCGGCTACCCGATGGGTCCGTTCACGCTGCTGGACTTCGTCGGCCTGGACACGACGTGCTACATCGCCGAGATCATGTTCGACGAGTACCGCGAGAAGCGGTTTGCGCCGCCGCCGCTGCTCAAGCAGATGGTGCAGGCCGGCCGGCTCGGTCGCAAGAGCGGCCGCGGCTTCTACGACCACAGCGCCGCCAAGTGATCGCCGATCGCCGGGGTGCCGGGCGCCCCTCTGCTAGGATGGAGCGCGAGTTGAGCCCTTCGCCGCCCTTCGCCGGCACCCCGGAATCGCCATGCAGCAGGTAACCCTCGCCGAGGAGGGGATCGACCTGCTCTTCGGCACGCGGGACGAGCACCTGCGTCGGATCGAGTCGGCCTTCGGCGTCGAACTGTCCGCGCGCGGCAATCAGGTCTCGATCGAGGGCGATCCGGCTGCGACTTCCGTGGCCGGCTCGCTGCTGAGCCAGCTGTCGACGCTGGTCGAGAGCGGCCACCGGCTGCGCGGGGAGGATGTCGCCACTGCGATCCGGGTGCTCTCCGAGGACCCCAGCGTCTCGCTGCTCGACTTCTTCGCCGGCGACGACACGCAGGCGACGCTGCGGGGCCAGATCGCGCCCCGCAGTCTCCACCAGCAGCAGTACCTGAAGGCAATCGCGGCCCACGACATGGTCATCTCGGTCGGCCCCGCGGGCACCGGCAAGACCTATCTGGCGGTGGCGATGGCGGCCGCAGCGCTGATCGACAAGCGGGTCAAGCGCCTGGTGCTGGCGCGACCGGCCGTAGAGGCGGGCGAGAAGCTCGGCTTCCTGCCTGGCGATCTCGCCGAGAAGGTCAATCCGTACCTGCGGCCGCTGCACGACGCGCTGCACGACCTGCTCGGTTTCGACAAGGTGGCGCGCATGATGGAGCGGGGCATGATCGAGGTCGCGCCGCTCGCGTTCATGCGCGGCCGCACGCTCAACGACAGCTTTGTCATTCTCGACGAGGCCCAGAACACCACGACCGAGCAGATGAAGATGTTCCTGACCCGCATCGGCTTCAACTCCAAGGCGGTGATCACCGGCGACATCACGCAGATCGATCTGCCGCGCAACCAGGTGTCGGGCCTGAAAGAGGCCCTGGAGGTGCTCGCCGACGTGCCGGGCATCGGCTTCGTGCGTTTCGATGAGCGCGATGTCGTGCGGCACCCGCTGGTCCAGAAGATCGTCGGCGCCTACGAGCGGCACGGTCGCCGCACCGCCGGCGCGGACGGAGGCGAATCGTGAGTTCGCCGGTGGCGTCGGGAGAGAGCGCCAAACGCAGCCTTCTGGCGGGCCTCGGCCGGTTTCCTGCCGCCTCCGACCCGGCGCTCGAGGCATGGCTGGACGACCTGGTCGCCGACCTGGCGCCCGAGGCCGACTCGCTGGCGGTTCGGTTCGTCGGGGATCGCACGATGCGCCAGCTCAACCGGACCTACCGCGGTGTCGATCGCACGACCGATGTCCTGTCGTTTCCCGGCGGGCGGACGCCGGAGGGCACTCACCTGGGTGACCTGGTGATCTCGGTGCCTCAGGCCGCGCGGCAGGCTGCCGAGCACGGTCTGCCGCTCCGGCGCGAGCTGCGCGAACTGCTTCTGCACGGCGTGCTGCACTGCCTCGGCTACGACCACGAGACCGACGACGGCGAGATGGACCGCCTGGAGCGACGGCTGCGTCGGAGGTACATCCCCGATGCCTGACGCTTCCATGGGTCCCTGGCTGGCAGCGGCGGTGCTGCTGGCTGCGGCGGTTCCGTTGACCGCCCTGATGACCGCGCTGCTCGAACGCTCGGGTCCGATCCGGATGCGACACTGGGTCGAGGAGGCGGGCGGCCAGCTGCGGGCGCTCTACGAGAAGCCGGTGCGGTTCGAGCTGTTCCGCTATCTCGTCAACCTGATCGCCAAGCTGGTGCCGCTCGCCCTGCTGGGCTGTCTCGCCAAGACGATCCAGGCGTTCGGCGGGCTGGAGGCGGGCTCCTCGCTGCCCTGGTGGATCGCCGGCGTGGTGGTCGCGCTGGGTCTGGCGCTCACCGAGCTGGCGAGCCGCAGCATGGTCGGCGGTGATCCGGAGCAGGCGTTGCGACGGCTGACCTGGGTCTACCGCGGCACGCTGGCGGTGCTGGTGCCGGCGATCGCGCTGCTGGCGCCGCTGGTGCCGGCTCGGGTCGCCGCCGAGGAGCGGGCCGAGACTGCCGAGGAGGGCGCCAGCGAGGAGGAGGTCGAAGCGTTCATCGACGTGGGCACGCGGGAGGGGATCCTCGAGCCCGAGGACCGCGATCTGGTCTGGGGCGTCGTGGACTTCGGCGATACCCAGGTGCGCAGCGTGATGACCCCGCGCGTCGACATCGTGGCGGCCCGAATCGACGAGCCGCTGGACCGGCTGGCCCAGGTGTTCATCGACTCGTCGGTTTCGCGGCTGCCGCTCTATCGGGAGTCGATCGACCAGGTGGACGGCATCCTGCACATCCGGGACCTGCTCGCGGGCTTGCGCACCGAGCCGCGTCCCGGCGCCGCGCAACTGGCCAAGCCGCCCTTCCTCGTGCCCGAGACCCGGCTGCTCGGTGACCTGCTCAAGGACCTCAAGGCGCGGCGCCAGCAGATGGCGATCGTCATCGGCGAGTGGGGAGGAACGGAGGGGCTGGTGACGGTCGAGGACCTCGTCGAGGAGATCGTCGGCGAGATCGAGGACGAGTACGACCAGGGCGAGCCGGAAAGCACGCTGCTGCCGGACGGGAGTCTCCGGCTCGACGGCCGCGCCGCGGTCGAGCAGCTCGAAGAATTCTTCGCATGGACCCTGGAGGAGAACTCCAGCGAGACGGTCGGCGGTCTGATCTCCGGCCTGGTGGGCTACGTGCCGCAGGCCGGCGAGGTCGTCGAACACGCCGGCCTGCGGTTCGAGGTCGAGCGGGCCGACGAACGGCGGGTGCTGGCGCTGCGCGTGCGGCGAGCCGAGGTGCCGGCGGGGCGGGACGATGGCTAAGGCGGGACACGTCGCGCTGGTCGGCCGGCCGAACGCGGGCAAGTCGACGCTGCTCAATCGGCTGCTGGCCGAGAAGGTGGCGATCGTCTCGGACAAGCCGCAGACGACCCGGCACCGCATCGTCGGCATCCTGACCGCGCCGGAGGGACAGATCGTCTTCCACGACACTCCCGGCATTCACAAGCCGATGCACCGTCTCAATCGCCAGATGGTGCGCACGGCGACCGAGGCGATGAGCGAGGCCGACCTGGTCTGCCTGGTCGTCGATGCGTCCGAACCGTTCGGCAACGGTGACCGCTACCTGCTCGAGCGGGTGGCAGAGGTCAAGCGGCCGAAGATCGTGGTGCTCAACAAGGTCGATCTGGTGCGCAAGGAACGGCTGCTGCCGCGCCTGGCGACCTACTCCGAAGCGACGGACTTCGCGGCGCTGGTGCCGCTCTCCGCCCTCGACGGAGACGGCTGCGACCGCCTGCTGGCCGAGTTGTGGCGTCTCCTGCCGGAAGGTGAGCCGTTCTACGACGCCGAGCTGCTCACGGTGCACCCCGAGCGCTTCCTCGCCGGCGAGCGAATCCGCGAGAAGGTCCTCGAGGCGACGCGCGACGAACTGCCGTTCACCACGGCCGTCCTGATCGACAGCTGGGAGGAGCCGGCGGACGAGTCGGGCGTGACCCGAATTCTGGCCACGATCCTGGTCGAGCGCGACAGCCACAAGGGGATCCTGGTCGGGCGGCGCGGCGACACGATCAAGGCGATCGGCACGGCGGCCCGCCTCGACCTCGAGGAGTTTCTCGGACGGCGTGTCTTCCTCGACCTGCGTGTTCGCCACCAGCCCGACTGGCGCGAGGACCAGCGTCTGCTCACCGATCTCGACCGCGACCTCCACGCCCCCCTCGACGCCATCGACCCCGACGACCCCGACTCCTAGCTTCGGGGAAGGCGACAGGACTCGCAAGCAACAGCAAAAAAGCAAGAGCAAAAGCAGAAGCAGAAGCAAGAGCAAGAGCTTCCAGTTAAGGAAAAGCACCGGCGGGCGGCGGGCGCGGCGTCCGTGCCTCCGGCGGAGCGGGTACCCGGGCCGGCCCCCGCTGGCCACCAGGCTTCGCGGGGCAGCTTTTTTCCCTCTATGGAAGCTTTTGCCCGAACGCTCGCACCGAAGGCTGAGCCAGAGCACAGGTTCCCTGCCGGAGCTTTCCCTGCCTGTCCCCCAATCTGTGAATCAGGTGGCTGAGTCGGGCGGGGGGGTGGCGTTGGCGGCGACGAGCTGGCGCAGGAGGGCGATGTTGTCGCGGTGGCCGGTGAAGCGGGCGCTGACCTTGCCGCGGATCGGATAGCCGAGCAGGTACAGGTCGCCGATGACGTCCAGGATCTTGTGCCGCACGAACTCGTCCGGGAAGCGCAGCTCGGTGTTGACCACATGGTCGTCGCCGACCAGGATGAAGTTGTCGAGCCGGCCCCCGGTCCCCAGGCCGAGCTCGTTCATCATCTTCAGATCGCGCAGGAAGCCGAACGTCCGCGCGGGCGCGATCGCGTCACGGAACGCCTCGAACCCGGTGAGCTCGAACTCGCAGAACTGCTCGCCGATCGGCGGCGGGTAGCGCAGCAGGTAGGAGACGGCGAAGCCGTCGTGCGGTTCCAGGGTCAGGGTCTTGTCGCCGCTGCCGACCTCGTAGCGGCGATCGACGACGAACTCGAGGCGCGGCTCGCCCTGGTCCTCGAGGCCGATCGATTCCAGCTTGCGGCAGAAGTCGAGCGCCGACCCGTCGAGGACCGGCACTTCGCCGTGCACCTTGACCAGCAGATTCGTGACGCCGGCCGCGTGCAGGGCCGAGAGCAGGTGCTCGACCGTCTTGATCTGCGCCGTCTTGCCGGCCAGCGTCGTCGCGTACTCCGTGTCGGCGACCGACCCGACGTGCGCCGGGATCGTCTCGCCGGAGGGTAGCGAATGGAAATGGATGCCGCTGCCGACCGGCAGCGGCTGGAGCACCAGGCCGGTGCGGCCGCCGGAGTGGAGGCCGAGCCCGTAGAGCACCGTCGACTGGCGGAGCGTCCGTTGCGGCGCGGTGCCCGGTCGCAGACTGCGCAGGGCGGGGGCGGCGCGCAGCATCTCCGGGCGGATCGTCGGGGAGCTGTCGCTGCCGGTGGTGGCAGCAGTCGCGATCTCCTTGCCGAGCGCGGCATGGCGGGCGGCGAGGGCCCCGCGCGCTGCGGCGACCACCTGCTCGTACGACGGCGGCTTCTCGAGGTAGTCGAAGGCCCCCATGCGGATCGCGCGCACCGCGGTCGCCGTCGTGCCGTGACCCGACAGCATGACCACCGCCGCGGCCGGGTCGCGCTCGCGCAGCAACGCGAGGGTCTCGATGCCGTCGCGGTCAGGCAGCCAGACGTCGAGGAAGACGACGTCCGGGCGCTCCTGGTCGTACAGACCGACCGCCTCCTCGCCCGAGGTGGTGGAGACGGTGCGGAACCCGTTGTCGGTCAGCACCCCGGCGAGGGTTTCCAGGATGCCGGTTTCGTCGTCGACGAGCAGGGCGAGCGGCGGGCGATTCACGGGCGCAAGTGTACCTTCAGCGCGCCCCGGCGTCGCCGACGCCGGTGCTATCCTGCCCGCCGCCCATGGAGACGCCCAGCGATCGCCGCCAGGAGGTTCTGCGCGAGACCCTGGCGCGGTTTCTCGCCCGTGGTGCCCATGCAGACGTCACCCGCCTGCTCGGGCGGGTCCGACCCGAGGACGTGGCGGCGGTCCTCGAGCGGTTCGACGCCGGGGAGCGGATCGAGATCTTCCGCTTGCTGCTCTCCCACTTCCCGGACTCGGCCGGCGACGTGCTCACCGGCATGGACCCGGCGCGCCGCCTGGAGCTGCTCGAGGAGCTGACCCCGGAGCAGATCGCCGGGCTGCTCGAACGGATCCCGGTCGACGACGCGGTGTTCGTCGTCGAATCGCTGCCGCCGGCGCTGCACGACCAGATCGTCGAACTGGTCGACCTGCGCGAGCTGACCGGCGTCCAGGAGCAGCTCGGCTATCCCGAGCGCAGCGCCGGCCGGCTGATGGACACCGACCTGTTCGCGCTGCCCGAGACCGTCACGGTGCGCGACGCCATCGCGGCCATTCAGGAGATGCGCGACGTCGAGATGATCTTCTATCTCTACGTCGTCGATCGCGACCGGCACCTGATCGGCGTCACCTCGCTGCGCCAACTGCTGCTGTCGCGTCCCGAGACCACGCTCGACGCCATCATGCAGAAGTCGGTGATCAAGGTGCACGTCGAGACGGACCAGGAAGAGGTTGCGCGGCAGGCTTCACGCTACGACCTGCTGGCCATTCCGGTGGTCGACGATCACAACCGCCTGGTCGGCATCGTGACCGTGGACGACATCATCGATGTCGTGCAGGAGGAAGCCGCCGACGATATGCTGCGGATGGCGGGTACGTCCGAGGACGAGCTGCTCTACGAGGGGCGTGTGCTGGCGGTGGCGCGACTGCGTCTGCCGTCGCTGCTGGTCAGCCTGGCGGGCCTGCTGGTGACCGGCATGCTGCTGGCGGCGTTCCAGACCCGGTTCGTCGACGCGCTTTTTCTGCTCGCCTTCGTGCCCGCGATCATGGGGCTGCCGGGCTCCGTGGGCGGCCAGGCGTCGGCGGTCGCCCTGCGCGATCTGGCGGCCGGCGGGCTGGCGGCCGGATCGGGAGGCGTGGCGGCGTTCATCGGCCGGCAGTTCAAGGTGGCGGCCGTCCTCGGCCTCGCCTGCGGCGCCCTGGCTGCCGTGGCGGCGCTGGCGCTGCAGCGCAACGTCCAGTTCGGTCTCGCGGTCGGGGCGGCGCTGCTGGTCGCGATGCCGCTTGCCGCCCTGGTCGGCGCGGCGACCCCGCCGCTGCTGGCGCGCCTCAATCTCGATCCGGCGGTGGCGTCCGGGCCGCTGCTCGCCGCGGTCCACGACATCGTGGGCATCCTGGCCTACTTCTCGGTCGCCTCCCTGCTGCTGCGGCACCTGGCGACCTGATCGGGTGGACGGAGTGGGGAAGCGGGCGGACGCGCGGCGAGTCGCAGGGGTCGGATGGCTCACGGTTGCCGTGCTCGTTGCGCTCGGTGCGACGGAACTGGCGGCGCAGGCAGAACCCGCTGGAACGGAGCGGATCGCCTGGCTCGCCTGCGGCGGCATCGACCCGGTGCCGGAGGGCCGGGTGGAACCGGACGAGCTCGCCCGCAGCTGTCGCGGCGATCTCGCCTGCCTGCGTGCCGGAGTCGAGGCGGCGCGGATCTGGCGCGACACCCACCCGGCCGCCTATGACGCGCATCGCGCCTACCTGCTGTCGGTCCGCGGTGCGGCGCGGGCCGGCGCTACCGATCTGCGGGACGCCGCGGAGGCTGATTACGTCGCGCGAGTTGCGGCGGCGCCCGACGACCCGGCCCTCGCGCACCTGCTGGCGCAGCTGCGCCTCGACGGCCCCGAGTTCGAGGCCGAACTGGAGCGGATCGCCGGGCAGTGGCCGGACTACCCGTGGGCCCATCTGTCGCTGGCGCTGCTGGCCCGCGCCGATCAACCGGCCGAGCGCCGGGCGCGCGCGCGCGCGGCACTCGACCGGTTCCTCGAGCTCTGTCCCGACCGACCGGGCGAGGCGGCGCTGGCGCTCGGGCGTCTCGGCGACGTCGAGGCGTGGAAGGTGCACGGCGAGGCGGTGCGAGCCCGCGCCGTCGCGCAGCGCGACGCGGTGGCGGCGGCTCGCAGCTGGAGTCTGGCGGCCAAGTGGGGGGAGAGCGATCCGCGCCCGGGGATCGCGCGCGACATCGAAGCACTGACCGCTGCCGGCCTGCCGGACGATCCCGCCGCGATCGACGCGTTGCGCTGGGGGCTGCGCCAGGCCGGCGATTCATCCAGCGACCTCGAGTCGCGGCTGGATGCTCACCTGCTGAAGGTCCGGCCGTGCGCGCCGCAGAGCGCCGCGGTGCTCGAGCGCCAGCTGGCCGCCGGGCGAGAGGCGGAGCGGCTGCGCGCGCCCGAACAGCGCGACGCCTGGATCGAATCGGCGCTCGAGGTCGTCGAACCGGTGCGCCGCAGCTGCCCCGGCGAGCGGGCGCCGCTCGAACTGGCGATCGACCTGCTGCGCGATGCTGGACCCGCGTACGACACGCGGCTGCTGGCGGCGCTCGACGAGCGCCAGGGCCTGGCTGGAGCGCCGGCGATCGACCTCGCCACGCTGGCGAAGATCTATCTCGACCGCGGGGTGCGGCTCGATCGGGTCGAAGCGCTGGCGGCGCAGGCGGCGCAGGTCGGTCCCGCGGGTGCCGCCATTGCCGACCGGCTGCGCCTGCAGCTCGCCCTGCGGTCCGGCGACGCGGCGCGGGCGCGCGCGCTGCTCGACTCGATTCCCGACGGCGAGGGCGTGCTTGCCGATCCCGAGCGGATGCGATGGGCGGCGGAGCTGCGTTGCCTCGAAGGCGAGCGGGAAGCGGCGCTCGAGGCCCTCGCCGCGCTGCTGGCGCAGGCGCCTGCAGGCGCGCCGGTCGAACAGGCGGCCCGCCGCTGCTGGGAGCGTACCGCGCCCGATCCCGCAGATACGGCCGACTTCGACGCCTGGCGGCGAGCGGCCTCGCGTGCCGCCGACAGCGCGCTCTGATCGGCCGCGCCATGGGCAGCGAACAGGCCGAGGCGATCCTGCTCGGCGTCCAGGATCTCCAGGAGGCCGACCGGATCGTCGAGTTCCTGACCCGCGATCACGGCAAGCGACGCGGCGTCGCGCGCGGCGCCCGGCGGCGGTTCAGTCGTTTCGCCGGCGAGCTGCAGCCGCTGGCGCGGGTGCGGGTGGCCTGGTACGAAAAGGCAGGCCGCGACCTGGTGCGCATCTCGTCGGTCGAACCGCTCCGCTCGCCGCGCGCCCTCGCCGGCGATCTGGAGGGCCTGCTGCTGGGCGCCTACCTCGCGCAGACGCTCGCAACCTTCGCGCAGGAGGGCGAGCCGGCGGAGCACCTGGTCCGGCTCGCCGAGGCGGTGCTCGAGGCCCTGGAAGCGGGGGCCGACCGGACGGCCGTGACGCGCTACTTCGAGAGCTGGGTGCTGCGCCTCGCCGGTGTCTTCCCGCCGCCGACCGACTGTCCCTCGTGCGGACGCGAACTCGAGGACCAGGCGTTTCTGGCCGCCTCCGGGGAGTCGCTTCTCTGCGAGGCGTGCGCTGGCGGGCAGCCCGGCGCGCGGCGGGTGAGTCCGGGAGCGCTCGCGTTCTGGCGTCGGATCGGTCGGCTGGGTCCGGCGGCGGCAGCCGCCGAGAACCCGCCCGCGGCGCTGCTGGCCGAAGTCGGAGAGGTGACCGGGCGAGTCCGCCGACACTTTCTCGGGCACGAGCTGGCGAGCCTCGAGGTGATGCGGCGCACCCTCGCGGGCGCCGGATCGAAGTCACCCGCCTGATACGATTCCCGGCTCCCATGCGTTCGTTTCAGGAACTGATCCTCGCGCTGTCGCAGTTCTGGGCCGGCCAGGGCTGCGTGCTGCAGCAGCCGTACGACCTCGAGGTCGGCGCCGGCACGATGCACCCCGACACCTTCCTCCGCGTGCTCGGGCCGGAGCCGTGGCGCGTCGCCTACGTGCAGCCGTCGCGGCGCCCGGCCGACGGCCGCTACGGCGACAACCCGTTCCGTCTCTACAAGCACACCCAGTTTCAGGTCGTCTGCAAGCCGTCGCCGCCCGACATCCAGGCGCTCTACGTGCGCAGCCTGGAAGCGATGGGCATCGACCTGACCTGCCACGACCTGCGCTTCGAGGAGGACAACTGGGAGGCTCCGACGCTGGGCGCCTGGGGGGTGGGCTGGCAGGTGATGCTCGACGGCATGGAGATCACCCAGTTCACCTACTTCCAGCAGGCGGGCGGCATCGATCTGGCGCCCATCTCGTGCGAGATCACCTACGGCCTGGAGCGGATCACGATGTTCCTCGGCCTCGAGAAGTCGATCTACGACATCGAGTGGGTGCCCGGCGGCGTCAACTACGGGCAGGTCCGGCACCAGGACGAGGCCGAGTTCTCGCGCTACAACTTCGAACTGGCCGACACCGATTTCCTGCGCGCCCAGCTCGACGGCTGGGAGCGCGAGTCGCGTCGCTGTCTCGAAGCCGACCTGGTGCTTCCGGCCTACGAATGCGCGCTGAAGTGCTCCCACCTGTTCAACCTGCTCGACGCGCGGGGCGCCGTCTCGGTCACCGACCGGGTGGCGCTGATGAAGCGGGTGCGTGACCTGGCGATCGGATGCGCGCAGGGCTACCTGGCCAGCCGCGAGCGGCTCGGCTTCCCGCTGCTGTCGGGTGGCAAGGAAGCGCAGGTGTCCGGTGGCTGACGGCGAACTGCTGCTCGAGGTCCGGGCCGAGGAGATTCCGGCGCGGATGCTCGAGGGCGCGAGCCGCGAGCTCGCCACCCGCGTCTTCGAGGAACTGATGGCCCGCGGGCTGGCGCCGGCGGAGATCGAGAGCGGCTTCACGCCGCGCCGACTCTGGCTGGTCCTGCGCGGCCTGCCGATGCGCGAGCAGGATCGGTTCGTGCGGCTGCCCGGGCCGGCCGCCAGCGTGGCGTGGGGAGCGGACGGCGCGCCGACAAAGGCCGCCGAGGGGTTCGCGCGCAAGCTCGGCGTGGCGGTCGAACGGCTCGAGCGACGGGAGTTCGCGGCCGGCGCCGACGACTTGGAGTTGCCGGCCGACCAGCGGGCCGATGCGGTGACGCTGGCCGGCGTCGACGTCGCCCGGCCGGCGGCGGTCAAGACCCGGGGCGAGTATGCGTTCCTGCCGGCCCGGTTCCCGGGCCTGGCGACGGCCGAAGTGCTTGCCGATCTGCTGCCGGCCACGCTGCGCGGCATCGCGTGGCCGAAGTCGATGCGGTGGGGCAGCGGCATCGGACCGTGGGTCCGCCCGGTGCACGGTGTCGTCGCGCTGCTGGCCGGCGAGGTCGTCCCGTTCGAACTGTTCGGCGTCCGGGCCGGCCGCTCGACGATCGGCCATCCGACGCTCTCGCCGACCCCGTTCGAGGTCGCGGACGCGGCCGACTGGCGCGCGCGCCTTGCCGCGCTGGGCATCGAAGTGGCGCCCGAGCAGCGGCGCACGCTGCTCGAGGGCGGCATGCGCGAGCGGGCCGCCGTGCATGGCGGGCGGCTGGTTGACGATCCGCCGCTGCTCGACAAGCTGGCGGCCATCTGCGAGATCCCGGGGGTCCTCGAAGGCTCGTTCGATCCGGCGCTGCTGGAGCTGCCACGCGAGGTCCTGCGCAGCTCGCTCGCCGATCACCAGAGCGCGCTGGCGGTCGAGCGGCCGGACGGGCTGGCGCCGGTTTTCCTCACCGTCATGGATCGTGCCGACGACCCGGCGGGCCGCGTGCGGGCCGGCAACGAGTGGGTGGTCGCGGCGCGGCTGGCCGATGCCCGCTTCTTCTGGCAGAAGGACCGCGCGCGGCCGCTCGCGGCACGCGCGTCCGAACTCGAGGCGCTGACCTTCCACGCCCAGCTCGGCAGCTACGCGGCAAAGGCCGAGCGACTCGCGGCGCTGGCCGGTCATCTCGCGGCGGCGGGCGGGGCGGGCGTCGACCGGGAGGCGGCCGAGCGCGCGGCGCGGCTGGCCAAGATCGATCTCACGACCGAGATGGTGCGCGAGTTCACCACTCTCCAGGGAGTGATGGGCGGGATCTACGCACGCGCGGACGGCGAGCCGGAGGCAGTCTGGCAGGCGATCTACGACCAGTACCTGCCGGCTGGCGCCGACGACGAGCTGCCGCGGGGCGAGGTCGGTCGGGTCGTGGCGCTCGCCGACCGGCTGGATACTCTGGTCGGCTTCTTCGGCCTGGGGCCGAAGTTCCAGCCGACGGGCAGTAAGGATCCGTTCGGTCTGCGGCGCGCCGCGACCGGTGCCGTCCGCCTGGTCCTCGCCGGCGAGCCGGCGCTCGACCTGCCGCAGGCGCTGGAAGTGGCGCGCCTGCAGTACGCCGGTCAGCTGCCGGCGGGGCCGGAGGCCGGCGTTGCGCTGGGGGCGTTCCTGTGGGATCGCGCCGAGTACCTGCTCGGGCGCGACGGGCTCACCTACGACGAGATCGCGGCGGCCCGGGACGCCGAGGGGCGGCGCGAGCAGCTCGACTTCCGGGTGGCGCTCGCCGCGGCGCGAGCGATCCATGCGCGGCGCGGCGAGGCATCGTTTCTGGTCGTCGCCCAGGCGGTCAAGCGGATCCAGAACATTCTGCGCGACGCCCGCCGGGACGACCCGGAGCCGCTCGCGGAGCGGGCCGACCGGTCCCGCTTCGAGTCGGCGTCCGAGCGCGACCTGGCGGCGGCCCAGGAGGCCCTGCAGTCCAGCCTCGGCGCCGCGCCGCCGACGACGGATGCCGACTTCGGTCGGGCGCTGGAGGCGATCGGCGCCCTCGCCGATCCGCTCGACCGCTTCTTCGTCGAGGTCCTGGTGATGGATCCCGACCGTGAAGTGCGGCGCAACCGCCTGGCGCTCCTCGACGGCCTGCGGCGGGCGATCGCCCCGATCGCCGACCTCGGCGCCGTCGTCGTCGACCGCTCCCGCTCCTGACCCACCCCGTGCCCGTCCCCCGGACGCCTCCAGAGGCGTCTCAGGTGGGTGGCACCTTCGGCGTCTCAGGTGGGTGGCACCTTCGGCGTCTCAGGTGGGTGGCACCTTCCGTCCCGTCTCAGGCGCCTGGCACCTGGCGCGGCGGCGTTCGTGTCTCAGGTGGCTGGCACCTGCGGAGTTGCATGCGGGTGGCACCTGGAGGCGGGGGATGCCCATAGGATGGGGCGAGGTTCCTGGGGAGGGAGGCGCCATGGCCGATCGGTGGGTCTACGCGTTCGACGAGCTCGAGGCGGCAGAGCGGGCCGCCGGCGGGCGGGAAGGGGCTCGGTCGCTGCTGGGCGGCAAGGGGGCGAACCTCGCCGAGATGACCCGACTCGGCCTCCCGGTCCCGCCCGGCTTCACCGTGACCACCGAAGCCTGCCTGGCGTTTCTCGCCGGCGGCGAGCGATTCCCGGAAGGTCTCTGGGACGCGGTGACCGCGGCGCTCGGCCGGCTCGAGCAGACGACCGGCAAGCGGTTCGGCGACCCCGCCAACCCGCTCCTGGTCTCGTGCCGATCGGGCGCCCGGGTCTCGATGCCGGGCATGATGGACACCATCCTCAATATCGGACTCAACGACCGCGTGGTGACTGGGCTGGCGCAGCTGACCGGGGACGAGCGGTTTGCCTACGACAGCTATCGGCGGCTGGTCCAGATGTTCGGGTCGGTCGTGCTCGGTCTGCCCAGCGAACCGTTCGAGGAGATCCTCGCCGAGGCGCGCCGGCACGCCGGCGTGGCGCGCGACAGCGATCTCGATGCCGGCGCCTGGCGGCAGGTCGTGGAGCGATTCCGCGCCGTCGTGCGCGCGCAGACCGGGAGCGACTTTCCGCAGGATCCGGTCGAGCAGGTCCGCCTGGCAACGATCGCAGTCTTCCGCAGCTGGAACGGTCGCCGGGCGATCGACTACCGCACCGCCAGCGGTATCCCGCACGATCTCGGCACTGCGGTCAACGTCTGCACGATGGTGTTCGGCAATCTGGGAGAGGACTCGGCCACCGGCGTCGCGATGACCCGCAGTGGCGCGACCGGGGAGCGCCGGATCGAGGGCGACTTCCTGTTCAACGCCCAGGGCGAGGATGTCGTGGCGGGTACCCGCGCCACCGAGCCGATCGAGCGCCTGGCCGATCGGCTGCCGGACGCCTGGCAGGAGCTGGTCGCCATCTGCGCCCGCCTCGAAGAGCACTTCCGCGACATGCAGGATGTGGAGTTCACGATCGAACGCGGGCGACTCTGGATGCTGCAGACCCGCAACGCCAAGCGGACCGCGCGCGCCGCCGTGCGGATCGCCGTCGACCTGGTCGACGAGGGGCGGATCGAGCCGCGCGAAGCGGTGCTGCGGGTGGCGCCCGACCAGGTCGACGCGTTCCTGCACCCGCAGTTCGCTCCCGCGGCCCGCGCGGCGGCCGCCGAGCGTGGCGACCTGCTCGGCCGCGGCCTCAACGTCTCGCCGGGCGCGGCGGTGGGGCGGATCGTCCTCGACGCCGATGCCGCCGCCCGGGCGTCGAGCGCTGGCGTCGAGGCGGTGATTCTGGTGCGCGCGGAGACGCGCCCCGACGACGTACACGGAATGCTGGCGGCGCGCGGCATCCTGACCAGCCGCGGCGGACGCACCAGCCACGCCGCGCTGGTGGCCCGCCAGTTCGGCAAGCCGGCGGTCGTGGGGGTGGCCGAGCTCGAAGTCGACCTCGAGCGCGGCGAGATCCGCTTCGGCGACCGCCGCCTGCGCGCCGGCGAGCTGATCTCGCTCGACGGCCACGACGGCACGGTCTGGGCCGGCGCCGTGGAGACGGTCGTACCCGAGTTCGACGATCCGTGGCTGGCGCGGCTGCTGGGCTGGGCCGACGAGTTCCGCCGGCTCCAGGTCTGGGCCAACGCCGACTACCCGGCCGACGCCCGCCGTGCCCGTGCCTACGGCGCGCAGGGGATCGGTTTGTGCCGCACCGAGCACATGTTCTTCGAGCCGGAGCGGCTGCCGATCGTGCAGCGCCTGATCCTGCACCGCGAAGATCCGGCCGAGGTCGAGCGCTGCCTCGCGGCGTTGCTGCCGTTCCAGCGCGCCGACTTTGCCGGCCTGTTCCGGGAGATGGCCGGCCTGCCGGTGATCGTGCGGCTGATCGACCCGCCCCTGCACGAGTTCCTGCCCAGCGCCGAGAGCGTCCTGACCCGGCTGCGGGAACTCGAGGCGACCGGAGCGGCCGAGAGCGAGCTGGCCGCACAGAGGTCGCTGCTCGCCGCGCTCGAACGGCTGCACGAGGCCAACCCGATGCTCGGCCTGCGCGGCGTACGGCTCGGCATCCATCTCGCCGCGCTGACCCGGATGCAGGTGCGGGCGATCTTCGAGGCGGCGTGCGCCTGTGTGCGCGACGGCGTCGACGCGAGGCCCGAGGTGATGATCCCGCTGGTGGGTCACTGGCGCGAGCTGGAGGTACAGCGCGAGGCGCTCGAGAGCGAAGCCCGCGCGGTCATGGGCGAGCAGGTCGTCGAGGTGGCCTACAAGTTCGGAACGATGATCGAGGTGCCGCGTGCGGCGCTGACGGCCGACGAACTCGCTCGCCACGCCGAGTTCTTCTCCTTCGGCACCAACGATCTGACCCAGACGACGTTCGCGATCTCCCGCGACGATGCCGAGAAGAGCTTCCTGACGGAGTACCTGGAGCGCCGCATCCTGCCGGAGAACCCGTTCGGTTCGATCGACGAGGGGGGAGTCGGACGCCTGATGGCGATCGGCGTCGACCTGGGCCGCGGCGCGCGCGCGGACCTCGAGATCGGTATCTGCGGCGAGCACGGCGGCGACCCGAAATCGATTGCCTTCTGTCACCGCATCGGCCTCGACTACGTCTCCTGCTCGCCGTTCCGCGTCCCGGTCGCCCGCCTGGCGGCGGCCCATGCGGCGCTGCGCGCCGTCCCGGAGAAGCCGCCGCAGTAGACTTTGCGGATGCCGAGCATCCGCATCCTGCCCGACACGCTGGTCTCGCAGATCGCCGCCGGGGAGGTGGTCGAGCGCCCGGCCTCGGTGCTCAAGGAGCTGATCGAGAACGCGCTCGATGCCGGGGCGACGACGCTGGCGATCGACCTCGAGGGCGGCGGCGCCGCGCGCGTGCGGGTGGCCGACGACGGCAGCGGAATGGATCGCGACGACGCGTTGCTCGCGTTCGACCGCCACGCCACCTCGAAGATCGCCAGCTTCGACGACCTCGAACGGGTCGCCTCGCTCGGCTTCCGCGGCGAGGCGCTCGCGTCGATCGCGGCAGTGGCGAAGGTCGAGCTGCTGACGGCCCGCCAGGACGGCGAAGGCACGCGGGTACGGATCGAAGGCGGCCGCGTGCTGACGGCGGAGCCGGCGACGCGGCGGCGCGGCACCACCGTCGACGTCGCGTCGTTGTTCTGGAACGTGCCGGCGCGCCGGAAGTTCCTGAAGCGGCGCGAGACCGAGCTGCGCCGGGCGCTCGAGGTCTGCGAGGGCTACGCGCTCGCGCGCCCGGACATCGGCATCCAGGTTCGCAGTGACGGCCGCGTGCTGCTCGACGCGCCCGCAGCGAGCGGAAGCGCCGCCTCGTTCGACGAGGCCGGCCTGCGGTCCCGCATCGCGAGCGTCTACGGCGAAGAGCTGGCGCGCCAGCTGGTGTCGCTGGAGGATCCTGAAGGGATGGTCCAGGGCTTTGTCGGTTCGCCCTCGACCTCGCGCGGCCGCCGCAGCCAGGTTTTCGTCAATCGCCGCCTGGTGCGCGACCGGGCCATCCAGGCCGCCTTCTACCGGGCGGTGCGCGACGAGTGGCGCAGCGACGAGTTCCCGGCGCTGTTCCTCTTCCTCTCGCTGCCGCCGGATCGGGTCGACGTGAACGTGCATCCGCAGAAGGCCGAAGTGCGCTTCCGCGACTTCCGGACGGTCGAGCGGGTCGGCGAGGTGCTGCGCGCCGCGCTCGGGCGGGCGCGCGGAGAGGAGGCGGCGCCGCTGCGCGCGCCGTCGGGCGGGCGGCTCGATC
>CAZUAT010000044.1:0-28995 GCA_964618415.1 uncultured Thermoanaerobaculia bacterium
GCACGGACCTCGCGCATGCTGGTTGCGGCGCCGCTCGCTGTCGCGGCGGCCGGCCTGGGGGCGCTGGCCTGGGCGCAGTACCAGGGGGCTGCGGCGTGGCGCACGACGGCGGCGGTTCTCGTAGTTCTCGCGGCGGCAGTGGCGGTGGCGCTGCGGCGCGCGCCGGCGGCGCAGCGGGACGTCGACGCCGACCGGGAGCGGCTGGTCGCTTCGTTCGAGGAGCTCGCGACCGGCGACCTGGTGCGGTCCGGCCGAGTCGCCTCCGGCCTGCCGGGTCGGCTCGCCTCCGCCCTCGCCTCCGCCCTGGTGCCGCTCGAGGTGCTGGCTCGGCGGATCCAGCACTCGTCGGTCGAAGTGGCCGGATCGGCGGGCGCGGTCAAGCGGATCGCGGCGGAACTCGCGGCCGGCTCGTCGCAGCAGTCGGCTTCCGTCGTGGAGATCACCGCCGCCATGGAGGAGCTCGCACAGACCGCGGCGCAGATCGCCGGCAACGCCGACGCGCAGGCCGACCTGGCCCGGCACGGTGCGGTCACCGGAGACGAGGGCGCGGCGGCGGTCGATCGGGCGGTGGCCGGTGTGGAGGGACTGCGGGAGCGGATCGTCGCGATCGCCCGTCGGTCGAGCGATCTGGAGCGGCGGGCCGAGGAGATCTTCGGCGTGCTGGCGCTGGTCGAGGACATCGCGCGCGAAACCCACCTGCTGTCGCTCAACGCGGCAATCGAAGCGGCGGGCGAACCGGGCGAGGCGGGTCGCCGCTTCGGCGAGGTGGCCGAGGAGGTGCGGCGCCTGGCGGGTCGCTCGCGGGAGGCGGCGGCCTCGGTGCGCCGGCTGCTCGAGGAGTTCTCGACCTCCATCCGGGCCACCGTGGAGGCGACCGCGGCCGGAGGCGCGGAGGCCGAACAGGTGCTCGCGCGGGTCAGCGCCACCGCGGCGGCAATCGCCAACCTGCGCGGCGCGCTCGGCGACACCGCGGAGGCGGCGCGCGAGATCTCGGCCGGCTCGAACGAGCAGAAGGCTGCCTCGGCGGAGGTCGTGCAGACGCTGCGCGAGGCGTCCGAAGTCGTGCAGCAGATCGCCGACGCGCTGCGTCGCTTCTCGGGCACGGCGCGCGAGCTCGAGGAGGCCACGGTCGGGGTGCAGCTGCTCGCCCAGGGGTTCCGCCTCGATTCGCCGAACTCGCTGCGGCATCTCGCCGAGCGGTGGACCGAGGAACTGGCGCCGATTCTGGCCAGCCCCGACGCCCTCGAGCGCCGGCTCGAGGCGCTGCTCGACGAACGGCCCGATGCCGAGTGCGCCTACGTGCTCGAGCCGCGGCGCGGCCGGATGACGATCGTCGTGCAGCGCAAACTGGCGCCCGACCGCGCGGCGCTCGAAGCGATCCGCGCCGGCAGCGGTCTGACCGACCGCCCCTGGTATCGCGCTGCGGCGCAGGCCCGGCGCGCCGTGGTGACGCCGGTCATCGTCTCGCTGCTCACTGGCGAGCGAGTGGTCGTGGCCGCCGCGCCGTTCCTGGTCGACGACGAGGTGGTCGCGGTCCTCGGCGTCGACGTCAACCTCGAGCGCTGGACCGCGGGCTGAGCTCGTGGACGACGAACTGGCCGAGCTGCTTCCGGTCTTCGTCGGCGAGGCACGCGAACGGCTGCAGCGGCTGAGCGACCTGCTCGGCCACCTCGACAGTGACGCGGGTTCGGCGGCCGCGGTGCCGGAGATCCAGCGCGAGCTGCATACGCTCAAGGGCGCCGGGCGGATGATGTCGATCGCGCCGTTCGGCGAGCTTTGTCACGCCGCCGAGGAGCTGCTGCGGCGACGTCCGGCCAGCACCACGCGGCTGCTCACGGCGGTTCACGACGCCCTCGCGGCGATGGTCGATGCGGTCGAGGCCGGCGGCGTCGTGCAAGCGGCTGCAGCGCTGCTCGCCGAGCTCGACCAAGTGGTGCGCGCCGGGGAGCCGGCCCACAGCGACGCCGTGGCGACGCCCGACGCGGGCGGTCTGCCCGAGCCGGCTGGCGCGGGCGCGCCCGGCGCGGCGGCCGACTCGCCGGGCGACGCGGTGCCGGACGAGCGGATCGACGCGGCCCGGCTGGATGCGTTCGCCGAGCGCGGCGTGCGCGTGCGGGCCGCGGCGGTGGTCGCCGGTCGGCTGCTGACCCGTCTCGACGAGCTGGCCGACCTGGCCGAGGACGGGGTACGCGATCCGCACCCGGCGCAGGCGCTCGCCGTGGTGGCGGCCTCGCTGCGCCAGGCGGCGACCGAGGCCGGCGCGCTCGAGTCCCGGCTCGCCCGCACGGGCGAAGAGCAGATCGAAGCGGTCCTGGCGCTGCAGATCGTGCCGGTCCGCCCGCTCCTGCAGTCGCTGGCGCGCTACGCGCGCGACCTGGCGCGCAGCCTCGGCCGCGAGATCGACGTGACGATCGTCGGCGGCGAGACGCGGCTCGACCGGCGCATCGCCCGGGAGCTCGACGGGGCGCTGCGGCACCTGATCGCCAACGCCGTCGACCACGGCCTCGAGCCGCCCGCCGAACGAGCCGCGGTCGGCAAGCCGTCCACCGGCCGGCTGACGCTCGGTGCGCAGAAGGGCGGGCGCGGGGTCGAGCTGTCGATCGAGGACGACGGCCGGGGCATCGACGGGGGTCGGGTCGCAGCGCGGGCGGTGGAGGCGGGACTGCTCTCGCGCGCCGCCGCCGAGGCGATGACGGAGTCGGAGCGCCTGCGGCTCGTCCTGCTGCCCGGCCTCTCGACCCGCGCCGAGGCGTCCGAGGTATCCGGGCGGGGGGTCGGCCTCGACGCGGCGGAAACCGCGGTCGCCCGGCTCGGCGGCGAGGTCGGCGTGCGGTCGACCCCCGGCCGCGGCACGACCGTGGTGGTCGACCTGCCGCAGGCCCGGCGGGGCGAGCAGGCGCTCATCGTCCGGGTGGGTGGCCGTCGCCTCGCGGTGCCTGCGGTTGCGGTGCGCCGTGTCGTCGCCCTTGTCGGCGCGACGGTCGAGGAGCGCGGCGGGCACCGGGTGGCGATGCTGGAGGGGCGGCTGGTGCCGTTCGTGCCGCTGGCCGAGACACTCGGGATGTCGGACGTGTCGGCGGCCCTGCTCATCGAGGGTTCGGTGGCGGGTCGCCCGGTCGCCTTCTCGCTCGAACGCGTCGAGGGCGAGGCGGAGCTGCTGGTGCGACCGCTGCCCCGGCGGGCTGCCGCCTCGCCGCTGCTCGACGGGGCCGCGCTGCTGCCTTCCGGCGAGCCGCTGGCGGTGCTCGCACCCCTGGCGCTGCTCGGCCTCCAGACCGCAGTGCGGCGCCCCGCCCCGCCCGTCGCCGCGGCGTCGGAGCGGGCGCGAATCCACGTGCTGCTGGTGGACGATTCGCGGGTCACGCGCGAGATGGAGCGCCGCATTCTCGAAGATGCCGGGTTCCGCGTCGACGTGGCCGGGGACGGCGACGAGGCGATGCGACGCCTGGCTGGCGAGTCGTTCGACTGCCTGGTGACCGACATCGAGATGCCCGGGCTGGACGGCTTCGAGCTGACGGCCGAGCTGCGGCGGCTCGAGCGTTTCGCGCGCCTGCCGATCGTGGTCGTCTCCACCCGCGAGCGCCCCGAGGATCGGCTGCGCGGACTGCGTGCCGGCGCTGACGCCTACCTGACCAAGCAGAGCCTGATCGCGTCGGATCTGATCGACACGGTGCGTCGGCTGACCGGAGGCGACGGGTGACTCAGCCACTGGCGGTGCTCGTCGTCGACGACTCGCCGTCGGTTCGCGCGGTCTTGCGAAGATTCCTGCGTCAGTCGGACGATCTGGTCGTGATCGGCGAAGCGGGCGACGGACGCGCCGCCGTCGATGCCGTGGAGCGGCTGCGCCCGGACGTGCTGCTGCTCGATCTGATGATGCCGGTGCTCGACGGCTACGGCGTGATCGAACAGTTGATGCAGTCCGGCAGCGCGGTCCCGACGGTGCTGCTGACCTCGCGCGCCAACCGCTCGGAGGTCCGGCGCGCGTTCGACGCTCTGGGGGCGGGCGCTGTCGAGCTGCTCGCCAAGCCGGAGGATCCCGAGGCGTGGCACCAGCTGGCTTCGACGCTGCCCGGACTGCTGCGCGCCGTGGTGGGTACCCGGCGTCCGGCCGCACGGCGGCCGAGTCCGCCCGCCGCGGCGCCGATGCGTCCGGTCACGGCCGGGGCACCGCGACCCGCCATCCGGCGGGTGGCCATCGGCGCCTCGACCGGAGGGCCGGCGGCGCTGCGCGACCTGCTCGCGGCGCTCGGCCTCCCGCCGCCGCCGGTTCCCATCGCCGTGGTGCAGCACATCGCGCGCGGCTTCGAAGCGGGGCTCGCGGACTGGCTGGCCGGCGCGGTCGGCTTCGACGTGCGGGTGGCCGTGGACGGCGAGCTGCCGGGGCCCGGGACGGTGCGCATCGCACCGGGCGGCAGCCATCTGCAGGTCGACGCGGACGGCCGGCTGCGGCTCGACGGCGTGAGCCCCGCCCGGCGCGGTCACCGACCGTCGGTCGACGAGCTGTTCCTCTCGTGCGCCCGGCACGATCCGGCGGCGACCGCCGCCGTACTGCTGACCGGGATGGGCAGCGATGGCGCGCAAGGGTTGCTGGCGCTGCGCCGCGTCGGCGCGCTCTGCTACGCCCAGGACGAGGGCAGCGCAGCCGTCTTCGGGATGCCTCGTGCGGCCATCGAGGCCGGCGCGGCGGAGCTCGTGCTGACGCCGGCGGCGATCGGTGCCGATCTCGGCCGGCGCGCCCGGGAGCGCGCTTGAGCGATTCGCTGCGCGAACTCGCCGAGCTGGTGCGCCGCGAGACGGGCAACGATCTGCCGGCCGGCCGCCTGCCGTTTCTCGCTGAGGCGGCGGAGCGACGCGCCCGCAGCCGGCGCCTCCCGTCCCTGCCGGCGTACATCGAGGCGTTGCGCGCCGGCGAGCTGCGCGGCGAGTGGGAGGCTCTGGCCAGCCTGCTGACGATCAAGGAGTCGACCTTCTTCCGCGTCCCGCAGCAGTGGGAGCGCCTCGCCACTCTGCTCGTGCCCGAGCTGGTGCAGGCGCGCGCGGCCAGCCGCAGGCTGCGCTGCTGGAGCGCCGCCTGCGCAGCGGGGGAGGAACCGGCGACCTTGGCGATGGTGCTGGCCGATTCGCCGCTGCTGGCCGGCTGGGACTGGCGCATTCTCGCCACCGATCTCGATCCGGAGGCGCTCGGTCAGGCGCGACGCGGCCTCTATGGCGCGCGCGCAGTGGCGGCGGTTCCGCCCCGGCTGCGCGAGCGCTGGCTGTCGCCGCGCGGCGAACTGTTCGAACTCGATGCGCGGCTGCGCGAGCGAATCGACTACCAGCCACTCAACCTGGCGCGGCCGCCCTGGCGGCTCGATGGCGCGCCGTTCGACCTGATCTTCCTGCGCAACGTGCTGATCTATTTTCGACCCGAACTGCAGCGCGCGGTGGTGCGCGCGGTCGAGGGGCAGCTGGCCGAGGACGGGGCGCTCTTTCTCGGCGGCTCGGAGACCCTGTGGCGGGTGCAGGAGCGCCTGCGTCCCGTCGATCTCGGAGATTGCTGGTGCTACCGCCTGCTGCCCGTCGGCAGCGAAGTCGCGCCGGTGCCGGTTGCGCCGTCCGAGCGGCCGTCCAGTCGGGCCGTTGCGCCGTCGGCTACGCGGCGCCCCGCGCGGCGCAGCGGGTCGGTCGCGGGGAGTCGCGCCGCCGCACCCGTCAGCCCCGCTCCCGCCGAGCGTCGACTCGCGGCGGCCAGCCTGATCGAGGCCGACCGGCTGGCGGAGGCCGGCCGCGAGCTGGCGCTGGCGCTCGACGACGACCCGGCCGACCCGACCGTGCACGTGCTGCTCGGCATCGTGGGTGAGCTGGAACGGCGAGATGCAGCGGCCGCTGACGCCTACCGCGCGGCGCTCTACCTCGAGCCCGGACTCGCGCAGGTGCGCCTGCTGCTGGCCGGCTGCCTGCAGCGGCTCGGAGAGGCCGAGCTGGCACGCCGCCAGCTGCGCGAGGCGGTGGCGGCGCTGGAGTCCGAGGGCGGCCGGCGGTTGCCGCTGCTCGAAGGGCGGTTCGTGCCGCCTCCGGCCGAGGCGCTGCAGCGCGCGCGGGCCGCCCTGGCGGCGCCGATCGAGCGGCGCAAGGGCTGACCGGCCGCGCGCCGGCCGGCACCGCGGATCAGTTGACGGGGCGGCCGAGCTGGCGACGCAGCAGTTCGTTCTCGAAGGCGATGCCGACCTGGGCGGTGGCGACCTCGAGCAGATCCACGTCGCGCAGCTGCCGGGGCTGGTCGCCGTTGTCGGCGTAGACGACCGCGATGACGCGCTCGGTGCCGGCGACCGGAAAGACGACGATCTCGTCGTTGCGCGGGCTGCCGAGTACGGCGGCGAGCGCCGCCGGCAGCTCGGCTTCGCTGAAGCGCGCGGTGTGGACACGGGAAGTTCCGATCGCCTGCGCCAGCAGTCCCTCCGGCACGAGCTCGAGGCGGCGCGCGGCGACGGCGAGCGGCCGTCCGTCGGCCGCCGTGCCGAAGGCACCGAGGGCCGCCAGCCGCTCGCGCTTGACCAGGAGCAGGAGCGCCCGTTCGAACGACTCCGAGACCAGCTGCATCAGATTGAGCGCCACGGTAGCGGAGGCGAGACCGGAGCGCAGCTCACCGAAAACGCGCTGGAGCCGCTGGACGCCGCGGTCGGAGATCTGCGGCAGGGCTCGCCGCTCGCCGCTCGAGGCGCTGAGCAGGTTGAGCAGGCAGGCCAGCACGGTCTCGGCCTCCGGCGGCACGGCGGCGACGGCGCCCGACCGGTAAGCGGTCTGCAGGGCGGCGGGCGTGTCGACCACGACGACCAGCCGGACGTCGGGCTGGGTGGCGCGGATCATCGCCAGCACGTCGGGATCGAGTGCGTCGGCACGCGTGTCGACGAGCAGGATGTCGGAGTCGTCGGCGCCGCCCGGCTCGCTGGCGCGTCCGAGCGCCACCCGGCGCAGCCGCGCCCGTCCGAGGAGACCGTCGCGGATCGCCTGGAACAGCTTGCGGTCCGGGGTGAGAACGCGAATGCCCGGCCCGGCGGCTCCGGCCGGCTGTGGATCGGCGATCAGGCCGTCGATCGCCGCCTCGGTCGCTTCGGCGACGCCGAGCGGATGACCGAGCCGGTTGCGCTCGTCGAAGATGCGTGCCGCTTCGAGCAGCACGACGTTGGCGGGCAGCTCCTCGGGCGGCCCGAACTCCGCGGTCGGCATCTCGATGTCGTCGATCGGCCGCAGCTCGTCGAGGGCGAAGTCGAAGCTGCCCCGGTCCCAGGTGAGGACCTGTTCGACCGCCAGTTCGAGCTGGCGGCGAACGGTACGCTGCAGGGTCGGATTGTCGATCGCGCCGGCCTCGACCAGAAGCTTGCCGAGCGACGCCTGGCTTCCGCCGGCGCTCTGCCGGGCCATGGCCGCGTCGAGCGCGGCGGCGTCGAGGTGACCCTCGGCGACCAGCAACGCTCCGAGCCGGGGGGCCCCCGGCGCCTGGGCGGCGATCAGCGCCCCGTCGTGGAAGCCGAAGCGGGCCCGTTCGCCGTCGCGCTCGAGTTCCAGGGTGCCGGTGCGTTTGCCGAGGTGGATGAACTGGATGACGTCGGTGACGGCGACGTCCTCCAGGCTCCCGGAGATCGACATTGCCGGCGACTCTAGCAGCCCGCCCGGAGCGGCCCGCGACACGCCTAGAAGTCGGTGAGAGCGCGCGGCGGCCAGGCGGCGCGCAGCGCGTTGAGCACCGCCACCACGTCGATCGCCTCTTGCACCAGCGCCCCGGCTACCGGCGGCAGCAGGCCGGCTGCGGCAAAGCCCATCCCGCCGATCGACAGCGCCATCCCGCCGACCGCGCTCTGCAGGGCGATCCTGCGCATCCGGTCGCTGATGTGGAGAAACTCGTCCACTCGTCCCAGCGAGGAGTCGAGCACCACGGCGCCCGCCGCTTCGGTCGTCACGTCGCTCGCCTGTCCAAAGGCGAGACCGACGGTGGCGGTGGCGAGGGCCGGGGCGTCGTTGATGCCGTCGCCCATGAACAGGGTCGGCGCTTTGGCGGTTTCGGCGCGCACGAGGTCGACCTTCTGCTCCGGCGTCTGCGAGAAGTGGACCTCGGTGATCCCGACCGCCTCGGCCAGGTAGCGCACCTCCGACTCGCGGTCGCCCGAGACGAGCATCACGCGGTCGAACCGGTGCTTGGGGCCGAGATGATCGATGAAGCTGCGTCCGTCGCTGCGCGGCGTGTCGCGGAAGCGCAGGAGCGCTGCCGGCTGGTCGTCGACCAGCACGGCGCACTCCAGGCCCCCCTCCTGACCGGGCAGCAGCGGACCGGCTTCGGGGTGGGCGCGCAGCAGCTTCTTGCGGCTGGTGACCTCGAAGCGGCGCCCGCCGACAACACCGACGAGCCCCTGGCCGGGCGGCTCGCGCACCTCTGAGGCGGGGGTCACCGGCAAGTTCTCAGCTTCGGCGGCGGCGAGGATCGCCCGTGCCAGCGGATGCCGCGAGTAGTGCTCCAGGCTCGCCACAGCGGCCAGGATGTCGGTGCCATCGAAGCCGGGCAGCACGATCCGTTCGACCAGCTCTGGCTCGCCGTAGGTGAGGGTGCCGGTCTTGTCGAAGATGGCGATCCGGCACGACGGGGCGCGCTCGAGTACCACCGGATCGCGCACGATGATGCCGCGCCGGGCGGCGAGCGAGATCGAACCCAGGATCGCAACCGGGATGGCGATCAGCAGCGGGCAGGGCGTCGCCACCACCAGCACGGCCAGGAATCGCGAAGGCTCGTGCGACAGCGCCCAGGCGGCGAGCGCCACGGCGACGGCGACCGGCGTGTAGACGGCGCCGAGATTGTCGCCCAGCCGGCGCAGGCGGGGCCGCCGCTGCTCGGACTCGCGCATGACGTTCAGGATGCGCGCGTAGCGCGAGTCGACGGCTCGCGCCGTGGCGCGGATGACCAGCGCGCTCTCTCCGTTGATCGCCCCGGAGATCACCGCCGTGCCGGGTGTCTTGGAGAGCCGGTACGGCTCTCCGGTCAGGTAGGCCTCGTCCATCGAGCCGTGGCCTTCGAGGACGACCCCGTCGACCGGGCAGGTCTCGTGCGGGAAAACCACTACTTCGTCGCCCACTTTCAGCTCGTCGAGCGCGACATCCTCCATAACGCCCGAGCGCCGGCGGTGGGCCAGCGAAGGCATGCGCCGAGCCAGCGCTTCGAGCACCGAGGAAGCGCTGCGCACCGCGTACGCCTCGAGCGCCTCGCCGCCGGACAGCATGAGCACGACGATCGCCCCGGCCAGGTACTCATCCAGCAGCACCGCCGTGACGATCGAGATCCCGGCGAGCAGGTCGGATCCGAACTGGCCCCGCACCAGCTGGCGCAGCAGGGAGAGCACCAGCGGCGTGCCGCCGAGCGCCAGTACAGCGAGCAGCGGCAGGTCGACCCAGGCGATTCCGTTCCACGCCCCGGCGAGGTCGGCGCCGAAGCGCAGCACCAGATGGAGCAGGATGCCCGCCGTCGCCCCGAGCGCGATCTTGCCCTCCCGGCTGGCGAGGAGCGAGGAGACCGAGAATCGACGAGCCATACGGTCAGGCTAGCAGCGAACCGCCCTGTGCCTTGCCGCCCCCGCGGGGGGGAACGGCCGCACCGCCGGGGTCGGTGGCCTGCAGCGCAATGCGGGCGTCGAGCCCCTTCCCGTCGGGACCGGAGTCGAGGGTCACCCGGGTGTGATGGAGCGCCGCGATTCGCGCCACGATCGACAGGCCCAGGCCGCTGCCGGAGCCGCTGCCGGGCAGGCGGTGGAACCGGTCGAGGACCCGGTCGCGCCCGGCCTCCGGAATACCGGGACCGCTGTCCACGACGTGCACCACGACGCACTCTCGCTCGCGCGCGGCTTCGATCCGGACCTCTCCGCCCGAGCCGCCGTGCCGGAGGGCGTTCTCGACCAGGTTGGCCAGCAGCACGGCCAGCAACGCGCGGTCGGCGAGAACGGTTGCCGGGTCGAGCCTGGAGCGCACCAGGTGCACGTCGCGGCGTGCCGCTTCGGCGCTGAACTCCGCCACCACCTCGTCGATGACGGAGCCCAGATCGACCGGCTGAAGGGCTACGGCCGCGCCCGGCTCGAGCCGGGCCAGAGTCAACAGCTGCTGCACGAGCCGCGTCATGCGGTCGGTGCCGCGGACGACCTGGAGCAGAGCGTGCTCGCGCTCCTCGTCCGAGCGGGCCCGCAGGGCGACCTGCGCCTGCGTCTTGAGCCCGGCCAGCGGCGTGCGCAGCTCGTGTGCCGCGTCGGCGGTGAACGCGCGTTCCAGGTCGAGGCGGTCGCGCAGTCGGGCGAGCAGGCCGTCGAGCGCCCGGACCAGCGGCGCGAGCTCGGCCGGCCGCTCGCCGGACGACAGAGGCGTGACCTCTTCGGGTCCGCGTGCGGCCAGTTCGGACGCGAGCCGGGCGAGCGGCCGGGTACCACGATCGATGGCGATCCAGATCAGGAGTGCCAGTGCGGGGAGCGCCGCGGCGACCGGAAGCAGCATGTTGCGGGCCACCGAGACCGCCAGTGCAGCGCGCAGGTCCATGCGCTGACAGATCTGAACCTCGAACTCGCCGCTGCGGTCCGCGAGCGCCAGCACGCGCCAGCGCACGCCGTGCAGCGTACGGTCGAAGAAGCCGCGAGCACCGATTGGCACGATCGGTTCGCGGGGCAGATCGGGCGACGAACGCAACAGCAGCCGACCGGAAGTCGACCAGACCTGGAAATGCAGGCTCTGCTCGTATCGGTGGTCGGGCCCTCCATCGAACTCGCTGTCGCCGCCATGCTCGAGGACCTCCTCGACGTCGTGCTCGGCCCGTGCCGCCACGATCCGTCCCGCCTGGGCGAGCTGGGCGTCGAACAGCTCGGCGAGCTCGCGCCGGGCGTCGAGGTAGCTCCAGGTGACGGCCACCAGCCAGGTCAGCACGGTGGCACCGAGGACCAGGACGAGCAGCCGGGTGCGGATCGACACCGGCGGTCGGGCGCTGCCCTTCACGTCGCCCACGGCGGTGCGCCCATCGAGTAGCCCGAGCCGCGCACGGTGCGAATCCGGTCGCTGCCGAGTTTGCGGCGCAGGTTGTGGATGTGGACTTCGACGGCGTTGCTGGCAATCTCGTCGCCCCAGCCGTAGAGCCGCTCCTCCAGGCGCGCCCGCGACAGCACTTCGCCCGGGTGGGACATCAGCTCGTGGAGCAGCGAAAGTTCGCGTGGCGACAGCTCGACCGGGCGGGCGTCGAGAGTGACCGCGCGGGTGACCGGATCGAGGACCAGATCGCCGTCCCGCAGCAGGGGCTCGGCGCGTCCCGCAGCGCGTCGCAGCAGGGCGCGCAGCCGCGCCAGCAGCTCGCCGAGATCGAACGGCTTGACCAGGTAGTCGTCGGCGCCGCGATCGAGGCCGGCGACCCGGTCGGAGACCGTGTCGCGCGCGGTCAGGATGAGCACCGGCGTCGCGCTGCCGGTGGCGCGCAGACGTGTGAGCAGCTCGAGTCCCCCGAGCCCGGGCAGACCGAGGTCGAGCACCACGGCGTCGTACTCAACCAGCCCGAGCACGGAGTCGGCCTCGAGCCCGTCGCGAACCCAGTCGACCGCGAAGCCGGCCTGCGCGAGGCCGGACCGCACGCCGTCGCCCAGCAGTTCGTCATCTTCGACCAGCAGTACCCGCACGTCCGTCTCCCCGTTCCGGTCTCCCGGCGTCGACCGCGTCCGCAGGGAACGATACGCCGGGAGGCCTTAAGCGGGCCTTAAGGTGTGCGGCGCTACCTTGGCCCTGGCGTCGAAAGGAGCGCTGCTCATGAAGAAAGTCTTGATCTGGGATCTGCCGGTGCGGTGGCTGCACTGGCTGCTGGCGGCGACCGTGCTGGGGGCATTCGCGCTGGCGAACTGGACCTCCGACGAGTCGCCGGCCTTCCCGTGGCACGCGATTCTCGGATTCCTGGCCGCCGCGACGATCGTGGCGCGTCTCGTCTGGGGCCTCGTCGGTACGCGGTACGCGCGCTTCGGCGCGCTGTCGCTGCGCCCGCGCGAGCTGGCCACCTACGTGCGCGGAATCTTTACACGTGGCCACGATGCGTCGGGGCCCGGCCACAATCCGGCCGCGAGCTGGTTCGCGGTCGCAATCGGAGCGGGTGTCGCTGGCCTCGCGGTGACCGGCTTCCTGATCGGCACGGGTAACAAGCAGGTCAAGGACCTGCACGAACTGCTTGCCTGGGTGGTCGTCGGTCTGGCGGCGGTGCACGTGGCGGGCGTCGTGCTTCATGTCCTGCGGACGGGCGAGAACATCGTGGCGGGGATGATTACCGGACGCAAGCGGGGAGAGCCGGGCGATGCGATTGCGTCACCGCGCGCCGCGGCGGCAGTGATGCTGGTCGGCGGCATCGCCGCCTGCGCGGCGCTGCTCGTTGCCGGTTACGACAGTCCCACACGCCGCCTCACCCTGCCACTCACCGGCACAGTGCTGACGATCGGAGATGTCGAGCCGCGGGAGCGGCACATGGACACCGCACGGAGCGTAGTCGGCGGCGAGACCGCCGTCCACGAGGATACCCGCGAGGAGAGTGACGATGACCACGATTGAATCGACGCGGCGCCGGGCGCGGCATCCGCTCTGGACGGCCATTCTCGCCGGCGCCGTTCTCGCCCTTCCGGTGGGCGCTGCCGACGAGCCGGCGACCGCCGGCTTCCGGGCCGGCCACGCCGAGATCCAGGTCCACCTCGAGCACCTCGACGGGATGGTCGGCTCCCTCGAAGGGGCCACGGCCGAGCAGCAGCGCCGCACTATGGCATTCGTAGTGCGCTTCCTGACCGAACACATCCTCGAGCACGCGCGTTGGGAGGAGAGCCGCCTCTATCCGCTGGTCGACGAGAAGGCGGGGCGGCAGGGCGAGCCGTTCACCGCCTCGATGCGCTACGAGCACGGCATCATCGGACGGGCGATCGCCGATCTCGACGCGCGCGCCCAAGCGGAGGAGCTCGATGGCCGGGCCTTCGCGCGCGCGGCCGACGGCACGCTGCGAATCATCGCGGCGCACTTCGAGAAGGAGGAGGAGGTCTTCCTGCCGCTGCTCGATCGCACGATGACCCGCACCGAACTGGACCGCGCGCTCGGCACGCCGACGGACCACTGAGCCTATGTGCACGGCGACATCGACCGCCGGAAGTTCCTTGACCGCGCCGCCAAGTTCGCCGTCGGCGGCGTCACCGCGGCGAAGCTCGCGTGGGAGCGAACGCTCGCCTTCCTCGATCGACATCTGAAATAGCGAGCTCCGGTGCCCGGGGCGGCGCCGAAGGCCGGAGGCGAAGGCGCGAGATCAGTTCGCGTACCAGCGCGACCGGTCGCCGCTCTCGAAGCCGTCGGCGAAAATGTAGCGGTTCTCGAGGCGGGCGACGGCGCCGATGCGCACGCCGGAGACCTGAAAATCGGTGAAGACCACCGGACGGCCCGACCCGTCGAGTCGCATCGAGCAACCCGTGGCGTTGACGGGGACGCCGAGGTCGATCGGGGTGAAGGGGTCGGTGGGCGTGGTGTCGCCGAACTCCGGATCGAAGTCGAGTTCCGGAATCGTGAGCGCGGTGACGAACAGAACGTGGCCCGGCTCGCTCGAGATTCCGGCGACGACCAGGCGGCCGTTGCCCTGGATCGCCACGCCGTAGGGGTTGCGGAAGTAGGTGCTGGCCCGCGCGACCGTCTCGAGTACCTGGCCCTGGGGGGCGAGTCGGGTCACGGCGAAGCGGCGGTCCGGCGTTCCCGAAGTGTCGGCGGCGCCGGCGCAGTAGTGGTCGCCTTCGGCGGAGATCGCGAGGGCGAGGCAACTCGAGGAGCCGCCCGCGACGTAGTCCCAGTGCCTCGGGATCACGCCGGCGATCATGAAGCTCGTGTCGTCCTCGCCGTTGGGCAGGACCCGGTGAAGGTAGGCGTCCCATTCGCAAGGAAAACAGAAGCCGACGTGACCGGCGAACAGCATCCGTCCCTCGGAGTCGACGACCATGTCTTGCAGGTAGACGCGCTGTCCGGCCTCCCAGCCCGCGAGCTCCCGCTTGCCGTTGATTCCGAAGGTCAAATCGTCGTCGCCGTCGTCCCGGTAGCGGAAGGCCCAGCTGCGACCGTCGCTGTCGTAGGCCGCGACGACGATGCGCTCGGAGCCGAAGGGAAACGGACCCACCCAGGTCGTCGCGATCCGCACCGGCGTCGTGTCGGTGTTGGTGCCTTCGACCCGGAAGCCTTCGTCCAGGAAGTCGGGGTCCGGCAGGCAGTCGGGGTAGAGGAACCGGGCGATGAACGGCTGGTAGACGGAGACGAAGCTGTTCCACGTCTTCCCGACCAGGAGCAGGCGGCCCTGCCTGTCGAAAGCTGCATCGAAGACGTAGACCGCGTGTCCTTCCGGTGGAGCGACCGTGCAGCTCGACTCGACTCCGGTCGGCGTGACCCGCACCCAGTGCATGTTGTGATCTTCCGTGTGGCCGGCGAAGACCAGGGCCTCGTCCGGGGCGAGCGTCCCGCGCCCGGACCAGACGTCGGTCAAGGGCAGTTCGATCGGCGCCCAGCCGTCCGGCGGGTGGAAGCCGGCGGTGTCGAGATGCCCGTCGGCGGCCGGAACGGCTGCGCCGCCGGTCAGGGCCAGAGTGAGTGCGAGGCGGAGTGCGAGGCTGGTCGTCGATTCGTAGCGGTACATCGCGTTCTCCCGATCCGATGGACTTCTGGATAGGAGTTCGCCGGGGCGCGCGTGGAGGGGACACCGGAGCCGAATGTAGCCGGGTAGCCGGCTCGGCCGCGCGCAGGAGCGCGCCCCGCCTTCAGGGCACCGACGAAGACCAGGCCGCTGCCGGAGCCGGTGCCGGGCAGGCGCCCGTGGGTCTTGCCGGCGGCGATGCGACGGGTAAGGATCGCTTCGAACCGGCTCGGCCTGATCCGAGCCTCGAGCCCCCCGGGGCAGAAGGAGGCGCGCCATGAGTGGAATGAAGGGCAAGGTCGCCGTAGTGACTGGCGGGGGCTCGGGGCTGGGCGAGGCGATCGGGAAGCTGCTGGCGCGCAACGGCGTCAAGGTGGTGCTCTCCGATATCCGACTGGCGGGCGCCGAGCGGGTCGCGGCGGAGATCGCCGCCGCCGGCGGAACGGCAAGCGCTTTCGAGCAGGACACCGCCCGCGCGGAGGACAACGAAGCGGTCGTGCGCCACGCGGTGGCCACCTTCGGCGCGCTGCACTACGCCGTCAACAATGCCGGCATCGGCGGCGCGGCGGCGCCGACCGGCGAGACCGATCTCGCGGAATGGCGCCGGGTCGTCGACATCAACCTCAACGGCGTCCTCTACGGCATGCGCTACCAGATCCCGGCGATGCTCGCGGCGGGCGCCGAGCAGTGCGCCATCGTCAACATGGCCTCGATCCACGGCGCCGTCGCCGCGATCGGCAACTCCGCCTACACTGCGGCCAAGCACGGCGTCGTCGGCCTGACCAAGAACGCGGCCGCCGAGTACGGCCCCCAGGGGCTGCGGATCAACTGCGTCGGCCCGGCCTACATCGATACGCCCCTGCTCGCGCACCTGCCGGCGGAGGTCCGTGCCGAGCTGGTCAGCCGCCATCCGCTCGGCCGTTTGGGTCGCGCCGAGGAGGTCGCCCCGCTCGTCTGCTTCCTCCTCTCGGACGAGGCCTCCTTCATCACCGGCGGCTACTACCTGGTCGACGGCGGCTACACGGCGATCTGAAGCGCCTGCGAGAGCGTCGGAGTATGACGAAGGTCGCGCCTTCGCTCTCTCCCAAGCCCGCGCCGTCCACCGTCGCTGGCTGGATCAGCCAGTCCTGATTCGGAAAGGTTCCGGCCTCGGTCGTCGAACCGTTGCCCCCGGCCGCGCGACGCACCGAGATTGAGGCCACCGGCGGCCGTGGGACGGACGCGAGCTCCGTGAGATGCTCCGCGCACCATGTTCATCGGCCACTTCGCTCTCGGCCTGGCGGCCAAGCCGGCCGCTCCTCGGGCTTCGCTCGGCACCCTCTTTCTGGCCACTCAGTTGATCGACCTGCTGTGGCCGACGTTGCTCCTCCTCGGCCTCGAGACGGTGGCGATCGTGCCCGGCGCGACGGCGGTGACGCCGCTCGAGTTCACCCACTATCCGATCACCCACAGCCTGCTCGCGGTGGTCGGCTGGGCGGTGCTGTTTGCCGGCGTCTACTTCGCGCTGCGGCGCTGGGTGGTTGGTGCCGTGGTGTGTGGCGCCCTGGTGGTGAGCCATTGGTTGCTCGACCTGCTCACCCACGCCCCGGACCTACCACTCGCGCCGGGCGGGTCGGCGCGGCTCGGCCTCGGGCTGTGGAATCACCCCGTGCTGGCGATCGGACTCGAGCTCGGGCTGTTCGCGGCCGGCATCGTCCTCTACCTGCGAGCGACGCGGGCGCGGGATCGCGCCGGCAACCTGATCCTGGGCGGCCTCGTGGCGTTCCTGCTGCTGGTACACCTCTCCAACCTCTTCGGCCCGCTGCCACCCAGCGTCACGGCGATCGCCTGGGTAGGACAGGCGCAATGGCTGCTCGTCGCCTGGGCCTACTGGGCCGATCGCCATCGCGAAGTGGTGCGGTAGCGACGGGTCGCGCCTCGTCGGATGAGACGCGGACTCTGACGGCCGGCGGGCTTTTTCGTCTTTCTCGCCGGACCACGGGCTCGCACGAGGGATCAGGGAGAACCTCATGGAGCTCGACTAGTCGAAATCAGAGGGGCTGGTCCCCGCCGTCGTGCAGGAGGCCGGAAGCGGCCGCGTGCTGATGGTGGGGTTCATGGACGAGGCGGCGTTCGCCGAGACGGTGGCAAGCGGCGAGGTGACCTTCTTCAGCCGTTCGCGCCGGCGGCGCTGGAGGAAGGTAGCGACCTCCGGGGTATCCGAACGGTCGCCGCGCGGCGGTTCTCGATTTCGTCGGGATCGGTGGCCAGGTCTCCAGCCGGTGCGGCGCTCTGCTCGCTTTCGCCGCTCGCGGCGACCCCGGGCCGCGTTGCTGCAGAAGCCCCAATCGCGCAGGAAGTGCTGGCCCGGTTCGGGTACGTGATCGAGGACGCGGGCCAGGGACTCCAAGGTGCCGAGACACCGGGTCGATCGACCGGATATATATCGATTCGATAGTATCGGACCGTGAGTATCGGATTCGCGCGGTCGCGATGTCGGGCGATCTCAGCCGCCACCCTGGCCTTCTGGCTGTCACCGACCGGCGTGGCATCGGCCGGAGATTCGCCGACGGCGGCGAACTTCGTTTCGACCGAGCGGCTCGCCGCAGTCGAGCGGTTCGTCGCGAAGCAACGCGGACGGCTCGGACTTCCGGCGGTCGCCGTCTCGATCGCGACTCCCCACGAGGTGGTCCTCGCAGCGGCTTTCGGCCCGGAGGCCGAAAGCGGCGCGATCACGGCGAGGACGCCGTTCTTCCTCGGCTCGGTGACGAAGACGTTGACGGCGAGTGCCGCGCTCGAGCTGTGGGCCGAGGGCCGGCTCGATCTCGACGCGCCGATCGAGTCGACGCTTCCCGATTTCTCGATGCGCCCGCCGTTCGAGCCCCGATCGATCACCGCGCACCACCTGCTGCAGCATCGCAGCGGCATCCGTCAGTGGAGCGGGCACGATCGGCGGGCTCAGGAGACGGGGCGCGCCGACGAGATCGCTCCCGGCGGTCCGCCGGGCGCCGAAAGCGAGTACTCGTCGCTCAACTACATCCTGCTCGGCCGCCTCGTCGCGGCCGCGGACGGCGGCGGCTACGCGGACGCGCTGCGTCGCCACGTGCTCGATCCGCTCGGGCTCGCGGACGCCAGCGTTGCGCTCGCCGAACCGTGGCCGCGGAACCTCGCTCCGGGCCACCAGTCGCTGTTCGGGTTCCAGGTCCGGCGGCGAGAGCCGCCTCCTCCGCCGGCGCTCGTCCCGGCCGGCTTCGTCGCGGCCTCGGTCACCGATCTCGGCCGCTTCGGCGGGGCGCTCGTCGGCAGCGGACGATTCGCCGGCGCGCAGGTTCTCGATCCCGCCGCAGTGGCCGCGACGCTCGGACCGTTGGACGCGAAAGGCGCCGCGCTCGGGTGGGGTCGGTCACGGCGGCACGGAGCGCTCGTCCTCGAGCATGCCGGCAGCTCCCGGACTTCGGCGGCGCGGGTGCGTCTCGTGCCGAGCGCCGGACTCGCGATCAGCGTCCTCACGAACACGAACAGCGGGCCGTTCTTCTCGGCGACGGCCGAGCTCGTGGACGGCATCCACGCGATCCTGGCGGGCGTTCCCGCCCCCGTCGTCTGGCCCCGGGAGCGGCTGCTCGAGGGGGCGCTCGCCCTCGGCGTGCTCTTCGCTCTGGCGCAGATGGGAAGGCGTGTCCGCGCATGGTCGCGGGCGGGTCGACCGATCCGGATGAAGCCTTCCGCCCGTGCCTTGCGACCATTCGCATTCGAGCTCGCGGCGAGCGCCGTCGTTCTCGTCGGCGTGCCGCGCTACTTCGGGGTGCCCTTGCGCACCCTGGTCGAATACTTTCCCGATCTCGGCTTCGCGCTCTGGATTTCCGCCGTAGCGGGGGTCGTCGGCGGCCTCTTCCTGACCCTGGCCCGTTCCCAGAAGTGACGCGGATGCGACGCAACCCGACGGAGTTCGCCATTCTCGGCCTGCTCGCCGAGCAGCCGATGACCGGCTACGACATCAAGCGCGAAGTGGAGGCGCGCCTGAGCAGCTTCTGGTCGGAGAGCTACGGCCACATCTATCCGATGCTGCGCCGTCTGCGGGAGCGGAAGCTGGTCACGATGCGTCTCGTGGCCGGCCGCAGCGGACCGGCGCACCGCAAGCTCTACGCCCTTACCGCCGCGGGTCGCGCCGCTCTGGGCGCCTGGTTCGAAACGCCGATCACCCCTTCGCGACCGCGAAACGAACTCCTGCTCCGCGTCTTCTTCGGGCGCCACGCGCCGCCCGGCGTGCTGGCGCGCGATCTCGAGGCCTACGGCAAGTCGAGCCTCGCCATCGTGGAGCAGCTCGCCGCCGTGCGTCGCGCGCTCGACGAGGAAGAGCCCGATTCCCCCGACCGAGAGTATCTGGAGGCGGTCCTCGACGCCGGAGAGCGGATCTTCGAGACGCTGGGGCGGTGGAGCCGCGACACGCTTTCGCGTTTCGAAGCGCGGCGCGGCCAAAGGGCCCGCGGGACCCGACCCGGCCGACGGGCGGGGGCGAAACGCGTCAGGTCGACCTGATCCGCGAGCCCGGCGGACCGCGTTTCGCGCGGCCCGCCGGGAGGGCGGTCAGGCGGCGGAGGCGACCGCCGGCAGCCTACGATGGGCGCAGATCTGCTCCATCGCGGCGAGGATCGGCTTGCGGAGCGCCTCGTTCTCCCCGGCGTACGCGACGATGTCGTTCATCGACAGCATGCCGGCGAGGCGCCCGTCCTCGAGCACGACCAGTCGCCGGACTCGCTGCTTGCCCATCGTCGCGAGCGCCTTGACGACGTCGTCCTCGGGCGAACAGCCGTGGAGATGGCCGCTCGAGACCTCGGCGACGGCGCGTTCGTTCGGCCGCGCTCCGTGGAGCGCGAGCGACATGCAGATGTCGCGGTCGGTGATCACGCCGACGACCTTGCCGCCGTCGACCACCGGGAGGATCCCGCAGTCGTTGTCCCACATCCGGATCGCGGCCGAGGCGAGGCTATCGTCCGGATCGCAGGACTTCACTTCGCGCGTCATCAGATCCTTCACCTGGACTCTCATCACGCCCTCCTCCGTGTCCGCGTCACTTGACGGCGATCTTCTCCGGCTCGACCTTCTTCTCGGGCGGGTAGGGGATCGCGACTTCGAGCACGCCGTCGGCGAACTTCGCGTCGACCTTCTTCGGATCGACCTCGAAGTTGAGCGCCATGCGGCGGAAGAACTCGCCGTGCTGGCGCTCGGCGCGGTAGAAGTACTTCTCCTCGACCTCGCTCTCTTCCTTGCGCTCGCCGAAGATGACGAGATCGCCGTCGTCGATCTCGACCTTGACGTTCTCCTTCTTGACGCCCGGCAGGTCGACCTTCACGTGGAGCTCGCCGTTCTTCTCGAAGACGTCCATGGTCGGCGCCCACTCGAACCCGTTGGCGAGCTCGCGCAGCGGCCGCACGGAGCGGAACAGGAGCGGACGGTCCCAGAACCCCTCCATGTCACGGCGAAGCTCGTCGAGAAACGGAACCATCGCGTCCTTCTTCTTGGCCAGGCTCAACATGACGTCCTCCTTGGTCGCCGGGGTGCCCGCCGGAACGCGGGGTGGCGACGCTGAGCAAACCGTACGCTTCGCGACGGGGTCCACCAACATCCCGTGGGGCGGTATCCAGCGGGCTCGTCTCCCCACGCCACGGGTAGGGGTCCGCTACCCCGCCGGGCGGCGGCGCGGGCGGCGAGGAGCACGGCCGGAGCAGTGCCGCGATTGGCCGGCTGCACGAGCCGATTGCCCGCCGGCAGGTCGGCGAGCTGGGAATCCCACCAGCGACGGTGCGAGCCGGCAAGCGCGCCGAGAGTGCGCTCGGGTGGCGCGAGCGTACTCGCTCGCGCCAGAGCGAGCCGGAGGAGCGAAGCACCCGCGGGGGTGGGAGCTCCGTCGTTCCTCCAACCGCCGGAACGGGCGGGCGTGCCGGGGTCGACCGAACCGGCCGCCCACCCGTTGGGACGGTGCGGCAAGTGGGTTCTCCCACTAACTTCGACCTCCAGGTGGGCGCGCCGCGCGTGGAAGCGTCGCTCCGCATACGAAAGAGGGAGGGATCATGAGAATCCTGGTCGCAGTGGACAGTTCCGCGTGCAGCCGTGCCGCCCTCGACGAAGTGGGCGACCGACCCTGGCCGAAGAGCACCGAGGTTCCCGTGCTCTCGGTCGAGATCGTGCGCCGCGCGACGCGTTCGCCCGGGAGCCGCTCGACGGGACGCTCCCGCGGGCGATGACGCTCTTCCGAGCCGTCGGCCTGCGGAAGGTCTACCGGGTGGGAGAGGTGGAGATTGCCGCGCTCGACGGCGTCGACCTCGAGATCGCGCGCGGCGAATTCCTCGTGCTCCTCGGGCCGTCGGGGAGCGGCAAGTCGACGCTGCTCAACATCCTCGGCGGCCTCGACACGCCGACTTCCGGCACGGTGCGGTTCCTCGACCACGACCTGGCGACCGGCGACGAGGACGAGCTCAACCGCTACCGGCGCGAGCACGTCGGTTTCGTCTTCCAGTTCTACAACCTGATCCCGAGCCTCACGGCGCGCGAGAACGTCGAGCTGGTGACCGAGCTGTCGGAGCATCCGATGGACGCCGCCCAGGCCCTCGACTTGGTCGGGCTCGGCGAACGGCTCGACCACTTTCCGGCCCAGCTCTCGGGCGGCGAGCAGCAGCGCGTGGCGATCGCGCGCGCCGTCGCCAAGCAGCCCGACGTCCTGCTCTGCGACGAACCGACCGGCGCGCTCGATTACGAGACCGGCAAGCTCGTCCTCACCGTGCTCGAGAAGGTGAACCGCGAGCTCGGCACGACGGTCGCCGTCATCACCCACAACGCGGCGATCGGAGGAATGGCCGACCGGGTGCTCCGCCTGCGCGACGGCCGCATCGTCGCCACGACGACGAACGCCCGGCGCAAGCGCCCCGACGAGCTCGAGTGGTGATCGCCGTGCGCCCCCTCCACCGGAAGCTCCGCCGCGACGTCTGGCACCTGCGCGGCCCGTTCGGCGCCGTCGTTCTGGTCGTCGCCTCCGGCGTCTCGCTCTTCGTGGCGCTGCGCAGCATGAACGGGTTCCTGCGCGGCGCCCAGGAGCGCTACTACCGCGAGTCGCGATTCGCCGAGGCCTTCGTGCCGGTCGCCCGGGCGCCGGTGGGCGTGGCGCAGGAGATCGGCCGGCTCCCCGGCGTCGCCGCCGTCGAGCCGCGCATCGTCGTCGACGTGCTGCTCGACGTGCCCGGCCTCGCCGAGCCCGCGACCGGCCGCTTCGTCTCGCTCCCGGACGTCGGCGGTAACGGCGTCGCCGGCGGCGAGGTCGGCCATCCGCGGCTCAACGACCTGCGGCTCGCGAGCGGGCGCCTGCCCGAGCGCGGCGAGCGCGGCTCCGTCGTCGCTTCGGCCGCCTTCGCGCGCGCCAACCGCCTCCGCCCCGGCGACCGCCTCGGCGCGGTGCTCCACGGCCGCTTCGAGCCGCTCACGCTGGTCGGAACGGCGATCGCGCCCGAGTTCGTCTACGAGATCCGCGGCACCGGCGAGATCTTTCCCGACAACCGGCGATTCGGCGCGTTCTGGATGGCCGAGAGCGCGCTCGCCGCCGCCTTCGATCTCGAGGGGCGGGCGAACGAGTTCGTCCTGACGTTCGCGCCGGGGACCACGGCCGCGGGCCGGGCCGATCTCCTGCGGCGGCTCGACGCGCTCCTCGCCCCGTACGGCCCGCTCGGCGCCTTCGACCGGAGCGAGCACGTCTCGCATCGCTTCCTCTCCGACGAGATCGGCGAGACGGCGGTGACGAGCGTGCTCCTGCCAACGATCTTCCTCGGCGTGACGGCCTTTCTCCTCCACCTGGTCCTCTTCCGGCTGGTCGGCACCCAGCGCGCACAGATTGCGGTGCTCAAGGCGTTCGGATACCGGTCGCGCGAAGTCGCGGCGCACTATCTCGCGCTCGCGCTCGCCCCGGTCACGGCCGGAGCGCTCCTGGGGACCGCGCTCGGTTTCGCCTTCGCGCGCGCTCTCGCCGGCGTCTACGCCCGCTTCTTCCAGTTCCCGCCGGAGCTCGCCCGCTTCGTTCCCGACGGCGCCGTCGTCGGCGCGGCGATCGCCGCCGGCGTCGGCTCCGGCCTCGTCGGCGCGCTCCTCTCGGTCCGCGCCGTGGTGCGCCTCCCGCCCGCCGAAGCGCTCCGGCCCGACGCACCGGAGCGCTTCCGCCCCAGCCCTTTCGACCGCGGCGGGCTGCGGCAGCGGCTGTCGATTCCGGCGCGGAGCGTCGCCCGCCATCTCTACCGTCGCCCCGGCAAGGCGGCGCTCTCGCTCGTCGGGCTCGCGCTCGCGGGCGCGCTGCTCGTCGCCTCGCGATTCGCCTACGACGCCGTCGACTGGATCCGGCGCGTCGAGTTCGAGCACGTCCAGCGCGAGAGCGTCGCGGTCACCTTTCGCGAGGCGCTGCCGCGCGCCGCGCTCGACGAGCTGCGCCGTCTCCCCGGGGTCGTCGCGGTGGAGCCGTTTCGCGGCGTCGCCGCGGAGCTCGAAAGCGGCGGCGCCCGTCCGGCGCGCGAGCGCGCGGCACTTATCGGCCACGCCGCCGGCGGCGAGCTCCGACGGATCGTCGATCAGCGCCTCGTCGCCCACGCTCCGCCGGCCTCGGGTCTCCTCCTGTCGCGCCGGCTGGCCGAGGAACTCGCCGTTTCCGCCGGCGACTCGCTCGACCTCCTCGTGCTCGACGGCCGCCGCCGGCGCGCGAAGGTCGGCGTCGAGGGGATCGTCGACGACCTCCTCGGCGGCGTCGCCTACGCCGAGGCGGGCGAGCTCGCCCGCCTCGCCGGCGAGCCCGGGACCTTCTCCGGCGCCTTTCTCGCGGTCGATCCGCTCGCCGAACGGGAGCTCTACGGCCGCCTGAAGCGGCTGCCCGGCGTCGCCGCGGTTTCGACCCGTCGCGCCACGGCGCAGAGCTTCGACGCGACGATCGCCGAGAGCTTCCGGATCTCGCTCTCGATCACGATGCTCTTCGCCTGCGTGATCGCCGCCGGCATGATCTACAACGGGGCGCGCGTCGCGCTCTCGGAGCGCGGCCGCGAGCTCGCGAGCCTGCGCGTCCTCGGCTTTTCGCGCCGCGAGGTGGCGGCGATGCTCCTCGGAGAGCAGGCGGTGCTGACCGCCCTGTCGTTGCCGCTCGGCCTCGCCCTCGGCTACGCTCTCTGTCGCCTGATCGTGATCCGCTTCGAGTCGGAGCTCTTCCGCATCCCGCTCGTCGTCTCGGGCGCGACCGTCGCGTTCGCGATCGCGACGGTGGCCGTCGCGGCGGCTCTCGCGGGAGCGCTCGTCCGCCGGCGGCTCGACCGCTTCGATCTCGTCTCCGTCCTCAAGTCGCGGGAGTGAACCGATGCGCCCTCCGTCACGACGTCCGCTCTCTGTCGTCCTCGCGCTTCTCGCCGTCGTCGGCGTGGCCTACTGGTGGCTCCGCCCGGCGGCGATCGTGGTCGAAACGGCGCCGGTGAGCCGCGCGCCTCTCGAGGTGACGCTCGAAGAGGAGGGGCAGACGCGGATCCGCCCGCGCCACGTCGTCGCCGCCCCTGTCGCCGGTCGTCTCCTGCCGCTCGAGCTGCGGGAGGGAAGCCCCGTCGCTTGCGGCGATGCGGTGGCGCGGCTCGCGCCGCTGCCGCTCGACGCCCGCGCCCGCGAGGGCGCGACGGCGCGGCTCGAAGCGGCGCGGGCGACGGCGCGCGAGGCGCGCGCGGGCGTCGCCGAGGCGGAGGCCCTCGCCGCGCAGGCCGCGAGCACGCTGGCGCGCAAGCGCCGTCTCGCCGGGGAGCAGGTGGTGGCCGCCGAGGAGCTCGAGCTCGCGATCACCGCCGAGCAGAGCGCGGGCGAAGCGCTCGTCGCCGGCCGCGAGCGCGCGGTGGCGGCCGAGTGCGAGGCCGCGGCGGCGCGCTCGGTCCTGCTCGAGGCGGAGCGCGGCGCGACGATCGAGCTCCGCGCTCCGGCCGACGGCGAGGTGCTCCGCCGCTTCGAGGAGTCGGAGCGCGTGCTCGCGGCGGGAGAGCCGATCCTCGAGATCGGCGACCGGCGGCGGCTCGAGATCGCCGTCGAGCTGCTCTCGACCGACGCCGTGGCGCTCGCGCCCGGCCAGCCGATGCGGGTCGACGCCGGCCTCGCCGCGCCGCTCGCCGCGGCGATCTCGCACGTCGAGCCGGCGGCCTTCACCAAGATTTCGCCGCTCGGCGTCGAGGAGCAGCGCGTGATCGCCGTCGGCCGGCTGACCGAAAGCGCTCCCGCCCTGGGCGACCGCTTCCGCGTGCGCGCGACGATCGTCCTGTGGCGCGGCGAGGACGTGCTGCAGGTGCCGGCGGGGGCGTTGTTCCGCAGCGGCGAAGCCGGCTGGGCGGTCTACGCCGTCCGGGATGGGCGCGCCCGCCGCGTCGAAGTCACGGCGGGGAAGCGCGGCGCCCGGGCGGTAGAGATCGTCTCGGGGCTCGCCGACGGCGACGAGGTGATCCTCTATCCGAGCGAGAAGGTCGCCGACGGCGCCCGCGTCGAACGCGCGCCGGCGCCGCGCTGAGCGCGAATCAGCCCGGCGGCTCGCCCAGGTAGCCCGCGATCGTTTCCTTCACGCGGTCGGCTCGGCGGCCGAGCGTTTCGACGGCGTGGATGCCGATCGCGAGTCCGAGCTCGCGGAAAGCGAGCCGGCGCTCGGCCGGCCCGGAGCCGGTGCCGCGGTTGCGTCTTTTTCAGGGGGGCTCCGTCTGTAGGTCAGGTGCGCACACGAAGTGCGGCCCCTGACCCGAGGAGATCCCGGTCATGACCCAGCAGCAGCGCCCCGCCTCGTCGTTCCCCCACGCCCGTGTCCTCGACGTCGAGCTGCTGGCGCTCGACCTGTCGAGTTGTACCCGCTGCACCGGCACGCTCGCCAACATCGAGAAGGCGTTCGAACTGGTGGGACCGGTCGCCGACTCGGTAGGAACCGCTCTTCGGCTGCGCAAGCGCCTCGTCACCTCGGAGGAGGAGGCGCGGCGTCATCGCTTCACGAGCTCGCCCACGATCCGCATCGCCGGGCGGGACATCGTCTTCGAGACGCAGGAAAGCGCCTGCGGCTCCTGCTCCGATCTCTGCGGCTGCTCGGAGGGGACGGACTGCCGGATCTGGAGCTACCAGGGGGAGGAGCACGAAGAGGCGCCGGTCGGCCTCGTCGTCGAGGCTCTGCTCAAGGAAATCGTCGGCACGGCGCAGCCGGCGCCGGGTGGGTCGCCCGCCCGCTCCGACTACGAGCTGCCGGAGAACCTGCGTCGCTTCTTCGTCGGGAAGGCGGCGAAGGCCTCGGGGCGGCCGGGGCCGGAGTCTGGCGGCGTCGCGGCCTGCTGCCCGCCCTCCGAGCTCGCTACCTGTTGCGCCCCGGAGGAGAAGGCGGGCTGCTGCGCCCCCGCTGCGAGCACCTGCGGCTGCGCCTGACGGAGAATGAACGCGATGTCGTCCGCCACCTCCGCAGCCTCGATACCGCAGTGGGAGCGGCTGCGCGCCGAGCTCGTGCGCTTCGTCGGCGCCCGAGTGCGTGAGCCGGCGGCGGCGGACGACATCGTGCACGACGTCCTGGTCCGCGCGTTCGAGCAGCTCTCGGGGCCGTCGCCGCCGGATCACCTCGACGCCTGGCTCTACCGCGTGACGCGGAACGCGATCGTCGATCACTACCGCCGCCGCCAACCGGAGCGGCTGGCGGACGACTTCGAGCCAGCAGCCGCTCCGGCCGGGAGCCCGGACGACCCCTCGGCCGAGCGCAACCTCGCCGCCTGCCTCGCGCCCCTGCTCGGCACGCTGCCCGATGCCTACCGGCGCGCGCTCACCCTGGCGGAGGTCGAAGCCCTTCCGCAGGCGGAGATCGCCCGGCGCGAGGGGCTCTCGCTGTCCGGAGCCAAGTCCCGGGTGCAGCGGGCGCGCCAGAAGCTGCGCGCGGCCGTCCTCGCCTGCTGCCGCGTCGAGATCGATCGCCGCGGCGGCGTGATCGATTACGAGGGCCGGCCGGACGGCGCGGTTTGTTCGACGCCTAACGCGCCGGCGTCGGGTGCCGCGGGCGAGGTGCCGGGAACCAGTGCCGCGTCCGGTTGCAGAACGTGCAAACCGAGAGCATGACGGGCACTTCGACGAGGACGCCGACGACGGTGGCGAGCGCGGCGCCCGACTCGGGGCCGAAGAGCGCGATCGCGGTGGCGACCGCCAGCTCGAAGAAGTTGCTGGCGCCGATGAGCGCCCCCGGCGCCGCCACGTCGTGCGGCACCTTCAGCCACTTCATCAAGCCGTAAGCGAGGCCCGAGTTCAGGTAGACCTGGATCAGCAGCGGGATCGCGATCAGGACGACGTGGAAGAAGCGCCCGGTCAGGTTGTCGGCCTGGAAGGCGAAGATCATCACCAGGGTCGCGAGCAGTGCCATCACGGTGACCGGGTGGAACGCCGGCAGGAACCGCGCTTCGAACCACTGCTTGCCCTTGAGCCGCAGGAGCAGGATGCGGCTGGCGGCGCCGAGGACGAGCGGGATGACGATGAAGACGACGACGCTCGCGAGGAGCACGCCGAACGGCACGGTGAGGGTGCTCGCGCCGGTCACCAGGAAGCCGACGATCGGCGCGAAGAGAACGAGCATGATGAGGTCGTTGAGCGACACCTGGACGAGCGTGTAGGCGGGGTCGCCGTCGGTCAGGTAGGACCAGACGAAGACCATCGCGGTGCACGGCGCCGCAGCGAGGATGATCGAGCCGGCGAGGTACTGGTTGGCGAGCTCGGCGCCGATCCAGGGCTGGAACAGCACCCGGAAGAACAGGTAGCCGAGCGCCGCCATCGAGAACGGCTTGACCAGCCAGTTGACGAAGAGAGTGACGAGAATCCCCCGCGGCCGCTCGCGGACGGCGACGATCGATCCGAGGTCGATCTTCAGCATCATCGGGTAGACCATCAACCAGATCAGCACCGCGATCGCCGCGTTGATCTGGGAGCCCTCGCCGAGCTCGAGCGCGCGGACGGCGCCGGTGAAGCCGGGCAGGAGCTTGCCCAGTGCGACTCCGGCGACCATGCAGAGCGCGACCCAGATCGTGAGATAGCGCTCGAAGACGTTGAGGCGCTTCGTCGTGCCGTCGGCCGTCATCGAGGCTCTCCGGTTCCGGTCGTGGCGACTCCTTCCTCGGCGAGGAAGGCGCCGATGCGCCGGCAGAGCTCGTCGCGGACGGCGCGGAAGCGCTCCAGACCGTCGGCCTCGCTCTCGTCGTGGCCGGCGGGATCGGGCAGCGGCCAGTGCAGGCGGCGCGCGTCTCCGAGATAGACCGGGCAGGCCTCCTCCGAGCAGAGCGTGATGACCGTGTCGATCGCCTCGCGGTCGACCTCGGCGACGGACTTCGATCGCTGCGTCGAAACATCGATGCCGATCTCGGCGAGCGCGCGGATCGCCAGCGGGTTGACGCGGGACGGCGCCGAGCCCGCGCTTTCGACCCGGAGCCGGCCGCCCGCCATCGAGCGTGCGATCCCCTCCGCCATCTGGCTGCGCGCGGAGTTGGCGACGCAGAGAAACAGCAGGCCGCGGGTCATCGGGTCACCGCTCCGGTCGCCGCGCTGCGGACGCCGAGAGCCACGAGGTCGAGCTCGGCGGCGCACAACGTGGCAACCGGGATTCGGCGGAGGCGCTGGACCTCGGCTCGGTCACGCCGCGTGGTCGGGTCCTGGGAGAGGACCGCGAGCAGACTGGGCACCAGAGCGGAGCCCGCCGAGTCGTCCCGCAGCCGGTAGAAGACGAGCTTGCCCTCCTTGCGCTCTCGGACCAGTCCGCCGCGGGCGAGAACGGAGAGGTGCTGAGAGACGGTCGAGGGAGCCAGGTCGAGCACAGCCGTCATCTGGCAGACGCAGAGCTCGCCCCCGTCGAGCATGGCGAGGATCCGCAGCCGAGCGCCGTGGGCCAGCCCCTTTGCGGCCTCGACGAGCAGCGCCAGGGCCGGGTCGTTGTCTCGTCGTTTCGTCATGTGACGAATTATAGAACGAAGATCCAAGGCGCCCCCGCCTCACCGGGCGGCCCCAGAGAACGACCGCTTGCGCGCCAAAGAGATGCCAGCGGCTGCCGAGTTGCGAGAGCTCGGCGGAGAGGGCGGAGAGAAGCTCAGAGATCGGGTCTCGACGGAGACCCAGTCCCGTCGCACGAAGTCGAGAATCTCGGCCCGGGTCATGGTCGCAGGAGATCAGCGCGAGGACCCTCTTCGCCCATCGCCTCGCGAGCCTCGCGCGTGCCGGCACGCGCTGGCGCGCCGGCGGATCCGGATCCCGAATGCTGTTCGACTGGAAAGGAGAAATGGTGGACCAACTCACTCCGAGTTCGAACACCCCTGGAGATTCGAACACCC
>CAZUAT010000045.1:0-28306 GCA_964618415.1 uncultured Thermoanaerobaculia bacterium
GCGGGTCTTCCTGCTCGGTTCGACACTAGGGCGCCCCAGCACCGCGAACTCTCGACGCGGGCTACGCTCGCGCCAGAAAGCGATTTCCTACACGCCGGGCGCGCCTCCGGAAGGTCCGTCGCCATCGGGCACCGGCCGGGATTGCAGCCGGGGTCGGAACTGCCGTTGTCATGAGGCCGCCGCGACCGTCGTTCTTGTCTCCGGAGGCCCGCATGCACCCGATCCGTCGCAGGTCGTCTCTTCTGCTGCTCTCCGCACTGCTGGCCGCGCCGGCGCTCTTCGCCCAGGTCGGCGAGCTCGACCCCGAGTTCTCGGGCGACGGCCGTGCCACCTGGGCGCCGGTCGGCGACTTCGCCGACGCTTTCGCCGCGCGCGCCGACGGCGTCGGTCGGGTGGTCGTTGCCGGCGACTCGCGCGAGGGGACCGGCAACGACACCAACACCGACTTCCTGGTCGCCCGGTTCCTCGACGACGGGGAACGGGATCTCGCCTTCGGCAACGCCGGTCGCCAGCGCGTCGGCTTCGACCTCGAAGGGGACGGCCACGACTACGCCGACGCCGTCTGGCTGCGGCCCGACGGTCGCATCCTGGTCCACGGTCTCGCCCAGAACGATCCGTTCGACAGTGCGCGCCGGACGCCGGCCCTGGTCCAGCTCACCGCCGACGGCGACCTCGATCCGACCTTCAGCGCCGACGGCAAGCTCGTCCTGCTCTTCCCCGACCAGGGGTTCACCGCCGGCTCGAGCACCACCGCGATCCTGCCCGCCGCCAACGGCGCTGTCTGGGTGACCAACGTCTGTTACCAATGCACCGCCGACGGCCGTCCCCGCCTCGCGCTCGCGCGGGTGCTCGCCGACGGCACCCACGACCCCGGCTTCGGCACCAACGGCTGGCGGCTGGTCGAGCCGCCGGCCGCCGTCTCCGCGATCGACTGGTATTTCGCCGACTGGGCGCGCAGCGCCGACGGCAAGGTCTGGGCGGCGGTCGGAAACCGTCAGGGAGTCACCGGTCTGCTGCGTCTGACCGCCCAGGGCGTTCCCGACACCAGCTGGGGTCCGGGCGGCTGGGTGGTGACCGACCACGGCAATCAGGGCTCGCCCGCGATCGACGACACCGTGCGTGCCTTCGCGGTCGACGGCCGCGGGCGTCCGGTGGTGGCCTGGACCATCGACGGCTTCACCGGCGCCGGCGCCCGCATCTACCGCTGGACCACGGCAGGGGCGCTCGATTCGACCTTCGGCACGGCGGGAGCGGTGACCTTCGACCTCGGCGGGGCGGTCGGCATCAATGGTGTGGTCCCGCAAGGGCGCGAGCTGCTGCTCGTCGGCTCGGCCGAGACCGATTTCCAGAACGGTGCCTACGGCTTCTTCGCCGCGCGCTACCAGGGCAACGGTCAGCTCGATCCCGCCTTCGGCGGCAACGGGGTGACCTTCGTCGAGTTCGACGTCCCGGGCTCCCCGACCCACGACTTCGCGATGGACCTGGCGCTCGTCGCCGGCCGGCCGGTGCTGGTCGGCACCGCCTGGGAGCGCGAGCTCGACTTCGGCGTGGCGCCGCTCGGCGAGACCGACGGCACCCGCTGGGCGCTGGCGCGGCTCGACAACGACTGGATCTTCGCGGACGGCTTCGATCAGGGCGGCACCGCGAATTGGTCGCTCGCCGTCCCGTGATCGGCTAGCGCCACTCCTCGCGCGGCGGGGGTTCCTGGTCGTCGCGCTCGTGCGCCGAATCCGTGGAGCGACCTCCTCGGCGAGCGCCGAAACCACCGCGAGCGCCACGGCCTCCGAGCGACGGATCGGGCCGAAGCGTGTGCGCAGCTCGGTCTCCACCCGGCGGGCCCCGGGGGCGAAGCGGACCATCATGGCCCACAGGGCGAGCAGCAGCCGAGCAGGCCGTACGGTCGACCCGCCTGTCGCAGTTCGAGCCGGAAATGCGAGGAATGGAAGGAACGCGGAAATCACCGCGAACGATCCATTCCCGAAACCGGCGCGCCCGGTGGAAAGGCAGGCTCCCGATGAACAACGAATCTCTCGTCCGACTCGGACTTTTCGCGCGACACCTCGCCCGCCGTACGCGAGCTGCCGCGCGCACGATTCTCTTCGCGACCGCGATCCTGATGGCGGGGGCCGGCGCCGAAGCGCAGCTCTCGGCCACCGGCGGCGCCTACTTCGAGCAGGGCGGCGGCGGGGAGCCGGAGACTCCGGCGCCGAACGATCGCTTCGGCAGCGCCCTGGTCGCGGCCGACTTCAACGGCGACGGACGCGACGACTTGGCGATCGGCGTCCCCGGCGAGACCGTCGGCGGGCTGGACTTCGCCGGGCGCATCTCGGTGCACTACGGCAGCGCGAACGGCCTGCCGGCCGCCGTCGAGGCGAGCTGGACGCTCGAGAATCTCGGCGGCGCCGGCCTTGCCCTCGATGCCGGCGACAATTTCGGCGCCGCGCTCGCGGCCGGCGACTTCGACGACGACGGGTACGACGATCTCGCCGTCGGCGTGCCGCTCGCGCGCGTCCAGGACGGCGACGGCGTCTGGCAGGACGGCGCGGGCGCGGTGGTCGTCCTCTACGGCTCGGTCGGCGGGCTCTCGAACGTCGGCGTCCAGGGGTGGTGGCAGGGGCGCAACAGCCTCTCCGGGGTCCCCGAGGCCGACGACCGCCTCGGCTCCGCGCTCGCGGTGGGAGACGTCAACGGCGACGGCTTCGACGATCTGGCGATCGGCGTGCCGCGCGAGGACGTCGGCACGGTCGTCGACTCCGGCGGGGTGAACGTCCTGCGCGGCGGGCTGGCGGGGCTGACCGGCTCCTACTTCACCGAGAAGGTCTGGACGAAGAGCACCTTCGGCTACCAGGAGGAGACCGGCTCGCGCTTCGGCGCGGCGCTCGCCTTCGGCGACTTCGTGGGCGACGGCGCCGACGACCTGGCGATCGGCGGGCCGTTCGAGGACCTGGCGAGCGGCGTCGACGGTGGCGTCGTGGTCGTGGCGCGCGGGCTGCCCGGCTCCGGGCTGGCCGACGACGGTGACGAGCTGCTGCTCCAGGGCTTCCCGCCGGCACCGGGGATCGCGGGCGTGGGGCACCGTTTCGGCGCCGCGCTGGTGGCCGCCGACTTCGACGGCGACGGCCTCGACGATCTCGCGATCGGCTCGCCCGGCGAGCGCTGGCCGGACGGCGCCGGCGGCTGGCTCTTCGACGTCGGCGCGGTGAGCATCCTGCGCGGCGACCCGGCGGGGCTGCCGGCCGCCGGAATGGGTACGCGCATCGAGCGCGCGGCGTTCGGCACCCCCGCGAACCTCGACTCGTTCGCCTCGAGCCTCGCCGCCGGCGACTTCGACGGCGATGGCGCCGCCGAGCTGGTGGTCGGCGCCCCCGGCGCCACGGCCGGCGGCATCACCGGCGCGGGCATCGTCTACGCGATCGCGCGCCCGGACCAGGCGCCGCTCGACGACGTGACGGTGATGGTCCAGTCCCACGTCGCGCCGGGCGCTTCGGAGGCCTTCGACAACTTCGGCGCCGCGCTGGCGCCCGGCGACTTCGACGGCAACCACTTCGCCGACCTCGCGATCGGCGCGCCGAACGAGAACTCGGGCGCCGTCAGCAACGCGGGCGCGGTGAGCGTGTTCGTGAGCCTCGGCCTCTTCCGCGACGGCTTCGAGCTCGGCAGTGTCGGGCCCTGGTCCGACGCGGTGGTGAACTGACCCCCGGCCACCGGTTCCGGTCTCTGCAGAGGACCAGTATCCCCCCTTTCGCCGCACCCGTCGGGCAGACTGGCTTCGGGGCCCGCTCGCGGCGGAGCCGGTCTCGAAGCCGTCGGCGAAGAGCAGGGAGCTCGTCAGCCGGCTTCGTGCCGGGCCGCGCCGCGCCCGCGGTCCTTTGCCTCCTCCTGCAATGGAAGCTCTTAGTTCTTGAGTCTTTCCCTGCCATGGAAGTTTTCGTCTTTGCACCTTTCCTTCCAGGAAAGTCTTTCGCAGCTGTCTGAAAACAGAAGAGCTTCCAGAAAGGAGAAAGGATCGTCAGGTGCTTCGCGGGCTCCTCCGTCGATCGGTTAGGATCGGCGTGCCGATGCCAACCCTTGGCGCAGTCTCCCGATCTCGCCCGCTGGCTCTGCTCGCCGTGCTGCTGGGATGGCTGTCTTCGCTGCCGGCGATGGCCGCCGATACCCGGGTCGAGTCGGCGCTGGAGCGGGGGAGAGCCGCGCTGGAGAACGATCGGTTCGAGCGCGCCCTGAAGCACTTCGAGGAGGCCGATCGCCGGAGTGCAGGCGCCTCGTTCGACGCGCTCGTCGGCGCCTCGGTGGCGGCCTCACTTGCGGACCAGGGCGACAAGGCGTTCGCCTTCGCGGCCCGCGCGCGGGAGCGCGCCGGGACCGACCGGGAGCGGGCGCTCGCCGCCGAGGCGCACGGTCTCGCGCTGCTGCGTACCGGCGGCCCCGTGCCGGCCATCGAAGCTGCCCTCATCGAGGCCCTGCGCCTCGACAGCCGGGCGGCGCGCGAGTCGTACCGATACCTGACAGAGCTCTATGCCGAGATGGGTTTCGGCCACCTTGCCTCCAGGTTCCTTGCCACGTACGAGGCGGCGGGCGGCGACCGCGCGCGCGTCCGGGGCCTGGACAGGGAGCTTCGAGTCGACCTGATCGCCAACGCCGACTATGAGGCGTGCGTCGATGCGCTGCGCGCCGCCGGGCACGAGATCCCGCCGCTCGGCGGCGACGAGAACGCCGAGCCGCCGCTCTTCGCCGATGGCGGCGAGTACCGGCCGGCGAAGGCCATCGAATACGAGAATCCGCAGTACACCGACGAACTTCGCAAGCGCAGGCTCGAGGCCGATGTCGACATGCGCCTGGTCGTGCTGGCGAGCGGCGAGACTCGCTGCCCCACGGTCCTGAGAGCCACACACCCGGGTTTTGCAGGAATCACGACGCAAGCGGTCGGGAGCTGGCGCTTCGAGCCGGCGATCATTGGCGGCCGACCAACGGCTTCCCATTTCGGAGCCACCACGAGATTCCGCCTTCAGTGACGACCGGCGCGGGTCGCCGGTGGCGGCTCGCGTCCGTCCTCGGGCTCACGTTGCGCGGGAACGATCCGCAAGCTCGGTGTCACCCTCGTCCCCTTCCGCTCGCGACTCGATCTCGACTGGAGCTGACAGCACCCTTGCCAAACCCCGCCGAGTGGTGCAGTCTGCCTCTGCCACCGGGCGGCAATGCCTCCCGCCCAGCGTGTGCTGGAATCGGGCGCGAGCCCAGGAGGATCCATGGAGCGAAGAATCCGCCTGGGACTTGTCGGTTTGACCGGTCTTGCCACCGTCACGCTCGCCGCAGCGCAGGAACCGATCGGGCCGGAGGTGCAGGCCAACTCGATCGCGGGACGCACCGCGGACAGTGTGGGCGTCCAGGCCGGTCCCGGCGGGTCCTTCGTCGCCGCCTGGCGATCGACCGAGCCCACCTCCGTCGTGGGCCTCCCCGGCAATCGCATCGAAGCTCGCCGGTTCGACGCTTCGGGCCTGCCTCTCGGCCCGGAGTTCCAGGTCAACGCGTACACGAGGATGCCTCCCGCGGCCATTCGTCCGTCCGTGCTGGTCGAGAGCGACGGGAGCTTCCTGGTGGTGTGGGACGAGTTCGAGAACATCTGGGGGATCGGCGAATTTCGCGGTCAGGCGCGCCTCCACGGAGCGGACGGCTCGCCCGAGGCGGTTCCGTTCGAAGTCGCCGCCGACGCCGGCTATCCGGCGGAGCTCGGCATCGACGTCGCGGCCCGGCCGAGCGGCGAGTTCATCGTCGTCTGGGGGAGCGATCCGGATATCGAGGGGCGACGCTTCGACAGCTCCGGCACCCTCGTCGACAGTTTCACGATCCTCCCCGACAGTGCGAGCGCGTTCATTCGCCGGCCGAGCGTCGAGGTCGCCCCCGACGGGGAATTCGTCGTGGTGTGGGAACACGTCCTCTGGGGCGGTTACCCGCTCCCGGCAACGAAGGACATCCGCCTCCAGCGCTTCGACGCCGCGGGAGATCCGGTCGGTTCGGTCGTCGACGTCACAGGCCCCGGAGCGGAAGGTTCTCGGTACTCACCCCGAGTTCGCCGAGGCACCGGAGGGGAGTTCCTGATCGTCTGGCAGGACTACGTCTCTTCTGGAACGGATACGGACTTCTCGAGCATTCAGGCGCGTGCCTTCGATTCGACGGGGGCCGCGCTCGGGCCGCAGTTCCAGGTCAACGATCGCACGTCCGGTTATCAGGCTTTCCCGCGGGTCGGTGCCGGTCCGGACGGCGGCTTCCTGGTCGTCTGGAACGACGACGAAGTGAACGGGGGCGGTGACGGCGACGGTGCGGCGGTCGTGGCGCGCCACCTGGGGCACGACGGAGCTCCTCTCAGTTCGAGCTTCCTGGCGAACTCCATTACGACCGGATCCCAGAACAGCCCGGATGTCGCCATCCTCGGCAACGGCGACTTCATCGTCGCCTGGGACGGTCCGGATCTCAGCGGGCAGAGCCAGGCGGTTTTCGTCCGCCGCTTCCGTCCGGCGCTGTTCGCCGACGGCTTCGAGAGCGGCGGCGCCGGGAGATGGGTCTCGGGCGGGGACTGAGCGTCGCCTCCGTTGAGGTTGTCTACCGCGCCCGAGCCGGGCACCGCGATGGCCGGGGCAATTCGGTGGGTCGCTGGGCTGTGTCCCCAGCCTTGTTGGGGGACGTCTTGGAGTTCCTGGCCCGCGTGCTCGATCCCGTGCCCGAACCGGGCCGGCAGCTCCTGCGCTACTGGGGCTCGTACAGCAACGCGGCTCGAGGTCGCCGCGAGCGGCGCTGAGGCGAGGCGAGCGCTGCGCCCGCTGGCGATTCGGTCGCTGGCGATCCGGTCAAAGATCCCGACGAGATGGAGAGCCGCGCCAAGCCTGTTCTCGGCGGGTCTTGTTGCTCGGTTCAACACTAGGGCGCCCCAGCACCGCGAACTCTCGACGCGGGCGACGCTCGCGTCAGAAAGCAATATCGAGCCCTGAGCGGTCAGCGATCGGTTCCGGCGCGGTCGAAGATCCGCGCCAGCGACACCGAGACCCCGACATCCGGCGTGTTGTCGAAGTTCGCCAGGTTCTCGGTGATCGCGATCCGCAGCGCGGTGCCGCGATGCAGCCACTGGACGCCCAGCGTCGCCTGCAGCTTGTCGGCGGACAGTTCGTCGAGTGGCGTGTCGCGGATCGTGCTGCGGCTCCAGTAGGTCTGCAGAATCAGATTCAGCCGCCGCGTGAGGCGCGTCTCCCAGCCCGCCACGGCGGTCGGGATCCAGGCGTCGTCGGCAAAGGCGCGCTCGGGGCTGGACACCCACACCTGCGCCACGCTGAGATAGAGCGCGTTGCGGCGGAAGTGGCGCTGCAGCGAGATCTGGGTGCCGTAGTCGTTCGATCCGGTCGAGACCAGGCGCTCGGCGTCGCCGACGACGACCTTGGCGGCGGCCTCGGCCACGACGTTCCAGCGCCCCGGTCGTGAGAATGCGGTCCAGCGTACGCCGAAAACCGGGTCGCCGAAGTCACTGCTCGGAGGCGTCGTGAGCAGGTAGTCGGTGCCATCCAGCGAGGCGACGATCAGGAAGTCGTTGCGCCGCCCGAGCTCCCGACCGCCGTTCGAAAGCCCTGCCGCGGAGTGGAAGCTCTCGATCGTCGCGTCGAGGAATCCGCCCTGGAAGTTGTACCAAGGCAGCTGGGCATAAATGCCCAGGTGCCCGGCCAGGCGGTAGTGGACGACCAGGTCCACGAGGCCGAACTCGCCGTCGACCAGGTAGGCGTCCCCTGGGAGTGCAAGGATCGCGTCCACCTGCTCCGGGCCGATCCGGCGGCGTTCGATGCCGTCGGCCCGCAGCAGGTCCTCGACGTTGCGCGACATCACCCAGGTGTTCTGGTAGGTCGTGTTGACCTCGAGCGCCCAGGTGCCCACCGCGCCGACCACGGAATGGGCCGGCAGCATGTCCAGGCGGTTGAGCCCGAACGGCGTCATGTCTCGCGTGCGCACCAGACCGAGGGTCGGCCACGGGTCGCCCTCCTCACTTGCCGGATCGACGGCGGGCGGAGCGGTCTCCGCGGCCGGCGAGGGCGGATCCGGCACAATCGGATCCTGCGCCGGCGCGGCGGCGCCGGTGAGCGCTATGGCCAGGCAGGCGACGAGAAACGGCGAGGTGCGGCGGCGGTCCGGCATACGGGGGTTCACGCGGTGCGGCCCGCGTGCGGCGCTTAGCATGGCACGGTTCCGGATCACGCCGCTGTGGATGGCGATACGCTCACGGCATGCAGCGCGTCGCCTGCCTCACGATCGACCCAGTGCCGGGCGGCAAGGAGTTGCGGGCGGCGCTCGCCGCAGAGCCGGACCTCGCCCTGCTCGAACTGCCCCCGGGCGCGGCGGACAGCTCGGGGACTCTGCGCAGCCCGGATCTGCGCGCGCAGCTGCGCTCGGCGTCCCCCACGGCGCTGTTGATCGAGGGCAACCGGCGGAAGGGCGTCGCTCGCGCGCTGGCTGCCGCCCGCCGGCAGGGAGTACCGACGCTCCTGCGCGGCGAGCTGTCCGCCGCGCTCGAGCGCAGCGGCTGGGCTCGGTTTCGGATGCGTCGCGCCCTGCGTCGCGCCGACGCCTGCCTGGCGCTCGACCTCTCGATGCGGAACGCGTTCCTCGCCGCGGGCGTGCCGGCGACCCGGGTGTTCGACGTTCCACCGGCCGTCGACGTCGCCGGACTGCAGGCCGAGGCCGAGACCTGGCGACCCCGCCGCCAGGAGCTGCGCCGGGCGTGGCAGGTCCCGGACGGCGGGTTCTGTGTCCTGCTCGCGCCGGCGTCCGGCGAGCATCGACCGCCGCTCGACCTGCTCGACGCGCTCGAGCTGACGCGGCGGGAGCGCAGCGATCTCCGCCTGCTGGTCCTCGACTCCGCGCAGCTCGGAGCGGCGCTGGTCGATCGCGCGCGCGAGCGGCGGTTGCCGGTCACACTGGCTGGCCGACTGGAGGACGGCGAGTTGCCGCGCGCCTGGGCGGCCGCCGACGCTTTCGTGCTGGCCGATGCCGGGCCGTCGGTCGACATGGTGAGTCCGCTCCGGGCGATGGCATCGGGTCTGCCGGGTCTGATTCCGGACCGGGCAGGTTGCCGGGTCGACCTCGTGGAGGAGGGGGTGACGGGTTTCTCGTACCGCAGCGGCGATGCCCGCGCGCTGGCCGCCTGCCTCACGACGCTCGCCGGCGATCCGATCCGCGCCGCGGCGATGGGCGAGGCGGCACGCGAGCTGGTGGCGCGTCGCTTTTCGCTCCAGGCGGCGGTGCGCGGGCTCCGCGACGCCTTGCGCGCGGTCCTCGCCGGCTGATTCGACGCGACCTCTCGTAGAATCCGGTCCATGTCGAATTCGGACCTGCCGCGCGCGTCGCGCATCTTCGTCGCCGGTCACCGCGGGCTCGTCGGGTCGGCGATCGTGCGCCGGCTGCGCGCAGACGGCTACACGAACCTGCTCCTGGCGGGCCGCGAGGAGCTGGACCTGCGCGACCAGGCCGCCGTAGACCGGTGGTTCGAGGCCCACCGACCGGAGTACGTCTACCTGGTCGCGGGCACGGTGGGGGGCATTCTGGCCAACTCCACGCGGCCGGCCGAGTTTCTCTACGACAACCTGATGATCCACGGCACGGTCGTGCACGCGGCCTGGCGGACCGGCACGCGCAAACTGCTCTACCTCGGCAGCTCCTGCATCTACCCGCGCCAGGCGGCCCAGCCGATGGCCGAGGATGCGCTGCTGACCGGTCCCCTCGAGGCGACCAACGAGGCCTACGCCATCGCCAAGATTGCCGGCATCAAGTTGTGCGAGGCCTACCGGCTGCAATACGGCTGCGACTTCATTTCGGCGATGCCGACGAACCTGTACGGTCCGGGCGACAACTTCGATCTGACGTCGTCGCACGTCCTGCCAGCGATGATTCGCAAGTTTCACGAGGCGAAGGTCGCCGGCGCCCGCTCGATCACACTCTGGGGCACCGGGTCGCCGCGGCGGGAGTTTCTCCACGTGGACGACCTCGCCGACGCCTGCGTCTTTCTGATGCGCAACTACTCGGCCTCGGGACACGTCAACGTGGGGACGGGCGAGGACCTGTCGATCCGCGAACTGGCGGAGACCGTGCGAGACATCGTCGCGCCACAGGTTCAGCTCGATTTCGATCCGTCGAAGCCGGACGGAATGCCGCGCAAGCTGCTCGACGTGACGCGGATTCACGAACTCGGATGGCGCCACCGGGTGGGGCTGCGCGAAGGGATCGAGTCGACGTACGGCTGGTTCGTCGAGCAGCTCGCGAGCGGAGTGAACCCCCGCGGCTTTGACAATCCGGCGCTGGTCGGGTAACGTCCGCCCCGCATTCGGAGAGGCTCGGCGTTTCGACGCCCGGCTCGGCAACCTGGGACGGACCCCCAAGGTGCCCACCCGCTTCCGAGAGGAACGGGAATGCGGCCATCGCGAGGTGGCAACGAAGCGTCCGGCTGGGGAAACCCGCTCTCCGATTGCGTGCAGAGCGGGTTTTTTCTTTTCCCGCCGGGAGACGCGAGCCGCATGAAGGTCATCGAGCATCTGCAGCGTGCGACCGAGCCGCTGATCAGTTTCGAAATCATTCCGCCGCTGCGTGGCGGCAACGTGCGCAGCCTGATGGATCTGGTCGACGATCTGGCGCGCTTCCGCCCTCCGTTCATCGACATCACGAGCCACGCCGCGGAGGTCGTCTTCGAGGAGACACCACAGGGCCTGCAGCGTCGCGTCAAGCGCAAGCGACCTGGGACGCTCGGGGTCTGCGCGTTGATTCAGAACAAGTGGAAGATCGACGCGGTCCCGCACGTCCTCTGCCAGGGCTTCACGCGCGAGGAGACCGAAGACTTCCTCATCGAGCTGCGCTATCTCGGCATCGACAACGTGCTCGCGGTGCGCGGCGACGAGAGCGGGTACCAGAAGCCGCTGCGCGACGGCAAGACGGCCAACGAGTATGCCGTCGACCTGGTGCGGCAGGTGCACGACATGAACCAGGGCCGCTATCTGCAGGTCGATCTGCTCGACGCGGCGCCGACGGACTTCTGTGTCGGCGTGGGCGGCTACCCGGAGAAGCACTTCGAGGCGCCCAATCTGGTAGCCGACATCCGGCACACCCGCCAGAAGATCGACGCCGGCGCGCACTACATCGTTACGCAGATGTATTTCGACAATCGGCACTATTTCGATTACGTCGAGCGGTGCCGGGCGGCGGGAATCGAAGTGCCGATCATTCCCGGCATCAAGATCCTGACCTCGCAGGCTCAGCTCAGCTCGATCCCGCGCAACTTCAACGCCGAGATCCCCGCCGACCTGACCGACGCAGTGCTGGCGGCGAAGCCGGATCAGATTCCGGCGGTGGGTGTGGAATGGGCCTCGGGACAGGTGCGCGAACTGCTCGATCGCGGAGTGCCCGCGGTCCACTTCTACGTCATGCAGAACGCCTCCACGGTGTCGGACCTGCTCGGCCGGCTGTCGCTCGGCAAGGCGGTGAGCCAGTGAGCGCCATCCCGCCGCCGGACGATCTGGAAGTTCGCACTCAGGCCCTGCTCGCCGCGCTCGACGAGCGGGTACTGGTGCTCGACGGCGCCACCGGCACGGCGTTGCAGGGGTTCGATCTGTCGGCGGCCGACTTCGGCGGGCCCGAGCTCGAGGGCTGCAACGAGAACCTCTGCCGCACCCGGCCGGACGTCGTCAGGGGCATCTCCGAAGGCTATCTAGCCGCCGGTGCCGACATCGTGGAGACCGACTCGTTCGGCGGCACGCCGCTGGTGCTGGCCGAGTACGGTCTCGCCGAACACGCCTTCGAGCTCAACCGGCTCGCCGCGGCTCTGGCGCGGGAGGCGTGCGCAAAGTTCGATCGTCCGGGACGACTGCGCTTCGTAGCCGGTTCGATGGGCCCGACCACCAAGGCGATCTCGGTCACCGGCGGTGTGACGTTCGAGGGCCTGATCGACAACTTCCGCGCGCAGGCGCTCGGGCTGATGGCCGGCGGGGCCGACTACCTGCTGCTCGAGACCTGCCAGGACACGCGTAACATCAAGGCGGGGCTGCTCGGGATCGAGCGCGCGTTCGACGAGACCGGCTGGCGCCTGCCGATCGCCGTCTCGGTCACTATCGAGCCGACTGGCACGATGCTCGCGGGGCAGGACGCGGAAGCACTCGCCGTGTCGCTGCTCCACGCCGACCTGCTCTACGTGGGACTCAACTGCGCGACCGGACCGGCGCTGATGGCCGACCACCTGCGCACGCTCTCCGAGATCTGCCGAACCCGGGTCGCCTGCGTGCCCAACGCCGGGCTGCCCGATGAGGAGGGTCGCTACTGCGAGGCGCCGGCGGTGTTTCGCGAAGTGTTCGGGCGCTTTCTCGATGCGGGATGGCTGAACCTGGTCGGAGGGTGCTGCGGCACCACCGCGGAGCATGTGTCGACGCTGGCCGAACTGGTCGCCGGGCGCCCGCCGCGGCCGATCCCGCACCATCAGCGCGCCTTCGTCTCCGGGCTCGAGGCGGTCGAACTGGTGGCCGAGAACCGGCCGCTGCTGGTCGGGGAGCGGACGAACGTGCTCGGTTCGCGCGCTTTCAAGCAGCGGATCGCCGCCGGTGACTTCGAAGGCGCGGCCGAGATCGGGCGGGCTCAGGCCCGTTCGGGGGCGCAGGTCCTGGACGTCTGTCTGCAGGATCCGGATCGCGACGAGATCGGCGATCTGGATGCCTTCCTCGACCGACTCACCCGCGTGGTCAAGGCGCCGCTGATGATCGACTCGACCGACGCCCGGGTGCTGGAGCGCGGGCTGGTCTGGTGTCAGGGCAAGGCGATCCTGAACTCGATCAACCTCGAGGACGGGCTCGAACGGTTCGAGAAGGTCGTGCCGCTCGGGCGCCGCTACGGCGCCGCGTTCGTCGTCGGCCTGATCGACGAGGCGGGCATGGCGGTAACCGTCGAGCGCAAGCTCGAGGTCGCCCGCCGCAGTCACCGCATCCTCACCGAGGAGATGGGGGTTGCATCCGAGGACATCTGGTGGGATCCGCTCACCTTCCCGTGCGGAACCGGCGATACGAACTACCTCGGCTCGGCGGCCGCCACGATCGAGAGCATCCGGCAGCTCAAGCGGGAGTTCCCGTTCGCGCGCACGATCCTGGGCGTGTCGAACGTTTCGTTCGGACTGCCGCCGGCCGGCCGTGAGGTGCTCAACTCGGTCTTTCTCTACCACGCCACGCAGGCGGGGCTCGATGCGGCGATCGTCAACACCGAGCGGCTTGCCCGCTACGCCGAGATCCCGGAGGAGGAGCGTCGTCTCGCCGAGGCGTTGATCAGTCTGAACCTCGGCGACGTCGTGGCCGGCGAGGCGGCCGTCGCGGCGTTCACCGCGCACTTCCGGGGCCGCGAGTCGACCCGGGAACGCACCCGGCGCGACGACCTGCCGCTCGACGAGCGGCTGGCCCGCGCGGTGGTCGAGGGCAGCAAGGTCGGGCTCGAGGACGACCTCGCGCTGGCGCTCGAGGATCCGCGCTGGCCCTCGCCGCTCGACGTCATCAATGGACCGCTGATGGCGGGCATGGCCGAGGTCGGCCGGCTGTTCAACGACAACCGACTGATCGTCGCCGAGGTGCTGCAGTCGGCGGAGGTGATGAAGGCCGCCGTCTCGTACCTCGAGCAGTTCATGGAGCGCGCCGAGGATGCCAGCCGCGGCAAGATCCTGCTGGCGACCGTCAAGGGTGACGTCCACGACATCGGCAAAAACCTGGTCGAGATCGTGCTGGCCAACAACGGCTTCTCGGTCGTCAATCTGGGCATCAAGGTTCCTTCCGAGCAGCTCATCCAGGCGGTGCTCGAGCATCGTCCGGACGTCATCGGCCTGTCGGGGCTGCTGGTCAAGAGCGCCCAGCAGATGGTGCTCACTGCCGGGGATCTGGCCGCGGTCGGCATCGACACGCCGCTGCTGGTCGGCGGCGCCGCGTTGACGCGCCGCTTCACGCACCGCCGCATTGCGGTTGCCTATACGGGCGTCTGCACCTACGCCAAGGACGCCATGCACGGCCTGTCGCTGGTCGAGCGGCTGGTCGATCCGGAGCGCCGGCCGCAGCTTCAGGCGGAGATCGCCGAGGTCGCCGCCGGCGACCGCAGCGACGCCGACGCGACGCGGGCCGAGGGTGCGCCCGACACGCGACCTCGCCGCTCGGCGGTGCGCCGCGATCTGCCGGCGCCGCCGCCGCCCGACCTGCTGCGCCACGTGGAGACTCTGGACCTCGACGAGGTCTGGAGTGAACTCAATCCGCAGATGCTCTACGGCAAGCACCTCGGCCTGCGCGGCGTCGTGCGGCGGCTGGCGGAGGCCGGCGATCCGAAGTACCGGATGCTCGAGGCGGTGGTGGACGAACTCAAAGCGCTCGGGCGCGCCGGTGCGCTGACGGCAAGGGCGGTCTGGCGGTTCTTCCCGGCCCGCGCGGAAGGGGAGCTGCTGACCCTGCTCGACCCGGACGGCGGCGGCGTGGCTGCTGCGTGGACGCTGCCGCGTCAGGGGGGGCCGGAGGGACTGTGCATGGCCGACTACGTCCTCGACGGCGATCATGTCGCCCTGCTCGTGACGACCGCCGGCGCGGGAGTGCGCGAGCGCGTCGAGGCGTGGAAGCAGGAGGGCGAGTACCTCAAGAGCCACGCCTTCGCCGCGCTCGCGCTCGAGACGGCCGAGGCGGCGGCCGAGTGGCTGCATCGCGAGCTGCGCCGGCAGTGGGGTTTCGCCGACCCGGCCGAGCTGGCCGCCGAGGATCGCTTCGCGGCGCGCTATCGCGGCAAGCGCTACAGCTTCGGCTACCCGGCCTGTCCCGACCTGGCGGGCCAGCGCGGGCTGTTCGCTGCGCTGGCGCCGGAGGAGATCGGCGTCCATCTGACGGAGGAGGACATGATGGACCCCGAGGCGTCGGTGTCAGCCCTCGTCTTCCACCATCCCGACGCGCGCTACTTCGGAGTCTGAGGGGCAGGTCGAGGCCAGTCCGACGCCGCGCCCGGCCGCTAGAGGAAGTAGAGCGTTTCGTCGATCTCGGGTCGCCGGCGCCGAGCTCCGTCGGTGGCGCGACGCCAGCGGAAGAACTCCGCCAGATCGTCGTCGCCGTCGGTCGCCTCGCCGAGGTCCGCCTCGACCGCTTCCGGATCCTCGCCGCGCTCCAGGCGGGCAAACAGGTCGCGCAGCCTCGGCCCGGCCTCGAGTCCGGTCAGGTCGGTGAAGCGACGCAACGCGCTGGCGAGGCGGCGCGGATCGGGTTCGGCGCCGGCGTCGTCGTGCCCGCCCGCGAGGTCGGCGAACTCACCGGCCATCGCCTCGAACGCCTGCTCGAGTCGGTCGCCGTCGACGCCGGCGAACAGGTCGGCGTCCGGCCCGTCCTCCTCTCCGTCGCCGGCGCGCGGTGTGGCGGAGAGGGTGGCGAAGCGTGACGGTCGGCGGGGGAGCTCCGGGGCGCCGCAGCGGGGACAGGCGGGCCGGGCCTCGGGGGCGACGCGCGCCGAGAAAAAGCTGAAGACGGTGTGGCAGGCGGCGCAGTAGTACTCGTAGACCGGCACGCGCAACTTCTACCATGAAACGACTTCCGGTCCCATCGGCCGCCGCCGCGACAGCTTCGGAACGACTCCGGGCGGGCGACGCAACTTGACTCCGGGTTTCCGCGTACTTATCCTACCGACCGGTCGGAACCTCCCGACCGGTCGGTAGGAGCTCACGCATGACAGACCAGGCTGCCGAGGTCGCCTCGACCCGCGAGCGCATCTGCGCCGCGGCATTCGATCTCTTCGGCGAAAAGGGGTACGACGGCGCGTCGATGAACGAACTCGCGGAGCGGGTGGGCATCGCCAAGCCGTCGATCTACAACTACTTCAAGTCCAAGGAGGAGCTGCTCGTTGCGCTCGTCGAGCGGGCGATCCGCCACTGGGAGGAGCGGTGCATGGCGCCGCTCGCGGCTGAGCCGACCTTCGAACGGCAGCTGGCGGGCCACCTGCGCGAATGCGTGGCCGTGTCGAGCCAGAACCCGCACATGGTGGCCGTCTTCCATCTCGCCACGACGCATACGCAGGGGGAGCTGGCCGCACGCATCCAGGCGATCGTCGAGTCGATGGAGCACGGCATTCAGGCCAGCTTCACAGCCCGCATCGACGAGGCGGTATCGCGCGGCGAGCTGTCCGCGGACGTCGCCACCGCCGACCGCATCGTTTTCATGGCGGTCTTCTTCCACGGTCTGCTCTTCCTGCAGACCAACTGTCCCCACCAGACCGGACCGCTCCAGGAGCGCCTGGAGGAGGTCTGGCGTCTGCTCTACCGCGGCGTGGCCGGGCGCCTGCCGCAGGAGCCACTGCTTTCATGATTCGATTCCGACACTTCGCCGTCGCGCTGATCGGCGCGATGGCGGCTGTTGCTGAAGTTCATGCGGTCCAGCTCGACCTGCCGGCGGCCGTGGACCGGGCGATCGAGGCGAACCCGGTGCTCGCCGCGGTGGCCGAGACCCGTCGGCAGGTCGCCGGCGGCATCCGCGAAGCGCGCGCGGACGCCTTTCCCCAGATCGCGCTGGTCAGTTCGTGGAGCCAGTCGCGCAGCCCGTCCTTGCTCAACAGTCCCGACTTCGGGGAGATCCTCGATCAGTTTCCCGGCGCCAGCTTCGAGCCGGCCACGCAGGAACTGACCCGCGCCGTTGTCGAGGTCACGCAGCCGATCTGGACCTTCGGCAAGGTCGGCGCCGCGATCGATCTGGCGGAGCTGGCGGCCAGCGTGGCAGAGGAGCGCGTCACGACCGCCGAGCTCGACACCGCTCAGGCGGTCGCCGAGACGTACTACCGCGTGCTGGCGGCGCGCGAAGGGTTGGCGACCATCGAGGCCGATCGCGAGTTCCGGCTGCGCGATCTCGAGCGGGTGAGCAGTCTGCTCGAGATCGGCGAAGCGACCGAGCTGGAGCGCCTGCGGGCGGAGGCGGCCGTCGCCGAGGTCGAACCGGAAGTGGCCAGACGCCAGGGCGAGGTTTCGATCGTCGAAACGCAGCTGCGCCGGCTGCTCGCGCTGCCGGCCGACGAGCCGCTCGATCTGGTTCCGGTGGTGGGGGAGCCTCCGGTTCCGCCGTCGGTCGACGAGCTGGTCGCTGCCGGTCTCGACAATCGGTCGGAGATCGACGACCTGGAGCTGCAGCTGGAGATCTTCGACAAGCGGCGGACCGTCACGGTGGCCGAGGGACGCCCGCAGGTCGAGTTTGCCGGCAGCTGGGGGCGGGAAGTGCGACGAATCGACGATTTCTCCGATCCACTCTATTCGGCCTGGGCGGCCAGCCTGGGCCTGCGATGGGAGCTGTTCGACGGTGGTCGCCGGCGTGGCCAGATCGAGCAGCTCGCCAGTGAGCGCCGCCAGACCGCACTGACCCTGGACGACTTGCGCGCCCGGATTGGACTCGAGATCGGCCAGACCGACGCGGACTACCGCACCGCTCGCGCCCGCGCCGCCGCCGCCCGAAGCTCGGCCCTCGCCGCGCGCGAGGCGCTGCGCGTGGCGCGCGAGAACTACGAACAGGGGATCGCCACTCAGACCGATCTGCTCGACGCGCAGAGCCGCTCGACCCTTGCCGACACCCTCGCCGTCACTACCTACTACGACACGCTCGTCCAGGCGTCGCGTCTGGCCCGCTCGATCGGTCGCATGCCGACGGCGGGCTGGAGCCTCGTCTCCGAAGCACCCCGGGAGAACTGACCCCAATGTCCCGCTCGACGCTCTTCCTTCTGCTGCTCCTCGCCCCGCTCACCGCTGCCGGCTGTGCCCGTGAGTCGGCCGAGGCTGCCCCCGTCGTCGCCCCGCTCGATCGCGCCGTGCAGGTGCGGACCCTCGAACTGGCCCCCCGGCCGGTGTCCGACCGGACCAGCTGGCCGGCGGATCTGATGCCGGTTCGGCGCGCGACTCTGGCCGCCGAGGTCGGCGGCGCCGTGGAATCGATCCGCGCTCGGCTCGGCGATTCCGTGGCCGCCGGTCGCCCGATCGCCACCATCGACGAGCGCGCGCTCGCCCAGCAGGTGGCCGAGGCCGAGGCGCTGCTGCGCCAGGCAGAGCAGCAGCACGAGCGCGCGGTCAACCTGTTCGAGCGCCGCGCCGTGACGCGCGCTCACCTGCTCGATGCGGAAACCGGACGGGACGTCGCGCGCGCCCGCCTCGCGACGGCGCAGCTGCAGCTGCGCAAGTCGCAGGTCGAGGCGCCGTGGAGCGGCGTCGTGGCGGCCCGCCACGTCGAGGTGGGTGACTTCGTCACGCCCGGCACGCCGCTGTTCGAACTCGTGGATGTCAGCCGGCTCAAGGTGCGCGCACCGGCCCGCGCCGACGACGTGCCGTACCTGGCGGTCGGCAGAGAGGTCGACGTCACGGTCGATGCGCTGCCCGGCGAGCGCTTCACCGCCCGCATCGAGCGGATGGGCGCCGAGCTCGATCCCGCGACCCGGACCCTCGAGATCGAGGCCGAGATCAACAACGCCGACGGCCGGCTGCGCCCCGGCATGCTGGCCCGGATCGCCGTTACCCGCCGCGAGCTGGCTGCGGCGCTGGTCGTGCCGTCGGCGGCCGTGATCGACCTCGGTGCAGAAAAGGCCGTCTGGGTGGTGGAAGACGGGCGAGCTGCGAGGCGCCCGGTGACGCTCGGGCCGGGGACCGGAGAAGAGGTCGTCGTGGAAGGGCTGGCGGCCGGCGACCGGGTGATCGTCGAAGGACACCACATGGTCGGCGTCGGCCAGCGGGTCGAGGAGGTCGGATGAATCTGGGCGCCTTCTCGGTCCGCAAGCGCGCGACCGTCTACTTCGGTGCCGTTGCGGTGGCGATCGCCGGCCTGTCGGCGTACAGCTCACTGCCGCGCGAAAGCTTTCCGGACATCACCGTCCCCAACATCCTCGTCTACACCGTCTGGCCGGGCGCGACGCCGGCGGACGTCGAGTCCCAGATCACCGACGAGCTGGAGCGCGAGCTCCAGGGACTCGAGGGGATCAAGCAGATCACCTCGTCGTCGCTCGAGAGCGTGTCGACGGTCAACGTCGAGTTCGTCTCCGGGACCAACATCGATTTCGCGCTGCAGAAGGTGCGCGATCGGGTCAATCTCGCCAAGACCGAGTTCCCGACCGATGCCGAAGAGCCGGTCCTTCGCGAACTCAACTTCTCCGAGGTTCCGATCCTGCAGGTCCATCTGTCTGGCGATGTCGGGCCGGTGCAGCTGCGGCGGCTGGCCAAGGACCTCCAGAACGAGATCGAGGCGCTGCCGGGAGTGTTGCGGGCCGCCGTCGTCGGCGGCGTCGAGCGCGAAGTGCAGGTCGACGTCGATCCCGAGCGCCTGCGACTCTACGGCGCGTCGCTCGACGACGTGATCGACACGATCCGGGACGAGAACGTCTCGATTCCCGGTGGCGAGCTCGAGCTGACCGGTCGCACGCTGGCGCTGCGGGTGCCGGGCGAGGTCGAGGATCCGCTGGCGATCGGCCTGTTCGTGGTCAAGGCGGTCGGTCAGCGACCGGTGCTGATTCGCGACGTGGCCACGGTCCGCTACGGAGTCGCGGACCGGTCGTCGTACTCGCGCATCAACGGTGAGGATTCCGTCTCGCTGTCGGTCCAGAAGCGCAGCGGGGCGAACATCATCGAGCTCGTCGACCGGATCAAGGAGGAGGTCGACCGGCATTCGGCGACCTGGCCCTCCGGCGTGGAGGTGACCTACCTCGCCGACCAGTCGAAGGACATCCGCATCATGGTCGCCGACCTGGAGAACAACATCGTCACCGGGGTCGCGCTGGTCGTCCTGCTGCTTTTCCTGACCATGGGCCTGCGCAACGCGCTGATCGTCGGTGTGACGATTCCGGTTTCGATGCTGCTCACCTTCGTCGTCGTGCAGCTCGCCGGCATGACGCTCAACATGATGGTGCTGTTCTCCCTGGTTCTGGCGGTCGGCATGCTGGTCGACAACGCGATCGTGGTCATCGACAACGTCTACCGGCACTTCCAGGAGGGCAAGAGTCGCGTCGAGGCCGCCATCGCGGGGACCAAAGAGGTCGGCTACGCGGTACTCAACTCCGGCCTGACCACGATGGGCGCGTTCGTGCCCCTTTTCTTCTGGCCGGGGATCGTCGGCGACTTCATGTCGATCCTGCCGATCGCCATCTGCATCAGCCTTGCCGCTTCGTTGCTGGTGGCGTTCACCCTCAACCCGGCGATGGCGGCTGCGCTGATCCGTCGTTCGGCGAGTCAGGAGGTGCTGATCGACGACGAGGGGACGATCCACGGCGCGGCGGGTCTCGGCACCGCGCTGGTCGGCACCTACAAGCGCGTTCTGACCTGGGCACTCGACCACCGGGCGGCGGTCGTGGGAGGAACGCTCGCCCTGTTCATCGTGGTGCTGGCGCTCTTCGTGGTCTTCAACCCGGGGATCGAGTTCTTCCCCGAAACCGATCCGCGCCAGATCTGGGCGACCGTCGAGACGCCGCCCGGCACCCGCCTCGAGCAGACCGACGCGATCGTGCGCGAGCTGGAGCGGCGACTCGGGCAGCTGCCGGACATCAACGTCCTTGCCGCAGCGTCCGGCGCGGGGGCGGCCGGAGACGAGTTCTCCGGCGGCCGGTCGGAAGGGGGAGATCCGACTGCCGGCCGGGTGACGGTGGATCTGGTCGACATGGAGCTGCGCAGTCAGTCGAGCGAGCTGACGCTCGCGAAGGCGCGTGAGCTGGTGCGGGGGATCCCCGGGGCGACGATCAACGTCGACCGCCCGCAGGAGGGCCCCCCGGTGGGCGACCCGGTGGTGATCGAGATCTCGGGCAACGACTTCTCGCGGCTGGGTGAGTTCGCCGAGCGGATTCAGCAGCAGATCGCCGACATCGACGGATTGGCCACGCTCGACTCCGACTTCGACCTGGCGCGGCCCGAGGTGGTCGTCGAGATCGATCGGGAGCAGGCGGCCCGGCTCGGCCTCACCACCGCTCGCATCGCTTCGACCGTCCGGACGGCGGTGAACGGCACGGAAGCCTCGAGCTTTCGCGACGGCGACGACGAGTGGGACGTGACGGTTCGCTTCGGGCCGCAGGCCCGGGCCAGCCTCTCCGATCTCGAGCGACTGGTCGTGGTCAACGAGGACGGCGCCCAGATTCCGCTCTCGACCGTCGCGACCCTTCGCACGGCGTCCGCCCTGCAGGCGATCCAGCACAAGGACCGCCGGCGCGTGGTGACGATCGCCGGCAAAGTCACCAGCCCGGAGCTGGCGCAGCCGGTGCGCGAGGAGGCGGCCCGGCGCATCTCGGCGATGGACGATCTGCTCCCGCAGGGCTACTCCCTGCGATTTGCCGGCGCGAGCGAGGACGAAGACGAGGCGAAGGCGTTCCTTTCGAAGGCGTTCATGTACGCCCTGCTGCTGGTGCTCGTGCTGATCGTCAGCCAGTTCAACTCGTACGCGACGCCGTTCATCATCTTGACGTCGGTGCTGATGTCGATGATCGGTGTGCTGCTGGGGCTGCTGGTCACCGGGACGCCGTTCGGCATCATCATGACCGGCCTGGGCGTCATCTCCCTGGCCGGCGTGGTGGTCAACAATGCGATCGTGCTCCTCGACTACGCCGAGCAGCTGCACGCCACCGGCATGCCGCGGCGCACTCTCCTGCTGGTCACGGGAATGCGGCGTCTGCGCCCGGTGGCGCTCGGTGCGGTGACCACGGTGATCGGGCTGGTTCCGACGGTGATCGGCTACGGCTTCGATGTGCGCCGGTTCGGGTTCGTATCGGGCGGCGAGTCGAGCGCGTGGTGGCGCCCGATGGGCATCGCGGTCATGGCCGGCCTGACGTTCGCGACGTTCCTGACGCTGGTCCTGGTGCCGGTGCTCTACGATCTGCTCCTCGACCTGCGCGAGCGCCGGGCACGCCGGCGCTCCGAGCTGCCGGAGTTCGGCTCGACGCGCGGCGACGAATCGACCCAGCCGGGCTGGGCCACCGCGCCAGATCCGGAACCGGCTCTGGACTGAGTGTCCGCGCTGCCGCAAGGATAATCAGCGAGAGTGTGTGCCGTCCGATTCGTGAGGACGGCACACACGGATTCGGTAGACTGCGGCCGCATGACGGACAGGGTTGGACAGGCGGACGCGCGCCGCGCCGCAGGGAACACGACGCCCGCGCTGCACCTGTTCGCGTTGTCGGCCCTCGCGATCGCCCAGCCGCTGCTGGACCTGCTGGCGCGAGGCGCGACGTTCCTCGTCGAGCACGATCTGGGACGGGCAGAGCTGGTGGCTCTGGTGTTCGGCCTGCTGCTGGTGCCCCTGCCGGCGGTCGTTCTGGTCGCCGGGCTGCGGCGTGTGGCGCCACGCCTGGCACGAGGTGTTCACCTCGCGGCAATTGTGTTCCTCGTCGGTCTCTTCGCCTTGCAGCCGTTGGGGCGATGGCTCGACACGGGATGGCCGGTGGTTTTCGGCGCCTTGGTCGCGGGACTCGCGTTCGCCCTGGCCTACGCGCGCCGGGCGACGGTGCGCCAGTTCACGTCGATCCTCGCGCTGGCGCTGGTCGCAGTGCCCGCGGCCTTCTTTGCCGCGCCGCAGGTGCGCAGCCTGATGCGCGGGTTCTCCGCTCAGGCGGTGCAGGTCCGGGGGGGCGGGGAAGCCCGCCCGGTCGTCGTCGTCATCCTCGACGAGCTCGCGCTCTCCTCGTTGCTCGACGACAGCGGTGAAATCGACGCGGACCGCTTCCCGAACTTCGCGGCTCTGCGCCGCAGTTCGACCTGGTTCCGGAATGCGGTGGCCGCGGCCGATCGCACCGAGTACGCGCTGCCGGCGATGCTGACCGGCCGGCTGCCGGAGCGCCGGCAGCTGCCGACCGCCGGGGAGTTCCCGCAGTCGATCTTCACCGCCCTGGCCGGCAGCCACCGGATCGTCGCCCTCGAGGCGCTGACCCGCCTCTGTCCGGCCGAGTTCAACGAGTACGATCCGCTGGTCGCCCCGGCTGCCGCCCGGCGCGGACGACTGCTGGCGGATCTGAGCGTTCTCTACCGGCATCTCGTCTATCCGCGCCCCTGGCGAGCGAGCCTGCCCGACATCGGGACTGCCTGGGGCGGCTTCACCGAGCAGACTTCCGTTGCGGCGCCGGTGGCAGCCAGCTCCGAGCAGGACTTGCCGCCCGGAACCGATCTGTTCAAGGTGACGCTCGAGGCCCTGGGGCGCGACCGCGCCGCCGAGGTGCGCAGCTGGATCGCCCAGATCGTTCCGGGCTCGCGGCCGGGGCTCTACTTCCTGCATGCGCTACTGCCGCATTTCCCATGGGAGTACTTGCGCGACGGACGGACCTATCCGGTCACCGGGGGATCGGTGCCGGGTCTGGGCAAGACCCACTGGGAAGACGATCCCGACCTCGTCGCCTTGGCGCGGGAGCGATATCTGCTGCAGGTCGAGTTCGTCGACACGCTGCTGGGCGAGCTGCTGGGGCGGCTGGACGCCGCCGGGCTGGGGGCGGCCGGGCTGATCGTGGTGGCCGACCACGGCTCGAGCTTTCTGCCGGGAGACTCGCGCCGCAGCTATACGCCGACCAACGCCGGAGACGTTCTGCCGATCCCGCTGTTCGTGCGCGAACCCGGGCAGCAGGCGGCGCGGGTCGTGGACGAGCCGGTATCGGCGCTCCAGGTGGCCGCCACCGTGTTCGATCTCGCCGGCGTCGAGCCTCCGTGGACGAGCGCCGAGAGGTCGGTGCTCGCCGGCCCGGCGAACCTGCCACGCAAGGTCATGGTCGAAGCCCTGGAAGTGATCGACGTGCCCGCCGGGATCGAGAACGAGATGATGGCGCTCCGCCAGCGGCAACAGGAGGCCTGGCGCGAGGCGCGCGGCGATGCCGCCGGGCTGCTCGGACGCCCCGTCGATGAGCTGGGCGCGATCCCGGAGCTGCGGGTCGAGGGCCTTCGGCTCGACGTCGCCGCGACGCTGCGCGATCACGATCCGGCCGGGCCGATCGTGCCGATCTACGTCGATGGCTCTCTCGGCGATCTGGACGATCAGGGCGGTCGGCTCGACGTGGCGGTGGCGATCGACGGTGTGATTCGGGCGACTACGAGGCCGTATCGCATCCCCGCTGGCGACCTGCGCTTCGCCACCCTGGTCCCGCCCGAGGTCCTCCACGCCGGTGCCCACGACGTGCAGCTGTTCGCCGTAGAACCGGGGGCTCCACCGCGGCTCCAGCGGCTGACCACCACCGACGAAGGCCACCTGCGCCTGGTGCGACGCGAGAGCGACGGCCGGGAGGAGATCGTGGGACCGCTCGGCTCGACGCTGGTCGTCGGCTCTCCGTTCGAAGGCTATTTCGGAGTGGCGCGGGAGGGCGAGCGCGTGCACGTCAACGGATGGGTCTGGGACCGCCACGCGGACCGCACCGCTCGCGACGTCGTGCTGTTCTTCCGGGGTGAGGCGGTGGCCACCGTCTCGATCACCGACCTGCGGGGTGGCGGCCTGCCGGCCCGCCTGGGCAAGAAAGAGCCGGTCCGGGCCGGCTTCGCCACGCTGCTGCCAGCCCGCGTGGTCGACGGAATCGAGCGCCATGGTCTGCGCGTCGTGGCGCGCTCCGAAACCGGCGTCGCCGTCGAGTTGCGGGCGGTCTACAAGCTGCTCGACGCCCCGGCGGGCGCCGAGGCCCCGCCGGTCATCGAGGTCTCCGACGGGCGCCGTATCCCGGTGGTGCCAGGGCTCGTGCAGGGCGGCATCGGTCGGCTCGCGCCGGTTGCCGAAGGGTGGGCGGACGTCGAGGTCCGCGGGTGGGCGGCCGATCCGACCGCGCCGGCAACGGCGGTGCGCATTCTCGCCTTCGACGGGGAGCGCTGCATCTATCTCGGAGGCACCGGGGAGGCCCGCCCGGGCTCGGCGGCGGCGCCCAATCCCCCGGAGCTGCGTCGCTCGGGCTTCACGTTGAGACTCCGGGATCCAGAGCTGGAACGGGCGGCGCTGCGTGTCATCGCCGTCACCGCCGACGGCCGCGCTTCGGAACTGCTCCTCAACGAGGCTGCGGCGCCTGTGGCGGAGGCGAAGGCCCCGAAGGCGTCGCAGCGCGGCGCGAAGCCGCGCGTCGCCCGCCGGGGCGGCTGACGCCTCTGGTCGATTCGGGCGGCGTCGACTCGAGCCGCCACGCGACGGGCGGAGTGATCCCCAGGACCTGAATCGGAAACAACCGGTCGTCGAGCGGCATCCGGATGCGGAAGCGGTGGCGACGCGGGCCGTGCAGGTTGGGTGGCGCATACGCCAGCTTCCGGCCCGCGACCGAGCCGTCGGCACGGATCACCGCAACCGCCGGGGTCGCACCGCCGTCGGGGACGACCCACCCGGTGACGGTCAGTTCATCGGCGGTGCGCATGCGGGCCAGGATCCCGCCGTGTCCCGAGCCGGGGGCCACCGGCAGCAGCCCCTGCCGCGCCTTCAGCCAGCCGTCGCCGAACCGATCCTCGAAGTAGTGAGAATGCTCGGGCAGCTCCGACGGCCGCAGGAACGGCAACTCCGCGGCCCGGTCATCGAGCAGGGCGAAGAAGCGGACACGCCGATCGTCCAGACGCGATTCGAGCGCGGCCGGAACGGGAATGCGGAAGGCTCCACCTGGAATCGCCGGACGACCCGCAGCGGGGCGCCGAGGCGGCCTCCGGGGATCGAGGCGCAGAATCTGCTCGCCGCGGTCGAACACCAGCACCAGGTCGGCCGGGCGCGCCGCTGCGAGATCTCCTGCCCAGCCGTCGAGCTCGATCTCCCGCGGCTTCTGGGTGATGGCGCCCCGCAGGCCGGTGCCGTTCTGGATCGGAATGCGACGTCCGTCGGGCAGGTGGAGCCGGTCGGCGCCGAACCAGGGTGTCCGCAGGGCGACTCGATCCTCCTTCGCGCCCCCCGCCTCCGGCACGCGCAGCAGCTGCCGGTTGTCGCCGTGCTGGACGATTGCCAGCAGGTCGACCTGATTGCCGCCCGGCGACCAACTGCTCTCCGGCAGGACGGCAGTCAGCCCCCAGCCGCCGGCCTGTGTTTCGAACGCCCGGGTCGTGGCGCGGATCCGGCCATTGACGGCGACCGCGAACTGGCGCGTCGGCAGCGAACTCGCGTCGGCCTGGAGGTTGCCGACCACGTGGGTCGGCAGGAACGTCGCTCCCGGATCGACGGCGGCGTACCGCCATCCCTCCTGGAGGCGCCAGGTCAGCGGAGTCGAGTCTTCGAGGTCGTCGGGCAGGGGAAGCCCCACGAGATCGCGGTGGGGCCCGAGCGCCAGCAGGTCCCCGGACGGGAACAGCGCGCTGATCCGTTCGGCGCCCGGCCGCAGATCGAGCTGCGCCGGGTAGGTCGCGTGGTCCAGCTTCTGGTTGCTGCCGGACAGCTGCATCACCGTCTTGAACGCCGGCGGCGGCTGGTCCCCGAGCAGACTGCGACCGTCCAGGCCGGGCGGCACCGCCCGTCCGGCCGCATCGAGAAGCGTCGGAAAGAGGTCGATCGTCTGCACGTTCGCGTCGTCGATCCGGCCGCTGCGCTGGCCCGGCAGCTTGACGAAAAGCGGGACGGCGAGCACGTCGGCGGGCTGCGAGGGGTCGACCGACCGCCGCAGTCCCCCGGGCCGGAAGCCCGCTCCGTGGTCGGCAGTGACGACCAGCAAGACCTCGTCATAGGTGCCGTGCGCCTCCAGGCGGTCGAGCAGCTCGCCGACGAGGCGATCGACGAACCCGACCTGGAGCAGGTGGCGTTGCAGCGCCTGCTCGGTCTCCCACGCGTCGCTGCCCCAGTGGCGCTTGGAGGCGCCATGGGGATGCAGGTGCTCGCCCGGCCGTCCGTATCGGCGACCGGACGGGAGGTACTGGAACGGGACGTGGGGGAGGTTGACGTGCACGAATGACAGCGTGCCGGTCGCCGGGTCCGGCAGCTGGTCGATGAACAGTCGAAACTCGCCAGCCGGGTCGTGGCGGCCCGGGTCTCCTGCACGGCCGCCGAAGTTGCGCCAGTCGCCCTGCAGCGACGGCAGGCGTTCGCGCCAGTCGGCGGGCGAGACGACGTGCGCATAGACAGTCGTCAGATCGGCGGCGAGGCGGCCGACGTCCGAAGTGCGCCAGCGCGACCGCAGCGACGCAGGCCGCAGGGGCGCCGGGCAGAGGTCGGTGACCGTCTCGACGATGTTGGCGCGACCGGGCACTCCGAGGACGGTGAACAGGTTGACGGGATGAGCAGCGAGGCTGGCGGGTCGCCGGATGTGGGGGATCCGCCCGGTCAGCAGCGCCGGGATCGCCTGGGTCGTCTGTTCGGCGACCGTGGACGCCTGGCGGTACCAGGTGGCGGTGGCCGCGAGGCGGGCGAAGTTCGGCAGGCGCCCGGCATCGATGCGGAGTGCCGGATCGAGCAGGGAGGAGAGCGGCAGCTCGTCGAAGACCACCAGAACGATGCCGGGATGATCCGGCGGTGGGGGGGGCACCTCGACCGCGGCATCCACATCGGTCGCCCGGAGCGCACGCACGCCCGGCGCCCACAGGAAGACCACCAGGACCAGCACGGGCGCGACGGCAAGAAGATCGAGCACGCTCCGCACTGCGGCGACGCGCGTGTAGAAAAGGGCGAACAGAGCGCCGATGCCGGCTGAGAGCGCGATCGATGCAGCTGGCGACAGGCCCGTGCGCCCGAATGCTGTGGCGGCAATCAGGGTGACAAGGAAAGCCACGGCGAACCCGAGGACGGCGCGGCCGGAACGCGGGCCGACGAAGTAGGCCAGTTCGACCATCAGGCAGAGAACGAGTGCCGGCAGGAGCAACAGCGCCAGCGCGACGGCGATCGCTCCGGGCAGCTCGAGACCCCAGGCGACGAAGAAGTCGGCACCGCCTGCCAGCAGAGCGAGCAACGGCTGGGCAAGTGCCAGAGCGCCGAGCCCGAGCAGGTGGGCGGCGCGGTGCAGGCGCTCACGGGAGGCCGGATTCACGCCTGCACTCTATCGTGCGACGGAATCTGGCGGTGCCGATCTGCGGCAGTAGTCGTCCGCGCGAGGGCGCGGGGATGCGCGGTCAGGAGGGCGTCGCTTCGAGCTGCTTTTCGATCTGCTCCCAGTTCGCCATCAGTTCGTCGAGCCGGTCGGTGAGGCTCTTCTGTTCCTTTTCGAGCTTGCGAATCTCGCTCGCCGCGGTGCGGTCGAAGAAGCCGGGATTACAGAACAGTTCGCTGATCTCGTGGATCCGCTTCTCGGCGCGGTCGATCTCGGCGGTGAGCCGGTCGCGCTCCTTCTCGAGGCGCTTTGCCTCCTTCTGGCGTTCGGCGTCGTTCGCCGACGAGTCGCCCCGGCGGCCGGACGCCGCCTTGCGCTTCTCCTG
>CAZUAT010000046.1:0-27917 GCA_964618415.1 uncultured Thermoanaerobaculia bacterium
TCTCCATCGCCTCGGCGATGATCTTGCCGATCTCCTGGTCGTTGTTGGCCGAGATCGTGCCGACGTGGGCGATCTCGGTGCCCTCGACCGGCTTGGCGATCTTGTCGATCTGCTCGACGACGGCCTTGACGGCCAGGTCGATGCCGCGCTTCAGCTCCATCGGGTTGGCGCCGGCGGTGACGTTCTTGGCGCCCTCGCGGAAGATCGCCTGGGCGAGCACGGTGGCGGTGGTGGTGCCGTCACCGGCGACGTCGGAGGTCTTGGAGGCGACCTCGCGCACCATCTGCGCACCCATGTTCTCGAGCGGATCGGCGAGCTCGATCTCCTTGGCGACGGTGACGCCGTCCTTGGTGATCGTCGGGGAACCGAACTTCTTCTCGATGACGACGTTGCGGCCCTTGGGACCGAGGGTCACCTTGACCGCGTCAGCAAGCTTGTTGACTCCCTTGAGGATGGCGCCGCGCGCCTCCTCGGAGTAGATGATGAACTTGGCAGGCATGTTGTCGAATTCCTCTCGTCAGGTCGGAAAAAGGGTTCAGTTCTCGAGGACGGCGAGGATCTCGTCCTCGCGCAGGATCACGTACTCGGTGTCGTCGATCTTGATCTCGGAACCGGAGTACTTGCCGATCAGGATGCGGTCGCCCGCCTTGACGTCCATCGGCGCGCGCTTGCCGTCGTCGTTGAACTTGCCCGGCCCGACGGCGACCACCTCTGCCTCCTGCGGCTTCTCCTTGGCGGTATCCGGAATGATGATCCCGCCGCGGACCTGCTCCTTCTGCTCGAGACGCTTGACCACGACTCGGTCGTGCAACGGACGAATCTTCACGGCTGCTTCCTCCTTGATGAACGGTGGGGGCCGGTGTTGCTAGCGGTCACCGGCTGCGAGTGCTAATCTAGCCGCCGCATCGACACCATGTCAAGTGATCTGCCAGCTAATCTGATTATCGGCCGCTGAGATTTCTGGCCGAGTGCCCGCGGGGTCGGGCTAGGCGCCGCGCCCCGGAGGGGTCCAGCGAGGGACCGCCAGGACGGCGTAGAGGGCGCCGCGGCGGTAGGCCGCTGCCGCCGCAGCCTGGTACGGCGCCAGCGGCCCGGCCCCCGCTGCCGCCGCCCGCAGCTGGCGCTCTCCCGCCCGCAGCGCCCGCACCCCCCCGTGCTTCCATTCCAGGATCGCCTCCGAGAAGCCCTGCGCGGCGAAGCGGGCCCGCATCCAGGCGGGGGTGAGCCGCCCGGCGTCGACCCGGTGCAAGACCCGGGCGCCAGGGGCGTAGCGAATCCGCTCCCCGGCCCGCTCCAGGCGCAGGCACAGTTCGATCTCCTCGCATGAACGCAGCGAGTGACCGCTGCGGCCAAGGCGGCGATCGAAGTCGCCGTAGCGGGCGAAAACCGTGCGGCGAAACGCCATGTTGGCGCCGCGCGGCAGCTCGTTGTAGACCAGATCGTGCGGCTCTGCACCGCGATCCCAGGCGCTCAGGTACGGCAGGAACGGCACCCCCACCCAGGCCGGCAGCGACCCGGAGAAGTCGGGATCGACCGGCCCGCCGGCAGCGGCCACGGCCGGGTCGGCGAATGCCTCGCGCCAGGCCTCGAACCAGCCCGGCAGCGGCCGCGCGTCGTCGTCGAGAAAGACGACCAGCTCGCCGCGGGCGAGGCGCACCCCCCGGTTGCGTGCCGCCGACAGCCCGACCACCGGCTCGCAATCGACCCGCACCCGAGGGTCGCCCGCCGCGATCTCGCGCGCCACCGCCAGCGTGTCGTCGGTCGAGGCGTTGTCGACCAGGAGAAGCTCGAACGGCGGCGCATCGGCCAGCGCCAGCAGGGCCCGGCAGCTGTCGAGCAGGTCGCGCGACCGGTTGCGCGTGCAGACGACCACGGTGATCGGCGGCGCGCTCACGTCAGCTCCGCCTCGCCGCCCCGAGGCGGCGCGCCTGCATCGCCAGCCTCAGATAGCCGACCGTGGTTGCGACGATCGGCAGCTTGGATCGGCCCCAGCGGCGCCGGTCGAAGGCGATCGGCTCCTCGACGATGGTCATGCCGCGCTGCTCGGCGACCAGGAGCATCGCGGGCAGGAACGAGAACCCGGCGCCCGCAACCGGCAGCTGCGCCAGTCGGTCCCGGCGGTAGACGCGATAGCCAGACGTACGGTCGCGGATCCGGTCGCCGAACAGCAGGCCGATCATCGCGTTGCCGATCCGGCTGGCCGCGCGCTTGATTGCCGATACGCCCCCGACCACCGCGCCGGGCACGCCCCGCGAGCCGACGACGATGTCGGCACCGCGGGCATCGAGCGCCGCGACCAGGCGCGGCAGCTCTTCGGGCCGATGGTTGAGGTCGGCATCCATCGTGACCACCACGTCGACGTCGGAGCCGACGGCCGCGAACCCCTCCCGAAACGCCCCGGCCAGCCCGCCCGGGTCGCGCTGGCGCAGCACGCGCAGACCGCCCACGCCGTCCAGGTAGCCATCGGAGCCGTCGTCGCCGGCCACGACGAAGACCATCGTCGCGGCCACGCCGTCCATCGCTGCCAGAGTCCGCTGCAGGCGGGGCACGAGGTCCTCGAGGTTCGGCCGCTCGTTGAGCGCGGCGATCACCGTGGCCAGCCGGCGGACCGTCACGCCGGAGCCGCTCCCCGAGCGAGGCAGGCCAGCCGGCGCACCTCGACGCGCCGCGGCTCCACGCCGAACGGGCCCGCCGCCTCCGGCTCGAGAACGAGCCGCTGCAGCGGCGGCGCCGCCGGCAGCTCGCCGTCCCCGAGCAGCGCCGCGAAGCCCGCCCCTTCGAGCGGACTGAGCAGCGTGGTGAACGGCTCGTCGAGCGCCAGCGGCACCAGCCGAGTGCGCCATGCGGCCGAGTCCCCATCCTCCGCGCTCACCAGCACTCCGCCAGCCCAGCCGAATCGCACCGCCTTCGGATAGGTCCACGCGAGTTCGACACGCAGCAGCGGACAACGTTCCAGCGCTGCCGTCTCGACGATCGTCCTGCCGTCCTCCTGGACAGTCCGGAATGGCACCGCGCGCCAGACGAGCGTGCGCTCGCTCGCGCGCCGACGCAGGAGCAGGTAGCCGCCGTCGAGCAGCTGCCCGGTCACGGGCTCGAAGCGGCTCAGCAGGTACTCCGCCACGACCGGCGAGCGCGCGATCGACTCCACGCCATCGACCCGCCAGACCGGCCGCCCGTCGAGCGCGTAGAGGACGCCCAGCTGCGGCCCGAGTGCGTCCAGCCGATCCACCAGGCGGCGCTGCATTGCCGGCGTATGGGCGCCATAGACCTGGTCGACCGGAGCGGCGAGCGGGCGACCCACGGCCGCTGCAAAGGCGATCTGGCTCGGAAAGACGAAGAGCGGACCGGTCCCCTCCGCCGCCGCGCTCAGCAGCTCGCGCGGCAGCAGCGAGGGATCGGTCCGGCGCGCGGTCAGGGCGCGAAAGCTGCGCTGCGGGTTGGCGCTTTCGACCGCCGGAAGGGCGTGCGCCAGCACGCCCGTCGGCCACACGACCACGGCCAGCACCAGGAGTGCGAGCAGCGCGGGGCGCTCGCCGCGCCGCAGCGGCGCGCCGGCGGACAGGAGGGCCAGCAGAGCGAGCAGCGGCGTCAGGCCGAAGGCGACGTGCCCGGGGTCGGCGCGTGTCACGGCCGACTTCAGAGCGAGCAGTCCGAATGGCAGCAGCAGCGCGACGTCGATCCGAACCGGGTCGCTGCTGCGACCGCACGCCCGCCACGCCGCCACCGCTCCAGCAGCCACCAGGACGAGCCAGAGCGCGATCCCGCCGGCTCCCATCTGGATCGGCAGGCCGAAGACCTGACCGAACGTCGCTGCGCGCTCGACGACGCGGACCCAGGGCGCCCAGACGCTCTGCGCCCCGTCGACGGCGGTGAGCGCCGCCACGGCGGTCGCCACGCCGAGCAGCACCGCGGTGGCCAGCGCGATCGCTGCGCCCCGACGCACGAGCGCCGCGCGATCCGACGAGGCGCCGCGCGCGATCAGCAGCATCGCTCCGATGCCCACGGCGGCGCCCGCGTAGACGAAGACGTCGAACGAGCAGAGCAGCGCCCCGAACATTGCCGCGGCGGCCAGCGCCGCCCGGCTCCCCACTGTCCCGGCTGGCGCTGCGAGCGCTGCCGCTGCCGCGCGCAGCGCCAGCAGACCCGCCCCGACCCGAAACACGGCGTACGACGCCGGCTGCAGGGTCAGTGCGAACGCCAGCAGCGGCGCGATCGTCCAGCCCGGCCGCGACAACGGCAGCGCGCCGACCCAGGCGGCCAGCGTAAGTACCCCGGCGCAGCGGAGCACGAACAGCACCATCGGCCCGGAGTCGAGCGGGTCACCCGGGCCGATCGCCGTGCCGACTCGCGCCAGCAGCTGGGCGACCGGGCCCCAGGCGGCCGAGAAGTCGCGATAGGCAACCTGCCCCGCCTCCAGCAGCCACGAGTGCCCGAGGAACGCCATCGCGTCGATGCCCAGTCGCGGGCGCGCGGCCGCGGCCGGTACCGGGGAGACGATCAGGGCCAGGTAGAGGCCCACCGCCGCGCCCGCGGCGGCGAGCAGCAGCTGCCACCTCCGGGAGCGGAAAGGGCCTTCGCCCGAAGAAGTGACGGTCAGCACCAGGAGCGCCGACCCCAGCGGCTGCCCCACCACAGGGCCAGCGGACGGACGAGCGGAAACAGCACCTCGCCGAGGCGCCGCATCTCCCCGCTGCGCAGGCCGCGGCGCCATTCCGGCCAGTCGGCCGCGCGCCGGACGTCACGCCAGGCGTCGCGCCAGCGGTATCGGACCCCCACGCCGCGCCACCCGTATCCCTCGCTGGCACAGCGTCGCGCCAGGTCGCGCAAGCCGTAGTCATGGGTGTGCCAGACGACAGCCTCGGGGGCGGTGTCGATTCGCATGCCGCGCGCGATGGCGGCCGCCTGCCACCGCTTGTCCTCCAGGATGGCCGCGGGCCCGAACGGGACGGCCTGCCAGGCCGTGCGGGCGATGGCGCAGTGCACGGTGGAAAAGCCGATGCCGCCGTTGCGGCCGATCCACTCCCGGCTCTCTCCGGTGAAGTAGAAACGGGCGCCGCAAGACTCCCAGAAGAATCGGCGCCTCCCTCGAGCGGCGAGTTCGGCGAGCGGAAACTCGTGGATCGCCCCCTGCACCGCGGCGGGCGGATCCGCGGAGTCGAACGGTGCCAGGAGCTGTTCGAGCCAGTCGTCTCCGACCGGCAGGGCGTCCTGATTGAGGAAGACCAGCAGATCGCCGGTCGACCGCTGAGCCGCCAGGTCCCGGGTGAGACCGTGGTCGAAGCTGGCCGGATCGATCGACTCGACGCGCGCTCCTGCCCGCTTCATCGCCGCGAGTTCGTCCGGCGACGACCCGGAATCGACAGCGACGACCTCCACGGGACGCTCGGTTCGCTGCTCGCGAACGCGGCGGATCACCTGCTCACAGAGCGCACCGCCGCGCCGTGTCGGCAGCAGCACCGAGACCGAACTTCGCCCCTGCATCGCCGGCGCACTTTACTCGAAGGTCGGTCGGGGCCCGGGCTCACTGGAGGTAGCCCAATGCCCGCAGCTCCTCGAGCACCGCCGCGTCCGGGGCACCGGGCATCTCGCCCGAGCAGCGCCAGCGACGCCGCAACTCGATCCCCAGCCGACCCGGCGTCGGGGGCTCCGCGACGACGGCGCCGCGGCAAGCCGCCGCAGCATCGAGTTCGACCAGCCGCGGCGCGGCTCCGGTCGCCGTCGCGCCGGTCGCTTCGACGCGCAGCTGGCTGGCGGTTGCCGGCTGCCACCAGCGCAGCGGCAGGCGACCGCCAGCTTCCAGCTGAACGCCGAGGGCGTCCTCGCCGACCGGCCGAAGCGTGCCCGCGTCCTCGGCCGGGAACTGCCGCACCCACTCCGCCGACAACTCTCGCCCGCTGAGCGTGCCGCTCCAGGGCCGTCCCGGCGGCGCGCGCAGCAGCAGCACGTTGCCACCCGCCGCGTCGGACCAGTATCGCCGCGCCTGGAGCGCGAGCCTCTCCCGCTCCGCGGCTGGCAGCGTGCCCAGGCCCGACTCCTCGACGTCGACTCCGAGCCGAAACGCCCGTGCCCGCGGCCCGAGCCCCTCGCCCACGGCGTCGTCGAGCATCAACTTCCGATCGCCCGCGCGCAGCGACAGGCCGTGCCGGCCCTCGGCCGAGTAGCTCCAAGCCTCGGACCGATCCGAAGCCCGGGCGACCACGCCGTCGCGTACCAGCGATCGGCCGGCGAGCGCCGGGTCGACCGCCTCGCCCGCCAGCGCGGCCACGGTTGCGGCCACGTCGACGCCGGCTACCTGCCCGGCGATGCGGCGCCCGGGACGCTGCTCGCCGGGCAGCGCCAGCAGCAACGGCACGCGCAGGTTCGAGTCGAACAGGTAGCCGTGACCGAGGAAGCCGAGTTCGCCCAGCGACTCGCCGTGATCCGAGGTGAGCAGGACGGCGATCCGGGCCCCGCGACCGTTCATCGACTCGAGCCGGTCGAGCAGGCGGGCGAGCGCCTGGTCCATCGCCGCCAGACCGGAGTCGTAGTGGTCGACGACGATCTGCATCTCCTCCACCGGCAACGGACGGACGCCTGCCTCGTCGTGCAGGTTGGCCGAGCGGCTGCTGAGCAGGCGACCCCAGTCGGGATCCGCGGTCGCCGGCAGAATCTCGACGGTCGCGCTCGACGGCGCGCCGGTCCAGCTCGACAGAAACGGCTCCTCCCCCCGGTACGGGTAGTGGACGCGATAGGTATGGAAGAAGAGGAAGAACGGGCGCTCCGAGGGCGCGTCGAGGAAGCGCAGCGCGGCGTCGATCCCCGCGTCGAGCTCTTCGGGGTTGAAGCCCGGCCGCCGCGGCCACGAGCGGTACTGCTGGAAGCCCTGATCCAGCCGGTAACTGGGGTGAAGGAAGCCGCCGCCGGTCACCGCCCCGGTGCGCCAGCCACGGGCGCTCAACCGCTCGGCGATCGTGACGACCTCGTCGCCGAGCGGGATGCCGAGCACGGCGCCGTGGTCCAGGACGTCGAGCCCGGTCAGCATCGAGGCGTGGGAAGGCAGCGTCGAGGCGGCCGCCGCCACGGCCTGGTCGAAGATGACCGCGTGTCGCGCCGCCCAGGCGTCGATCGCTGGCGTGGTGCGGCGGGAGTTCCCGTACAGCGACATCCGGTCGGCGCGCAGGGTGTCGATCGAGATCAGCACGATCCCGTCGGGCCCGCTGCGCGGGGCGGTCGCCTCGAGGCTGAGCGTCGCTACCGCGACGATCGCATCGGCATCGTCGGCCAGCCGCAGCTCCAATGTCGCCCGCTCGCCGGACCGCGCGCCCCGCTCGAACTGTAACGACTGCCACTGCCCACCGGTCTGGACGACGCGCGTTTCGGATCCCGGACCCAGCGCCACCTGCAGCGCCGCCGGGGAGCCGACGATCTGTCCGACCGCCAGCGTGACCCGGTCGGCACCCTGCCAGTCGAACTCCCAGGTCCAGCGGTCGCCCGTACCGAGCAGCCAGCCGCTGCGCACCTCGTCGTCGAGTTCGATCCGCCAGGCCTCCTCGTCCGTGGCCGTCCGGGCCCCCGGACTCCACGCCAGCTCGAGGCAGTCGACGCGATCGATGCGCAGCTCTTCGCCAGTGCCGCGGAACCGCAGCGTGCGGGGTCCTGGCTGTGCGGGGCGAGCCGATGCGACCGGCACCAGGAAGTGGATCGGCCGATGGCCGGGCACGGCCACCGCATCCCGGGCACTCGACTTGGCGATCTGGCGCTCCAGCGCGCCATCGTGCTCGAGCAGCTCGAGCCAGCCGCTGGCCAGCAGGCCATCCACCCGCACCCCGAGCGCCGCACAGCGCCCCGACCCGGCGTCGGTGCCGAGCTCGAGCTCGACCCGACGATGGCCGCTGTCGACCCGCACGCCGCCGTCTGCCTGTGCTCGCCACGACCCGGTGCGGATCTGCCACTGCCCCGCCGTCAGCCGCTCGGCCGGCGACCAGGTCCCGGCACTCCGGAACTGGCCCTCGCGGACGACCTGAAACCGGCGCGCGGGTTCGACTTCGGGAAGCACGCGCGAGGCCAGGGCGAGCTCGCCGCCGGGCGGCTCGGGCCGGGGTGCGCGCTCGCCGGAGCAGGCGGCCGCCACCAGTAGGACAGCAGCCCAGAGCGCCAAGCCGCCGCGCACGATCGAGAGGGAGCCCCCGGCGTCCGGGTCCCCGGCCGCCGGGAGACGTCGGGTCATGCGCGCGAAGATACCGCAGGGCGAACGGCGCGCCCGAGGCCTCGGGTTATCATCGCGCCTCGCCGTCAGCGAACCGCGCGCCCCACCCGGCGCGCTCGCCTGCACCGAACGTCGAGCGATCCTGTCCAAGCGAAGCGGAATGACCGAACAGGACGCTGAACTCGTCGCCCAGCTGCTGGCCGGAGAGCCGACCGCGATCCGGACCGTCCGCGACTGGATTGGCGGCGCCCTGACGAGGTATCGCGGACGGCTGGGCAACGAACTCGAAGACATCGAGCAGGACGTCGTCCTGCAGCTGATGGAGGCCCTGGCCGACGGCAGGTTCCGGGCCGAGAGCCGCCTGCAGACCTACGTTTTCTCCTACGCGCGCTTCAAGTGCATCGACCGGCTGCGCGCCCTCGGCCGGCGGGACATGGTCGAACTCGACGAGGAGGTCGTCCGGGAGAGCCCCCTCGCGCCGACCGACGAATGGGCCGGCCGCGAGGCCCAGGACCTCGCCCGGCGGGTCGTCGAGGCCCTCCCCGCGGGCTGCCGCGAGGCCTGGGAGATGATCGCCAAAGGTCTGTCCTATAAGGAGATGAGCGCCGCGCTCGGGGTCGGCGAAGGGGCTGTCCGGGTGCGGGTGCACCGGTGCCGGCAGCGCGCCCTCGAGATCCGGCGGCGGCTGCTCGCCGGCGAGCCGCTGTAACAAATCCCGCCCCCGGTCGACTAACCCGTACGAGAGCAGCCAAACATGCCCGTACCTGCGACCATGAACCGAGTCTGTGCCCAGACGACCCTCCGCCTGCCCTGGCTGCTGAACGGCAGCCTGGCGCAGGACGAGCGCCGGGAAGTCCGCGAGCACCTGATCGGCTGTCCGGCCTGCCGGGCGGAGCTGGCCCAGGCGCGCCAGGCGCTGGCGATCTTCGCCGAGGCCGCCAGCGCGCCGGTCGTCGAAGCGTCCGAGCCGGTCCAGGCCCACCGCGCCACGGTGGTCGACCTGGCCACCCGGCGGCGCTCGGCGGGGCGGCGGACCGCCCCGTGGGCCGCCGCCGCCGCAATTGCCATCGCGGTCCTCGGCAGCCTGTTCGTCCCGCGCGGGGCCGAGGAGCCCGCGGTCGTCGCCGCGACGCCGGCTCAGGAGCCCGCGCCGGCCGCCGCGCAGCCGCAGCCGCTGTTTCACGATGGATTCGACGCCGGCCGGCTGGACGGCTGGGAAACTCAACTTTGAGCCGACGGCAGCCTGCCTGGTGTCTGGCGCTCGCTTTTTCGCATAGACTGCAGTCACTTTCCGGAAAGGAGCTTCACATGAAGTCTCGAGTCGCAGCCGTCGCTCTGAGCCTCGTGCTCGCCCCGGCCGCCTTCGCGGCCAACACCCTGACCGTTGCCGGCCCCGGCCTCAACGGCACGAACTTCTCGATGAGCGTCAATCTGGACGACAGCTCGAACAACGTGTTCGTCGAGAGCCAGCACCCGAACGGTGAGACGCACTACCTGTTCCGCTTCTGGGTCGACCCGACCGCGATCGCCAACCTGGCGCCCAACACCGCCCTGCGTATCGGCGCGATCAACTCGGCCGCGAACGGCCAGCGCATCGTGCTGTTCCTTCGCCACGACGCTCCGGGCACCCCGGCTCAGTACCAGATCAACGTGTGGGGTCTCGAGGACGCTGGCGCGCCCGCGAGCTACACCTTCATCAACGGCGTGAACATCGGACCGGTCGGCACGCCGGTTCCGAACCAGGTCGAGGTCGAGTGGACCCGTTCGACCGGCTCGGGTGCTGACGACGGCATCATCCGCATCCAGCGCATCACCCCGGGCAACGTCGGCATCGACCAGGTCCGCGACGACCTGACGATGTTCAACTTCTCGGTCGACGACGCCCGCTTCGGTCTGCTCGCCGGCAGCGGCACCAACATGACCGGCTCCGGCTCCTACCGGTTCGACGAGTTCGAGTCCTACCGCTGAGCCCAGCAGCACCGGTTCAGGACGCGGGGGGGCGCGCTGCAAAGCGTCCCCCCGCGTTTTTCTTTGTGCGGATCGCTCTGGCCGGGCTCCTCTTCGGCCTGCTGCTCGCGAACCTGAGCTGGCTCCGCCGGGACACCGCGCCGCCGCTCTGGGACTCCGCGCACTACCTGCAGCACAGCTCCATCTTCTATCGGGCGCTGGAGCGCGGCGGTCCGGCGGCATTCCTCGACGCCTTCTCGACCTCCCTCGGCAGCAAGGCGCCGCTCGTCGCGGCCCTGCCGATTCCGTTCTACGCAGCGCTGGGCGAAAGCTATGCCGCGGCACGCTGCGTCAATCTGGCCTGGATCGTCGTGGCGAGCTGGTTTCTGTTCCTCATCGCTCGGACGCTGTTCGGTGACCTGGAGGCGCTCGTTGCCGTCGTGCTGCTGCAGACGTTCCCGCTGGTAGCGGGAATGTCACGCCAGTTCCTGGTCGAGTACGGGCTGATGGCGCTGGTGATCGTCTGGATCTACCTCCTCCTGCGCTGGCGCCAGCCCGGGTCGCGCGCGGTGCCGTGGCTGCTCGGCATCGTGCTCGGCTTCGGCCTGCTGATGAAGGTCACCTTTCCGCTCTATATCGCAGCGCCCACCGTTCTCGTACTCGTACAGCACCGGCGAGGTGGCCGGCCCTGGCGCGCGCTGGCCCTCGATCTGCTCTGCATCGCCGCGGCCGCGACTCCGGTCGCGGCCACCTGGTATGCGCGCAATCTGCTCGGAGTCCTGCGCTTCGTGGCCGCAGCGGGCTTCGGGGAGGCCGGTCGACCGTACGGCACCGGCCCGGTCTTCTCTCCGCAGGCGGTCCTCACCTACTGGACCAAGGTCGCCAACAGCGGCCTGTCCGGTCTCTACACGCTGGTGCTGCTGTTCCTGCTCGCCGGACTCGGGATCGCGGCGCTGCGCCGTCGCCAGCTCCCGCCGTCCGCAACCGATCGCCTGGACCTCCAGATCGTGCTGGCCTGGTGGCTGGTGCCGTTTCTCGCCCTGACCTTCGCCACCAACAAAGATCCGCGCTACACCATCGCGTGGCTGCCTGCCCTGGCCCTGCTGTTCGTCGAGGCGGTGCGACGGCTGGTCCCGCCGCGGCGACAGGTTGCGGTCCTCGCCGCCATTTCGATCGTCGGCGTGCTCAACTTCTCTGCGCTCTCGTTCGGGGTGCCTTCCGTCGAGCGCGACTGGCGCGTCGGCAACCTGCAGCTCGCCGGCAGCCGGACGGCCTGGGCGTACCCGCCGGAGTCCGATCCCTGGCCGGTGGAGACCGTCGCGCGCGCGGTGGCCGCGGACGCCATCGGCCGCCGCGCGGGCCGGACACGTGTGCGTGTCCTGTTCTCGCACCCGCGCATCAATGCTCACCTGCTGAACTACGTCGCGACCTTCGAGGAGCTCGCGCCGCGCTTCACGACCGTCCACTTCCAGGACAGCCTTCCACTCGCGCAACTCATCGAGCAGCTCGACGGTGGCTACGACTACCTGCTCACCAAGTCCGAAGCGCTCGGTCCCGACCGGATCAACGTGCGCAATCGCGAGGTGGCGCAAGCCCTGGCCGCCGGCCGGCTGCGCTACGAAGCGGTCGAGACGATTCCAATGCCCGACGGCAGCCGGATCGCGGTCCATCGCAACCTGGCGCTGCCGGACCGGTGACGGTCCTCGAGCCAGGCTCTAACGCCGGACCAGTTCGATCGACGCGAACAGGGCCTGGCGACGCGCCAGCCTGCCAAGCAGCCGTTCGAGGCGGATGCAGGCCGACACCGCTACCGCCGGAACCGGGAACCGGCCCGACAGGCCGCCAGTGAGCAGGTAGCTGAGCGGCATCAGCGGTTCGACCCTGCGGATCTCCCACTCGGGATGATCGCGCTCGAACCGCTCGCGGTCGCGTTGGAAAACGATCCACGGCAGGGCGCCGTTCGCCCCGGTCAGCGGGCCGCCCGGCGGAGCGACCCACTCCCGCGCCTGCGGCTCGAACGGCTCGTGGTGAAACCGTCGATACACGAAGCCGGACCAGCCCGTGTACCACGGCTCGATCATCGCGAGAACGCCTCCCGGCCGGACGCATCGGGCAGCCTCCCGAAAGAGGCGGGCCGGCTGCGGCACATGATGCAGCACGTTGGTCATCACGATTCCGCGCAGGGTTGCGGCACGGAACGGCAGCGCCTGGGCGTCGAGAGCGAAGTCGACCCACGGGTAGGGACAGACCTCCGAGCGCAGCAGGCCCGGTACGAGGTCGGAGAGAAACCCGCCGCCCGACCCGAGTTCGAGCACCGGCTCCTGGCCGGGCGGCAGAGCGGCAGCCAGCAGCCGATACCACTCGGCGTAGACCACGCGCAGTGGTCGATGGACGCGGATGAGCTCGTGCCGTTCGATCGTGGTGGCGGGGTCGTCGAGCTCCGGATCACCCACCGGCGCCTCGCCAACCATCACTGGAACTTGAGCCGGCGGGCCGCGAGCAGGCACATCCGCAGCAGCAGCAGCCCGTGGCGCCAGCGTCGGATGTTGGTCGATCCGTAGGTGCGCTCGCGATAGCGCACCGGCACTTCGACGATGTCGAGTCCCAGCCGGGCGCCGCCGAAGAGCAGATCGAAATCGCCGAACGGATCGAGCTGTCCGAAGTGAGCCCGGTTGCGCGCGATGCGGTCGTAGTCCTCGCGACAGAGCACCTTGGTGCCGCACAGGGTGTCGCGAATCGGCTGGCCCAGCAGCCACGAGAACGCCATTCCGAACAGCTTGTTGGCGACCAGGTTCGCGAAGCGCATCGCCTGCTGCTCCATCGGGTAGACGAGCCGCACGCCGTTGATCAGCTCTCCGGTTCCGGACCGGATGGCCTCGTAGAACCGCGGCAGGTCTTCCGGGGGCACGGTCAGATCTGCGTCGAGGATCATCAGCACCTCGCCGCTCGAGGCGGCAAACCCCGCGCGGACCGCATCTCCCTTCCCCTCACCAGGCTGGCGCAGCAATAGGGCCCGCCGCTCCGGGCGCGCAGCGATCTCGCGCTCGATCGCCTCGTAGGTATCGTCGCGCGAGTGCCCTTCGACGAACACCAGTTCGGTCGCCGAGCCCATGTCCGGAGTGCGATCGAAGATCGCCGCGATGTTGCCGGCCTCATTGCGCGCCGGGACGACGACTGAAACGCTGGGCGCGGCGCGCACCGCGCGGGGTGCCGGGCGTGCGAGAAAGAAGTTGCTCATCGCCAGATGGTGGAACGGCCACAGCCGGACCACGAAGCGATTGAGCAGCGGCGCGAGAAGCGGAATGGGCAGCGGCAGGAGCACTTCCTGCCAGCGTCGGACGAGGCGCAGCCCGGACAGCTCCAGCAGGTTCTCGACGTCCTCGGCGGTGAGCCAGTTCTGGCGTAACGTCGGGCGAGCCAGCCCGAGCCGCTCGGCCAGGCGCAGGGGCAGCTCCCAGAGATGGCTGTGCACGTTGAGGACGATGCGCGTGCGAGGCGTCGTCCATTGTCCCAGCCGTTCGAGGACAGCCTGGACGTCCCAGACGTCGTTGACCAGATCGGACAGGATGATGGCGTCGAACGGCTGGTCGAACGGCGGCGCGAGCTCGTCCAGCTCGTGCGCATCGGCCTGCACGAACGTCAGGTGAGGGTGCCGCTGCGCGGCGCGGGCCACCATCTCGGCCGAGAAGTCGACGCCGACGCCCACGGCCGGCTCCACCGCCGCCAGCAGGTCGCCAGTGCCGCATCCCAGCTCGAGCACCCGCTGACCCGGTGGAATCGTCGTGCGGTAGGCGCGCTGAAACCGCCGACGCACCGCGCCACCCAGCTTCCACCGGCGATCCGAGGCGACGGCGACCCGGTCCCAGTGCGCGACGCGCTCCGCGCGGTAGCGCTCGAACGCACTCGTCCCGCCGCCTGCGGTTGCCGGAGCTTCCGTCGGATCGGCCACTGCGCCCGTCTCGATCATCACAGATAGCCCAGGCTGCGGAGCGCCTCGCGCTCACGAGGTCCGAACAGCTCACCGGCGCTCCGGCGCAATGTCGGTCGCTCGGAACGCAACCGGCGCAGCTCCGCAATCAGGCGACGGCGCAGCTGTGCGGCCTCCGTCGGTCGCTCGGCGGCCAGATCGACGGTCTCGTCAGGGTCGGCCGCGAGATCGAACAGCTGCAGCGTCGCGTCGGCGAAGTCCCAGATCAGCAGTCGCGCGTCCATGCGCAGCCCGAAGCGCGTCCGGCGCAGCTTGTCCTGCCCGAGGACCACCTCCCGCCGGCCGGCAGCGGACGGGACGAACAGGTCGAACCCCTGGTGCGCGGCGGGCGCTGGCACTGCGGCCAGTCCAGCCAGGGTCGGCGCAAGGTCCTCGAGGCCGACCCAGCGAGGGTCGATGGTGCCCGACTTCGTGCTGCCCGGCAACCGGATCAGCAGCGGGATGCGCAGGCTTTCCACGTAGACCTGGCTGTGCAGAAACCGCCCGTGCTCGCGAAACTCTTCGCCGTGATCGCTGACGATCGCCACGACGCCGCGATCGAGGAATCCGGTCGCCTCGAGCCGGCCGAGCAGCGTCCCGAGTGCCGTGTCCAGCTGTCGAGCACCGCGGCGGTAGAGCTCGCGGTGGAGGGCGCGATCCTCGTCGGCCACCTGCCGCTCCTCGCGGTCAGCCCACAGCAGCAGATCCGTCGCACAGCGCTGCTGCAGATCGCACAGCGATCCCTCCGGCACCTCCAGATCGTCGCGGAAGACGGGATCCGAGTAGTAGGAAAGGCGGTTGCCGTCGATATCCGCGTCGGAATGGGCATCGATGACGTGCGCGAAGACGAAGGCCGGGCGCTGTTCGCGCCGCGCGCGCTCCAGTTGCTCTTCGACGCGGCGGAAGACCTCGTCGGCCACCGCCAGTCCGGGAGAAATCGCCTCGTAGACCTCGAAGCCGCGCTCGAAGCCGAAGCCCGACTTGAGCCAGCTGTTGGAGTAGAAGCCCGCCGTGGCGTAGCCGGCCCGCTGGAGAACCTCCGGCAGCGTCTCCAGCTCGTCCGACAGCACGTCCTGCTCGGTGGTGACGTAGTGCGTCTCCGGGTGCACGCCGGTGAACATCGTCATGTGCGACGGCAGGGTGAATGCCATCGGTGCCCAGGCATCTGGAAAGCGCACTGCCTGGGCCGCGAAGGCGGCGAGATGCGGCATCTCGGGCGTGCCATCCGGGCGGCGAGCGTCGAGCAGATCGGCGCGCAGGGTGTCGAGCGAGATGAGCAGCAGATCGGGACGGTCCAGCACGGGACCGGCAGAGTGATCGCGCGACTGCTCTTCGGCCCGGCTGCAGGCGCTCAGCCAGCCGGCCGCCAGCGCGACTGCCAGGGCGACAGTGGTCGTCGGACGGACCATCGAGCGGGTTCCGCGCCTAGACCTGCGACAGCAGGTGCCCCAGCTTCTCGCGCTTGACGCGCAGGTAGTCGCGGCTGGCGGCGGTGGGTGGAACCTCGAGCGGCACGCGCTCGACGATCTCGAGTCCGAAGCCGGACAGGGCGACGTACTTGCCCGGATTGTTGGTCATCAACCGCAGCCGCTTGGCGCCGAGGTCGAGGAGGATCTGCGCTCCGGTCCCGTAGTCGCGCTGATCGGCGGCGAAGCCCAGCCGCTCGTTGGCTTCGACGGTGTCGTGCCCGCCGTCCTGCAGCTCGTAGGCGCGCAGCTTGTTGAGCAGCCCGATGCCGCGGCCCTCCTGCAGCAGGTAGAGCAGGACGCCCCGCCCCTCGGCCGCGATCCGGTCGAGGGCAACGGCGAGCTGCACGCCGCAGTCGCAGCGCGCGGAGCCGAAGACATCCCCGGTGAGGCACTGGCTGTGCACCCGGGTGAGCACCGGTTCGCCGTCGTCGATCTCCCCCATCACCAGGGCCAGATGCTCTTCGCCGTTGGCGCGCGAGCGGTAGGCGTGGAGGCGGAACTCGCCGCGGCTCGTCGGCAGGCGCGGCGAGGCGATCCGCTCGACGTGACTCTCGTGGCGCAGCCGGTGCCGGATCAGCTCGGCGATCGTCAGAATCGGCAGCTCGTGCCGGCGGGCGAACTCGATCAGCTCGGGGACCCGCGCCATCGTGCCGTCGGAGCTCATGATCTCGCAGATCACAGCGGCCGGCTCGAGCCCGGCGAGGCGGGTCAGGTCGACCGAACCTTCCGTCTGTCCGGCGCGCTCGAGCACGCCTCCCCGGCGGGCCCGCAGCGGGAAGATGTGACCCGGCCGCAGCAGGTCGTCCGGCCGCGTCGCCGGGTCGCCCAGCGTCTGCAGAGTTGCGGCGCGGTCGGCGGCCGAGATTCCCGTCGTCACCCGCCCGCGCGCTTCGACCGAAACGGTGAACGCGGTTCCGAACGGCGAGGTGTTGCGACCCACCATCGGCGGCAGGTCGAGCGCGTCGCAGCGCTCCGGCGCCAGCGCGGCACAGATCAGCCCGCGCCCGTGCGTGGCCATGAAGTTGACCGCCTCGGCGGTGGCGAACTGGGCCGCCATCGCCAGGTCGCCCTCGTTCTCGCGATCTTCGTCATCGACCAGGATGACCATGCCCCCGGCCCGGAAGACCGCCGCAGCTTCGGCGGCCGTCACGAACGGAGCGACGGGCGCCGGGGCGACGGCGGCGGAACTGCGGCTGGACGGGGACAAGTGGATCTGCCGGAAGGGTTTGCGCGCCGCGGCTCGGCGCCCGCCAAGTCTACTGCCCGCCCTCCGGGAGGGTCAAACGGAGGTCGCGCCCGCCTCAGAAGGCGTTGCCCAGGCTGAAGAACCAGACCGACTCGTCCTCCCACGGCTCCGGATCGAGGTTCCAGCCGATCTCGAGCCGCAACGGACCGATCGGCGACAGGTAGCGCAGGCCGACTCCGGCTCCCCAGCGAACCTGATCGACGTCGAAATCCTCGATCTCGCGCCACAGGTTGCCGCCGTCGACGAACGCCACGCCCCCGAGCGGACCGGCGAGCGGGAAGCGCCACTCCAGATTGGTCAGCGCCAGCAGGCCGCCGCCGAGCGGCAGCGGCTCGTCGTCGGTCCGCAGCTCCAGCGTCTCACCGGCAATGCCGAGCTGGTCGCGGGCGAACGCCCGGTGGCTGGTGCGTCCGCCGGCATAGAACCGCTCGGCATACGGCACGGCGTCGAAGCGGTCGAACCGGGTGCGGTCGACCGGCTCGGCCCGCGGGTCGAGCGCGCCGCCGCGCAGCGAGAAGGCGACCTCACCCGCCCGTCGCAGCGGCACGAGCAGCGTCCCCTGGGCGAACAGCTTGGTGAACTCGGCGTCGGCAGCGAAAGCGGGAAACGCCTGCTCGAGCTGGACCGCCAGGCTCCAACCGCGGCGCGGCGAGATCGGGTCGTCGCGATAGTCCCAGAACACGGCCGGCGTCAGGCTCGCCACCCGCGCGCTTCGACTCTCCAGCGGGAGTGACTCCTCGCGCAGCTCGCCGGGATCGGCCTCGACGATCCGGTAGTCCCAGTAGAGCCCGCCGCGCAGATGCCCCACCGCGCGCTCCAGACCGAGCTGGAGACCGCGCCGCTCGACGTCGAACTGCGGCCGCTCCTCCGACTCGTCGTAGAAGAGGGCGCGTACCTCCACCGGCCACGGACCGAGGAACGGCCGGCGCGCCAGCAGGCGGAACGTCTGATCTCGCTCGGCCACCAGAGCGTCGAGCTGCACGTTGATGAGGCGGCCGCCGAGGTTCGCCTCCGAGAGCCGCAACAGGCCGCGCAGGCCGCTCTCGGAGTCGTAGCCGATGCCGTAGGAGATCGCCCGCGTCCGGCCCTCCTCGAGCTCGACCAGGACCTCGCGCGCCACCGCGCCGGTACCGGTGACGGGCACCTCCACGTCGACCCGCGAGAAGACGCCGAGCCGGTAGAGGCGCCGCTGCACCTCGAGAATGCGGGCGTTGGAGATCGGGTCGCCCGGCTGCAGCCCGAGGAACCGGCGAACGAGCCGGGTCGGCGTGCGCCGGTTGCCGCGCACCAGCACGGCGTCGGCGGTCGAGCGGTCCGCCTCGAGCACCCGGAAGATCACTCGGGCGACCGATTCGCTGTCGTTCCACTCGATCTCTGCCGTGACGATCGCCGAGCGATAGCCGGCCTCTTCGAGTCGGGTTCGGATCCGCTCGATTCCGGACTCGACGAGCAGCCGGTGGAACGGCCCGCCGGGACGGACCGGCAGCTCGTCGCGCAGTCGATCGGCGTCGATCACCGTGACGCCGTACAGCTCGACATCCGCGATCATGCGGCGCGGGCCCTCGACGATCGGTACGGTGAGTGTCAGCTCGCTCGACCCGGTCGAGCCGGGTGGTCCGGTCGCTTCGACGCTCGGCGGCCCGACCCGTGCCGCGTCGAAACCCTCCAGGGCGTAGAACGACCGCAGGTTCTGCAGGTCTTCACTGAGTTCGGATTCGACCAGGCGCCCGCTGCCACGCGACAGCAGGCGACGCGGTGTGGTGAGCATCAGGCGCCCCAGCCGCTCGTCGGAGAACGTCTCGTTGCCCTCGAACTCGACCCGGGTGAGAGTCGCCCGCTCTCCCGGCTCGATCTGAAGGCGCACGATCAGGCGATCGTCGACCCGCTCCTCCGACGCCGTCACCTCGACCCAGTAGTAGCCGCGCGCCTGGTAGTCGGCCCGGATGAGCCCGACCGACTGCACCAGCAGCGCCTCGTCGTAGCCAGCGTCGCCGAGAAACGGCAGCAGGTCGCGCTTCTCGAGCTGCCTGCGCTCGGCGCCCACCACCACGAGCTCGAAACTGGGACCGGCGTCGATCGTCCAGGTGAGGTCGATCGTGTCGGCGCCCTCTCCGGGTGCCTCGGCGACCGGCTCGACGGTCGCCAGACGGTAGCCGCGCCGGATCAGCAGGCGCGCCAGCCGTTCGGCGTCGTCACGCAGGTTGTTGTGGCGCGCCGCTTCGCCGGGGCGGGCACGCACCGCCTCGAGTGCTGCGGCCTCGTCGACCCCGGCCGGCAGTCCGTCGAAGATCACCCGGCCGATCCGGGTCCGCGAGCCGGCACTGACCGCGTAGTCGACCCGGGCGGTGCGGGTGGCCTCGTCGACGTCGACGGCGAGCTGCACGCGGGCGCTGCGGAAGCCCTCCGCCTCGAGCCGGTCCTGCACGGCGTACAGGCCGCGCAGGACGCGATCCTCGCGCAGCGGCATGCCGACCCGCTGCTCGAGGTGCGCCGTCAGCCGCTCGGCGTCGATCCCCGTTTCGCCCGAGACTGTGACCGCCTCGACCTGCAGGTCGGGATGCAGAACGACGATCGCCTCGAGGCCGCCGGGAGTCTGCGAGAGCAGCACCTCGACCTCGGCCGCCAGGCCCGACAGGCGCAGGTTGCGCACCGTCCGCCGGACCGCCGCTTCGCTCGCCGGATCGCCCGGGCGCAGGGCGAGCAGCGGCTCGATCGCGGTGCGGTCGAGGTCGACCGGGCTGCGCACCGAGACCCGCACCAGCGGCTGCGGCGGCGGATCGACTGGGGGCCCGGCCGGCTGCGCGCGGGCGACCGTGCCGGCCGCCACGAGCAGAGCGAGCAGCAGAGTCGCCAGCAGCCGCCGCGGACCGGCGAGTTTCCGCCGCTCCGGGTGGGCGCGTCGATCGCGCATCAGAACCTCGACTCCCAGCGCGCATCGACCGAGTACGACTCATTGCCGTTCTGGGTCAGCACGAGCATCAGCCGGTCGGTGATCCGCCACTCCGCCTGCAGAATCTGCTGCGCCGTCGACGACGGGTCGAGCGAGTAGGTGACGTAGAGACGACTCGACAGGCGCTTGCCAATCGTCACGCTGGCTGCAGAGACGGTGTCGCCCGAGGTCAGCGGCTTGACCTGGAGCCGGTCGAAGCCGAACAGCTCACCGACCCGGGCGGTGAGCAGCGACGCCGCCTGGCCGTAGAGCAGAGCCTCGGCGGCACCGCCGCTGGCCGTCGGGTCGGTCGCCGGCGCCACCTCCGAGAAGGCGGCACGACCGACCGGAGCGCCGGTGGCGATGAGGCCGAGGATGTCGAGATCGGGCAGCGGCGGGTCGGAGGCGAACGTGGTGTTGAGCCGTTCGAGCGAACCGCTGACTCCGAAGGTGACGTCGTACTGGTCGATACGCGCCCGGGTCACCACGTCGAGCAGCGGTTCGATCCGCGACGGATTGAGGAAGGCGATCTCGCCGCGTTCGATGACGAACCGGTTGCCACCGTACTCGACCGACCCGCCCGGCTCGAGCGTGATCTCACCGAACAGCACCGGGCGGGCCAGCGTTCCACGCACCGCGAGGTCGGCCGAGCCGGCCAGTCGCGCCAGGTTGTTGCGCACCCGCACGGCGCCCGGGCCGCGTACGACCAGCGCCAGGCCGGTGGTCGACAGCAGCTCGTCGGTGGAGGTGACTTCGAGGCGGGTCCGGGTCAGCAGCCGCTGCACGAGCTGCGCCGGCGTGAGCCGGATGTCCTGCAGGTACCAGAGTCGGTCGAAGCGCAGGTCGCCGCGCAGTTGCCGCCCCTCGGGACTGCTGGCCAGCACCAGATCGGCGTCGCCGCGCAGCTGCCAGCCGGCTGGCCAGCGCGGGGCGACGTGTCGCGCAGCCACCTCGAATCGGTACTCGGGCGCGGCCGTGGCGCCGGCCGCCGGCAGGTCGAGCCGCCCCGAGCCGGTCAGTTCGCCGCCCGCGAAGGTGGCGTGGGCGCGATCGACCACCACCGCGTCGGGATAGAACAGAGCGAGCGCACGGACCCGCTCGATCGAGTGTGGAATCCCGGGCGGCAGCAGTCGCCCGTCGGCCCACTCGGCCTGACCGTTGATCTCGGGCCGCGCGAGCGTGCCGCCGATCCGCCCCAGCGCATCGATCCTGCCGCCCAGCTCGAGATCGCCGAGCAACGGCGCCGCCCACGAGGCCGCCAGCGAAGCCTGCACGTTGAGGGCGAGCACCCCGGGCTCGCCGAGCACGATCCGGCCCGCCACGAACAGCTCATCACCACTAGCCGCCGGGGCCGGATCGGCACCGTCCGGCGCGACCGGATCGCTGCCGAGGTAGGCGCTGACGATGCGGATCTCGCCGGCCTCGTACAGGACGACGATCGGCTCGAGACTCTGAATCGTACGGCCGGCCTGCCGGAACTCGAGCTGTGGGATCCGCAGCGTGGCGCGGGGCGCTGTTGCCGGTGCGAGTTCGAGGGCGAGATCGGCGGCCAGCGCGCCCTGGATCCCGTCCGGGCCCGCGAGTGCGTCCTGGAACTGCTCCGGGGCGGCCAGGGCTGCCCAGCGGTCCAACCGCTCGCTGGCCAGTTGGAACTCCAAGCGGGTCGCGGCGTCCGGGCGCCACGATCCGCCGCCGGAAAGGCGCCCGAGCGCACCGAGGTCGACATCGGCGCGCAGCTCGCCGTCGGCCAGGCGCAGATCGAACGGCGCCTCCCCGTCGGCCAGCGGACTGCCGGCCAGGGTCAGCCCGACGAGTCCGCCCTGCACGGCGAACTGGGGCCGTTCGAGGGTGCCTTCGACCCGCCCCGCCGCCACCAGCGTCCCGGCCAGGCCCGCCGCGCCGAGCGGATCGAACGGGGCGCGGGTCAGGTCGAGGCCCCGGTCCGCGGTGGCGAACTGGAAGTCGAGCGCGCCCCCCTCCACCCCGTAGGTGCCCGAGCCGGTGAGTGCACCCGCCTCGGCGACGGCGCGCAGCCGCTCGACGGCCACCTGCTCGGGATCGAACGCGACCTGTGCCGCCAGGCGTTCGAAGGTCAGGCCGCCGACGGTGGCCGGCCCCACCGTCGCCGTCACCTCGCCGGACAACGCCGCGAGCGAGCCGGCGAGGGTGAGCTGCCCGTGCAGCGGCCCCGACAGGGGAAGCGCGAACGGGAGCCAGGGCGCAGCGTCCTCGGCCGGCCATTCCTCGGCCACCAGTTCGAGGGCGAGGCTGTCATCGCGTTCACCGAACGGCAGCCTGCCCGCGATCGCGAGGCGCGCGGCCCCGCGCGCGAGCAGCAGCTCGATCCTCTCGATGGCAGTCGGACCGGCGACCAGGGTGCCCCGAACGCCGTCGGCCACGGCCCCGGGCGCATGCACGTCGGCCAGCAGCAGCTCAGCCTCCACATGCGGCCCGCGGGGAGCGAGGTCGATCCCCAGCAGGAGCTCGCCCACGCCGGTGGTCGGCCGCCAGAGCTGCCCCGGGTCGAACAGCGTCGGCAGGCTGGCCAGTTCACCCAGATCCTCGCTGCGCACGCGCAGATCGACCCGGCCGAGGCCGCCGTCCAGGTCGACGGCCACGCTGCCGTCGACCTGCTGCGCGCCGGCCACCAGTTCGAGTTCCGAGAGCGTGAGTCGTCCGCCGCTCAGGGCGATCTGTCCGCCACCCGTTGCGGGCACGCCGCCACTGCGCGGCCGCACGACGAAGTCGCCGGTACCGCTCCCGCTGCGCGCGTCCCGCAGCGGAAATTCGTAGTCCAGGCGGCCGTCCACGGCCCCCGCCAGCCCCGCCACGGGGACCGAGAACCGCGCCAGCAGCCGATCGAGATCGCCACCGGCGAGCTCGACACCGAGGTGCGCCGGGAAGTCGTCGCCGCCCAGTCCGACTTCCAGCAGTCCCTCTACCTCGCCGCCCTCGAATCGTCCCTCCGCCAGATCGAACCGGATGCGGCTGGCGTCGCCCGCCGCCACACCGCTCAGCTGATCGAGCCGGAAGCCGAACAGCTCGAACTGCGGCGACGAGACCGTGGCTCGCCAGCCCCACTGCTCGGTCGTCCAGCCGAGCGTGCCCGCGGCGTGGACCCGCCCGGCGAGGCCGTCCTGCAGATAGCCGAGCTGCTCGACGAAACGCGCATCTGCATCGACCGTCCCGGTCAGATCGATGCGCCGCGTCTCGCGCCAGCGCACCTGGCCCGAAGCGCGCGCGAGGAAGTCCGGCGCCTCCGCGCGGACGTCGAACAGTTCGAGACGATCGGCCAGCAGCCGCGCCCGGCCGGCCACCGCGAGGGTCACCGGCTGCGCACCCGGCAGGCGAACCTCCACGGCGTCGGCGCCGAGCTCGCCTTCGAGATCCGTCCCTCCGACCCCGGTCATCGCGGCCTCGACGCCGCGCGCTTCGAGCGCCAGATCGACCCGCCGCTCGTCCAGGCGTACGGTCGAGTCGACCACCGCCAGGTAGCCGATCTCGACCTCGATGCGTCGCTCGCCGCCCCGCTTCGAGACCAGCCGCGGCAGATTGTCGCCGTCCGGTCGCAGCTCCAGACGGATGTCGAGGCCCTCGACGCGCACCGTCGACAGGTCGAGCACGGAACGGCGCAGGCTGGCCAGATTGCCGCCGATCTCGAGGCGGCGCAGGGTGGCGAACGCCGGTCCGTCGGGGCGATCCCCCGGCACAACGAGATCGCGCGCGACGATGGCGAGCGGCAGCAGCTCGAACTCGAGATCGCCGATCTGCACCGCGCGCCCGATCGCCTCGCCGGCGCGGGTTTCGATCAGCACCCGCACGCGTTCACGCACGAATTCGGTCGACAGCAGCAGCCGCAGCGCCAGCAGCCCGAGGGCGAGAACCGCCAGCGACCAGACCAGCGGCCGCACCACGAAGCGGCGCCAGCGCCCGTGCCTGGCCATCTACTCGCCCCAGTGAAGTTTGCTGCGCAGACCCTCGAAGATCGAGCGCGGAGCGCCGGTGCGCACCAGCCGTGCCGTCTCGGCGTGGCGGTGAATGCGCACGCGGTCGCCGTCGCCCAACTCGTCGCCCTCCTGCCCGTCCACGGTCAGGAAGACGCTCTCGTGCGGAGTCTCCAGCGTCACCTCGATCAGGCTGGTGTCGGGCACGACGAGCGGGCGCAGGGTCAGCGTGTGCGGACAGATCGGAGTCACGACGGCCACCGGCAGGAGCGGGTGGAGGATCGGACCGCCCGCCGACAGGTTGTAGGCCGTCGACCCGGTCGGCGTCGACACCACCAGGCCGTCGGCGCGATAGCGCGAGACCGGCCGGTGGTCGACGGTGACATCCAGTTCGATGATGCGCGACAGAGCGGTCTTGGCGATCACCACGTCGTTGAGCGCCAGGTAGCGCCGGTTGCGCTCCTCCCCGCGCTCGAGCAGCACTTCGAACAGCGACCGCGGCTCGACCGTGAAATCGCCCGCGAGCACTTCGACCAGTGCCGGGTAGAGATCGTCCCGCGCCACCTCGGTCAGGAAGCCGAGTCGCCCGAGGTTCACTCCCAGGATCGGCGGCCCGCCGGCGTGCCGTCGGGCGACCGACAGCAGGGTGCCGTCGCCGCCCAGCACGACGATGAGGTCACAGGCCGCCCGGCCATTTCGATCGCTGCCGTCGTTGCGCTCACTGCTCCGGCCGTTGCCCGCGCCCAGCTCCCCGACGTCGGCGCGGTGCAGGTCGGCGCGGGTGACCGGGTCGAGCAACACCTCGTGGCCACGGCGGATCAGCCACTCCGTCAGCTCCTGGGCGACGGCGACCGCGCCCGGCGCGTGCTTGGCGACGACGCCGACGGCGCCGACGCGGCCGGTCACGAAGCCTCCGGTCGCGCCAGCAGGGCGAAGCTCTCGACGTTGCCCTCGGCGCCCGGCAGGTCGGAGTCGGCCGTGCCGAGCAGCTGCAGGCCGAGCTCGGCCAGCTGCGCGGCACGCTCGGCCACCACCTGCCGGCGCAGCGCCTCGTCGCGCACGATGCCGCCTTTGCCCACCGCCCCGCGGCCGACTTCGAACTGCGGCTTGACGAGCACCAGGAGGCGACCACCAGGCGCGATGCAGGGCAGCAGCGCCGGCGCGACTTTGAGGATCGAGATGAACGACAGGTCGGCGACCACCAGATCGAATGGCGCTCCCAGTTCTCCGGGTTGGAGGTGGCGGGCGTTGACACGCTCGCGCACGGTCACCCGCGGGTCGGCGCGCAGCCGGGCGTCGATCAGGCCGTAACCGACGTCGACCGCCGTCACCTCGCGGGCTCCCCGCTGAAGCAGGCAGTCGGTGAAGCCGCCGGTCGAGGCGCCGACGTCGAGGCAGCGCAGGCCGGCCGGGTCGATGCCGAATCGGTCGAGCGCCCCGGCCAGCTTGCGGCCGGCGCGCGACACGAACGGTTCGGCCGGCCCGCGGACGACGAGCTGGGCGTCGGGGGCGACTGCGGTTCCGGGCTTGTCGACCCGGCGTCCGCCGACGTCGACGAGGCCGGCCATGACCGCCCGGCGCGCCTTCTCACGCGAGTCGAACAGCCCGCGCTCCACGAGTGCCTGATCGAGCCGCTGTCCCGAGCCGGTCGCCACGCCGGCAGTCTAGCGGAACGATTCCCGGCGGCCGGTCAGCCGCCTCCCCAGCCGCGCCGCGCGCGCAGCGCGGTGACGTGGGCGGTGTGATGCCGCCCGTGCCAGGCGTAGAGGGCGAGCACCTGGTCGAGCCGCCACTCCCGCCCGGTCTCCGGGTGGAGGTAGGTGCGCTGCCAGTCCGCCTCGCCGAGCGTCCTCAGAAAGGCCACCCAGCGGACGTGGAGTGCCGCAAGCAGGGCCAGCGGGACGCTCACCGCCCCCCGCTCGATCTCCGGCGTGCGCACCCAGGCGTCTTGGTCATACGCGCAGACGGTCGGCCGCTGTTCGGTCAGCGCGAGCCGGCAGCGGACGTAGGCGTTGAGGTGGCTGTCGGGCAGGTGGTGGGCCAGCTGCCGGACGGTCCAGCCGCCCTCCCGATACGGGGTGTCGAGCTGCCGGTCGTCGAGCCCCGCCAGTGCCGCCGCGAACTCGCCCGGCAGGCGTTCGAGCTGCTCGATCCGGTCCGCCCGCTGCGCGGGGTCGAGGCTGTCGGGGAGTGCGAAGCGTCCGATCGGGTAGCGGGGATCTGCCTCGGCGGTCATCCCGTATTTCTATCTCAAACGGCAGGCCGGTCGCTCAGCGCGGCAGGGCGTCGTAGGCCTGCTGGATCCAGGCGGGAGGGTCGGGTGAGGGCGAGCGCGCGGCGCCGGCGGTCAGTTCCCAGTGGTGGAGCCAGGAGATCCCCCAGGTGCCGACGTAGTCGTCGGGCAGGGCGTAGGCCGGGTCGCGAAGGGCCTCGTCGAGCGGGATGAATCGGTAGCCGCGGGCGACGAGGCGCTCAGCGAGATCGGCGAACCGGTCGGCGTTGAGCTGGTTGGCGTGGATCAGCAGGACCTGGGCGATCTCGCGCCCGGTGAGGCGGCGCGAAACGTCTTCGACGAACTCGAAGACGCCGACCATGTAGTCGAGGTAGGCGTCCGCCACCCGCTCGGCCGTCACGTGGTCGCCGCGCCGCAGGGCGTCGGCGTAGACGAAGGCGAATACGTACTCGTCGTTGTCGACCGTCACCGGTTCCACGGTGTAGCCGCGCGCGGCGAGGAACGCCTCCAGCGCCCGCCGCTCGGCGAGGTCGAGGCCGACCTGGAGATACGGGTGGCGGAAGTAGCGCAGCGTGGCGCCGCGGGCCGCGAGCAGCTGCGCGGTCATCGCCGCCACCACTCCCGGCTCGCTGGCCACCACCCCCGCGCCCGGCGCCGCCAGATCGTCGATCGTCACCGCCACAGTCCGCCCGGGCGCCCCCGCGTCGGCGGCCACCCCCGCCGCAGCTCCGCCCACCGTCAACACGACGAACATCGAGACAGCGATTGCGCTCTTCCCCACCATGCGGCGAGCCTATGACATCGAAAAGCGGCAACCACGCCGATCGCCGTGACGGCGCCCACTGCAATCCACCTACTCTGGATGAGCTTGTACTGTTCGCTGGCCAGGTCCCGACGGCGCCAAGGGGTCTGCGCGCGTGGTGCTGCGGCGTGCCCAGTAGATCTCCTCGAGCATGCTGGTGATGTCGTGGAGCGCGACCAGGGCTCTGTCGTCCGGGAAGCGCAGAAGGTAGCCGTCCAAGGCGTCGAGGACGAAGGCGTGGGTGGCAGCCTGCCGATCGCCTCCTGCATCCCGCTCCGCGGTGTCGAGTCGGATCCGGAAGAAAACCGAGCCTCCGTCGATGACATACGGGGCCGACTCCCCGGCTGCCTCCAGCTGATTGCGCATCCGTGCCGGGTCGAACCCCGCCAACCCGGAGTCCATGGCCATCTGTACGAGCTCCGTCACGCGCTCGGCACCAACGTGCTCAGAGAACCTGTCGAGCACCGGTCGATCCGCATCCGTGCCGACGACTCGACAATGTGCCCAGCCGTCGTCGGAAATCGTGAACTCGACCGTCTCCATCCTCGTGCTGATCAGGAAGTGGACGTCGACCAGACTGGTCGATCCCGCGGAATCAGCCAGCCGTGTCGGCGACTCGGTCGGCGGACTGCACGCGGCGAACTGCAGCAGTCCGACTGCCACCGCCGCGGCGGTATTCATGCTCGACATCGTCATCGCGCTCTCCAGACACGCGACCGTGAGCGTACACTCTCTGCCATGGCGCCGTACCCCCGGACGCGCACGTTGAGACGCCTGCGGCGCATCGTGGTGATCGCCATCTCGCTCGCGATTGCCGCACTTCTCGGCGCAGTGGCCGTCGCGCCCGAGCCGGCGAGAAACACGGCCGGCTTCCTGCTCGCTCGCGCTCGCGGCGGCTATACGGTCGCTGAGCGGCTGGACCAGTACGGTCCCGGGGTCGAACGCAGGCTGCGTGGCGAGTTCGAGCAGGTCGGCCTGACCTGGCCACCGCGTGAACTGGCGTTCCTGGCCTTTAAAGACGAACGAGCGCTCCAGGTTCACGGCCGGGACAAGCCTGGCCAGCCGTGGCGCTTCGTCCGCGACTACCCGATCCTCGCCGCCAGCGGCACGGCGGGTCCGAAGCTCGCCGAAGGAGACCGCCAGGTTCCGGAAGGGATCTATCGCGTCGAGTCGCTCAATCCCAACAGCCGGTTCC
>CAZUAT010000047.1:0-27105 GCA_964618415.1 uncultured Thermoanaerobaculia bacterium
GGCGGTCCCGCCGCCCTCGACGCCGGCGCGGCGGGCGACGCGACGGATGAGGGTGGCATCTCTGCAGGCGATGAGGAGGGCGGAAGGATGAGTCGGCAAGCGAGCCTGCTGCGGCAGGCGGTCGGCGCGAAGGCGATCATGGCGGTCTCGGGGATCGTCCTGTTCGGCTTCGTGCTGGTGCACATGTTGGGCAACCTGAAGCTCTACCAGGGTCGCTATCTGGACGGGGCCCACGCCGGTGAGTGGAAAATCGACGTCTACGGCGAGGGCCTGCGCGAGCTCGGCGCCCCGATCCTCGGCCACGGACAGGCGCTGTGGATCGCCCGCATCGTGCTCCTCGTCTGCGTGCTGGCCCACCTCATTGCCGCGTGGCGGGTGACCCGGCGCAGCCTCGCGGCGCGACCGGTGCGCTATGCCGTGTCGACGAATGTCCAGGCGAGCTATGCCGCGCGCACCATGCGCTGGGGCGGCGTCATCGTGCTGCTGTTCGTGATCTACCACCTGGCCGACTTGACCTTCGGCTGGGCGAATCCGCAGTTCGTGCCGGGCGGCGTCCACGACAACCTGGTGGCGAGCTTTCAGCGTCCGCTGGTCGCCGGGCTCTATGTCGTGGCCAACCTGGCCCTCGGACTCCATCTCTTCCACGGACTCTGGAGCATGTTCCAGACACTGGGCTGGAACAGTCCGAAACTCAACCCCTGGCGGCGCCGGTTTGCCGCTGCCTTCGCGACGATCGTGATGGTCGGAAACCTGTCGTTCCCGATCGCCGTGCTGACGGGACTGGTGCGATGACTGCCGTGAAACTCGACTCCCGCGTTCCGGACGGACCGATTGCGACGCGCTGGGAGCGCTGCAAGTTCGAGATGAAGCTGGTCAACCCCGCCAACAAGCGGCGCCTGTCAGTGCTGGTGGTCGGCTCGGGCCTGGCCGGCGCCTCGGCGGCGGCGACACTCGCCGAGCTGGGCTACGACGTCGACTGCTTCTGCTTCCAGGACTCGCCGCGCCGCGCCCATTCGATCGCCGCGCAGGGTGGCATCAACGCCGCCAAGAACTACCAGAACGACGGGGACAGCGTGCACCGGCTGTTCTACGACACGGTCAAGGGCGGCGACTTCCGGGCCCGCGAGAGCAACGTCCACCGCCTGGCGGAGATCTCGGTCGCCATCATCGACCAGTGCGTCGCGCAGGGTGTCCCGTTCGCGCGCGAGTACGGCGGCCTGCTCGCCAACCGGTCGTTCGGCGGGGCGCAGGTATCGCGCACTTTCTACGCCCGCGGCCAGACCGGCCAGCAGCTGCTGCTGGGCGCCTACCAGGCGCTGACCCGGCAAGTCGAGCTCGGCAAGGTGCGCATGCATCCGCGCACCGAGATGCTCGATCTGGTCGTCGAGGACGGCCGCGCCTGCGGCATCATCGTGCGCGACCTGCTGACCGGCGAGATCCGGCGCCACGCCGGCCACGCCGTAGTGCTGGCGACCGGCGGCTACGGCAACGTCTTCTACCTGTCGACCAACGCCAAGGGCTCGAACGCGACCGCGATCTGGCGCGCCCATCGGCGCGGGGCGCTCTTTGCGAATCCCTGCTACACGCAGATTCACCCGACCTGCATCCCGGTGTCCGGCGACTACCAGTCGAAACTGACGCTGATGTCGGAGTCGCTGCGCAACGACGGGCGGATCTGGGTGCCGAAGCAGGCCGGAGACAGCCGGCGCCCCGCCGACATCCCGGAGAGCGAGCGCGATTACTACCTCGAGCGGCGCTATCCGGCGTTCGGCAACCTGGTCCCGCGAGACATCGCCTCGCGGGCGGCCAAGCAGGTTTGCGACGAGGGGCGCGGAGTCGGCCCGGGCGGGCTCGGCGTCTATCTCGACTTTGCCGAGGCGATTCAGCGGGTGGGCCGCCCTACGATCGAGGAGCGCTACGGCAACCTGTTCGAGATGTACGAGAAGATCACCGGCGACGATCCGTACACGACGCCGATGCGCATCTATCCGGCGGTCCACTACACGATGGGCGGGCTCTGGGTCGACTACCGGCTGATGTCGAATCTGCCCGGCCTGTTCGTGCTCGGCGAGGCCAACTTCTCCGATCACGGCGCCAACCGACTCGGGGCCTCGGCGCTCATGCAGGGGCTCGCGGACGGCTACTTCGTGCTCCCGGCGACGATCGGCGACTATCTCGCCGGGCTGCCCAAGGGCCGCCCGGGCACCGACTCGCCGGCGTTTGTTGCGGCGGAGGCCGACGTGCGCGGCCGGATCGAGCGGCTGCTGGCGGCGCGCGGCAAGCGGACCGTCGACTCCTTCCACCGCGAGCTCGGTCAGCTGCTGTGGACCCATTGCGGCATGGCCCGCAACGCGAGCGGCCTGCGCACCGCTCTCGACCGCATTCCAGCGCTGCGCGAGGAATACTGGAGCGACGTGCGCGTGCTGGGCGGGGGAGAGCAGCTCAATCAGTCGCTCGAGAAGGCCGGCCGGGTGGGCGACTTCTTCGAGCTGGCCGAGCTGATCTGCCGCGACGCGCTGCACCGCGAGGAGTCGTGCGGCGGCCACTTCCGCGAGGAGTATCAGACTCCGGAAGGGGAGGCGCAGCGCGATGACGAGCGCTTCGCCTACGTCGCCGCCTGGGAGTGGACCGGCGCCGGGAACGAGCCCGGCCTGCACCGGGAGTCACTCGAGTTCGAGTACGTCAAGCCTTCGCAGAGGAGCTACAAGTAATGCGACTGAAACTGCGCGTCTGGCGCCAGCCGGGACCCGGGGCGCCCGGGCGTCTGGTCGACTACCAGGTGGACGACGTCAACGAGCACATGTCGTTTCTCGAGATGCTGGACGTGCTCAACGAGCGGCTCATCGCCGGCGGCGAGGAGCCGATCGCGTTCGATCACGACTGCCGCGAGGGGATCTGCGGTTCGTGCGGCTTCATGATCGACGGAGTCGCCCACGGTCGCCAGCCGGGCACGACCGTCTGTCAGCTCCATATGCGCGAGTTCTCCGACGGCGACGAGCTGACGCTCGAACCGTGGCGCGCGCGGGCCTTCCCGGTGGTGCGCGATCTGGTCGTCGACCGCAGCGCCTTCGATCGCGTGATCCAGGCCGGCGGCTACGTCTCCGTCAACACCGGCTCGGCCCAGGACGCCAACGCGATCCCGGTCTCCAAGACCGACGCCGACGTGGCCATGGACGCCGCGCAGTGCATCGGCTGCGGGGCGTGCGTCGCCCAGTGCCCGAACGGAGCGGCGCAGCTGTTCACCGCGGCCAAGATCGTGCACCTGGCCCTGCTGCCGCAGGGCCAGGCCGAACGCGCCGAGCGGGTCGAGCGGATGGTGGCGCGGATCGACGACGAGGCGTTCGGCAGTTGCACCAACTACGGCGAGTGCGAGGCGGTCTGTCCGAAGGGGATCCCGATCGACTTCATCGCGCTGATGAACCGCGACTGGCTGCGCACGGCGGTCCGCGGCCGGCGTGACGCGCGCGCCTCCGGCGGCGCCGGCTGAAGCCGTTTCCGCCGATGCTGGTCGACGATCCGGGCGCCTTCGTCGCGGCGCTCGCCGCGCTGCCTCCGGGTCCGGTCGCGCCGGCAACTGCCAGTGAGGTCCTGCTCGTAGCGCCGCACGGCTTCCGACTGGCGGACGAGTCCGGACTGGACAACCGATACATGCGGCTCGACGAGCCGGTGTCCGAGGCGAAAGCCCTGGCCGAGCACGCGGCCCTCGCCCGTGCATTGGCCGACACGTTGCCGGTGACGGTCTTTCCTGGCGACCCGGCAGCCCCGGACGGCCTCTTTCCCAACAACGTCTTCGGCAGTGCCCCCGGGCGGGTGATCGTCGGGCGGATGCGCCACCCGGTGCGCCGCCGGGAGGCCGAGCGGGCCGACATCCGGCGCCACCTGGATCGGCCAGGAGTGACCTGGTTCGACCTCTCGGGGCGCGACGACCTGGTGGCCGAGGTGACCGGCCCGCTGGTGATCGACCGGCCGCGCGGGATCGGCCTGTGCGGCCTGTCGGAGCGGTGCGACCGGGCCGGCGCGCAGGCGCTGCACGAGGCGTTCGGCCTCGCGCTGACCCTTGTCTTCGACCTCGCTCCCGACGAGTACCACACCAATGTCGTGCTGACGTCGCTGGCCGGCCGGGCGGCGATCCTCCATCCCGGCTCATTCGTCGACCCGGAAGTCCCAGAGGCGATTGCACGCCTTTACGAGGGCCGGGTGCTGCGCCTGTCCGACGACGAGAAGGCCGCCTTCGCGGGTAACGCCATCGCGCTCGGTGCCGACGAGGTCTGGATGAGTGCCGGGGCGGCGGCCAGTCTGCGCCCGACCAGCCGGGCGGCGCTCGAGGGGTGGGGATTTCGGCTCCGCACCGTCGACCTGTCCGAGATCGAGCGGGCCGGCGGCAGCCTGCGCTGTTGCGTGGCCGAGGTGTTCGGCACGTGACCCGGCGACGCATCCCCGACGACGAACTGGAGTTCGAGTTCCTGCGCGCCGCCGGTCCGGGCGGGCAGAACGTCAACAAGGTCGAGACGGCCGTCCGCCTGCGCTTCGACGTCGGCGCCTCGCGGGCGCTCGACGACGAGCAGAAACAGCGGCTGCTGGCGGCTGCCGGCACCCGCGCCTCGGCGGACGGGATCGTCCGCATCGTCGGCCGCCGCTTCCGCACCCGCGAGCGCAACCGGGAGGACACCATCCTGCGCCTGGAGGGGCTGGTGGCTTCGATCCTGGAGCCGCCCCGGCGGCGCCGGCCCACTCGGCCTACCGCCGCCTCCCGAAAGCGCCGCCTGGCCGCGAAGGATCGCCGCAGCCGCGCCAAGCGCGGGCGTCAGTCGCCGTCTCGCTCTGACGCGGAGTGAGGACGGTGGCGCGGCGGGTGGCGTGCGCTAGGCTGCCGCCGCGTGACCCCACAGCGACGACAGGACGACGACGGGACGCCACCCGGTCCGTCCGACGAGCAGCTCGCGGCGGCGGCGCGCGACGGCTCGGACGACGCCTTCCGCCAGCTCGTCGAGCGGTTCGAGCGGCCGGTTTTCAGCCTGCTCGTGCGGATGGTGCGCAGCAGCGAGCTGGCCGAGGACCTGGCCCAGGAGACGTTCGTCAAGGCGTGGAAGGCACTCGGCCGCTTCGATCCGGCGCGCAAGTTCTCCAGCTGGTTGTTCAAGATCGCTCACAACTCGGCGCTCGACGCCCTGCGCCGCCGCGACGATACGGCGCTGTCGCTCGACGCGCCGGGGCCGGACGGCGAGGCGCCGCTCGAGCTGCCGGCCGACCCGACCGCGGAGAACCCGCTGGCGGTCGCGCTCGGGCGCGAGGCCGGGGTGGTGCTGGAGGCGGCGCTCGCGACCTTGCGGCCGGCCTACCGGGAGATCCTTCTGCTGCGCTTTGCCGAAGAGCTGTCGTACGAGGAGATCGCCCAGGTCACGGGAAACCCGCTCGGCACGGTCAAGGTCCACCTCTTCCGGGCCCGGCAGGAGCTGGCCCGGCGGATGGCCGAGCGCGGGCGCGACCCGCTCGGGGAGGCCCGGTGAGGGGTCCGAAACACGCCGTCGCCGACCGCGTAGGGGGGAACGAGAGCCGATGAGCCGACCCAACTCCCACGCCCACCCGGGCCCCGACCTGACCGCCGGCCGCCGGCGCGCCGACTTCTCGCCCGAGGAGCGAGAGCTGGCGATGCTGTTTGCCGCCCTGCCGGAGCGGCAGCCGCGTGCCGGCTTCGCGGACCGGGTCCTGGCGCGGGTCCGCAGGGAGTCGCTCTTCGCACGCCGCGGCATCCGCCTGCTGCTGGCCGCCTCGCTGGCGGCGGTGGCGATCGCCGCCGCCGGGCTGCTGCCGGCCGCCGGGCAGCTCGCCGCCTGGATCGGCCCGGCCGGGCTGATCGCCGCGATCACGGATTCCTTCGCCGACCTGGCGATCCGGTTTGCCTCCGGCCTGTCGTTCTGGGAGCCGTTCATCGTCGCGGCGCGGGGCCTGGCACCCGTGTTCGGCGATCTGCGTTTCATCCTGTTCCTGTCGCTTCAATTCTTCGTCGCCGCCGCCGCGCTTCGCGGTCTGGTGGCTCTGGCCGCTGTTGCCAGGGGGTCCGCCCATGTATCCCAACTATCCGATGCCGCGTCCTGAACTGCGTACTCTCTCCGCCGGGTTCCGCGTAGCCGGCGCGACGCTGCTGCTCACCCTGATGCTGGCGCCGTCGCTGGCAGCCCAGCGGGTCGAGGTCGACGTCGACGTCGACGCCAAGATCGCCGAGGCGGTCGCCGGGCCGACCCGGGAGGCGGCGGAAGCGATCTCCGCGCGCTACTCGATCGAGGGCCTTTCCGACGGCATCCTGCTGCGGCCGCGCGACACCACGACGGCGGTGCGCGCCATCGAGCTGACCGACGACGGCGAGGTGCTGGTCAACGGCAAGGAGTTCGATGCCGAGGAGCTGGTCGCGTTCCTCGGCTCGGATGGCGGCAGCCTGTCGCTGCTCGCCGCCCTGCCGGCGGCGCCGCGCCGCGCCGCCTTCGGCCTCGAGGCGCCCGCGGGCGCGGACGGCGACGAGGGCCGTAGCGGCGAGATCCGGATCCGTATCCCGCCGGTGCCGCCGGTGCCGCCCGTTCCTCCGGTGCCGCCGGTTCCCCACGTATCGGTGCGCCGCTCGGGCGACGACCGGGTCTCGATCGGCCGCTCGGTGCACGTCGGCGAGCGCGAACAGGTCGGCGACGTCGTCTGCGTCGGCTGCACGGTGCGGGTCGACGGCGTGGCCTCCGGCGACGTGGTCTCGGTCGGCGGCAAGGCGATCGTCAACGGCGAGGTGTACGGCGACGCGGTCTCGGTGGGCGGCAAGGTCGAGGTCAGCGACGGTGCCGTCGTTCATGGCGACGCGGTCGCCGTCGGCGCGGGTATCGAGATCGAGCCGGGCGGGGAGGTGCGCGGGCAGAAGTCCTCGGTCGGGCTGGGGCCCTGGTTCGGATCGATGGGCGACCCCGGCGACCTGGTGACCGATGCGTTCGGCGACTTCCGCAAGCTCGTCGCCGCGACGTTCCGTACCGGCGTGCTGGCGCTGCTGGGCATCGGAGTCCTGCTGCTGATGCGGCCGGCGCTCGACCGCGCCGGATCGCGGGCACATCGTGAGCCGTGGAAGGCCCTGTTCGCAGGCCTGCTGCTGCAGCTCTTCTTCCTCCCGATCCTGGTCCTGGTGACCTTCGTCCTGGCCGTCTCGATCATCGGCATTCCGCTGCTCGCGCTCGTGCCCGTGGCGCTCCTGGCGCTGCTGATCGGTTCGCTGCTCGGCTTCGTCGCGGTGGCGCGCAACCTTGGTCAGTTCCTCGAGGAGCGCTTCGACCGGCGGGCTGGCAGCGCGGTGGTCACCGTCGTGCTGGGCATCGTCGCCATCCAGGCGTTGTCGCTCCTCGGCCGGGCGGTGGCGCTGCCCGGCGGCTGGCTGGGCTGGATCGGCCTCTCCCTGCTGGCGGCGGGCTTCTTCTTCAAGTACACCGTCTGGACGATCGGAATGGGCGCGACCACGCTGGTGCTGCTCGGACGCGACTGGCGCCGGCCGACCCCGCCGGCGGCGATCGCTCCGGTGGACGACGACGCTGCGCCGGTGCCCGACGTCGCGCCCGCGGCCGACGAGGAGCCGTACGCCTGAGTCCCACCGGCCGCGCGGCGGGCTAGACTCGGCCCCGCATGTCCGAGTCGCCCGCCGCGCTGCGCCGCCGTGCCGAGGAGCTCCGCCGCCAGATCCGGCACCACGAGCAGCTCTACTACCAGGCCGGCACTCCCGAGATCTCGGATCGTGATTTCGACCGCCTGCTGGCCGAGCTGCAAGCGATCGAGGCGGAGCACCCGGAGCTGCTCACCGCGGACAGCCCGACGCGGCGGGTCGGGGGAGAGCCGCTCTCGGCGTTCGCTCAGGTCCGCCACGACCCCCCGATGCTGTCGCTCGACAACGGCTATTCGATCGACGAGCTGCGGGCCTGGCACGCCCGGCTTCGCCGTCTGCTGCCGGACGTCGAGCCGGCAATGGTGGCCGAACTCAAGATCGACGGCGTCTCCGTCTCGCTGCGCTACGTCGACGGAGTGTTCGTGCAAGGCGCGACGCGCGGCAACGGGCGCGTGGGCGACGACATCACCGCCAACCTGCGCACCGTCCGCTCGCTGCCGCTGCGCCTGACGGCCGATCCGAAGCTGCCGGTACCGCCGCAACTGTTGGTGCGCGGCGAGGTCTACATGGCGCGCAGCGCCTTTGCGCGCCTCAATCGCCAGCGCGAGGAGGCGGGCGAGCCGCTTTTCGTCAATCCGCGCAACGCCACGGCGGGGGCGATCCGGCTGCTGGACAGCCGCGCCGTCGCGGCGCGCGGCCTCTCGCTGCTCGCCTACACGATCGCCGAGGGCGATCCGGGCGGCGGGCAGGCGGCGACTCTCGAGCGGCTGGCTGCCTGGGGCTTCCCGGTCCATGCAGGCTGGCGGCGCTGTGACGACCTCGAGCAGGTCGAGACGTTCATCGAGGAGTGGCGCAACCGACGGCGCGAACTCGACTTCGACACCGACGGGGTGGTGGTCAAAGTCGACGACCTGGCGGTGCGCGAACGGGTCGGCAGCACCGCGCGGGCGCCGCGCTGGGCGCTGGCGTTCAAGTACGCCGCCGAGCAGGGGGAGACCGTCGTGCGCGAGATCGCCGTCCAGGTCGGGCGCACCGGCGTGCTGACTCCGGTGGCCCTGCTCGAGCCGGTGTTCGTCGGCGGCACGACGGTCCAGCGGGCGACGCTGCACAACTACGAGGACCTGGCGCGCAAGGACGTGCGCGTCGGCGACACGGTGCGGATCGAACGCGGTGGCGACGTCATCCCCAAAGTGGTCGAGGTGGTGCTCGACCGTCGACCGGCGGACGCGCGGCCGTTCGAGATGCCGGCTGCCTGCCCGCGCTGTGGAGAACCGGTGCAGCGGGCGGAAGGGGAGGTGGCATGGCGCTGCGTCAACCCGGTCTGCCCGGCGGTGGTGGCCGAGTCCATCCGCCACTTCGTGGGCCGCAACGCGATGGACATCGAGGGGCTCGGCGACGAGCGAATCGAGCAGCTGCTGCGGCTCGGCCTAATCGCCGATTTTCCCGACCTCTACCGGCTCGACCGCGACCGCCTGGCGGCGCTCGACAACTGGGGCGAACGGTCGGCCGACAAGCTGCTGGCGTCGATCGACGCCAGCCGCACGCGCAGCCTGCCGCAGCTGCTGTTCGCGCTCGGGATTCGTCACGTGGGCGAACGGATCGCCGGGCTCCTGGCGCGACGGTTCGGGTCGCTCGCGGCGCTGGCGGCGGCGGGTGAGGAGGAGCTCACCGCGGTGCCCGAGATCGGACCGGTCGTCGCCGCCTCGGTGCGCGCCTTCTTCGCCGATCCGCGCCAGGGCGCGCGGCTCGAGGCCCTGGCGGCGGCGGGAGTCGCGCCGCCGCCGATGGAAACCGAGCCGGCGCCGGCCGCACTGCCGCTCGCCGGTCGCACGATCGTGCTGACCGGCAAGCTCGAACGGTACACGCGCGAGGAGGCCAAAGCGCTGCTCGAACGGCTGGGAGCCCGGGTCTCCGGCTCGGTGTCGGCGCGCACGTCGCTGGTCATCGCGGGCGAGGATGCCGGTTCCAAGCTCGACAAGGCTCGTGAGCTCGGAGTTCCAGTGGCCGACGAGGCGGAACTCGACCGGCTGTCCGGCGCTTCGCCGGGAGCGGTGTCCGCAGGCTGAAACCCGACGGCAGTCCGGGCCGTAGGGCCGGGCAGGAGGTCACGCCATGCCGACTCGCCCGTCTCTGCGATCCCAGCGGACTCCGGTCCGTCGACTTTCCACCTTCCGGCTTGCCGCGGGCCTGGCCCTCGCCACGGGTCTCGCGCTGGTTCCGCAGTCCGCGCAGGCGGATCGCGACGAGAGGAGCGCCACTTTCCGCGTCGAAGTGCGCGACGCCGACGGCTCTCAGCTTTCCCTCGCCGTGCCGACCGGCTGGCTGAACGGCTTTCTGGCCGGCACCGACATCGATCTCGACTGCGACGGCAGTGACGACCGCGGCGTCGCCGCGATGATGCGGGCCCTCGAGCGCGAGGGCGAAGGGGCGGTCTGGAACGGCACCGACGACGACGGCGATCCGTTGCACGGGCGGCGAAAGGTCGGCCAGCTGGTGCTCGAAAGCCGGGACGAGGACGGCGAGACGGCGCGGATCGAGATGCCGTGGCCGCTCGCCCACTGCCTGCTGGGCGGGATCGGACCGGCCGGAGGGTTGGAGCAGGCGCTCACCCGGGGGGATCTGGAGTTCCGGATCGACGTGCGGGACGGCGACGGGAGCGAGGTCCGGATCGCCTGGGAGCGCTGAGCCGGGCCGCTCCGCCGCCCCGCAGGCTGCGGTGAACGGCGGTCGATGTGCCAGAATGGCACGTCGTGATGGAAGAGCCGCAGGTCCTGGTCGTTGACGACGAAACCGGTTCGCGCGAGTCGATGGCGATCGCCGTCGAGAAGGCCGGATTCCGCGTCCGGACCTTCGACGACGCCCGCAAGGCGCTCGATTTCCTCGACCAGAACACCTCCGTCCAGCTCGTCCTCTGCGACCTGCGCATGCCCGGCGGGATGGACGGACTGGCTTTCCTGCAGGAGGTCCGGCGCCGGGAGTTCGACCTCTCGGTGATCCTGGTCACCGGCTTCGGCTCGATCGAGTCGGCCGTCGAGGCGATGCGCGTCGGCGCCGACGACTATCTGACCAAGCCGGTCGACCTGTTCGAACTGCGCAAGCGGGTCAAGACGCACCTCGAGCGGCGCCAGCTCGAGGCGCGGGTGCACGAGCTGGGAGCCCAGCTCGACAAGCGGTACGGCTTCGAGTCGATCATCGGTCGATCGGCCTCCATGGAGACCCTGTTCGAACAGATGAAGCTGGTGGCGCCGACGCGCTCCAACGTGCTGGTGATCGGCGAGAGCGGCACCGGCAAGGAGCTGGTCGCCAATGCCGTCCACCGCGCCAGCCCGCGACGGGAGGAGCGCTTCCTGGCGATCAACTGCGGAGCGATTCCGGCGGACATCCTGGAGAGCGAGCTGTTCGGGCACGAGCGCGGTTCGTTCACCGGCGCGATCGGACGCAAGATCGGCAAGTTCGAGCTGGCGCACCGCGGCACCCTGTTCCTCGACGAGATCTCCGAGCTCTATCCGGAGCTGCAGGTCAAGCTGCTGCGCGTCCTCGAGGACCGCCGCATCATGCGGGTGGGAGGCAGCGACCTGATCGAGGTCGACTTCCGGCTGATCGCCGCGACCAACAAGGATCTGGAGAAGGAGATCGCCGAGGGGCGCTTCCGTGAAGATCTGTACTACCGGCTCAAAGTGGCCACGCTGCGCATTCCGCCGCTGCGCGAGCGGCGGGAAGACATCCTCCTGATCGCCGAGCACTACCTGCGCCAGTTCTGCAAGGAGCATGGACGGGAGGACAAGCGCATCAGCCGGGCCACGGCCGAGGCCCTGCGCGCCTATCCGTGGCCGGGCAACGTCCGCGAGCTGAAGAACGCCATGGAGTCGGTGGCGATCTTTCACCGCGGCGAGGTGGTCGAGCCGGAGGATCTGCCGTCCGAGATCGGGCGCGAACTCGGCATCGAGGTGCGCCTGCCCGGAACGGGTGCCGTTTCGCCCGCGGCGGGAGGCGGCATCGCGTCGTCGGGGTCCGAAGCGACCGCGGTAGCCGTCCTGCCGGAGGTGGAGGCGTCGATCGACAGCGCCGCGACGATGGCCGACATCGAGCGGCGGGCGATCCTGGCCGCGCTCGAGCGGGCCGGCGGGCGGCGGGTGGAAGCCGCCCGCACCCTCGGCATCGGACTGCGGACGCTCCAGCGCAAGCTGCGCGAATATCGGGAACAGGGCTACTACGAGGAGTGAGACCAGATGGAAACACCTGCCGACGTCCTGATCTACACCGACCAGCTCACTGGCGAGGCGAAGCACCGCGGGGTGCTGCTGTCGATGAACGCCAGCGGGTATTACGAGATCAACATCCAGACCCCAGGCGGCTTGCGGCGGGCGCTGTTTCCGATTTCGCGCACTTTCATCGTCGCTACCGAGGTGGAGGAGGCTTCTCCGCTGGCAACCGAGATCGAGCGCTGAGCCCGGCTTGATCCGACTCTCCGTCAACGTCAACAAGGTGGCCACGCTGCGCAATGCGCGCGGCGGTGATCGACCTCAGGTCACCCGCGCGGCCGGCATCGCGATCGGTGCCGGCTGCCACGGCATCACGGTCCACCCGCGGCCGGACGAGCGACACATTCGTTTTTCCGACGTGCGTGACCTCGCGGCACTCCTGCGCGGCACGGCGACCGAGTTCAACGTCGAAGGGTATCCGTCCGCGGCGTGGATCGCGCTCGTCCGCGAGGTCGCCCCCGCCCAGGCGACGCTGGTTCCCGATCCGCCCGAGACGTTGACGTCGAACGCCGGCTGGCGATTCGGTGAGGTCGATCGCGCGTGGCTGCGCGGCGTGGTCGACGAGCTGCGCGCGGCCGGGTGCCGGGTCAGTCTGTTCGTCGACCCGGACGAGCGGGCAGTCGACGGGGCGCGAGAAGCCGGGGCCGACCGCATCGAGCTCTTCACCGAAGCGTACGCGCGCGCGTTCGCGACGCCGCGGCAGGAAGCGGTATTCGACACCTACCGGAGCGCCGCGCGGCGCGCCGGCGAGATCGGGCTGGCCGTCAACGCGGGGCACGATCTCGACCTGCAGAACCTGGGTTACCTGGCCGCGAATCTGCCGGGCCTGCAGGAGGTCTCGATCGGACATGCGCTGATCTGCGACGCGCTGGAGATCGGTCTCGAGGCGGCGGTGCGCAGCTATCTGGAACTGCTCGTCGAAGCCGCCTGAGCCCGGGGCAGGCGGCCGAGTCCTCGAGACCCGGCTCGCTGTCCTTCAGTTGCTTTCGTTGCCGGCGACCCCGATCGCGGCGCGGATCGCGTCGGCAACGGCCCCGGCACACTGGTCGACCAAGGCCTCGTCCGGGCCTTCGATCATCACCCGCGCCAGCGGCTCGGTGCCGGAGTAGCGCAACACCAGCCGTCCGTCGGCGCCCAGGCGGGCCTCCACCTCGGAGACTGCCGCTGCGACTGCGGGCAGCGACTCGAGTGGCGGCCGGGCGCGGACCGGCACGTTGATCAGTCGCTGCGGGTAGCGCCGGAACTCAGCCAGCAGGTCGGCGACCGGGCGGCCGGCGCGCGCCACCAGCTCGGCGATCAGCAGCGCCGTGAGCAGACCGTCGCCGGTGGTCGAGCGCGCCAGGTCGACGATGTGTCCCGACTGCTCGCCGCCGAGGCGCAGCCCCCGGGCGCGCAACGTCTCGACGACGGCGCGGTCGCCCACGGCGCACCGCACCAGCTCGATGCCGCCGGCGGCCAGCGCCCGCTCCAGGCCGAGGTTGCTCATCGTCGTGGCCACGATCGCGCGGGGCGCGGTCGGTACGCGCGCAACCAGGTCGCGCGCCAGCAGGTAGAGCATCGCATCGCCGTCGCGGACCTGGCCGCGGCCGTCGACCAGGAGGGCGCGATCGGCGTCGCCGTCGAAGGCGAAGCCGAGATCGAAGCCGCCGGAGGCGACGTGATCGGCCAGCGGGCCGGGATGGGTGGAACCGCAGTCGAGGTTGATGTTGGTGCCGTCAGGACGGTCGCCGATCGCTTCCACCCGGGCTCCGAGTTCGGCGAACAGCGGGCCGGCGAGGCCGGAAGCGGCGCCGTTGGCGCAGTCGAGCAGCACCCGCAGACCGCCCAGCGGCTGGCCGGGCGGCAGCAGCTGCCGCAGGAGTTCGATGTACTCGATCGGCGCGGAGGTGTCGCGGGCCGGCCGGCTCCGTCCCTGCGGTGCCGGCTCGGCGGCGAGCAGTCCCTCGAGCCGCGCCTCCTCCTCGAGCGGCCACTTGAAGCCGTCGGCGGCGATCAGCTTGATGCCGTTGTCCGCCGCGGGGTTGTGACTGGCCGAGAGGACCACGCCGGCTGCTGCGCGACGGTGCGGTACCAGGCGGGCCAGGCCGGCGGTTGGCAGCGTGCCGAGGTCGATCGGCTCGGCCCCGGCGGCCATCAGGCCGGCGCCGAGCCAGCCGGTGAGCGCCGGGCTCGAGGCGCGCGTGTCGCCGGCCAGCAGCACGCGCGGCCGGCGGTGACGCATGCCGAGCAGCCGGCCGAGCGCCGCGCCCACGCGTCGTACGGTCGGCTCGGTGAGCGGCTCGTCGCCGAAGCGCCCGCGGATGCCGTCGGTGCCGAAGAGCGAACTCATCCGCGGCCGCGGGTGCGCTCGCGGATGCCGTCCGGCGCGTCGGGGTCCGGCACCAGCATCGGCACGCGCACCAGAACGGCGGCTGGCTGGACGACGCGCACCAGGGCGTCTGGCGGAATGACCGAGACGGTCTGCTCGAACGAGAAGGCGCGGCCGTCGAGCGTCACCGGACTGGTCGTCACCGAATCGAGACTGGCGACCAGGCTCTGCGGCCCGCGCACCTGAGCGCTGACAGGCAGCACGGTGACGTCGCCGGGCACCGATCCGCCAGCCGGCTCGCCGATGATGCGAGGGATGACCGGAAGGTTGCGCACCACCTCGATGTCGAGGCGCACCGGCACCGCGTTGGGCTCGATCGAGATCGCCTCGAGCTGCTCCGGGTGCTGGACGTCGGCCGGGGCGATCTGGACGACGCCGAGGCGCCCGGCCTCGACCTCGCGCACGTCGACCACCACGTCGATGGCCCAGGGGGAGAGATTGCGCAGCTGCCGGTCGGGTCCGCGCAGGCGCACCTTCACGGTCTGGATCGGATCGAGCAGGATCGAGCCGCGCGGCAGGTTGTAGGTCACCGAAGCGTCGACCACCTTCTCGGAGATGCGCTCGCGCTTCTCGACCGAGGTGAAGAACCAGATCGTCAGCGCGGCCACGATCGACAGCAGCCGCAGGCCCCAGCGCCGGGCGCGGTCGGTCATGCGCCCTCCTCGAGCGGCGGCTCGGCGCGCGCCGCCTCGACCTCTTGGACCAGCAGCTGGACGAGGCGCGCGCGCAGGGCGCGCGGCTCCAGGTTCTGCTCCAGCCGGCCGCCGACGGCGATCGAGATCTCGCCCGACTCCTCGGAGACGACCAGAGCCACGGCATCGGTCTCCTCGCTGATGCCGAGCGCGGCGCGGTGCCGCGATCCGATCTCCGTCGACAGTTCCGGGTTCGAGGTGAGAGGGAGGAAACAGGCCGCCGCGGCAATCCGATCGCCCTGGATGACCACCGCTCCGTCGTGCAGAGGCGTGTCGGGAGTGAAGATGTTCAGCAGCAGGTCGAACGAGACGGCGGCGTCGAGCGCGATCCCGTTCTCGATGTAGTTGCGCAGGCCTTCCCGCCGTTCGAACACGATCAGAGCGCCGGTTCGCCGGGCCGCCAGGGTGGTGGCGGCCAGTGCCGCGTCGCCGCTGGCGTGACGGGCCGAAGGCCGGCTGGTCAGCCCGAGCAGTGGATTGCGGCCGAAGCGGGCCAGCGCGCGGCGGATCTCCTGCTGGAACAGGACGATCAGCGCGAACGGCAGAAAGATCAGGAAGCTCTCGATGACAGCCTCGAGGGCGCGCAGGCGCAGCAGCCGCGACAGGTAGTAGATGGCGGCGACCAGAAAGATGCCGGTGAGCACCTGCACCGCGCGCGTGCCGCGGATCAGCAGCAGCAGGTTGTAGATGAGCAGGGCGACGACCACGATATCGAGCAGGTCGTGCCAGGTCAGCAGCGTCATGACCTCCGGCCAGCTCATGCCGCCGCCTCCGCGTCGCCGATCGCCCGCCAGACGGCGAGGAATCGCCGCGTCGCCAGAACGTCGTGCACCCGCAGCAGCGCCGCACCGCCCGCGGCGGCCCAGGCGGCCGCGGCGAGGCTGCCTTCCAGCCGCTCGCCGGGAGGGCTGTCCAGGATCTCGCCGACGAAACTCTTGCGGCTCGCTCCCACCAGCACCGGGCTGCCGAGCGCCGTCAAAGCGGGAAGCTCGCGCAGCAGGCGGCGGTTCTGGCTGCCCGTCTTGCCGAAGCCGAGCCCGGGGTCGAGCACGATCTGTCCCGGGGCGATGCCGGCGGCGATCGCCGCGGAGCGCCGCGCCGCCTGCTCGGCGGCAACTTCGGCCACCACGTCGCGAAACGTGATCTGGCGCTGCATCGTGGCCAGTTCGCCGCGCGCGTGCATCAGGATCACCGGACAGCCGGCTGCGGCCACGACCGCCGCCATCGCCGGATCGCCGAGCGCCGAAACATCGTTGACCAGGTCGGCGCCGGCCTCGAGACTGCGCCGCGCCACCTCGGCCTTGCGCGTGTCGACGGAGATCGGCAGGTCGGTGCGGGCCCGCAGCGCCTCGAGCACGGGTAGCAGGCGCTGCAGCTCGACGTCCGGCGGCACATCGGTCGCGCCGGCCCCGTAGACGCCGCCGCCCGGGCGTGTCGACTCAGCGCCCAGGTCGAGCACCGCGGCGCCTTCGTCGATCAGGCGCTGTGCGTGCTCGAGCGCGGCCGACGGGTCGAGCCAACGGCCGCCGTCACTGAACGAATCCGGGGTGATGTTGACGACGCCGACGAGCAGCGGCCGGCCGGCTGCCAGGTCGAGGCGCCGGCCGCGGGGGAGTTCCAGACTCCAGGTCCCTTGCGGTCGGCGATCGGCGTCGGACAATGGGGCGGTCTCCGCGCCGAGTCTATCGGACGCCGAGCCGCGGCGCTGGTCGCGAGCTCAGGCCGGCGAGGGTCGAGGCGCCAGACCCGGGCCGACGGTCGGCTCGCTGGCCGGTTCGGGAGCGGCAGGAGCGTCGCCGGAGGCCGGCGCGCCGGGACCGGGTCGGGCTGGCCGGGTCGGCACGGGCGGCTTGACGTCCATGCCGGAGACCTCCGCGATGATCCGGTAGACCTCCTCGCCGTCGATCGACTCACGCTCGAGCAGATCCCCGGCCAGTCGGTCGAGCACCGAGCGCCAGCGCGAGAGGATCTCGCGCGCCGTCTCGTGACCGTTCTGCACCAGGCGCCGCACCTCTTCGTCGATCCGGCGGGCGGTCTCTTCACTGTAGTTGGCGCGCTGGGCGAAGTCGCGCCCGAGGAAGACCGGTTCGTCGCCGTCGCCGAACGAGAGCGGGCCGAGCTCGGACATGCCCCACTCGCAGACCATCCGACGGGCCATCGCCGTGGCGCGCTCGATGTCGTTGCCGGCGCCGGTGGTGATGTCCCGCTGAGTGAGTTCCTCGGCGACGCGCCCGCCCATCAGGATGGCGATCTGATTGGCGATGTAGTTGCGCGAGTAGGTGTACTTGTCCTCGCTGGGCAGCTGCATCGTCACGCCGAGCGCGCGGCCGCGCGGGATGATCGTCACCTTGTGCAGGGGGTCGTGCCCGGGCAGGAATGCGGCCACGATGGCGTGGCCCGCCTCGTGGAAAGCGGTCACCCGCTTCTCGTCCTCGGTGAGCACCATCGACTTGCGCTCGGCGCCCATCAGGACCTTGTCCTTGGCGAACTCGAAGTCGGCCTGCTCGACCTTCTTCTTGCCCAGGCGGGCGGCGATCAGCGCGGCCTCGTTGACCAGATTGGCCAGGTCGGCCCCGGCGAAGCCGGGCGTCCCGCGGGCGATCTTCTCGAGATCGACGTCCGGAGCGACCGGGATGTTCTGCGTGTGCACGTCCAGGATGCCGATGCGGCCGTTGATGTCCGGCCGGTCGACGACGACCCGGCGGTCGAAGCGCCCGGGGCGCAGCAGGGCCGGATCGAGCACGTCGGGCCGGTTGGTGGCCGCGATCAGGATGACGCCCTCGTTGGTCTCGAAGCCGTCCATCTCGACGAGCAGCTGGTTGAGCGTCTGCTCGCGCTCGTCGTGGCCGCCGCCCAGGCCGGCGCCGCGATGGCGCCCGACCGCGTCGATCTCGTCGATGAAGATGATGCACGGCGCGTTCTTCTTGCCCTGTTCGAACAGGTCGCGGACGCGCGAGGCGCCGACGCCGACGAACATCTCCACGAAGTCGGAACCGGAGATGGAGAAGAACGGAACGTTGGCTTCGCCGGCGATGGCGCGGGCGAGCAGGGTCTTGCCGGTGCCCGGCGGGCCCATCAGCAGGACGCCCTTGGGGATCTTGCCTCCGAGGCGCTGGAACTTCTGCGGGTCCTTGAGGAAGTCGACGATCTCCGCGAGCTCTTCCTTGGCCTCGGCGACGCCGGCCACGTCCTTGAACGTGACCTTCTTGCCGGTGGTCGACAGGAGCTTGGCCTTGCTCTTGCCGAAGCTCATCGCCTTGTTGCCGCCGGACTGCATCTGGCGCATGAAGAAGATCCACAGGCCGACCAGCAGCAGCACCGGTGCCCAGCCGATCAGGATGGCGAACCAGGGGCTCTCCTCGGGCTGCTCGGCGCGCACCTGCACCTGGCCGGCGATCAGCCGGTCGGTGAACGCGGGGTCGGGCACGAACGGCAGTTCGACCTCGAACGCTTCGCCCTCGGCGTACTGCCCGCCGCGGCGGAAGGTGCCGCTGACGGTGCGGTCGCGCAGGACGACGGTCTGCACGAACCCCTTGTCCAGCTGTTCGCTGAACTCGTTGTAGGTCAGTTCGTGGTGGGCCGCCCGTCCGGTCTGCAGGGTGTTGAGCAGCAGGATCACCACCGCGATGACGACCATCCAGAGGAGCAGCGTGCGCAGCGTCGAGTTCAACGGTCCTTCCTTTCGCCCGGTTCAACCTCTTCGCCGGGTGGGACATTCCCGCCGCGGTCGATCTCCTCCAGCTCGGCCACGAGGCATTCGGTGGCGCCGGGGCGCAGCCGGAAGGCCTCGTCGATGGTCAGGCCCGGGATCCAGGCGATCCGGCCGCCGATCTCGAGGATCGGCAGTCGGTCGCGCCGTGCGAGGGGGACCTTGCGGTCGATGAGCAGGGCCTTGAGCTTGCGCTGCCCGGGTCCGCTCAGCGGTCGCAGTCGATCCCCGGGCCGGCGGCTGCGGATCGTCGCGACCGGGACGCCGGTCTGGACCGGCTCCGGAATCGCGAGCGCCGCGCGCCGCGGGTCGCCGCGGAACATCCAGCGCTCCACCGGCGAGCGCCGGATCCGGATCTTGAGGTCGAGTTCCGGCAACTCGACCTCTCCCGGAATCGAAGCAGTATACGAGAAGGGGGACGGCCGGGGTTTGGCGGGCGCCGGCTCCAGCCGCAACCGGCCTCCCGCCGCCACCAGGCGGCGCGACGGGCCGTCGCCGGTCACGGGCCGGGAACGGGTGGCCGTGGGGTGCCGTGCCAGCACGCACAGAAAAATCTCCATGGAAGGGAAAGACAAAGAGGCGGGAGGGGTGGCACGGGCGAGGAGCCGGCGCAGGGCCCGGGGCCGGAGCTGCTCCGGCAGGGCGAGCAGCTGGCCGATCGGCAGGCCCGCGGCTCCGCGTTCGTCGTTTCCCGCGATGGACGCCTCTTTGAACCTGGCTTCGAGGAGGGTTTCGAGGCGGTTGGCCAGGCCGGCGGCACGGCGGGAGATGGCGAGCAGGAGGGCGTCGATGCCGGGGTCGCGCTGGCGCAGGCTCGGCAGGAGATGGTGGCGGACGAGGTTGCGCGGCACGGCGGGGTCGCGGTTGGTCGGGTCGTCGATCGGTTCGAGGCCGGCCTGTTGCAGGAAAGCCTCGATCGTGCGGCGGTCGACGTCGAGCAGCGGGCGCACGATCGGCCCGCGGCGGGCCGGGATGCCGGCCAGCGACTCGACCGGCCCGCCGCGCAGGAGGCGCAGCAGCACGGTCTCGACCTGGTCGCCCTGCTGGTGGGCGGTGAGGATGCGCGTTGCGCCGAGCCGGTCGCGCCATCGCTCGAGGGCGGCGTAGCGCATCCGCCGCGCGGCGCTCTCCGGACTCTCGCCGCGTCGCCGTTCTGCCGCGACATCCACCGCCTCGACCTCGAAAGGCAGGCCGAGTCGACCGGCCAGCAGCCGGGCCCGCCCGGCCCGCGTGCCGGAGTCCGGATCGAGGCGATGGTCGACGTGGAGGAGCCGCAGCTCGAGCCCGCGCTCGGCAGCCAGCGGAGCCAGCGCCGCCGCCAGCGCGAGTGAGTCGGGGCCGCCCGAGAAGGCGACCAGCCAGCGGTCGCCGGGCTTCGGGGACTCCCGATCGAGAGCGAGTGCGACCTCGCGGCGCAGAACCGATGCGGCGGTGTCGATGGGGAATGCTTTCGGTGGTGGCGGTGGGTGGGATCGAACCACCGACCTAGCGATTATGAGTCGCTCGCTCTAACCCCTGAGCTACACCGCCACGGGCGCGGGATCTTATCTCACGAACCGCACGCACGAACCGCGCGCACGGACCCCGCGCCCGCAACGGTGGCGCCCGGGTTGCCGCGGCTCAGCCGCGGGCGGCGGCGTAGCGGGCGGCGACCTTGTCCCAGCGGATGGTGTTCCACCAGGCTTTCAGGTAGTCGGCGCGCCGGTTCTGGTAGTTCAGGTAGTAGGCGTGCTCCCAGACGTCGACGCCGAGGATCGGCGTCTTGCCCTCGGCCAGCGGGCTGTCCTGGTTCGGGCGGGCGATGACGTCCAGCTTGCCGCCGTCGACGACCAGCCAGCCCCAGCCGCTGCCGAACTGGCCGGTCGCGGCGGCGTTGAGCTTCTCCTGCAGCGCCGAGAAGCTGCCGAACGCGCTGGCGATCGCCTTGCCGAGATCGCCGTCCGGCTCGCCGCCGCCGCCCGGCCCCATCACATCCCAGAACAGGGAGTGGTTGGCGTGCCCGCCGCCGTGGTTGCGGACCGCCGTCTGGATCGCCGCGGGCACGGAGGAGAAACCGCGCAGCAGCTCCTCGACCGATTTGTCGGCGAGCTCCGGCGCGCCGGCGAGCGCCTTGTTGAGGTTGTCGACGTAAGCCTGGTGATGCTTGGTCAGGTGAATCTCCATCGTCCGCGCGTCGATGTGCGGCTCGAGGGCGTCGAAGGCGTAAGCGAGCTTCGGAAGTTCGTGCACGACGTCTCCTTTCCCGACCTTTCTATCACCTCCCGCGACGGCCGGCCGGTCCGTTCCACGGCTGGGCGGCGGACCAGGCGCCGGTGTTGCCGCTCTCGAAGCTGTCCGCGAACAGCTCCTGGCCCGGGTTCGACTCCGGCTGCCCGTCGAGCTGGAGCAGATAGGCGATCAGCGCCGCGCGCTCGCCGGCCGGCAGGTCGACCACCTGGCGGTGAGCGGCCGCCAGCTGCAATTCGTCCGCGGTCGTCACCGTGATCTCATCGAGGCTCAGGTTCGGGAAGCTGCCGGTTCCGGTGATGGCGATCGTGTTGGCGGCGCCAGGCAGCAGATTCACCCCGTCGACGCGCACCGTCCGCCAGTTGGTATGCCGCCACGATGGATCGTTGCCGACCGCCGGGAGTGAGGCCGGAAACGAGGTGCCGTTGACCTCGACCGTGGCCGTCGTGGCACCGGAGCTGCTGTAGCGCAGCTCGATCGCGCCGGTGCCGCCGCTGCCGCCGTCGACCGCGGTGAGCGTCAGCCGCGATCCGCTCGACGCCAGCGAAACGTAAGCGCGCCCACGCACGGTGTCGTCGTTGTTGAGATCCACGTACTGGTCGACGATCTGCGCGCCGCTCGACGGTGAACCGGTTTCGGCCGGAATCACCTCGCCGCCGGCGACGCTGAATACCTCCTCCAGGCTGGCCGCGGAGCCGTCGTGCAGCCAGCTGCCGGCGTTCCAGGTGCCGCGCAGGGTGGGCGTGTCGATCCCCTCGAGCGGTCCGCCGAGCCGGCCGCCGGACGTCGTGCGCAACGTGCCGACGTGGTGCAGCGGGCCGCCCTGGCCGACAGTGGAGTCCGTGAACCGGCTGCCGCGGTGGCAGTCCGAGCAGGCCAGGCTGCTGAACAGCGCCCGCCCGGCTTGCCCCTCGGCCGTCATGCTGCCGTCCGGTTCCCGGTGGGGGCTGCGCGGCAGACTCGTTTCGCCGAGCGAGGCGACGTAGGCGGCGAGGGCATCGAGCTCGGTCGACAGGCCGGCCTTGGGCGGGCCGAGCGGATCGGACGTCTGCTGCCAGTCGGCGTCGGACAGGAACCCGGTGCCGCCGAAGAAGTTGCGGATGTCGCCTTCGAAGTCCTGGATCTCGTTGAAGTTGGCCGTCCAGTGCACGTTGCCGTGAGCGAGCCCGCCGCGGCCGAGCAGCGACGGCGTGCGGCGCAGCCCTTCGCCGCGGCCGGTGAAGTCCCAGGTGCGGTTGTCGTGACCGCCGTCGACGTGGCAGGTGGCGCACGACAGGTAGCCCTCGGCGCTCATGCGCGGGTCGCGGGCGAAGTAGAAGATCCGCTTGCCCGCCAGCACGGTCGCCGGCAGCGGCTCGTCGGTGACCGCGGCGACCTCGACTGCGGGCACCAGGACATCGCCGGCGGCAAAGAAGTCGGCGAGGTCGTAGGCGGTCGCCGAGCGGCCGAGGAAGTTGAGGGCGAACGCCTGCTGGCTCACGGCGTCGAAACAGATGCCGCGCGGTGCCGAGCCGGTGGTCAGCCGGGTCACCAGGGATCCGAGGCCGGCCGTGCTCTCCAGCTCGAAGCTGTCGAGCACCACCAGCTCGTCGTCGCCCTGCAGGGCGACGAACAGGTAGTCGCCGAGCGGCGAGAAGGCGAGCGCCACCGGCGAGTCGCTGTTGTCCAGGTCGATCGAACGAACGACGGAGTTGGTGCCGAGATCGATCTGCACGAGAACCGCGCGCACGGTGTTGTCCGAGTCGAGGTCGGGCCCGTAGAGCGGTCCACGTTCGACGTTCGGCTTCGTGCCGGCCACCCACGCGCTCTGTCCGTCCGGCGACACGACGATGGCGGCGAGCTGGTTCGGGGTGCCCCGCCCCTCGGCGGTGCTGTCCCGGTGCGCTTCGCCCCCCAGCTTGCGCAGCGGGATCGTCCGCACCAGCGCCATCGACCCCGGCGCGATCTCCCACACCTCGCCCCGGTCGCGCGTCGACAGGAAGCGCGTGGCGAGCAGCCGGCCGCCGTCCGCGGTCATCGCCAGCGCGCGCGGGCCGGCGGTGAGCGCCGTCGCTCCGGTCTGCTGCCGCGTCGCCGCGGCGAAGCGCCGGATCTCGCGGCGGCCTTCCAGGGCCACGAAGACAGCAGCCCCGTCCGGGCTCGTCACCACGCCGGCCGGAGCACTGCCCCAGGGGAGGGCGATGTCGGCGACCGGGACTCCGGCGGGGGAGACGACGCGCAGGCGGTCGTCGCCGCGGCAGGTCACCCAGATCTCGCCCGTGGCGGTTCGCGCCAGGCCCCGCGGATCGCTGCACACGGCGATCTCCAGCTCGAGCGCGCGGGTGTCGCTGTCGAGGACCGAGACGCGGCCGTGGTCGCTCTGCACTGCCCACACCCGGCCCGCGTCGTCGTCGCACACCATGCCGCTGCTCGCGCCCGGAGCCGGCCCGGCGGGCAGCGGCGGGACGACGGTCACCACGCGCGAGACGGTGGAGACGGCGCCGTCGGGGTCGCGGGCCTGCACGGTGGCGCGATAGTGCCCCGCAGCGGCGTAGCTGTGGCTGGCCACACCGGTGCCGTTCCAGGCCGACTTCGGGCTGCCATCGCCGAAGTCGAACCGATACTGGACGGCCTGCCCGTCCGGATCGGTCGCCGCGGCGCCGAAGCTGACCATGGCGCCGGGGTTGGCGGGGTACGGATCGGCAGAGAAGCTGTCGACTTCCGGCGGCCGATTGCCGCCGACCTGCCCGCCGGTCGAGAAGCTGAACGAGTAACCGGCGATGCCGTTGCCCGCCGCGTCCTTGATCCCGCCCTGGGGCAGCACGACCTCATAGGTGGTGTTGGCAGCCAGCGGCTGGTCGGGCACGAAGGTCAGCACGTCGTCGAACGAGAACGACAGCCGGCCGGAGATCGGCGAACCGCCGACCGGGCGCACGAGGAACGTCGTGCCGTTGACGATCGTGAAGCTCTCGAGCGTCTCGTGGATGAGCAGCGTGATCGGAGCGCCGGTCGGGTAGTGCGTCTGCCCGGCGCGCGGGATGTGGTACCCGACGGAGGGACCGCGGGTGTCCGGCTCGGCCTGATGGGCCCAGATCGCCATCCCCTCGTTCTCGCCGACGCCGCCGGTGACGAGGAGGTTGCCCAGCGGCAGCGCAAACTGCGACGTGTCGATGCCCACGCCGCCGTCGTTGGGGCGCACGACGTTGGCGCCGTCCAGGTCGAGCACCGACTGGAAGGTGCGCATGTCGACCTTGTGGTCGCCGATGAAGGCGTACTCGTCCTGGAACTGCGCGTACATCGCCTCGGCTCCAGGCAGCGGAACGTCGGCGACCAGTCGCAGGTCGGTCGGATCGGTGACGTCGACGACCCGCATCCCGTTGCCGCCGGTGCGGTACGGGAAGACGACGTAGAGGTGGCCGTCGCCCCCCCAGACCTCCGGCCAGTAGCCGCCCGGCCCGCCGGCGGTGAGCACGTCGAGCAGAACCGGGTCGGATGGGTCCGAGACGTCGTAGGTGGCCACGCCCGTGCGGCTCTGGTCGGAGGCAAAGATGAGCAGGTTGCCGATCAGGAACGGATGGCCGATGACGCCGGTCAGGCCGAGGTGATCCCACGTCCCGAGCGTGACGCCGTCGCGCGAGATCCAGGCGTCGCCCTCGATCTCGCCGTAGCTCCACCAGGTGTCGCCGACGAACCAGGGCCCGAACAGGCAGCCGCGCACGCCGGCGCAGTTGAGGCCGGGGGTCGTGGTCCGCACGACGGTGCCCGGGGCGGGGCCGACGCGGAACGACCACGGCGCCTCCGGCGGCCAGTTGGCTCCCAGGACCAGGTACTCTCCGGTGTGGAAGTAGCCGTGGGCGTTGATCGGCATCGGGGTGGTCCCCCAGGTGGCGAGCTGCTGCGGGGCTTCCGGATCGGCAAGGCTCCAGGTGCGGACCTGGAAATCGGCCCCCGGCTGGCTCGACGGCACTTCGGGGACGGTGAACAGCACCCCGTTGTGGTACGCGATGATCGCCGTGCGCCCCTGTTCGGGGGCGTTGAGGCCGGAGAGGATCTCGCCGGGAGTGCGCGGCACGTTGGGGAAGCCCGGGGTGACCGGCGGCCCCTGGGCGATCAGCGCGCCAGTGCCGGCTCCCCAGGCTCCCAGTACCGCCAGCAGGGCGCTCACCTTCATCCAGATCCGCATCGCGCCCGGGGGCCGCTCACCCGGGCCGCTGCCGCACCGAACTCTGCCGCGCAGTCTCATCGCCGTCCCTCACGCTGGTCGGAAAACCTGCAACCTACCCGAAGCCTGCCTCGCCGGCAGTGGAACAGTCCTCCCCGGGCGGTGACGGCGAGATGACGGGGCGATTCCGGAGGCGTGCGAACCGCTGCTGCCGCGCAAGACGGCTCTCGGGCTCGGGTCAGTCCGGGTCGGAGGCGGCAGGCGGGTGGGACGCGACGAGCTCGATCCGCTCGACCGCGGGCCAGGGCAGGTAGGTCGGTGCGCCGCCGCCGGCCGGGAAGATCAGGACGCCGGCGTTGTCCGGCCCCAGGTCGCCCGCCGCTGCGAGCGTGAGCTCCTCGCCGCCGTGGAGGGTCACCCGCGCCGCATGCTCGGCGGACGCGCTGTCTGCGCCGGGCACGATCGCGGCGATCCGCCCGAACGGGAGCATGTAGTCGACGCCCGCGGCCGGGGCGTCCAGCGTCTCGACGGTTTCGCTCTCGTCGAGATCGAAGACGAGGCGACCCTCCAGGAGCCGTCCGTCGCGCACCGTGACGCGTCCGACCAGGGGACCGCCGGGGGCGAACTCGTCGTAGGCGGGGCCGCTGCCGGCGCCGCCGGCGGGATGGAACTCCACCCGCTCGAAGGCCTGCCAGGAGACCAGCACCCGGCCGTAGCGGGGGTCGTCGACGTAGATGCCGCGGTGCTCGGGTCCGAGGTCGCCGCCGCGCAGGAGCCGTTCGGTTCCGTCGGTGAGCGTCACGCGGCAGGCGTCGGCGCCCTCTCGCCTCAGGGTGCGCAGCGAGTCGAAGCGCAAGTGGACCGCGCCCGCCTCGCCGCGGCCGGCCAGCTCGTCGCTGCTCACGCAGCCTTCGCGGTTCCACTGCAGGAAGCCAGTGAACAGCTCCTGCGCCGTGTGCACGGTGCCGTAGAGCCGGAGCGGCGCGTCCACCCCCGGCGGCGTGGGGAGGAACTCGATAGCGCGGATCTGCGTCGAATCGAGATCGACGACTCCGCGGGAGTCGTCCCAGACACGCACGCCGTCGTCGAAGTCGCTCGCTTCGAACCGGTCGAGCACGGCGACGGTGCCGCTGCGCAGGGTGACGCGCACGTCGGTGCGGTCGGCGTCGATGCGCGCGATGTCGCCGAACCGGACCAGGAACGGTCGCCGCAGGTCGAGCAGGCGGGTGCGGGTGGCGAGGCGGATCCCGAGCAGCGAAGTGTCGCGGGTCTCACGCGGTCGCAGCTCGTCTGGCACATGGACGAGCCACGGGTTCTCGCGCCGGCGGCCGTAGAACGAGTCGCTCCAGAACGCCTCCTCGCCGCCGCCCCAGCGCAGCCGCCCCTCGTACTGCCCGCCCGTCAGCGTCGTGACCCGCCCGTAGAGAAAGCCCCGCGCGTCCTCCGCCGAAGGTGCGTCGGCACTCGGCGGAGTCCCAGGCGCGCTCCCGGCGTCGCGCCCGCGGCCGCGCAGCGCCACCATTGCGCACACCGCGACCAGGCCGGCGATCGCAGCGGCCAGCAGGGGGCTGCGGGCACGCATCAGCGCTCCGGCGTCGCGCGCGCCGGGACGGGTGCCGAGGGGAGGGACGGGTCGCATGACGCCGACGATGATAGTGGCAGCGGCCACCCGGCCCCGGCCTCGCCGCCGTTGGGGTCCGCCGCCGTTGACTCGGGGGCGAGAGGTTGCATAGGATTCCCCGGCTCGGGGTGAGGGAGGTTAGCTCAGCGGTTAGAGCACCTGCCTTACAAGCAGGGGGTCGAAGGTTCGAATCCCTCACCTCCCACCAGCCCGGTCGGAGGGCTCGGGCAGCAGCAGCAGCCGTACACTGGAAGCGTTTCTCGCGGGGTCGTAGTTCAGTTGGTTAGAACGCCGGCCTGTCACGCCGGAGGTCGCGGGTTCGAGTCCCGTCGGCCCCGCCAGTACCGCTTCCTGGACGATGCCCCCGCCGCCGGAACCGGCGCGGCCGGCAGGCAAGAGAAGGGTTCACGTCATGCGCGACAAGATCAAGCTCGTCTCCTCGGCCGGCACCGGCTACTTCTACAC
>CAZUAT010000048.1:0-13152 GCA_964618415.1 uncultured Thermoanaerobaculia bacterium
GCTCGTCGCGCAGCCACCAGCCGTGGGCCCAGACCGTCGTCGGCAGCGGCAGGCCCGCCGACATCAGGAAGGCCGGCCAGAAGACGGCGTGGAAGCGCAGAATGTCCTTGCCGACCAGGTGCAGGCGGACGCCGTCGCCGCCCCAGTAGCGGTCGAAAAGGCGCCCGTCGCCCTCCCCCGCGGGGGCGCCGAAGCCGAGCGCCGAGATGTAGTTGGTGAGCGCGTCGAGCCAGACCCAGACCGAGTGCCCTGTGTGGCCTGGGAACGGCACCCCCCAGTCCAACCCGAAGCGGCTGATCGACAGGTCCTTCAGGCCGCCGGCCACGAATGCGCGCACCTCGTTGAGGCGCGACTCGGGGCGCACGAAGCCGGGATTCCGTTCGTACAGCTCGAGCAGCGCCGGCTCGTAGCGCGACAGGCGGAAGAACAGGTTCTCCTCGGACTTCCACTCGGTCGGGGTGCGGTGATCCGGGCAGAGATTGCCGGGCTGCACGAGCTCTTTCTCGGTGTAGAACGTCTCGCAGCCGGTGCAGTACCACCCCTCGTGCCGCGCTGAGTAGACGTCTCCGGCGGCCACCATGCGTTCGATCAGGACCGGCACGGCGCGCTCGTGCCGCGCCTGCGTCGTGCGCACGAAGTCGTCGTGCGAGATGCCGAGCCGCTCCCACAACTGGAAGTAGCGGGCCACCACCCGGTCGGCCAGCTGGATCGGCTCGATCCCCTCCTTGCGCGCGGCCCGCTCGATCTTCTGGCCGTGCTCGTCGGTGCCGGTCAGAAAACGGACGTCGTCGCCGGCCAGGCGGCGATAGCGGGACAGCGTATCCGCCACTACGGTCGTGTAGATGTGACCGATGTGGGGCAGATCGTTGACGTAGTAGATCGGGGTGGTGACGTAGAAGGGACGCATGCCGAGCTCGGATCGACGACTCTACCAGCGCCGCCGGTGGCCCTCGAATCGGCGGACGCTCACTGCGGCGTCAGTTCGGCGATCGCGAATCGGTAACGCGTGCCGCACCAGGCGCACTCGGCCTCGACCAGGCCGTCGCCCGCGGCCAGATCGGCCCGATCGGCGGCGGGCAGGGTCGACAGCCGGTCGCGCAGCGCCTCCCGACTGCAGTGGCACTGGAAGCGCACCGGCTTTCGTTCGTGCACCTCCTGCGGCAGGCCGGCCAGCACGACCTCGGTCAGCGCGCCAACTCCGCCGTGGTCGAGCCAGCGGCTGGCCCCGCCGGAGACCGCCAGGTTCGTCTCCAGCCGGCCGAGCACCTCGTCCGTCGCGTCGGGCATCGCCTCGACGATCATTCCGCCCGCCGCGCGGATCCCCTCCGGGCCGGCCAGCACACCGACCAGGACGGCCGAGGCCGTCTGCTCGCTCTGCTCGAGGAAGTGGGCGAGGTCGAGCCCGATCTCGCCGGAAACCAGTTCGACCTGGCTCTCGAAGATCGATCCGTCGGCCAGCTCGCGCAGCACCTTGAGCGTCCCGCGACCCACCGCCGCCGCAATCCGCAGCTTGCCGTCCGGCTCGGGCGGCAGCTCGGCGCGGGGATCGCCGACCAGACCGCGCACGGCACCGTCCGCGTCGACGTCGACGGAGACGCGGCCGAGCGGGCCGTCGCCACTCACGACCAGCGTGAGGCGGCGGCAGGCACGCGCCGACAGGTGCAGCAGCAGCACCGCCCCGGCCATCGCGCGGCCGAGAGCCACGGCCGCCAGGGGCGCCAGATCCTGCCGCCGGCGGATCTCCTCCAGAACGGCCCCCAGGTCGACTGCCGCCCACCGTACCGTGGCGGTGGCCGCCGAACCGATCTTGACCCGGCCCTCGCCGCTCGACCCGTTCGATCCCACGCGAACTCTCCCTCCCACCGGGATTCCGGCTGGCGCAAGTTACCACCCGGTGGCGACGACCGATTGCGCACTGCGTGCCCCGGCGCCGAGGAGGCTCACCAGCCTCCCCGCTGGGCCAGCGAGATCCAGCGGCCCACTCCGCCCAGGATCAGATGATCGACCAGCCGGATGCCGACCACTTCGCCGGCCTCTCCCAGGCGCCGGGTAAACGCCAGATCCTCCGCCGACGGAGTCGGGTCGCCGCTGGGGTGGTTGTGAAAGACCAGCATGCCGGCCGCGCCGCGCAACAGCCCCTCCTTGAGGACCTGCCGCGGTTCGACCGCCGCCCGATTGAGGGTGCCACGAAAGAGCTCGCGCTCGGCGATCAACCGATTGCGCGTGTCCAGGTAGAGAGCGCCGAACACCTCCTGATCGCGGCCTGCAAAGCGCAGGGCGAGATAGCTCGCGGCGGCGGCAGGATGCCCGAGCGGTTCGCGCTCGGGCAGCTCGGCCCTGGCCAGCCGCCGCCCGAGTTCGAGCGCCGCCAGCACGGTCGCCGCCTGGACCGGTCCGAGCCCGTTGCGCACCAGAGTCGGTGCACCCGAACTGACCAACCCGGCCAGCCCGCCGAGGCGCCCCAGCAGCCCGCGCGCCATCGTCAGGGCTGACTCGCCGCGCCGCCCGCTGCGCAGCAGGACCGCCACCAGTTCGGCCTCGCCAAGGCCGGCCGGGCCGTGCGTGAGCAGCCGTTCCCGCGGCCGCTCCTCGAGCGGGATCTCGCAGATCCGCTCGGCCGGTGGCCCGCGGCGATGAGACCGGCCTGAGGTCCCGGCGGGCGCTCCCTCCTCGATTTCTAACTCCTCCATCCTGCCCTGCTCCTTTCCGTTGACTTCACCCGGTGAAGGACGGGAGCGAGGCCGCCGCAGCTTGCATACGCGCCTCCGAGGGCGAGCGGTGGACTGTGCCAGAATTCCGCCATGCCTTCGCTGCCGACCAACTTCGGCCTGCTGCCCGAGGAGCAGGCCGCCTATGCGACCAGCCGGGTGGTCGTGCTCCCGGTGCCGTTCGAGCGCACCGTCTCCTACGGCCACGGGACGGCCAACGGACCCGCCGCCATCCTGCGCGCCTCCCAGTCGATGGAGCTGTACGACGAGGAGCTGAAGTTCGAGCCGGCGGAGATCGGGATTGCGACCCTGCCGCCGTTCCTGCCCGAGGCGTTTGACCTCGGCGAAGCGATGACCGAGCTGGAGACCGAGTGCCGGCGGCACCTCGAGGCTGGCAAGTTCCTCCTCACCCTCGGCGGCGAACACAGCCTGACGATTGCCCCCGTGCGGGCGACGCGGGCCGTCCACGGCGAAATCGGCGTCATCCAGTTCGACGCCCACGCCGATCTGCGACAGGAGTTCGAGGGCACGATCTACAGCCACGCCGCGGTGATGCGCCGGGTAGCCGACGAGGGTCTGCAAACCCTCCCCATCGGCATCCGCTCGCTCTCCTCGCCCGAGGCCGAGTTCGCGCACGAGGCGGGCATTCCGATCGTCTGGGCGCACGAACTGGCCGAGGTCGAGGGCAACCGGTTCGACCGCCTGCTCGCCGCTCTCCCCGAGAAGGTCTACCTCACCTTCGACATCGACTACTTCGATCCGGCGCTGGTGCCCGGCACCGGGACGCCGGAGCCCGGCGGCGGCAGCTGGTATCCGACGCTGCGGCTGCTGTCCCGTATTTTCGAGACCAAGCAGGTCGTGGCGATGGACGTCGTCGAACTGGCGCCGATCGGCGGCCAGCCGACCTCGGACTTCGTTGCCGCCAAGCTCGCCTACAAGTGCGTGGGCTACTACGCCCGTCGCTCGCTCGCCTGATCCCCGGAAGGAACGCATGGATATTCGCGATCTGGTTCTCATTGACGGCGTCCGTACGCCGATGGCCGAGTTTCTCGGGCCGTTCTCCGACGTTTCCGCCAACGACCTCGGCGCCCACGCCGCGCGCGTTCTGTTCGAACGCACCGGGCTCGACCCGGCGGTGGTCGATCACACCGTGGTGGGGAACGCCCTGCAGACCTCCGGCGACGCGATCTATGGAGCCCGCCACGTGGCGCTCAAGGCAGGCGTGCCGCAGGACCGCCCCGCGCTGACCGTCAATCGCCTCTGCGGTTCCGGCATCCAGGCGATCGTGTCCGGAGCCCACTTGATCCTCGCCGGCGAGGCCACCACCTGCCTGGTCGGCGGGATGGAGAACATGTCGCAGGCCCCGTACGTGGTGCGCGGTGCCCGCCGCGGCCTGCGCATGGGACACGCCAAGTTCGAGGACCTGATGATGGAGTCGCTGTTCGACGGTGTCTGCGGCTACTACATGGCGCAGACCTCGAACAACCTGGCCCGCGACTACGACATCTCGCGCGAGGAGCAGGATCGCTTCGCGGCACTCAGCCAGCAGCGCGCCAACGCGGCGATCGAGGCCGGAAGGCTGGCCGAGGAGATCGCACCGATCACGGTCGGCGAGGGCAAGCGGTCGGTGACCGTGGAACGGGACGAGCACCCCCGGCCGGGCACGACTCCGGAGGGCCTGGCGAAGCTCTCCACCGTTTTCGGACCCGACAGCTTCGTGACCGGCGGCAACGCCTCGGGCATCGTCGATGGCGCCTGCATGCTGCTGCTGACCACCGCCGCGCGCGCGGCCGAACTCGGCAAGCGGCCGCTCGGTCGCCTGCTCGGCTGGTCGACCGTCGGGGTCGACCCGTCGCGGATGGGCATCGGGCCGGCCCCGGCGATCCGCGCCGCGCTCGCCAAGGTCGGCCTCCAGCAGAGCGACCTCGACCTGTTCGAGATCAACGAGGCGTTCGCCGGCCAGATCCTCGCCGTGGTGCGCGAGATGCAGATCGACGAGGAGCGGCTCAACGTCAACGGCGGCGCCATCGCACTCGGCCATCCGCTCGGCGCCACCGGAGCCCGCATCACCATGACCCTGCTCAGGGAGCTGCAGCGGCGCGGAGGCGGGCGCGGAGTCGCCTCGGCCTGCATCGGCGGCGGTCAGGGCATCGCCCTGATCGTGGAGGCACTGACGTGATCGACCTGACCGGGCTCCACGTCGTCGTCACCGGCGGCAGCCGCGGCATCGGAGCGGCCACGTGCCAGCTGTTCGCCAAAGCGGGGGCGACCGTCCTCGTCCACTACCGCGAGCGTCACGAAGCGGCCGAGCAGGTGCTCGACCAGCTCTACGCGATCTCGTCGCGCGAGCATCGGCGCTTCCCGTGCGACGTTACCGAGCCGTCCGAGATCCAGGAGCTGTTCCAGTTCGTCGGCTCGGAGTGGGGCAAGCTCGACTGCCTGGTCAACAATGCCGGAGTCTGGTGGCACAACCCGATGTCGGCCTTCGACGAGGTGCGTTACATCGAGACGATGCGCATCAACGTCCGCGGGCCGTTCCTCTGCGTACGCGCCGCCCTGCCCTACCTGCGCATGTCGAAGCAGGCGTCGATCCTCAACGTGACCTCGACCGCCGGCCAGCGCGGCGAGGCGTACTACAGCCCGTACGCCGCGGCCAAGGGCGCGCTGATCTCGGCGACCAAGGCGTGGGCAACCGAACTGGCGCCCGAGATCCGCGTCAACGCCGTGGCGCCGGGCTGGGTCGACACCGAGATGTCGGCCAAGGCGCTGCGCGAGGATGAGGCCGTGCGCGAGGAGATCATGGCGCAGATCCCCCTGCGACGCGTCGCCACGCCGGAAGACATCGCCGCCCCGATCGTCTTCCTCGCCTCCCCGCTCGCCCGCCACATTACCGGCGAGATCCTCAACATCAACGGCGGCTCCGTCCTCGCCGGCTGACGAAAAATTCGGTCAGAGGCCATTTCCACCCGAGTCGTTTGTTTGCAGCGACTTAGCGGAAATGGCCTCTGACCGAATTTTTCGTTAGGCGGTGAGGGCGTGGAACTGGCGGCGGATCGGGTTGAAGTCGCGGCGCGAGTTGAGGCGGTGCGCGAGCAGGGCGCGCACGGTGCCCGAGGCCGGGTCGATCCAGAGGGAACCGCCGGTAAAGCCGGTATGACCAAAGGCTGACGCGGACAGGGTCGGGCCGCTCGATCCGTCCGGACTCGATCGCGCCCAGCCGAGCGCCCAGCCGCCCTCGCCCGCCAGCGCGCGGGCCACCGCTTCTGCCTCGAGCAGCCGCCCCGGCGCGAGCCACTCGCTGCCGAGCGTCAGCAGCTCCTCGAGGGTGAGGAACAGCCCGGCGTGGCCGCACAGGCGTCCGAGCAGGCGCGCGTTGGCGTCCTGAGGACGACCGATCCGGTGCGCCGCCTGAGGGCTCTGCCGAAAGCCCTGATCGGCCGCCAGTTCGACCTCCCTGCCGTTGTCGAGCCGACACTCCACGGCGTCAGGAGGCTCGGCGGCGAGGCTGCCGATCGGTGACAGGCCGAGCGGCGCGGCGAGGTGGTGGTCCAGAGCGACCCCGAGGTCGATCCCCAGCACCGTTTCGACCGCCAGGCCCCAGAGCAGGTAGCCGAGATCGCTGTAGGTCCCCGGCGGCGTGCGTTCCCGCCGCGGCTCGTCCACGGTCAGCAGCTGCGCCAGCGCCGACCGATCGCCGACCCGGCCGCCCAGCCGCAGCCCCACCGGAGTCCAGGCGGGCAGGCCGGACCGATGCCGGAGCAGATTCTCGAGCGGCTGATCGGCGAGCCGGGCATCCGCTCCCGGCCAGACCTCCCCCACGCGGCGCTGCAGGGGCAGCGTCCCGAGTGCGTCCAGACGCAGCGCCAGAGTCGCCATGAACGGCTTGGTCAGCGAGGCGGCATCGAAGCGCAGTCCCGCCACCAGCGGCTCGCCGCCACGCCGGTAGCCGGCCGCGCGATGCCAGCGCCGGTGCCCGTCGGAGTCGACGACCGCCCCTTCGATCGCGCTCACCTCGCCGCCGAGCCGCGCCAGGGAGTCGAACCAGTCGTCGAGTTGAAGTTCGGCCATCGAACCCGTATCTTGCCGCGAATCGTGCCGACGTCGAACCGCCTGCTCTGCGCCCCGGATGCGCGCGCCGCGGAGGCGGCGCTCCTCGCGCTGCTGGACGAACTCCTGCCGGCGGGACGCGCCGCGGACGGGTCGACACGGGCACCGGTCCGCGTGCTCGTCCCGTCGAACAGCCTGCGGGTCGATCTGCTCGCCCGGCTGGCGCAACGCCGCCCGGCGTGGATCGGGCTCGAGGTCAGCACCCTGCGGACGTTCGCGCTGGAGCTGCTCCGCGCCGACGGGGAGCCCCCTCCCCGGGGGGCGGCGCTGCTGGCGATCGAACTCGAGCGGGCCGCCCGTCGCCGCCGTCCGCTGGTTGCGGCGTTTCACGAGTTCACCGACGGCTGGTCCGCTCTTGCTGCGGCGGCGCGCGATCTGGTCGACGCCGGCTTCGTCCCCGAACTGCTCGAGCCGATGCAGGAGTTGCTGCAGGCCGAGGCGCCGCAGCTGGCGGCGCGGACCGCGCTGCGCGCCCGGGAACTGTTCGAGGCGCTCGCCGAGGCGCTGCGGAGGCTGGACGAGCAGGGCCTGGCTCCCGACGCCCACCTGTGGGCCCGCGCGAGCGAGCGGATCTCGAGCCCAGGCGCCGCATCGGGCGGACCGTTGCGCCGGGCTCGGGCCACCGTGCTGCACGGCTTCGCCGACGCCACCGGCGCAGTCGCCGACCTGCTCGCCGCCCTGGCCCGACAACCCGAGACCCGTGTGCTGTTGCCGACGCCGGGGGACGTGTCCGGGGACTCGGGCCTGCCGCGATTCGGCGCCCGCCTGCGCGAACGGTTCGAGGCGGCGGCCGGCCCCCCCCAGCTGCTGCCCGCCACTGCGGCCGCCCCCGTCGTGCGAGAACTGGTGGCGCCGACGCCCGACCTCGAAGTGCGCGCGATCGCGTTTGCCGTGGCTGCCGACCTCGAGGCCGGCGTGAGCGCCGAGCGGATTGCCATCGTGCTGCGAGATCCGTCGCGCTACCGAGCCCACCTGAGTCGCGAGCTGGCGCGCCAGGGGATCCCGTTCTCCGGCTCGACCGCTTTCGGCCCCCCGGCTCCGGAGCTGCGGCGGGCGGGCGTGCTGCTCGCCGCGCTGGAGCGGGCCGATGACTGTCCGATCGAAGTCGCCCTGGGCCTGGCCGGCGACAGCGCACGATCCGACTCTGCGGCGATCGCCCTGGCTCTCGGAAGCCTCGGAATTCACCGCCTCGGAGGCGTTCGTGTGCTCGCTCCCGGGAGCTTCGCGCGCTGGCGGGAGCGCGGATTTCCGCTACCGGTCCGGGCTGCGATCGAAACGATCGAGCCGGACGATGGCGCCGCGACTGGGAATGACGCTGCCGCGCTGGATGCAGCCACGCGGCCCCAGCAAAGCACCCTGGCGCGCCGGAGGATCGCCGTGACCTCGCTCGAGCTGGCCGTGGTCGCCCTCCAGTCGCTGCACAGCGCCCTCGCCGCGCTTCCGCCCGAAGGTACCTGGCAGGAGATGGCGGCCGGAGTCACGCGCGTCGCCACAGTGCTCGGTCGTCACGCGGAGCTCGAGCGCAGCCTGCTCCTCTCGGCGCTCGCCCGGGTGGAGCTCGACCTGCCGGCCGGATACCGGATCGATCGGCGGGAGCTGCTCGGACTGCTGCACACTGCCTTGGAGGCCGACGGGCGTCGACCGCTCGGCGGCTGCGGCGGCGGCGTGCAGCTGCTCAGCGTCGTCGAGGCACGCGGCCGCACGTTCGATCGCCTCTACCTGCCCGGCCTGGTGCGCGGCCACTTCCCGCGCCCGGTTGCCGCCGAGCCGGTCCTCCCCGACGGCCTGCGTCGTCGCCTGCGCGAGCTGTTGCCCGACCTGCCCGTCAAGGCCGAGGGGCACGACGAGGATCGGTTCCTGTTCGCCCAGCTGCTCGGCGCGGCTCCGCAGGTCGTCCTGTCGCGCCCCCGGCACGACGAGGGCAAGCCGCTGACCGCCTCACCGCTGCTCGAAGCCGTGCGGCGCGGCACGGAGCTCTCAGTGCTGGCGGTCGAACCCGGCGAGCTGTCGCTGCTCGACCGGGCCATCGCCGCCGGCCTCCAAGCGGGCGCTGCTGCCCTGCCCGACCTGCTCCCGGTGGCCCTCGAGGAGGGCCGGCGGCGGTACGCCCCCTCGGCTCCCGAGGCGCCGCTCTCCGCCGCAGGATCGGCGCGCTGGCGGATCCTGGTCGAGTTCGACGCCGACCCTCGCGCCCGCGCCTGGCCGGCGCGGTTGCAGCCGTTCGGGCCGTACTCGGGATTCACCGGCCGCGCGGACCTCCTCGCCCCGCCCTCGGCGACTCTGCTCGAGGGCCTGGCGCACTGCGCCTGGCAGGCCTTCCTGCAGCGCGATCTGCGACTCGCGCCGCTGCCCGACCCCGAGGCGTTACTCCCCGAGGTGGACCGGCGCTGGGTCGGCACCGTCGTCCACGAAGTACTGGCCCAGCTGGCTCGCGAAGCGGACGACGGCCGGGCACCCGCGCTTCGGTTCGCCGCCACCAGTCGCCAGCCCGGGACGCCGATCCGCTGGCCGGACGACGCACAGCTCGCCGAGCTGGTCCGGAACTCGGTCACCGCAACGCTCGACGCCGCCGGCCGCCCCCACGCCGCGCTGGCACGCCTGGTCGAGCGCGAGGCCCTCGAACGCCTGCTCGTCGTGCGTCGACTGGACGAAGCGGAGCCGGCCGCGTGGATCGGCGCCGAGGTCGAGGGTACGGCCGTCGTTGCCGGCGCGGCGGTTCGGTTCCGCGTCGATCGCCTTTCCCGCCTGGGCGAGCGGCTCGTCCTCACCGACTTCAAGATTGGCGCTCCTGACAGCACGCTCCGGCTCAAGACCGTGAAAGCGCGCGTGCGCCGCCTGCTCGCCGAGGTGCGTAGCGGCGCCCGACTCCAGGCCGCCCTCTATCTGGCCGCCGCCGCGGCCGAAGGGCAACCAGCCCTGGCGCGCTATACCTTCCTGGATCCCGACCTCGAGGAACCCCTGCGCCAGCACGAGCTCGAGGCGAGCGCAGAGACGGCCGAGGCGCTCGAGCACGCGGCGACGGTGCTGCTGACGGCCCGCCGCCGCGGCCTGCATCCGCCCCGCCTGCTCGAGCCGAATCGCAATCAGGAGTTCTCCGGATGCGCGTGGTGCGAGGTGGCCGAGGCGTGCGTGCGCGGCGACAGCGGTTTTCGCGTCCGCCTGGAGCGCTGGCACGAGCACCAGGAACAGCGCGTCGAACGCTCCGAGCCCGACGAGACACTCTGGCGTCTCTGGCGGCTGCCGGCCGCGGAGGCCCAGCACGTCTCTGAAGAGGAGTCCTCGTGACCGCGCCTCTGGCCGATGCCGACGCGCGGCAGCTCGCCGTCAGCCGGTTCGACGTCCCGGTCCTTCTCGAGGCCGGCGCCGGAACCGGCAAGACACGCGCGCTCGTCTCCCGGCTGCTGGCCTGGTCGCTCGGACCGGGCTGGGTGGAGGCGGCCGAACGACGGACGCTGCGCGCCCGGGAGGTCGGAGCACGGCCGCCGGACGACGACCAGATCGCTGCCGACGTGCTCGACGGGCTCGTCGCCATCACCTTCACGGAAGCGGCCGCCGCCGAGATGGCCAGCCGCTTCGGCGAGGCGCTCACCGCCGTGGCGACCGGTCGATCGTCCGGCGATGCTGCCGATATCCCGGTCGTCGATGGCACGGATCTGTCCGGCCGCGCGCGTTGCCTGCTCGATGCACTCGGCCGGGTGCGGATCCAGACCATCCACGCGTTCTGTCGCGCCCTGCTCGCGGAGCATCCGTTCGAAGCCCGCCTTCACCCCGCCTTCGGAGTCGACGCGCAGGAGCAGGCCCTCGAACGGCTGGCCGACGAGGTGCTCGCCGACCAGCTATCCGCCCGCCTCGCGGGCGAAGGCGACGGCGCGCTGCTCGCCCTGCTCGCCGCTGGAGTTCGCCCGGAGGAGATTCGCTCGAGCCTGCTGCTGCTCGCCCGCGAAGGCGCCACGGCAGCGACTCTGGAAGACGATCCACTGTCGCCGGAGACCGCCGCGGCGCTGCTGCGCGAGACCGAGGAGACTCTGCGGACGTTCACTGCCGATCTGCTCAGCTTTGCCTCTCAGCTTCCCGCCAGACAGCGCGCCCCCGCGGAGCTCGCGTCCCGGCTCTCAGACCTGCTGCCCGAGCTGGCGAGCTCGGACCCTCCCCTGGCGCGACTCGAACGCGCCGTGGCCGAAGTCGCGGAGGTCCTCGAACTGTGGGAGAAGAGTGCGCTGCGCAAGTGGGCGCAGGGAGACTCGATCTCGACGATCGAAAAGTATCGTCCGGCCGGTGCCGCTCCGTTCGCCACCGTCGCAGCGTCGGCCCTTCAGGCTCTGCTGCGCCTGCGCGGACTGTCGCCGGCCCGGCTCACAGCGGTGCGCACCGTGCTCGCGCCGCTGCTGCGCGCCCTGCGCGAGCGAATGCGTCGCGCCGGCGCAGTGCTCTACTCCGATCTGCTCGCCGAGGCGGCGGACCTCCTCACGCGCCATCGGTCGGTGCGCGAGTCGGTGCGGCGAGGGATCCGTCAGCTGCTGATCGACGAGTTCCAGGACACCGATCGCCAGCAGTGCCGCCTGATCGAACAGCTCGCACTCGTGCCAGGAGCAGCGACGCCGGGGCTGTTCGTGGTCGGCGACCCGAAACAGTCGATCTACGCCTGGCGCCGGGCCGACCTCGCTGCCTACGAGCAGTTCCTGGCACGGGCAGTCGATGCCGGCGCGGTGCAGGCCCGGCTGGCGGTCAACTTCCGCTCGGTGCCGGCGATCCTCGCGGAGGTCCAGTGCGCCGTCGATCCGGTCATGGAAGCGGAAGCGGGCATCCAGCCGGCGTTCGAGCCGCTGGTCGCCGCCCGCGAAACGGCTGAGTCCTCCGGCCCGGCGGTCGAGTACTGGTCGTCCAAGGCGGGCGAACCCGGCGAGAAGGCCACCGCGGCAGCGGCGACACGGGTCGAGGCAGCGGCACTGGCGCGTGACCTCCTGGCGCGCCGGGCCGCCGAGCCGACGCGTCCGTGGGGCAGTTTCGGCGTACTGCTTCGCACCTCGACCGATCAGGAGATCTACCTCCAGGCGCTCCGGGAGGCAGGAGTTCCCTTCGAGGTCGAGCGCGACCGCTCGTACTGGCAGCGCCGCGACGTGATCGATCTCAACGCCGCAGTGCGCGCCATCCTTCTGCCGGGCGACCACCTGGCGATGCTCGCCTTTCTCCGTTCGCCCTTCGTCGGGGTCCCCGACGCGGCGCTGGTACCGCTCTGGCGCCGCCGGCTGCCGGAGCGGTTCGACGCCTTGGGCGACGATGCAGGGGGAGACGACGCGCTGGCCACGATTCTCACCGAGGTCGAAGCGGAGATCGCCGGCGCGGTTCCCGGGCTCGACCGGATCGCCGGCTGGTCGGCGAGCGCCCGCCTGGCCTGCCAGGCCGTCGCCGAGCTGCGTCGGAGCTTCGGCAGCGAGCCGGCCGACGACTGGGTCGAGCGCCTGCGCAGTCGGCTGGCACCGGAGGCAACAGCGGCGGGCCGCTTCCTCGGACGCTTCGGGGTGGCCAATCTGGGCCGTTACCTGCGCGACCTCGCGGTCGCGCTCGAGGCCGGCGGCGGCAACCCGGGCGCGGTCGTGCGCGCGCTCCACCGCGACGTGCTCGAGCGCCGCGCCGCCGAGGAGGCGCGCCCGGCCGCGGGCGACGCGGACGCCGTCCGGGTGATGACGATCCATCGCGCCAAAGGACTCGAGTTCGGCCACCTCTACCTGATGCAGCTGCACAAGACAGCCCGGAGCGACTCGCCGGACACCGACGGCTTCGAGCCCGCCCGCGATGGCCAGCCGGCGGTCTACCAGTTGCTGAAGGCTCGCACCCCCGGCTGGGAAGCCGAGCGCGAGCGGCGAGCCCGCAGCGCGGCTGCGGAGCGGGTGCGCCTGCTCTACGTCGGCCTGACGCGGGCCCGCGACCGCCTGGTGATCGCTGGCGACTTCGAGAGCCGGAGGCAGGACGGCTCGCTCGCCGCCCTGCTGGGCGAACGGATTGCGCAGCTCGTGCCGGCCGGCACGTTCCCCGCCAGTCCGACAGTCGATGGCGATGGCGTGCTGCTCCGCGCCTTGGGCCGCGAAACGGCGGAGACCGGGGAGCCGCCCGTCGCCGCGGAATCCGCCCCACCGATCGCCGATCCGACCGCCCTGCGCGCCGACCTGGACCGCCTCAGCGAGCGCCGCCGGACCGCCCAGGCCCGCGCCGACCGGCCCCTCCTCGCCCCCATGAGCGCCGCCGTTTCTCAAGCGGCTGGCACCTTGGCTGCGCAAGCCGCGTCTCAGGTGGCTGGCACCTTGCCGTCTCAGGTGGCTGGCACCGCCGCGTCTCAGGT
>CAZUAT010000048.1:13252-26655 GCA_964618415.1 uncultured Thermoanaerobaculia bacterium
GCTGGCACCTTGCCGTCTCAGGTGGCTGGCACCGCCGCGTCTCAGGTGGCTGGCACCTTCGAGGGAGGGTGGGACGGGCGGGAGCGCGGGCGGGCGCTGCATCGGGCGTTCGAGCTGGCGGCGCTCGCGTCGGTCGACCCGGGGCGCTGGCGCCGTGCGGTCCTCGCCGCGGCGGAGGGTGCGCTCGAGGCCGCAGCGGCTGCACAGCTCGACCGCGAACTCGAGCGGCTCCTCGCCTCCTCTCTCTGGCAGCGACAGCTCGACCTCGACCCCGTCGTGCTCGGACGCGAGCTGCCCGTGCTGCTGGCCGCTGCGCCGGATGCCGACGGCCTCACTCGGCCCGAGGCGCCGCTCAGCGGCTGGGTCGGCACGATCGATCTGCTCTACCGCGACCCCGACACCCGCGAGCTGGTCGTCGCCGACTTCAAGAGCGATCAGCTGGACGACGAGGCGGCCGCTGCCGCGGCGGCGCAGCGGTACGCCCCGCAGCTGCGCCTCTACGGCGCCGCCATCGCGGCAGCCTGGCCGGACGAGCCGCGGCCGCCTCGGCTGGAGCTCTGGCTGCTGGCGCTCGACCGCGTCGTGGTGCTGTCGGCCTCCGAGACCCCTGCGGCCCGAATTGACCCGCCGCCGCACCCGCCGGTAGCCTGACGGCATCATGTCCGTCACCTACACCAACTATCTGCGCCTCGACGAACTGCTCGCCTGTCAGCAGCCGGTCTCCCCCGGGCCCGAGCACGACGAGATGCTGTTCATCGTCATCCACCAGGTCTACGAGCTCTGGTTCAAGGAGACCCTGCACGAGCTCGACTATCTGGCGCAGCGGCTCGATGCCGACGATCTGCCCGCCGCGCAGGCGACGCTCAAGCGCATCCTCACCATCCTCAAGGTGCAGGTGGCGCAGATCGACATCCTGGAGACGATGACGCCGACCAGTTTCCTCTCGTTCCGGCACCGGCTCGACCAGGCCTCCGGCTTCCAGTCGCCGCAGTTCCGCGAGCTCGAGTTCGTGCTCGGTCAGCGCGATCCGCGGATGCTGCGCTTTCATCCGGAGGGGGGCGCGGCGCGTCGGCGGCTGGAGACCCGCCTCGCCGAGCCGAGTTTGTGGGACCGCGTGGTCGCCCACCTCCACCGCAACGGCTTTCCGATGCCAGCCTCCCTGCTCGAACGCGACCGCACGCAGTCGAACCCCGAGACGCCCGAGATCCACCCCGCCCTGATCACCATTTACCGCCAGCGACCCGAACTGGCCAGCCTCTGCGAGCGCCTGGTCGATCTCGACGAAGGCCTGCAGGAGTGGCGCTACCGCCACGTCAAGATGGTGGAGCGGACGATCGGCGTCAAGCCGGGCACCGGGGGTTCGAGCGGCGCCGAATACCTGCGCAGGACGCTATTCCAGCCGCTCTTTCCCGACCTCTGGGCGATCCGCGCCGCGCTGTGACGGAGTCGCTCACAGTCGCCGCCCTCGCGGCCGCGCCCAATGCCCTGGCTGCCGACTACCGGCAGTTCCGGGTCGCCGAACGCCTCCTCCTGTCCGGACATTCGCACCAGGCCTGGCCGGACGTCGCGTTCGCCGGTCAGCTGGAGGCGGCCGAGGACGCCGCGCGCTGGGCCGACGCCAAGTGGGAGCACGCGATGGCGCGCGCCGAGCGCGTGCGGGAGGGCTATCGACAGCTGCTGGGCGATCCCGAGGGCGAAATCGCCCTCGCCTCCGCCACCCACGACCTGCTGGTGCGTCTGCTCTCGGCGCTGCCGTTCGAGCGCCAGCGCCGGGTCGTCACCACCGACGGCGAGTTCCACTCGCTGCGGCGCCAGCTCGCCCGGATCGAGCAGGACGGCTTCGAGATCGTGCGGGAACCGGTCGACGACATCGGCACGCTGAGCGAGCGCCTGGCGTCGCGAGTCGACGATTCCGTGCTCGCCGTCTTCGTCTCGGCGGTGCTCTACGAGACCGCCCGGATCGTCCCGGGACTCGATGCGCTCGCGGCGCGCTGCGCGCGGCACGGGGTACCGCTGGTGGTCGACGCCTACCACGCGCTCGGCGTGATGCCGTTTCGGCTGCATCCACTCGGACTCGAGTCGGCGTTCGTGGTCGGCGGCGGCTACAAGTACCTGCAGCTGGGTGAGGGAAACGCCTTCCTGCGCCTGCCGCCCGGAACCGACCTGCATCCTCGCATCACCGGTTGGTTCGCGGAGTTCGACGCCCTCGCCCGGCAGACGCCCGGGCAGATGGTGGCGTGGGGTTCCCCGGCCTCCCGCTTCGCCGGCGCCACGTACGATCCCACTTCTCATTACCGCGCCGCACGGGTGATGACCTTCTTCGTCGAGCGCGGGCTGACTCCGGAGCTGCTGCGCGCCGTATCGCAGCACCAGGTCGGCCGCCTCGCGGCGCGCTTCGACGCCCTCGACCTGCCGGCGGATCAGCTGCATCGCGACCGGCGGACGCCGATCGACGGCCTGGGCGGCTTCCTGGCGCTCGACAGCCCCCGGGCCGGCGAGCTCTGTGAGGCGCTCGGCCGGCGTGGTGTCCTGTGCGACTACCGCGGCGAGCGTCTCCGGCTCGGGCCGGCGCCCTACCTCAGCGACGCTCAGCTCGACACGGCGATCGAGCTGCTGGGCGAGCTGGCGCGCGCCTGAGCGCGGCGCCTACCAGCGGCTGGAGGCGCCGCCGCCTCCAAACGAGCCGCCGCCGCCGGAGAAACCTCCGCCGGAAAAGCCGCCGCCCGAGAAGCCGCCACCGCCGAATCCACCCCCACCGAAGCCTCCGCCGCGGTAGCCGCCCGAGCGACCTCCGCCGCGGCGGGCGTTCGAGAGCACCACCAGCAGAAAGACGGCGACGACGACGAAGAGGATGAACTGGACTGGGATCGAATCGGCCCCGGTTCGACCGCGCGGAGCGGGAGCGTACTCGCCCCGCACCGCCTCGATGATCGCGTCGGCCGCCGCCGCGATGCCGCCGTCCCAGTCGCCCTGGCGCAGGAACGGCACCAGCGTCTCGTCCAGGATGATGCGCGACTCGAGATCGGTGAGCGCGCCTTCGAGCCCGTACCCGATTTCGAGCCGCAGCAGCCGATCGTCCACGAAGACGAACAGGACGGCGCCGTCATCCTGATCGGCGCGACCGACCCTCCACGCCTGCGCCACCTGCTGCGTCCAGACTTCCAGCGTTTCGCCGGGCGGCAGCCTGCGCATCAGCACGACGAGGATCTGGGTGCCCTGCTCGCGCTCGAAGGTCTCCAGCCGCGCGTCGATCCCAGCCGCCGCGCCGGCCGAGAGCACACCCGCCTCGTCGGTCAGCCAGCGGGCCGGCGCCGGCGGCAGCGAGGCCGCGGCGACCGCCGGACCGGTCGTCGAACCGAGCCCGGCGACGAGGCAGCCGAGAACGACGAGGGCGCGACGCCGCCAGCCGGACAGCCGCGCCCGCGCGCGGGCCGTCTTCACTGGCCGGAGAAGTCGACCTGGGGCGCCTGCTCCGAACCCGGAGCCGCCTCGAAGTACGGCCGCTTGGTGAAGTGCCAGCCGAGCACGCGCGCGATCACGTTGGTCGGGAAGCGCAGCAGACGGCTGTTGTAGTCGCGTGCCACCTCGTTGAAGGTGCGTCGCTCGGTCGAGATCCGGTTCTCGGTCCCCTCGAGCTGCACCATCAGGTCCCGAAACGCGGTCGTCGACTTCAGCTCCGGATACCGTTCGACCACCACCAGCAGGCGCGACAGCGCCGAGGAGAGTCCGTCCTGGGCCTGCTGGAACGCCGCGAACTTGGCCGGATCGGAGAGGATCGACTCGGCCGCCTGGCCGGAGATCTGCCCCACACGGCTGCGCGCCTCGACGACCGCCTGCAGCGTCTCCTGCTCGAAGCCGGCCGAGCCCTTGACGGTTTCGACCAGGTTCGGGATCAGGTCGGCGCGGCGCTGGTAGACGTTTTCGACCTGGGCCCAGGCCGACTCGACCGACTGCTCGGCGGTGACCAGCCCGTTGTACTGCCCCATCGCCATGAACCCGAGCACCGCCACCACTGCCAGCAGTGCCAGGCCGCATCCGACTGCCTTGCTCATCGCCGTTCTCCCTCTGTCGACTTGCTGTCGAAAGTCGCGGCGACGATATCACCCGGCGCCGCGGTCGTCGGCTGTCGGCGAACCCGGCGAGCCGGGCTCCGCGGTCTCGACGCGCCGGTCCCAGACCTCGAAGTCGAAGGCGGGTGCGCCGGTCTGCGGATCGGCCGCGACTTTGCGACTCTCGACCAGCCGCCAGGCGCCGGCATCCCAAGCCGGGAAACGCGTGTCGCCGTCGTACGCTCGATGGATCCGGGTCAGGTGCATCCGATCGACGAGGCCGCGCTCGATCCCCTCGCGGTAGATCCCGGCCCCGCCGGCCACGAACGGCTCGGGATCGCCGGCGGCAAGCGCCTGCTCGACCGCGGCGGCCACCGAGGGCGCGCTCGGTCCGTCGATCCGCTCCGGATGGCGCGTCACCACCAGGAAGCGGCGTCCGGGCAGCGGCCGGCCGATCGACTCCCAGGTGGTCCGCCCGACGATCAGGTGGTGGCCGTCCGTCAGGGCGCGGAAACGCCGCAGGTCTTCGGGAAGGTGCCAGGGCAGTGCGCCGTCACGCCCGATGACGCCCCCTTCGGCAATCGCCGCGATCAGACTGACCCGGGCCATCTCAGACCGCGATCGGTGCCCGGATCGCCGGGTGAGGGTCGTAGCCGATCCACTCGATGTCTTCGAATCGGAAGTCGAACAACGAGCGGACGGCGGGGTTGAGCTGGAGGCGCGGCAGCGGCCGCGGCGACCGGGTCAGTTGCGTCCGCGCCTGGTCGAGGTGATTGACGTAGAGGTGGGCGTCGCCCAGCGTATGCACGAACTCGCCGGGCTCGAGGCCGGTCACCTGCGCCACCATCGCGGTCAGCAGGGCGTACGAGGCGATGTTGAACGGCACCCCGAGGAAGACGTCGGCGCTGCGCTGGTAGAGCTGGCACGAGAGCCGTCCGCGCGCCACCCAGAACTGGAACAGCGCATGGCACGGCGGCAGCGCCATCCGGTCGAGTTCGGCCGGATTCCAGGCGGTGACGATGTGGCGCCGCGAGTCCGGATCGCGCTGGATCGAGTCGACGACGGCGGCGATCTGGTCGATCGTGCCCCCGTCACGGGTCGGCCAGGAGCGCCACTGGTGTCCGTAAACCGGCCCCAGCTCCCCGCGCTCGTCGGCCCACTCGTCCCAGATCGTCACGCCATGCTCACGCAGATAGCCGACGTTGGTGCTGCCGGAGAGGAACCAGAGCAGCTCGTGGACGATCGACTTCAGGTGCAGTTTCTTGGTGGTGAGCAGCGGGAAACCGTCGGCGAGGTCGAAGCGCATCTGGTGGCCGAAGACCGAGCGCGTCCCGGTGCCCGTGCGATCGTGCTTCTCCACCCCTTCGTCGAGGATCCGGCGCAGCAGATCGAGATACACCTGCATCGGCCCGGACGCTAGCAGACCGCCGACCGGGTCGAGCAGCCGGCGCGAGGCGAGTGCAAGGCCAGAGCGCTCCGATCCGTCTTCTCCCTGCATGCTGGCACGTGTATCGACCGCCACTCCCTGGGGCATCGAAGCCCGCACCGTCGAAGTCGAAGCCGACGTGCAGAACGGCCTCCCGCAGATCCAGATCGTCGGCCTGCCCGACGCCGCCGTCCGCGAGAGCCGGGAACGGGTGCGCGCGGCGCTGCGCAACTGCGGCTTCGACCTGCCGCCGCGCGCCGTGACCGTCAGCCTGGCGCCCGCCGACCTGCGCAAGGAGGGCAACCACCTCGACCTGGCGATCGCCGTCGCGCTGCTGGTGGCCTACGGCCAGCTGCCGGGTGAGCTGCTCGACGGCCGGCTGCTGGTCGGCGAGCTGGGGCTCGACGGCGCCGTCCGCCCGGTGCGCGGGGCGCTCGCGATCGCCGACCTGGCGGCCCGTTCGGGGCGTCGCGAGCTGCTGCTGCCGGTCGCCAACGCCGGCGAGGCGGCCGCCATTGCCGGCGTGGCCGTCTTCGGAGTCGGCGGCCTGGCCGAGGCGCTCGGGCACCTGCACGGCAGTGTGGCGATTCCGGCCGCCCTGCCCGGCGACGACGTTCCGCCCCCGCATGCCGGCACCGACTTCGCCGAGATCCGCGGCCAGGTCGCCGCCAAGCGCGCCCTCGAGGTGGCGGCAGCCGGCGGCCACAATGCGCTGCTCATCGGCCCGCCCGGCGCCGGCAAGACGATGCTCGCCCGCGCCCTGGCGGGCATCCTGCCGCCGCTCAGTCAGGCCGAAGCGATCGCGGTCACCAAGATCCACTCCCTGGTCGCCGAGCGCCCGCCTTCCGGCCTGGTGCGCGAGCGCCCGTTTCGCGCGCCGCACGCCGGCGTTTCCGGGGCCGGCCTGATCGGAGGGGGACCGCTGCCGCGCCCCGGCGAGGTCAGCCTCGCGCACACCGGAGTGCTCTTCCTCGACGAGCTGGCCGAGTTCCAGCGCTACGCCCTCGAGTCGCTGCGCCAGCCGCTGGAGGACGGCGAGGTGACGGTGGCACGGGCGCGGGCCAGCCTCCATTTCCCCGCCCGCTTTACCCTGGTCGCGGCGATGAATCCGTGCCCGTGCGGCCACCTCGGCGACGAGCGGCACCCCTGCCGCTGTCCCCTCCCGGCCGTCGAGCGCTATCGGGCCCGCGTGTCGGGGCCGCTGCTCGACCGGATCGACCTGCACGTCGAGGTCCCGGCGCTGCGCCTCGGAGACCTGCGCGGGGAGACGGCCGAACCGTCGGCGGCGGTGGCCGCCCGGGTGGCAGCGGCCCGCGAGCGCCAGCGCGCCCGCTTCCCGCCTGACAGCCCCACCCCCACCAACGCCGCTCTGGACGCCCGCGGTCTGCGCCGCCACGCCCCGGTCGACGAGGCCGGCCGACGGCTGCTCGAGGCCGCCTTCGAACGGCTCGGGCTGTCGGCGCGGGCGCTCACCCGGATCACCCGAGTGGCCCGAACGGTGGCCGATCTGGAGGGGTCCGAGCAGATCTCCGCCGCGCACCTGGCCGAGGCGATCCAGTACCGCAGCCTGGATCGCCGAACGGCGGTCCTCCCCGGCCGGGCATGAGGACCGGTTCCGTCGGCCCGGGCGGCGCGGGCGGCGCGGGCGGATTGACAGGCGGGGGCGCCAGGAAGTACCATCCCGCGGTTCCGAGTGAGCCGGGTGGCCACGACCTCCGATCGCGGAGGGTCCGACCGGCACAGCTCGCGGACACGACCCGAACTGCTGATCGACGAACCGAGACCTCGAGCCGCCCACACCGCATGCCCCCGACCCGCAGGACCCTCGTCCTGATCCGCCGCGGCGATCACGAAGTCACCCGCATCCGTGTCTCGCGGCGCCGTCTCGCGACCCTCGGAGCCGGACTGGGATTTGCGGTCGGCTGCGTTGCGCTGGCCGGCTGGTTCGCCGCCGCCAGCCGCAGCGGCCGGGTGGAGATCGAACGCCTGCGGGCCGAGAACGAGACCCTGCGTCTCGCCTCGAGCAGCTTCGAGGATCGCCTGCAAAGCCTGCGCGAGCGCATTGCCGAGACCGAGGATCGGACGCGCAAGCTGACCATCGTGGCTGGCATGGCCGATCCCGGGTCGAGTGGCGAAGCCGGGGTCGGCGGCACCCTGCACAGCGCGACGTCGGATGCCGCGCTCGATGCGCTGGCGACGCGCAACGAACAGCTGGCCGCCACTCTCGACCAGGTCGCCAATCGCCTCGACCAGAACCTGCGGCGCCTCTCGGCCACCCCGTCAACCTGGCCGGTGGCGGGAATTCTGACCAGTGGCTTCGGCAACCGCCGCGATCCGCTGACCGGACAGGCTGCACTCCACTCGGGCATCGACATTTCCGCCCCCCCGGGCCGCCCTGTCGCGGCCACCGCTTCGGGGGTGGTGGTCAAGACCGAGCAGTACGGCGGGTTGGGCCGCGCCGTCTTCATCTCCCACGGCTTTGGCCGTACGACCGTCTACGGCCACATGTCGCGCCTGCTGGTCAGCCCCGGGCAGAAGGTCGAACGCGGCACGCCGATCGGCCTGGTGGGCAACACCGGTCGATCGACCGGCTACCACCTGCACTACGAGGTGCGCGTCGACGGCAAGGCGGTCAACCCGCTTCCCTATCTGCTCACCGGTCCGCGCACCGGCTCCTGACACGGCTTCCGGGCAACGCCTGGAACCCAGTTCCGCTTCGCCGGTGCTGGCCCGGCATGGCAATCGCTCGGCCGCGACAGGCCTGATCTCCATCTTGGGGCCCGCATCCGTCCGTCCGCGCAGCGTTTGCTAGACTGACCCGGTCACGCGGCCCCGGCCTCCGGCGCGGCGCCCACCACCCCCGCACATGCACACGCTCGGCCCCTTCTCAGGATACGGATGTTCAATCAACTGCTGACCAAGGTCTTCGGAACCCAGCACTCCCGCGAGGTCAAGCGCGTGCAGCCCCGCGTCGCTGCGATCAACGCGCTCGAACCGCAGATTCAGGCCCTCACCGACGACCAGCTGCGCGCCCGCACGGCCGAGTTCAAGGCCGAAATCGCTGCCGGCAAGCCGGTCGACGAGCTGCTCGAGCCGGCGTTCGCCGTCTGCCGCGAGGGCGCCCGGCGCGCCCTCGGCATGCGGCATTACGACGTCCAGCTCATCGGCGGCATGGTGCTCCACCAGGGCAAGATCGCCGAGATGCGCACCGGTGAGGGCAAGACGCTCGTCGCCACTCTCCCCGTCTATCTCAACGCACTATCGGGCAAGGGCGTGCACGTCGTCACGGTCAACGACTACCTGGCGCGGCGCGACGCCGAGTGGATGGGCCAGGTCTACCGCTTCCTGGGCCTGACGGTGGGCGTGGTTCAGCATGGCATCTCGGATGCCGAGCGCCGGGAGGCTTACGCGGCGGACATCACCTACGCGACCAACAACGAGCTCGGCTTCGACTACCTGCGCGACAACATGAAGTTCGACCTCGCGGCCATGGTCCAGCGCGGTCACCACTTCGCGATCGTCGACGAGGTCGACTCGATCCTGGTCGACGAGGCGCGCACGCCGCTGATCATCTCGGGTCCTTCCGAGGAGTCGGTCGACAAGTACTACTACATCGACAAGTTCATCCCCAAGCTGGTGCGCGGCGAGGAGATCGAGGAAAAGGACGGCACCAAGCGCACGACCGGCGACTTCCTGATCGACGAGAAGGCGCACACCGCCACCCTCACCGAGGAGGGCGTGGCCACCGTCGAGCGCCTGCTCGGGATCCAGAATCTCTACGACGTGGAGAACATGGATCTGCTGCACGGCATCCACCAGGGGCTGCGCGCCCACCACCTCTACCACCGGGACGTCGAGTACCTGGTCAAGGACGGCCAGGTGGTGATCGTCGACGAGTTCACCGGCCGCATGATGCCCGGCCGTCGCTGGTCGGACGGTCTGCACCAGGCCGTCGAGGCCAAGGAAGGCGTGAAGATCGAGCGCGAGAACCAGACGCTTGCCACGATCACCTTCCAGAACTACTTCCGGATGTACGACAAGCTGGCCGGCATGACCGGCACGGCGGCCACCGAAGCCGCCGAGTTCGAGCACATCTACAAGCTCGAAGTCATCGTCATCCCGACCCACCGGCCGATGATTCGCGCCGACAATCCGGACCTCGTCTTCCGCACCGCCGACGAGAAGTGGAAGGCGGTCGTCGACGAGATCCAGGACTGCCATGAGCGCGGCCAGCCGACTCTCGTCGGCACGCTGTCGATCGAGCGCAGCGAGATGCTCTCCGGCCTGCTGCGCAAGCGTGGCGTGCCTCACGTGGTGCTCAACGCCAAGTACCACGAGAAGGAGGCCTCGATCGTCGCCCAGGCCGGTCGCAAGGGCGCGGTGACGATCGCCACCAACATGGCCGGCCGCGGCACCGACATCCTGCTGGGCGGCAACCCGGAAGGCCTGGCGCGCTCGGAAGCGGATCCGGAGAAGGAGCCGGAGGCGTATCAGACCGCCCTCGCCCACTACCAGGAGCTCTGCGCGCGCGAGCGCGACGAGGTGCTGGCCCTCGGCGGCCTGCACATCATCGGCACCGAGCGCCACGAGTCCCGCCGCATCGACAACCAGCTGCGCGGTCGCGCCGGCCGCCAGGGCGACCCGGGCTCGTCGCGCTTCTTCCTGTCGCTCGAAGACGACCTGATGCGGATCTTCGGTTCCGACCGCATCCAGGGCCTGATGGGCCGTCTCGGCATGGAAGAGGGCGAAGCGATCGAGCACAACATGGTCTCGCGCGCCATCGAGCGGGCTCAGAAGCAGGTCGAAGGACGCAACTTCGAGACCCGCAAGCACCTGCTCGAGTACGACGACGTGATGAACAAGCAGCGCGAGGCGATCTACACGATGCGTCGCGAGGTATTCGAGGGTCGTCAGGGACGCGACTACTTGCTCGGCCTGGGCGGCGAAATCATCGAAGCGCTGGTCGACACTCATTGCCCCCAGAAGATGGACCGATCCGAGTGGGCACTCGCCGAGCTGGCCAACGACACCCTCGCCTACTTCGACATCGACGTTCACAAGGCAGGCCTCGACCTGGCGGCACACGAGCCGGAGGCGTTGATCGCCCAGCTCAAGCAGCTGGTCGAGGACAAGTACGTCGAGAAGGAACAGCGGCTCGGCGCCGAGCTGATGCGCACGATGGAGCGCGACGTCATGCTGCGCTACGTCGACATGGCGTGGAAGGACCACCTGTTCGCGCTCGACCACCTCAAGGAGGGGATCGGGCTGCGCGGCTACGGTCAGCGCGACCCGCTCCAGGAATACAAGAAGGAGAGCTACGAGCTGTTCGGAGCGCTCAAGGAGCGGGTCGAGGACTCGGTGATCAAGACCCTGATGCGCCTCGAGCCGGTCTCCGAGGAGCAGCTCGAGCGCGAGCGGGCGCGCCGGGAGCGGGCCGCCTCCCAGCCATCACGCCTCTCGTTCTCGGCGCCGCAGGTGTCCGGCCCGGTCGCCGCCGGTGGCGACTCGCCGTTCGGGGCCGCTGCTCAGGCGCCGGCTGCCCCCCAGCCGGTACGGGCCGAGAAGACGCCGGGCCGCAACGATCCGTGCTGGTGCGGCTCGGGCAAGAAGTTCAAGCGCTGCCACGGCGCAGCGGCCAGCTGATCTGCTGAATCGGGGGGGGCCGCCCCGGCCGACCGGCCGGGACGGCCCCTCAGGTCCCGTGCCTAGCGGCGGGTGTAGGTCATCTCCATCATCTTCATCTCGCTGCCGTCCGGACCCGGGCCGAACATCTCGAACACCTGGCTGTCCGCGCCCGTGCGCCGCAGCACCATGCGCGCGGTGACCGGCCCGCCGGTCACCGGATCGTTCCAGGTGCCGCTGAACTCGCAGGTGCCCGTTTCGTCACAGGTACCCTCGCCGACCATCAGCCCGGTCGTCATGCTGTCGTTCCAGGTCGACCAGTACTTGCCCGAGACGTTGTCGTAGCCCTGCATGCCGTGGCCGGTGAACGGCTGGCCCATCATCGAACCCTGGAACTGCTCGACCATCACTCGGCCGTCGAGGATCATCGAGCGGGTGACTGTCCCCGTGCTCTCCTCGGGCGGCTGGGCCGGATCCATCCAGCTCTTGACCGCGACGTCCCACGTCCCTGCGTCGGCGGCCATCGCCGCGTGCTGCGGGCCGGGCGTCCCGGCCTTCTGGTAGGCCTGCATCATCGCCATCTGCTCGGGGGTCATCGCCCGCGCCTCGCCCTCCTGGGCGAGCGCCGTCCCCCCCACCGCCAGCGCGACCACGAAGACCAGCGACCACGGCGACTGCCTGCGGCTCGAATCGACCATCTCAGCCTCCTCTTGTCCGGGATCCGGCGGCGGAATGCATGCTGCTGCGGGCTTACCGGCCGGATTGTAGCTCTGATAGCCTCAGGGCGAGTCCCGGAGCCCCCCGGGCCTCCCGCAACCACAATCCGACCTGATGACGACGAGCGACGGACCCGAGATCCCCCGCCTGGCCCTTACTTTCGACGACGTCCTGATCGCCCCGGGCTACTCCGAGGTGCACCCGAACGACGTCGACCTTTCGACCCGGCTCTGCCGGGAGATCCGCCTCAACATTCCGATCCTGTCGGCGGCGATGGACACGGTCACCGAGTCCCGCCTGGCAATTTCACTGGCCCAGGAGGGCGGTCTCGGAGTCATCCACAAGAACCTGCCGATCGCGCTGCAGGCCGAGGAGGTCGACAAGGTCAAGCGCTCGGAAGCCGGGATGATCGTCGATCCGGTCACCATCCGGCCCCACCAGCTGATCTCGGACGCCCTCGAGCTGATGGCCCGCTTCAAGATCTCCGGCGTGCCGGTCACCGACGATGCCGGGCGCCTGGTCGGCATCCTGACCAACCGCGACCTGCGCTTCGAGTCGGACACGACGCGGCGAATTTCCGATCTGATGACCCGCGACAACCTGGTCACGGTGCCCGAGGGCACCACTCTCGACGAGGCCAAGGCGCTGCTGCACCGGCACAAGATCGAGAAACTCCTGGTGGTCGACCGCGACGGCAACCTGAAGGGCCTGATCACGGTCAAGGACATCCAGAAGATGATCGAGTACCCGGGCGCCTGCAAGGACGCCCTGGGCCGCCTGCGGGTCGGCGCTGCGGTGGGTGCCACGGGCGACTACCTGGAGCGCGCGGCGGCGCTGGTGGACGCCAAGGTCGATGTGCTGGTGCTCGACTCGTCGCACGCCCACAGCCGGGGCGTGCTGGATGCGGCGGCGACGCTGCGCGAGCGGTTCCCGGACGTCGCCCTGATGGTCGGCAACGTGGCGACGGCCGAGGCCACGCGCGCCGCGATCGACCGCGGCGCCGACGTCGTGAAGATCGGCATCGGGCCCGGTTCGATCTGCACCACGCGCATCGTCACCGGCGCCGGCGTGCCGCAGATCACTGCCATCCGCGACTGTGCCCGCGCCGCCAACGAGCGCGGGATCCCGGTGGTGGCCGACGGCGGCATCAAGTTCTCCGGCGACCTCGCCAAGGCGATCGTCGCCGGCGCGGGCAGCATCATGATCGGCTCGCTGTTCGCCGGCACCGAGGAGAGCCCGGGCGAGACGATCCTCTACCAGGGGCGCACCTACAAGGCCTACCGCGGAATGGGGTCGCTCTCGGCGATGGCGCGCGGCAGCGCCGATCGCTACTTCCAGGAGTCGGGCCAGTCGCTCTCGAAGCTGGTGCCCGAGGGGATCGAGGGGATGGTCCCGCACAAGGGGAGCGTCCACAACATGCTCCCCCAGCTCACCGGCGGCCTGCGCGCCGGGATGGGCCTGGCCGGCTGCGGCTCGATCGACGACCTGCGCACCCGCGCCCAGTTCCTCCGCATCACCGCCGCGGGCCTGAAGGAGAGCCACGCCCACGATGTGGTGATTACGAAGGAAGCTCCGAATTATTGGATCGA
>CAZUAT010000049.1:0-25510 GCA_964618415.1 uncultured Thermoanaerobaculia bacterium
GACCGCAGGGTGAGGTCGGTCCGCAGGGACCGCAGGGTGAGGTCGGTCCGCAGGGACCGCAGGGTGAGGTCGGTCCGCAGGGACCCCAGGGTGAGACTGGTCCGCAAGGACCTCAGGGAGAGGTCGGTCCCCAGGGCCCGCAGGGCGATCCGGGGCCTCAGGGTCCGCAGGGTGACCCGGGGCCACAGGGTCCGCAGGGTGAGTCCGGGCCGCAGGGGCCGCAGGGGCCCCAGGGCGAGACTGGACCGGAGGGCCCGCAGGGCGATCCGGGGCCCGCTGGGCCCGCCGCGACCCCTTGGCTGGTGGGACCCACCGGATCGACCGCACCGTACGACTCGGTCGCGGCGGCGATCCTGGATGCAGCCGCCGAACGCGCGCTGACCGGCGACGATCAGGTGGTCCAGATCCAGCCCGGCGTGTACGGCGGCAACCTGGCGCTCGCCGATGGGGTCCACCTTCAGGGAGTTCAGAACGGTCGCTACTTCGCCCGCATCGTCGGCACGATCGACGTGCCAACGGGCGTCATCGCGACGGTGGCCAACCTCCAGGTCAGCGGAGGCGCCGACCCCGCCGTCACCGTGTCCGGTGGCCAGCTGTTCGCCGACCGCGTCGCCTTCACCAGCAATGGGGCACAGGGCGCCCTCGTGGTCACCGCCGGCAAGGTCAATGGTGTCGATGTGCTGGCGCAGAACCTGTCCGGCAGCGGGCCGGCGGTGGCAGTGTCGGGCGGTTCGGTCTTCGCCGAGTCGGGATGGGACGTCATGGCGACCGATGCCGTCGTGTCGATCGACCTGTCCGGCACCGGAGCCGCGTACTTCTCCAACGCCGAGGTGACCGGCCGGGTCGAGGTGGTCGACGCCGCGTCCTTCAGCCTCGACGGGGCGGCCAGCTTCATCCGCTCAGCCGGCCAGCCGGCCCTGATCGAGAACTCGACCGGAACGGTGGTCCTGTTGGGCGCTCACCTGCAGACGCTGGCCGACCCGGTCCTCGAAGCGCAGCCTGCCGTCGGGCTCGACGGAGTCTTTCACGGGCTGGTGACCTGGCCGCTGCCCACTCAGACGATCGACCCCGACGCTGTTGCGCTCGGGGGCGCGAGCGGACCGGCCGGGCCCGCCGGACCCGTCGGCCCACCCGGTCCCCCCGGGCCACCCGGCGCCGACGGCCAGGACGGCGCGCCGGGCCCAGCAGGCCCGCCGGGACTGCCAGCGGCCCGATATGTGGTGGCTGCGGACGGCTCCGGCACCCATACCGACCTCGGTGACGCGGTGGCCGCAGCCGGCGCCGACCCGATCAAACCTGTGGTCGTGCTGGTGCGCGCCGGCAACTACAGCGACGATGTCGCCCTGCCGGACGACGTGCATCTCGTCGGCGAGATCCCGGCGATCCCCTACTTCGCGACCGTCCAAGGCACGCTGAGCCGCGTGGGGGCCATCGACGCCAACGCCAGCGTCTCCTACCTCCGTTTTGAAAGCTCCAATGCCTCGCCACTCGCCCTGACGCAGGGACGGCTCTTCCTGTTCAACGCCAACTTCGTGTCGAACGGGGCCGCGCCGGCCGTCGATCTGTCGGGAGGCGCCTACGTGCAGGGGCGCAATGTCATCGTCCGCAAAACGACCGGCACCGGCCCCGCTGTCGTGGCTACCGGTCCGAGCACCAATCCGCGCACCACGATTGCTGCCGAGGACGGTTGGGACGTTTCTGCCAACGGCAGCGAGCCCTCCATGGCGGCCGACGGCTACGCCCGGCTCTGGTTCTCGAACGCCGAGCTGACCGGGCGCGTGCTCGTCGACGGCAGCGCGGCGTTCCAGCTCGACGGCAGCAGCTCGTTCATTCGCCCGGGCTCCTTCCCCGCCGTGGTGGACACATCCGACGCGGGCGCCGGAGTCAGCAAGCTGATCGGTGCCCAGTTCGAGCGCACTCCCGACGCCCTTCCGGACACCGTGTTCGAAAGCGATGGTGGCCTGATCTACTCGCAGATCACCTGGCTCGATCCGCTCGATCTGCCGGACCCGGACGCGACGCTCCTGCCAGGCTCCAACTGACCGGCTGACCGCGACGCCCGAGGGCCGCGCGGCGACGGGCTCGAGCCCGCCCGCGCGGCCCTTGCCGTCTGCGACCGAGCCTGTCCGGCGCAATGCGAATGTTACGATCGCGCTCACTCCGGCGGGCCGCCCTCGCCGGAACCAACCACGAGCCGATCCCCTGATGACCCGAGACCGCGAAACCCTCGACCTCGACGTGCTGTTCGTCGGTGCCGGGCCGGCCAGCCTCGCCGGCGCCTGCCATCTCGCCCGCCTGCTCAAGCAGCACAACGCCCACGCTGCGTCCCCGGTCGAGTTGTCGATCGCGGTGCTCGAAAAGGGCGCCGAGGTCGGCGCCCACGGCTTTTCCGGCGCCGTCGTCGATCCGCGTGCCTTCCGGGAGCTGTTTCCCGACGAGTTCGACAGCATCCCGTTCGAGGCCGAGGTGGCCGCCGAGCGGGTCTGGTGGCTGACCGAGCGGCGCGCGCGCTCGCTGCCCGAGCCCCCGCCGCTGCGCAACCACGGCAACTACGTCGCTTCGCTCGGGCGCATCGTCAAGTGGATGGCGAAGCAGGCCGAGTCGCTCGGCGTCGACGTCTTCTGCGAGTTCCCGGGCCGCGAGCTGCTGATGGACGGCGACCGCGTCGCCGGCGTGCGGACCGGCGACCGGGGCATCGGCCGCGACGGCCGTCCGAAGCCGAACTTCGAACCAGGGGTCGACATCCAGGCCGGGATCACGGTTCTGGGCGAGGGGCCGCGCGGCACCCTGACCAAACAGCTCGACGCGCGCCTCGGGCTGTCGCGCGACGCCAATCCGCAGGTCTATGCCATCGGCATCAAGGAGGTCTGGGAGCTGCCGGCCGGTCGATTCGAACCCGGCGACATCTGGCACACCATGGGCTGGCCGCTCTGGCCGGACCTGTTTGGCGGCGGTTTCCTGTACGGGATGCAGGACAACCTGCTGATTGCCGGTCTGGTGGTCGGGCTCGACTACGAGAATCCGTGGACCGATCCGCACGCGCTGTTTCAGCGCTTCAAGACGCATCCGTCGATCGCCCGCCTGCTCGAGGGCGGCCGGATGGCTTACTACGGCGCCAAGGCGATTCCCGAGGGCGGCTACTGGGCGATGCCGCGGCTGGGCGGCGACGGCTTCTGCCTGATCGGTGACTCCGGCGGCTTCCTCGACGGACAGCGGCTCAAGGGGATCCACCTCGCCGTGAAGTCCGGCATGCTGGCAGCCGAGGCGATCTTCGCGGCGGCCGTGTCCGGCCGCCCGCTCAACACGGCCGGCCACGACTTCCCGGGGCGGTTCGAGGCCAGCTGGGCCCGGCAGGAGCTCTGGAAGAGCCGCAACTTCCATCAGGGGTTCGAGCGCGGCGGGCTGGACGCCCTCGTCAACGCCGGCCTCGGCGTGCTGACCGGGGGCCGCGGATGGGGCGTCTTCGACCGCCTGCCAGCCCACGCCGGTCACGAGCGCATGCAGCGCCTCGACAGCCAGCGTGCCGACCTTCGTCCGGCACCGCCGGTGCAGCCGGACGGCAAGCTGACCTTCGATCGGCTGGCCGACCTCTACAACTCCGGCACGGCACACGAAGAAGACCAGCCGGTGCACCTGCTGGTGGCCGACCTGTCGATCTGCGCCGACCGTTGCGTGCGCGAGTTCGCCAATCCGTGCACCCGGTTCTGCCCTGCCGCGGTCTACGAGATGGTCGAAGACCCGACGGCGCCACGCGGTCTCCGCTTGCAGATCCATGCCAGCAACTGCGTGCACTGCAAGACCTGCGACATCGCCGACCCCTACCAGATCATCACCTGGGTGCCGCCCGAGGGCGGAGGTGGACCCAACTACGGCCGCATGTAGCCATCCTCGAGGGAGCTGTCCTCATGCACAGATTCGTGAGCCGAGCCGTGCTGTTGTCCAGCGCATCGTGGTTCCAGTCGCGTCGCTCCGGGGCGGGATGGACGCTGATTCTCGCGCTGGCGCTCGGCGCGCCGGGCGCCGCGACAGAAGACTCGCCCGCGGTCCCCGAGGCGACCGCGGCGGTGCCGTTCGAGGCGCTCTTCGCCCCGGACCTGATGCCGCGCCTCGGGCGCCTGTCGTGGAACGACGACGGCAGCCGTTTCGCCGGCATCTGGCGCGAGGGCAAGCGGACCGCTCTCGCCCTGTTCGATGGCGAGACGGGGGCCGAACTTGCCCGTGCCTTTGCCGACGAGCTGACCGAAGCGGCCGCAGCTGACGGCGACGGCTCGGCGGAAAGCGGTTCCCCGGCTTCGCTCGGTGCCCTGTCCGACTTCGCCTTCCGCCCGGCGTCGAACGACCTGCTGCTGGTGGCTGATCGCGACCTGTTCCTCTGGCCGAACGCCGGGGTCGACGGACGCACGGTGACGCGGCTCACCCGGAGCGAGGCGTCCGAGGAAGGTGTGGCCTTCTCGCCTGACGGACGTGCGGTTGCCTTCTCTCGCGATGCCGACTTGTGGGTGCTCGAACTGGCCTCCGGCCGGGAGCAACGCCTGACCGCCGATGGAGTGGCCGATCAGATCCTGAACGCCACCACCGACTGGGTTTATTGGGAGGAGATCTGGGGCCGCAGCGCCACCGCGCTCTGGTGGTCGCCCGACTCGACCCGCATCGCCTACCTGCGCTTCGACGACCGCGAGGTGCCGACCTACCCGCTCCTGTCGGAGACCGGACCCGAGTCGAAGGTGAAACTGCAGCGCTACCCGAAGCCCGGCGATCCCAATCCGATCGTCACCGTGCGAGTGGTCGAACCGGCCTCCGGCGCCGACTTCGCCCTGGACGCCGCTGGAGCCGGCGACCACTACCTGGCCCGGGTCCACTGGTCGACCGACTCGACGGCGCTACTGGTCGAACGGCTCGACCGTGACCAGACGCGCCTCGACCTGCTGCGCTGCCGGGCCGACCAGGGCGCCTGTGTCTCGCTCGCCCACCAAGAGGCTGGCACCTGGGTGAATCTGGCCGACGACTTCCGGGCCCTGCCCGATGGCGGGTTCCTGTGGAGCCACGAGGGGAGCGGCTGGCGCACCCTACATCGCTACGATCCGCTGGGGCGGCCCCGCGTCGACCTGCTGCCGGCCGGATGGGCACTCGATCACGTCATCGCCGTCGTGGAACCGGCCGCCGAAGTGATCGTCTCGGCCCACCGCACCGACGAACTGGGGGCGATCGGCCGCAGCGTCCTGGCGCTCGACCTGACCGGGCGTCGCCCGGAGCGCATGCTGGCCGACGGACCGGGCTGGCACGATGCCGAGGTCGCGCCGACCGGCGCCTGGATCCACTCCTGGAGCGACGCTCACACGCCGACGGTCCGCCGCCTGCGCAGCCGCGACGGAGCCGAGGTCGCCACGCTGCCAGGTGGCGTCGAACTGCCTGCCGCGCTGGCCGGGCTGCCGCGCTGGCAGTTCACCACCGTCCCCGCCGCCTCGGGCGCCCGGTTGCCGGCCCGCGTCGCGGCGCCGTCCGGGGACTCCGGCGGGCGGCGTCCGGTGATCGCCTACCACTATGGCGGGCCCGGCTCGCAGGTCGTGATCGATCGCTGGGAGGGGCCGCGCGGTCTGTGGCATCGCTGGATGGCCAGCCGCGGCTACCTGGCTTTCTCGGTCGACAACGAGGCCTCGCGCTTCTTCGGCAAGCGCGGAGAGGATCGCCTCCACCGCCGCTTCGGCGAACTCGAACTGGCCGGCCAGCTCGACGGCGTCGCCTGGCTGCGGGCACGTCCCGACGTCGATCCGCAGCGACTCGGCCTGTGGGGCTGGTCGGGCGGCGGCTCGAACACGCTCTACAGCGTCCTGCACCGACCCGGAGTCTGGCGCGCCGCGGTGGCCGGGGCACCGGTCGCGGACTGGCGGCTCTATGACTCGATCTGGACCGAACGCTACCTCGACACGCCGGCGTCCAACCCCGACGGCTATCGCGATTCCTCGCCGATCCACGCCGCGGACTCCCTGGCCGACGCGCTGCTGCTCGTGCACGGCACCGGCGACGACAACGTCCACCCGCAGAACTCGATCCAGCTGACGTCGAAGTGGGTGCAGGCCGGCAAGCGCTTCGATCCGCTCTTCTATCCGGACGAGAAGCACGGCCTGCGGCCGGCCGCGAGCCGCGACTTCTACCGCCGCATGACCGACTTCTTCGACCACCACCTGCGCGCCGGCGACTGAGGTCGCGTCGCCAGCCAGGCACGCAGCTCGGTAGCGACTTCGGCGGCGGACGGACGCCGCCCCGGGTCACTGCGCAGGCAGCGCCGGGCGAGCCGGTCGAGGCGGCGATCGACGAGCAGGCCGGCCGGCGGCCGCTCGCTGGCGACCTCCGTCAGTACCAGCGCCAGCGGCCGGGAGGAGCGGCGCCAGAGCGGCTCGCCTCGCCCGGCCTCGAACAGCAGCAGGCCCAGCCCGTAGACGTCGGCTCCGCTGCCGACCTCCCGGCCGCGGAGCTGCTCCGGGGCGGCATAGTCGAGGGTGAACACCCACAGGTCACTGCTCGACGAGCGGCGCCCGTCCCCCTGGACGAGCAACCCCGCGAGCCCGAAGTCGAGCAGCCGGGTACGCCCGTCCCGTCCGACGCGAATGTTGGACGGCTTGACGTCGCGGTGCACGACGCCGCGCGCGTGAGCCCACGCCAGCGCCTCGGCCACCTCGGCGATCCGCTCGACCTGCGCCGGCACGTCGCCGGCCCGCGCCGCCATCCAGGCCCCGAGTTCCTCCCCGTCGACCCACTCGGTGGCCAACCACGCCCGCCCCTCCGGCGTCACGCCGGCTGCCAGGTAGCGCACGATGCCGGGATGCGCCAGCTCACGCAGGATGCGCTGTTCGACGTCGAAGCGGCGCGCCAGCGCCCCCTTTCCCAGCTCGGGCCGCAGCAGCTTGACGGCGACTGCGTCGCCGCCACCCTCCGGAGTCGCCCGGAAAACCTCCGCCATCGCCCCGCTGGCGATCCGCTCGGCGAGCACGAAACCGGGAACCCGTGGCCAGACCGGCCGCTCCGGATCTGTCGTGCCGGGCGCCCCCGGCTCCGCCTCCACCTCGGCCGGCCGCGCGAGCGCCATCAGGCTCGAGGCGTCGAGGTCGACCACGGAGCGATCGTCGCGGGCGGCCTCGAGCAGAGCTGCCAGGTGATCGGCGAGCGCGGGGTCGGACTGCGCCAGCTCTCGCAGCCGCCGGCGGCTGCCGGCTGCGTCGAGCTCGAGCAGTTCGTCGAGCAGCGGATCGACGACCGACCAGGGGAAGGCCGGTCCGGAGCTCACGCCGGATAGCCGCCGCGCGCCAGCTCGACGCGCAGATAGGCACGGGCCTTGCGCCACTCGCGGCGGACAGTGCGCTCGCTGCAGCCGAGCACACTGCCGATCTCGGCCTCGGTCAGGCCGCCGAAGAAGCGCAGCTCGACGATGCGTGCCAGCGCCGGAGACTCGCGCTCCAGACTCTCGAGCGCCACGTCGACCGCGAGCAGCTGACCGGCCTGCCAGCTGGCGGGGTCCTCGACCTCGTCTGGCAGCGCCACGACGGACAGTCCACCGCCACGCTTGAGCCGCTGCATGCGCGCCGCCTCACTGAGCAGCACCTGACGCATCGCCCGCGCGGCGAGTGAGAAGAAGTGGGCGCGGTCGACCGGCGTCAGGCGCTCGGTGCGCGAAACGCGCAGGTAGAACTCGTGCACCAGCGCCGTGGTGTCGAAGCCCGACAGGCCCCGGGTGCGCCGCAGCTGCGCCCGGGCGAGGCGGGACAGGTCGGCGTAAACCCGGTCGAAGACGCGGTCGAGGCTGGCTCGGTCGCCGCTGCGAGCCGCCGCCAGGAGCAGGGTCAGGCTGGGTTCGCCCGTCATGAGTACGCCGTGGCCGGCATCCTAGCGCTGTGCGCGCCCGGCGGCTGTCCGCTGCTGAGCTCCGGCCGCCGCCCGGATTCAGACCTGCTGCTCGAGGGGCAGCCAGGACAGCAGCCGCAGCAGCATCCGCCGCCAGGTCGTCGCGCGCGGCTCGCGCGTGCGTGCCGGGCGATCCGGATCTCCGGTCCAGATCACCCGCTGCACCGTGATCGGCCCGGCGGAGGTTCGGACTTCTCGCGGATCGAGCTCCAGCCGCCAGCTGTTGGTCCGTTCGTGCCCCGCCTCGAGGCGTGCTGCCACCTCAGCGGCCAGCGCCGGCGCGCGCACCAGCAGCCCGCTCTCGGTGTTGTGCACCACCGAACGCGGGTCGAGGTTGAGTGATCCGACGAACAGCTCGGCGCGATCGAACACCAGAACCTTCGAGTGGAGGCTCGCCCGCGACCCCCGCGAGGGAATCAGGAAGCGACCCCGATCATGCCCGCCCGGACGCAGCTCGTACAGCTCCACGCCCGCCTCGAGCAGTCGGCGCCGGGTCGGCAGATAACCGGCGTGGGCGGCGACCACGTCGTTGGTCGCCAGTGAGTTCGTGAGCACCGCCACACGCACTCCTCGCCCGACGATCTGCGCCAGCAGGTCGGTCGAGCTCTCGGGCAGGGCGAGGTAGGCCATCTCGATCAGCAGCTCCGAGCGCAGACCGCTCAACTTTGCCGCCAGCCGCTCGGCGATCACGCTGGCCGCGACGCCAGGCTCGGCCTCGGGCTCGTCGATCTTCTCCGGTTCGTCGACCAGCACCTCCACCGGCGCCCACTCCAGCGCCGGCGCGATCCGGTCGAGGGCCCGCTCGGCGCTCTCGGCATCGGGCTGCAGGGCGTACGGGATGGCCCGCTGGTCGTGCACGGCGCGCTCGAGCGACCGCCGCACGCGGGCCAGGCGACGCTCGCCGGCCCGAGTGAGCTGGTCGATCGGCATCGCCCAGGGGCTGTTCCAGTAGCGGTCGAACGCGGCGCTCGACTCCTGACCGGCCGGCCCGGCAGCCAGCAGGTCGAGGTCGCGGAAGTTGAGGTCTTCCGCGAGCAGGAAGTAATGGTCGGCGACGTTGCGCCCGCCGACGATCGCCCAGGCACCATCGAAGACCCACTGCTTGTTGTGCATGCGGCGGTTGAGCCGGCGGAAGTCGACCAGGAACTCGATCGACCGCTCGATCCAGTTCCCCTCCTGGCGAGTGCGGAACGGATTGAACAGCCGCACTTCCAGGTTCGGGTGCCGGTCGACGGCCGCGAAGGCGCGCTCGCTGCGGAAGGTGGCCGTGTCGTCGAGCAGCAGCCGCACCCGCACACCGCGATCCGCAGCCGCGAGCAGGCGCCGCAGCAGCAGCTTGCCCGAACGATCGAGATCCCAGATGTAGGTCTGAACATCGATCGACCGACCGGCCAGCTCGGTGAGCGCCAGGCGCGCGTACAGCGCCTCTTCGCCGGTCACCAGTGCGGCCACGCCGCTCGTACCCTCCGGGTGGCCGACCGCGAATCGGTCGACCCGCCGGTCGAGCGCCGTCGCCTGCCCCGGCTGGCGCGGCAGCGTCAGGTCCTTCGGGCCGCGATGGCCGCGGTAACTGCTCGCGCACCCCGGCAACAGCAGCGCCGCTGCCCACGGTGCGAGATGGGCAAGGCCGCGACGCAGGCGAGTCAGCAGCGGGGCAGGCATCGCAGCTAGCCTAGCCCGCCCCGCGGCGGATGCGCACGGGTGTGGAGGAGGACGTCCGGGAGCCCCCGGACCGCAGGTTCAGGAGAGCCGGCGCATCAGCAGCGCGCCGTTGGTGCCGCCGAAGCCGAACGAGTTGGTCAGCGCCACGTCGATCGGGGCCTCACGTGGATTGTTGGCGACGAAGTCCAGATCGCACCCCTCGCCCGGCTGGTCGAGGTTGAGCGTCGCGGGCATCACCTGGTCCCGCACGGCGAGTGCGAGGATGCCGCACTCGAGGCCGCCGGCAGCGCCCAGCAGATGGCCGGTCGACGACTTGGTCGACGACATCGCCAGGCGATCGGCGTGCGGGCCGAAGACCGACCGGACCGCTTGCACCTCTGCCAGGTCGCCGAGCGGAGTCGACGTCCCGTGCGCGTTGACGTAGTCGACCGTTTCGGCGTCGAGTCCGGCGTCGGCGAGGGCATTGCGCATCACCGAGGCCGCGCCGCGGCCTTCCGGGTGGGGCGCAGCCATGTGGTAGGCGTCGCCGCTCATGCCGTATCCGACGATCTCGCAGTAGATGGGCGCCCCGCGCCGACGCGCGTGCTCGTACTCTTCGAGCACCAGGATCCCCGCCCCTTCCCCGATCACGAACCCGTCGCGGTCCTTGTCCCACGGCCGCGAGGCCCGCTGCGGATCGTCGTTGCGGGTCGACAGAGCACGCATCACCGAGAAGCCGGCGACGGCGATCGGAGTGATCGTGCCCTCCGAACCGCCAGCGATCGCCGCGTCCGCGTAGTCATGCTGAATCAGCCGGAAGGCGTCACCGACCGCGTGCAGCCCCGAGGTGCAGGCCGTGCTCGGGGCGGTGTTCGGTCCGCGCGCGTTGAACCGGATCGACACCTGGCCGGCGGCGAGATTGGCAATGACCGCTGGGATGAAGAACGGCGACACCCGATCCGGCCCGCGCTCGACGAGGGTCGTGTGCGTCTTCTCGACCATCGGAAAGCCGCCGATTCCCGAGCCGATCACGACCGCTACCCGGTCGGCGAGCTGCTCGTCGATCTCGAGCCCGGAGTCGTCCATCGCCATCTGGCTGGACGCCAACGCGTACTGGATGAAGAGGTCCATCTTCTTGACCTCTTTGCGATCCACCCAATGCGTAGGATCGAAGTCCGGCACCTGGCCGGCGATGCGACTCTCGTAAGCGGCAGTGTCGAAGCGGGTGATCGGACCGATGCCGCTGCGACCGGCGAGCAGGCCTTCCCAGGTCGGACGCGTGCCGACGCCGAGCGGGGACACCAGCCCCACTCCGGTCACGACAACGCGCCGTCGATCCGTTCTCGGCATGATCTCTCGGACAGCCCTGCCCCGCTGCGTGGCGGGGTCGGGCTCAGTTCTTCTGGCCGGCGTGCTGCTCGATGTAGGCGACCGCCTCCGAGACGCGCCCGATCTTCTCGGCATCCTCGTCGGGGATCTCGATGCCGAACTCCTCCTCGAAAGCCATCACGAGCTCGACGATGTCGAGCGAATCGGCTCCGAGATCGTCGGTGAAGCTGGCATTGGCCGAGACTTCGTCGGCCTCCACGCCCAGCTGCTCGACGATGATGCTCTTGACCTTCTCGGCTACGGTCGACATGTGATGCATTCCTCCTTGAAGGGGGACCCGTGGGCCGGGCCCCGCGATTTTTAGCACACTCCCGGACGGCGAGTCCAATGGCTCCGGGGCCTCCGCTGCGGGCTCAGATGTAGAGCCCTCCGGATACGTTGAGCACCTGCCCGGTAATGTAACCGGCCTCGTCGCTGGCCAGGTACACGACCGCGGCGGCGATCTCGTCGGCGCTGCCGAAGCGCCCCAGCGCGATGTCCGCGAGCATCGCCGCGCGCGTCGCCTCGGGCAAGGCATCGGTCATTGCCGTCTCGACAAATCCGGGCGCCACCACGTTGGCGGTGATCGCGCGGCTGCCGAGCTCGCGCGCCACGGACTTGGTGAATCCGATCAGGCCGGCTTTGGCGGCGGCGTAGTTGGCCTGCCCGGCGTTGCCCATCAGACCGACCACCGAAGAGATGTTGATGATGCGGCCGCGGCGGGCGCGGATCATTCCGCGCACCAGCTCGCGGGTCAGTGCGAACGTGCCGGTCAGGTTGACGTCGAGGACCGTCTGCCACTGCTCGAGCGTCATGCGGGCCAGCAGGCCGTCGGCGGTGATGCCGGCGTTGTTGACGAGGATGTCGATCTCACTCCACTCGGAAGGCAGCGACTTGACCCGCTCCCCGATCGAGGATGCCTGCGCCAGATCGAGCGCGAGCACGAACGCGCTTCCCCCGGCCGCTTCGATGCGCCCCGCGAGCGCGGCCAGCTTGTCCGCGTTGCGGGCCGCCACTACGACGCGTGCGCCACGGCTCGCGAGCCGCGCTGCGATCGTCTCGCCGATCCCTTGCGAGGCACCGGTCACCAGCGCCGTTCGGCCGTCGAGCCGGAACATTTCGGCCTCCGGGTTCGCGGTGGAACTGCTGTCGTGTTGGTTCATGGTCTCCTCACTGTTCGATGAGGCGCTCGAGCGCGTCGGGCTCGGAGAGCGAGATGGCCTCGACGTCCGGGACGATCCGGCGCACCAGCCCGGTCAGCACCGCACCGGGACCGACCTCGACGAACCGCTCGACGCCAGCCTGCTCGCGCAGCCAGCGCACGGACTCGAGCCAGCGCACCGGGCCGTCGATCTGTCGAATCAGGGCGTCGCGCGCCGCCGCCCCGTCGGTCACGGGCGCGGCGTCGATGTTGACCACGACCGGGAGCCGCGGGTCGGCGAAGGCGGTGGCTTCGAGCTGCGGCGTCAGACCGACACGCGCCGGCGCCATCAGCGGGCAGTGGAACGGAGCGGAGACCGGCAGGAGCAGGGCACGCTTGGCGCCGCGCGCCTTGCACGCTTCCATCGCGCGCTCCACCGCCGCCCGGTGTCCGGCGATCACCGTCTGCTCGGGTGAGTTGTAATTGGCCACCGTGCAGACTTCGTGGCCGGCCGCCTCGGCCGTCGCGGCGGTCACCGCCTGCGGATCGAGGCCCAGAATGGCCGCCATGGCCCCGGTGCCGACCGGGACCGCTTCCTGCATCAGTTCGCCGCGCCGCCGCACCAGCGTTGCCGCCGCGGTCAGCGACAGCGTGCCGGCCGCCACGTGCGCCGAGTACTCCCCGAGACTGTGTCCGGCCAGCGCCACGATGCCGAGCTCGGTCGCCCCGGCCGCAGCGAGCGATCGCCAGATAGCGACGGACACCGTCAGGATTGCCGGCTGGGTGTTGGCGGTCAGCTGCAGCTGCTCCTCCGGACCCTCCGCGCACAGCCGCGCCAGATCGAAGGCGAGCGCGTCCGAGGCCTCGTCGAATGCCTCGCGCGCGGCCGGGAAACGCTCCGTCCACGCGCTGCCCATTCCGACCTTCTGGGAGCCCTGTCCGGGAAACACAACTGCTGTGCGCGGCGGCATGTGCAAACTCTCCTGGCTGGGCCTGGCCGGTCGACGAGCGGGCTCAGGCGCCCGCGTCGGCCGGAATCCCGGGTTCGGCGAGCGAGTCGACCGCCGCCAGCTGCGACAGCATGGCGCGCAGCCGGACTGCGACGTCGGCGGCGCCGAATTCGACCGCGCGCTGCACGGCGCTGCGAATGGCGCGCGAGTTGGATCGCCCGTGGCCGATGAAGCAGCCGCCGTCGACGCCGAGCAGCGGCACCGCGCCGTACTCCGCGTAGTCCGTCCGGCGTGCGAAGTTGGCGAATGCCGGGCGGGCGAGCCAGCCGCCCATCCGCGTGCGCGGATTGCGCAACAGCTCCTCGCGCACCATGCCGACGACCAGCTCCGCCATCCCTTCGGAAGCCTTGAGCAGTACATTGCCCGTGAAGCCGTCGCAGACCACGACGTCCACCGCGCCGGTGAAGACGTCACCGCCCTCCACGTTGCCGATGAACTCCAGCCCGCGCTCGGCGAGCCCGGCGAGCGCGAAGTGCGCGTCACGCACCATGTCGTTGCCCTTGACGTGTTCCTCGCCGATCGACAGGAGACCGATGCGGGGGCGCGCGACGCCGATGACCTCGCAGGAGTAGATGTGGCCCATGACCGCGAACTGCCGCAGGTGCTCCGGCCGGCTGTCGACGTTGGCGCCGACGTCGAGCACCAGAGTGCGTCCGCGCCGGTTGGGAAAGACGGCCGCCAATGCCGGCCGGTCGACGCCGGGCACGGTGCCGATCAGCAGTTTGGCCGCGACCATGGCCGCGCCGCTGTTGCCGGCAGTGACCATCGCGGCCGCGTGCCCGTCTCGCACCAGCTCGGCGCAAACGTGAATCGACGAGCGCCGCTTGCGACGCACGGCAGTGCCGGGCTCGTCCATGCCGATCGTCTCGGGGGCGTGGACCAGCTCGATGTTTTCGCAAGAGCCGCCGAGCTGTTCGAGCTCGTGCTCGACCTGCGCGCGGTCACCGACGAGCAGAATCGACACGTCGTCCTCGAGCGCGGCCAGGAGGGCTCCCTGGACCGCGACGCGTGGGGCGTAGTCGCCCCCCATGGCGTCGACGGCGATCCTCATCCCGGCGGGCGGGGCGGGATCCGACTCAGGCTTGCGGGCCGGTCTCGACGACCTCCCGGCCGCGGTAGCTGCCGCAGCTCGGGCAGACGCGGTGCGGCAGCTTGCGCTCGCCACAGCTCGGGCAGAGGGAGGTTCCCGGCACGGTCAGTGCGTCGTGGGCGCGCCGCTTGTCGCGCCGGTGCTTGGAATGGCGGTGTTTCGGATTCGGCATCGTGGTCCCTCTCGGCTTCCTGGCTGACCGTCAGTGGCGGTCGTCTTCAGTCTTGCTCCGCAGTGCGGCCAGCGCGGCCCAGCGCGGATCCGGAGGCGGTGCGGCGCAACCGCACGACCCCCGATTCAGGTTCGCTCCGCAGCGCGGGCAGAGGCCCGCGCAGTCGGGGCGGCACAGCGGGTGAGTCGGCAGATTCAGCGTCACCTGCTCGACGACCAGCGACTCGGTATCGAGCCACCCGTCGTCTGCTTCGACCGTCCCCAGCTCCTCCTCCCGCAACTCCCGTTCTCCGCCGACCGGTCCGACCGGACGCCGCTCGACCACCAGCAGCTCGAGGGTCTGGTCGACCGGCTCGACGGCAGGCTCGAGGCAGCGGTCGCACGGGACGGTCTGCGCGTACCGGAGTCTCGCCTCCAGCAGGTACCCGCCGTCGACGAAGGTCAGGCTTCCCTGCAGCCGGACCGGCGTGACCGCCAGATCCGACCCCGCAGCCTGAGCGGCGACATCGGGTCCGATCTCTTCCTGCCAGCGGAGCGGCTCGTCACGCGCGGAATCAAGGCGGATCTTCATCGGGCGAGCCCCCCGCGGAGAGCCGACGGAGGCTATCGGATTCGGCCCGTCCGGTCAATCGACGCGGGCGGCCGGCGCCGGGTCGGCGCACGGCACCAGCCGCGTCCAGGCCTCGCCCCGACCCACCGCCAGCGCGGCCAGCGGGCAGCCGGCGAGCGGCTCGAGGAGCGCGGCCAGCTGCTCGAGCGGGCGCGCCTCACGGGAACCGACCAGGGGCAGCTTGCGGGCGGCGCGGGCGAGGTCGCCCGCGGCCGGTCCGACGCGACCCGGATCGACGGCGGCGAGGCGCTCGAACTCGGCCGTCAGCCGCGCGGTGACCGCGCGGCCGAACGGCACGGCGACCTCCAGAGCGGTGCGATCGAGCGCCCGGACGCGCAGACCATCCACCACCCGCTCCGGAATCTCGCCGCCGACCAGAGCCACCAGCGACTCGCCCGGCAGGTCGAATCCGCCAGCCCCCCGATCGAAGACCGCCACCAACGGCAGGCCGGCCGCGGTCGAGCCGCCGATATCGATCAGCCCGCCGCGCACGCCGTCCGGCGGCAGGCGCTCGACCCACCAGGCGGCCGGAGCGGGAGAGCCCGGCGCTATGGCGGCGGGCCACCCCTCCGGCGGATCGCCTCCGCGCAGCTCGATCGAACCGGACCCGCTGCCGGCGGCGAATCGCCCAATCCGAAAGCGGCCAGCGGGCAGTGGCCCGAACGGCCGGGCAGTGCGCACGAGCGCCAGGACGGCCTCCTGCGACTGCGCGACTGCGCGGACAGTCGGCAGAGCGGGCCCGTCGACCGGCGCGGGGTCGCTGCGATAGCGCCAGACCCGACCTTCCCACCGCACCTGGCCGCGACCGACGGCGCCTCCGGCCAGCCACGGGTTGCCGGCAAGGCGTCCTGCCGCCCGCGCCAGCAGCGCGAAGGTCGGATGGAGCCGCGCTGCGGCGCGCAGGCTGCCTTCCGGTCCCGCCACCACCGCCAGCTCACTGGCCGGCGGTACCAGGAACGGACCGAAGGCGGGGACGACGTCGACCTCGCGGCCGCTGAGTCGGGCTGCCCAGCGGCGGGGATCGTCGACGCGCCGGGCGAGCGCCGCGAGGTTCTGATGCGGATGTGCCAGCCAGATTCCGAACTCGACGTCGGGCGCCTCGAGCTCGGCAGCGAGCCGTCCGGGCGACGCCGCCCGCTCACGCGGCGCGTACCAGAAGACCAGGTGAGCGATCGTGGCGAGCGCGAACGCGGCCGCGGCCAGCCCCCGCACGCGACGCGCGGTCATCTCGGCTCCCAGCCCAGCTCCGCCAGTTCGGCGGCCAGCATCGGCAGCGCCTCGGGCGCCGTGCGATCGAGATCGAGGTCGGCCAGGTCGGCGGCCAGGCCGGCTGCGAGGGCCACCCGCGGATCGTCGACCGCACCAGGGCCGAGCGGCGGCACGGCGGGTGCCGGCCACGGAGCGTCGAGCGAACGCGCCAGCGCCTCCCGCCAGGCGCCGACCGCCGCCGGCAGCGCGTGGTGCTGCTCGACGTGCCGACGCCCCGCCGCGCCCACCACAGCCCGCAGCTCCGGCCGGGCGGCAAACGCCTCGAACAGCTCCGCCAGCAGCTCGATCTCGCCGTCCCCGATCGGCACCTGGGCCACCGCACCGAGGGGAATCTCCGCGAACGAACCGGTGCGCGAAACGATGGTGGGCACGCCGGCCGCCAGCAGGTGCAGCAGCGCCGCGGAGGTCTCTCCGCCGGTCGGGTGGCGGAGGTTGACCGCCACGTCGCAGGCGGCGATCGCGCCGGCGAACTCGCTCGCCGGCAGCCGGCCGGTGACGGTCACCCCGTCGCCCCCGTGGACGGCGAGCAGGTCGTCGAACTCTCGCGCGGCAGCCAGCTCGCCGACCACCAGCAGGCGCGCCGAAGGTCGGCGGGCACGCAGGCGGGCAAAGGCCGCGAGGGTCGGGCCGAGTCGCTTCTGCGGGGTGACGAATCCGAACGACGCCAGTACGAACGCGTCCGGGTCGAGCCCGAGCGCGGCGCGGGCGGTTTCGCGCTCGCCCGGGTCGACCGGGCGGATCGTTTCGACGTCTACCGGGAACGGGACCACCTCCACCCGCGCCGCCGGCCGGCTGGCAAGCACTCGGGCCGCGGCGAACGGCGAGTGAACGAACACCGCCCGGCTGCGGTCGACCACGCGCTCGAACAGCGGGTACGCCCAGATATCGATCGGGTGATGGGTGTCGAGCAGCCGGCGGGCGGCGCGCCGGCCGGTTTCGCCGGCGGCGTAGCGCATCTCCTCGACGTAGCCGTCCGGGTCGCCGGCCGCCAGTGTCCGCTCGCGCATCAGGTGATGCAGCATGAACTCGTGCAGCACCACGACTCCCGGCTGCTCGAGCAGCAGCGCCAGGATGTCGGCATGGTGCGGCAGGCTGTTGCCGAGGTGATAGAGGCGCAGCTCGTAGCCGTCGCCGAGCGCGGCCAGCTCGCGCACCGGGCGCGCCGGTCGGAGGAACTCCGGCGGCGGCTGCCGGCCCTCGTAGAACAGGTCGATCTCGAGCCCCGACCGCGCGAGTGCCGGCGCCAGAGTCGCCGAGTAGTCGGCGATCCCGGAATCGAGCGGCGGCAGGGGCGAAGCGAAGGCGATGCGCATGCGGGACGGTTCCCGCTCAGACCACGGCCAGCAGGCGCTCGATCACGTGATCCCAGCCGATCGAGACGACTCGTTCGCGCCCTGCCCGACCCAGTCGCAGCGCCTCGTCGCGGTCGTCGAACAGTCGGTCACAGCGCGCCGCGACGTCCCTCGCCGAACCGGCGCCGCCCACGAACCCGTTGACGCCATCGACCACGAACTCGAGCACGCCGCCGGAATCGGCAGTCGTGATCACCGGGCGGCCCGAGCGCATCGCTTCGACGGTGACGTAGCCGTAGTCCTCGTCGAACGGCGCATAGAAGACCGCCAGCGCCTCCGCGTAGAGATCGACCAGCGCTGCGTCGTCCACCCGACCCGGGAACTCGACCCGGTCGGCGACACCGAGTTCCGCCGCCAGCGCCTCCAGTCGCTCGCGGTCCGGTCCCACCCCGGCAATCACCGCGCGCCAGGGGCGGCGGCTTGCGGCGACCGCGCGCACCAGCAGATCGAATCGCTTCATCGGATCGAGCCGACCGACGGTGAACACGCGGTCGCCGACCGGACCGCAGCGGTAGTCGTCGCCCAGCGCCGGCGGCGGGTAGAGCACCTCCGCCTCGAGGCCGTTGTGCTGGCGGAGCCGCTCGGCGGTGTTCCCCGAGATCGAGAACAGCGCCCGCGCCTCGCCGAGGGACCGCTGGTCGAGGGCGCGAATCATCGACGCGACCTGCGCGTCGCCGGGCTGCGTGCCGATATCCGAAAAGCGGGTGCCGGCCAGGTCGTAGATCTGACGGTACTGATGAATCAGCCAGACGACCTTGCGCGGATGCCGGATGGCGTAAGAGGGGAACCGCGTCGCGATGACCAGGTCGATCGGTTCTCCCGCCGCCTCCTCGAGGTCGATCAGTCTCCAGGCCAGCGCGCTGCGCAGGATCGCCTGCCGGGTCGACCACTGGAACGGCAGCGCCACGATCTCCACCCGATGCCCGCGTCGCAACAGTTCAGCGCGCAGCGACTCGTAGAGGACCTCGGCGCCGCCCCGGGTGAACGGAACCTGGGCGGCGCAGATCGCGATCCGTGCCGTCATTCGACCTCGGCTGGGGGGGTGCCGGGCGCCTGCTCCGCGAGCCGCACCCGCAGGCGCTCGACCTGGCGGCGCGTCTCGCGCTCACGCTCGGCCAGTTCCGCGATCAGGCCGGCGGCGGACTGATTGAATTCGTTCTGCTGCTGCCAGACCGCCCGCGCGTGCCACTTGAAGCCGAGGTGGTAGAACAGCTTGCGCGCCAGCACCAGCAACCGGCCGATGCCCGGCCGCGGCGACACCGGGCGCGGCTCCTGGACGAACTCGCGCTGGCGCAGCTCGGCCAGGCGTGCCGCCAGGCCTTCGCCCCCGGCCCCGAGCGCGGCCAGCTCGCCTCGGCGCTGGCGCACTCCGGCCTCCAGCGCCGCGAGCGCCGCCGCGGCGGCTGCGGTGTCGGCCGACCCGCCCGGCAACGGCTCGGAGGCTGCGGCGCCGGGATCGACGGAATGCTCGGTCATCGCGCCGGAGTCTACGGGAAGCACCGGCGAAGATAGACTGCTGCGGTTGCCGCCGGTCGCCCCACGGCGCCCCGGACTGCCCCGGAGGTCTCGATTCCCCGCCCCGCCCGCGCCCTCTCCTCCCGGCCCCGTGTCGCCGTCGACCTGCGGGCCGTCGTCGGTGAGCCGACGGGAATCGGGGTCCACACGCTCGAGCTGGTCGAACGACTGGCCGCCGGCGGGGAGTTCGAGCTGGTCGGGCTCGCCCATCGCGAGCCGCGCGCGGCCGAACGGCTGCGGCGTGCCGGAGTCGTGGTCGAGTGGCAAGCCGCGCCGCTGGGCGTGATCTGGCAGCAGCTGGCGCTGCCGCGCCGGCTGGCGCAGGGCGACATCGACCTGTTCTGGTCTCCGCTGCAGACGCTGCCCACCCGCATGGCCGTCCCCGGCGTCGCCACGATCCACGACCTGGCGGTCCTCCTGCACCCGGACACCCTGCCCGCTCGCGTCCGCTGGAGCCAGTTGCCGCTGCTGGGTCGCACCGTCGATGCGGCTGCACGCCTGATCGCCGTCTCGCAGGCGACCGCCGACGATCTGGTCGCCGCATTCCCCGCCGCTGCGGGGAAGCTGGAGGTGATTGCCAACGGCGTCGGTGCGATCTGGACCCCGGGCAGTGCGGAGACGATCGCCGCGACCCGCCGGCGACTGGGAGCGCCGGACGGCTACCTGCTGTCGGTCGGCACGCTCGAACCGCGCAAGAACCTCGACCTGCTCCTCGATGCCTGGCAGCTGCTGCACGCCGAGGGCGACGGCACGGCGCCGCCGCTGCTGCTGGCCGGCTCGGCGGGCTGGAAGAACCGCGCTCTCGAACGCCGGCTGGCAGCGCTCGAGCCGCTCGGCGTGCGGCGGCTGGGTCGCCTGCCGCTCGGCGAACTCGTCGAGGTCGTGCGCGCGGCGCGACTGTTCCTCTACCCGTCGATCTACGAGGGATTCGGCCTGCCGGTGGCCGAAGCGATGGCCGCCGGTGTCCCGGTGGTGACCTCGGACGCTGCAGCCCTGGCCGAGATCGTCGGCGACGCCGGTCGCCAGGTCGATTCGGACGACGCAGAGGGATGGCGCGACGCGATCGCCGACCTGTGGGGTTCGCCCGAGACGGCGGCCGCGCTGGTCACGCGGGCACACGAGCAGGTGGCGCGCTTCTCGTGGGACGACGCGGCACGACTGCACGCCGAGCTGTTTCGCGCGGTTCTGGGCGAGCGGCGGTCGTCGTGAGCACGGGCGCCACCATCGTCCTCGACGCGCGGCGTGTCGCGGACTTCGGCATCGGGACCTACCTGCGCGGCCTCATCGGCGCGCTGGCGCGGCTCGATCGCGAGCATCGCTACCTGTTGCTCGCCGGCGGTGAGGGTCCGGAGATCCTGCCCCACCTGCCCGGCAACTTCCGCTGGGTCGACGAGACCAGCCCGGGCTACTCGGTGCGCGAACTGTTCGCCGTCTCGCGCGCCGCGCGACGCCTCGGGGCCGACCTGTTCCACGCCCCGCACTACGTGCTGCCGCTCGGCCTGCGGTGTCCGACCGTGGTGACCGTCCACGATCTGATCCACCTGCGCCTGCCGGAGCTGCGCACGCGGCTGGAGCTGGGGTACGCGCGCTGGATGATCGGCCGCGCCGCCCGTCGGGCCACGCGCCTGATAGCCGTCTCGCAGACGACCGCCGACGAACTGGTCGAGCGGTTCGGCGTCGACCGCGCCCGCCTCGACGTGGTGCTCAATGGCGTCGACGAGGCGTTCCACCGCGAGGTTCCCGCGGCCGAGGTCGAGGCCACCCTCGCGGCGCTCGACCTGGCGCCCGGCTACCTGCTGTTCGTCGGCAATCCGAAACCGCACAAGAACCTCGAACGTCTGCTGGCGGCCGTGGCGCAGATCGCGGCCCGCCGCGGCTCGCCGCCGCGCCTGGTGCTCGCCGGCGACCGCGACGGCCCCGACTCGCCGCTTCCCGGGCTGGTAGCTGCAGCCGGACTCGGCGCGGCGGTCCGGCGACTGGGCCATCTGGCCGCCGAGCAGCTGCCGGCGGTCTATCGAGGCGCCGCCATGCTCGTGCAGCCGTCCCTCTGGGAAGGGTTCGGTCTGCCGGTGGCCGAGGCGATGGCGCTCGGCGTGCCGGTGGTCGCAGCCGACCGGGGCGCTCTGCCCGAGGTCGCGGGCGACGCCGCGCGCCTCGTGGATCCCGAGAGCGTCGAGTCGATCGCCGCCGGCATCGAAGCACTGCTCGACCGTCCGGATGAACGGGTGGAGCGGGCCCGACGCGGACGCGAACGCGCCGACCGGCTGCGCTGGGAGACGACCGCCCGCCAGACGCTGGCGACCTACCGGGCCGCGCTCGCCGCCGACGGGGGGGAAGCATGAACGCGCCGGTCGGGCTGGTGCACGACTGGCTGACCGGTCAGCGCGGCGGCGAGAACGTCCTGGCGGCCATTGCCCGGCTCTTCCCCCGGGCGCCGATCCACACCCTGTTCCACTTTCCGGGCAGCGTCGATCCGGCGATCGAGTCGCACCCGATCGTCACCAGCTTCCTGCAGCGCGCCCCGGGGCTGGATCCGGGCTACCGCTGGTACCTGCCCCTCTTCCCGGTCGCGGTCGGCGACCTGCCGACGACCGACCATCGGCTGCTGATCTCCTCGAGCCACTGCGTCGCCAAGAGTGCCCGACGCGGCCCACGTGCGTTCCACCTCTGCTACTGCCACACGCCGATGCGCTACGCGTGGGACCAGCAGGAGGCCTACTTCGGCGGCCGCGGAGCCCTGCGACTCGCCCAGCGGTTGGTCCTGGCGGCGCTGCGCCGGTGGGATGTGGCTACCGCGGACCGGGTCGACCTGTACGTCGCCAACTCCACGTTCGTCGCCGATCGGATCCGTCGCTATTACGGGCGGCGGGCGCGCGTCCTGGCCCCCCCGGTCGACGTGGACTGGTTCCAGCCGAGTGGTGCGGAGGCGCGGCGGCACGCCCTGGTGGTCGCCGCGCTGGCGCCATACAAAAGGGTGGATCTGGCCATTCAGGCCTGTGAAAGGGCCGGCGTCCCGCTGGTGGTGGTGGGAGACGGCCCCGAGCGGGCCCGCCTCGCCCGCCTCGCCGGCCCGACCACCCGCCTGGCGGGCCGGGTCGATGCGGCCGAGCTGCGGGAGCTCTACCGTGGCGCCCGGTTCTTCCTGCAGACCGGCGTCGAGGACTTCGGGATCGCGGCCGTCGAGGCGCTGGCCTGCGGGACTCCGGTGGTCGCAGTCGGAGCCGGGGGGATCCTGGACATCGTCATCGACGGCGAACAGGGGGTTCTGTACCCGCCGGGCGACCCGGCGGCGGTCGATGCGGCGATTGACAAATGCCTGCGAATGCAGTTCAATTTCATGAACCTACGGAGGCGGGCGGAGCAGTTTTCCGCCGGGCATTTCGCCCAAGGGCTCAGGGAGATGCTCATCTCCCGCTGGCCGGACGCGGAGGGGATCCCGGTTTGATCCAACAGCGGCACCGCATCACCGCGGCAGTACTCTTCGCGGGCGATCTGCTGGCCACCCTGGGCGCGTTCTTCGGCGCCTGGCTGCTGCGTTTCGAAGTCGAGGTCATCCCGCTCACCAAGAGCACTCCGGAACTCGGTCGCTACGTCGATCTGCTGCCGATCGTCGTCGCGCTGTCGCCGATCGTCTTCTACTTCCTCGGGCTCTACCGCCCGCGCTCGAGTCACAGCCGGGTCGAAGAGGCAGTCGCCGTCCTGTCGGCGGTCTTGCTGGCGACGATCCTGCTGTCCGGCATCCTCTCGCTCTACCGGCCGGCGCTGCGCCCCGGCAGCATCGAGTACTTCACCTACAGCCGCGCGTTCCTGGCGATGTTCGCACTGATCCAGGTGACGCTCGTGGTGGCCACGCGCTCCGGCGTGCGCTGGCTCCTGCGCAGCGCCAGCGTGCATGCCGGCAGCGCGCAGAGGATCCTGGTGGTCGGCGCCGGCAAGCTGGGCCTCGAGATCACCGGGAAGCTGCTCCACCACGAGGAGCACGGCCTTCAAGTAGTCGGCTTCCTCGATGACGATCCGAACAAGGTGGGGCGCAAGCTGCTCGGTAAGCCGGTGCTCGGCACGACGCGCGACGTCGAGCGCGTGCTCGCCGACCAGCGCATCGATCAGCTCTACGTCGCCCTGCCGCTCGAGGCCCACCGAAAGATGATGCGGCTGCTGCAGGCCGTCGGCAGCGAATGCGTCGAAGTGAAGCTGGTGCCCGACATCCTGCAGTACGCGACCATCAAGGCCACGCTCGAGGAGATCGACGGCACCCCGATCATCAACCTGACCCAGCTGCCTCTGCAGGGCTGGAACAGCCTGGTCAAGCGAATGCTCGATATCGGACTGTCGGCCGCGGGCCTGGCGTTGCTGCTGCCACTGCTGCCGATCATCGCAGCGCTGATCTGGCTCGACGACCGCGGCCCGATCTTCTACCGGCAGGAGCGCATGGGGCTCGACGGCCGGCCGTTCTGGATCTGGAAGTTCCGCTCGATGCGCGTCAATGCGGAAGCATCGACGGGACCGATCTGGGCGGTGCAGGGCGATCCGCGGCGGACTACCGTGGGCAGCATCCTGCGGCACTGGTCGATTGACGAGCTGCCACAGCTGTGGAACGTGCTGCGCGGGGACATGTCGCTGGTCGGGCCGCGCCCCGAGCGGCCGACGTTCGTCCAGGAGTTCAAGCAGCGGCTGCCGCAGTACATGCTGCGCCACAAGGTCAAGGCCGGCATCACCGGCTGGGCCCAGGTGCATGGATGGCGCGGCAACACCTCGATCCGCAAGCGGCTCGAGTACGACCTCTACTACATCGAGAACTGGTCACTCGGTCTCGACCTCAAGATCCTCTGGATGACCGTGCGCCACGGTCTCCGGCACAACGCACACTGACTACCTTGCGCCGATCCGGCCGCCGGCATTCGTCCGCGCGGCGCTTCGCGACCGCCATCTCCGCGCTGCTTGCCGCGGCGAGTGGTGTCATCGGGTGTCATCGTGCCGGTGAGCCCGCGAGTTCCGATAGGCCCGTAGCCGCCGCTCCCTCGGCGATTGCGGGCCCGCCGCCCAATGTCCTCCTGATCACCGTCGATACGCTGCGCGCCGACCACCTGTCGGCCTGGGGTTGGCCGCGCGCGACGTCACCGCGAATCGACCGGCTGGCCAGCGAGGGGGTGCGCTTCGCGCACGCTCAGGTCCAGTGGCCCAAGACGGGGCCGTCGTTCGCGTCGATGTTCACGTCGACCTATCCGAAGGACAACGGCAATGTGCGGCAGGTCGGCATTCCGCTGCCGTGCGGCTTCACTACTCTGGCCGAGATGCTGCAGCGGGCCGGCTGGGCGACCCGTGCCGTGGTCGCCAACGGGGCTCTGGCGCGCGATTTCCACTTCGACCAGGGCTTCGACGAGTACGTCGAGGCGTGGCTGCATCCGGACGACGACCCGGACGCGGCGACCGCGGCCAGGAACGTCACCCGGCTGGCGACCGAGGCGGCCGCGGGGCTGCCGACTGACCGGCCGTGGTTCCTGTGGGTGCACTACATCGATCCGCACTTTCCGTACCGGCCGCCGGTCGACCGCCGCGATCGTTTCCAGGGAGACGAGCAGTTCCGGGACGAACCGCGGATCCGGATCTTCGACAAGTACTCGCAGCAGATGAACGGGATCGGCAAGCGACAGGTGCTGGCGGGCGACGACCGGCTCGCTTTCTACGTGGCGCGGTACGACGCGGAGATCGCGTACGCAGACGAACAGATCGGGCAGCTGCTCGACACGCTCGAGGCGACGGGCCGGATGGGCAACACGCTGACGGCGTTCACGTCCGACCACGGCGAGTCGCTGGGCGACCACGACTACTATTTCGATCACGGGCGGTTTGCGTTTCAGACCTGCCTGCGGGTGCCGCTGATCCTGCACTGGCCGGGTCGACTCGATCCGGCGGTGCGCGAGGAGCCGGTGGCGCTGCTCGATCTGGCGCCGACGGTGTTGGAGGCGGTCGGGCGGTTGCCCGCAGGCGGCACCTGGGCCCAGGGACACAGCCTCTGGCCGGCGCTGCGGGGCGGTCCGGCGACCCGGGAGATCGTCTACTCGGAGGGCGGCACGGCGACACGGCGGAACTGGATCCGAACCGCGCGGGCGGGGCGGTTTCAGCTCCACCACACGACGCAGGCCGGCGAGCAGCGGCGGATCGGCGGCGTGGGGGTGGTCGACACGCTGTTCGACCTCGAGGCGGACCCCGGCGAGACACGGAACGTGGCAGCGGAGTTCCCGACCGAGGCAGCGAGGCTGCGCGCGGCGATGGACGCGTGGTGGGAGGCCCCGCCGTTCGACCCGCATACCGACAGCCAGACCGACTGCGGCAGCGACCGACCCGTCGAATCCTCCACCACCCAGCAGCTCGAAGCCCTCGGCTACCTCTAGACCCTCCCCCGAGGTGCCAGCCTCTTGGTGATGCAAGCTGACGAGGCGGAATCGC
>CAZUAT010000050.1:0-10775 GCA_964618415.1 uncultured Thermoanaerobaculia bacterium
TCGGCGAGCGTCGACTTGCCGTGGTCGATGTGGGCGACGATCGAGAAGTTGCGGATGCGGGCGGTCGGATGCATGCAGTGGCGGCGGCGGAAGCGGCCGCAGGGCCGCCCGGAGCGGCCGGCAAGTCTATCGGAATCCGGAGCTTGGACGCCCGGCTCCGGTTCCTTTCCGATCAGGATCCCGGGGCGCGGCCAGCGACCAGGTCGAGGCGGGTGTGCTCGACGTCGACGAGCGGACCGAGCTCATCGACGTTGCGGTAGCCGTAGGTCCACAGGGCGACGTAGGTCGACAAGTTGAGCGCCGCCGGAGGCGCCTTGGTCGGGAACGGCTCCTCGGCGCCGGCGAAGTTGTTGTTGCAGTAGATCAGGATGCGGGTCTGCGGGTCGGGGACGACCGCCGCGAGGCTCTCGGCGGTGAAGTCGGTGAACGGCAGCGAGACGGCGCCCCGCACGTGGAGCTGTTCGAACTTGTCGCGGCTGCGCGCGTCGAGAACGACCGTCCCCGGCTCGGCCGCGGCGGCGAGAAACTCCGCCTCCGACAGGCGCCGCTGCTCGCGCGCCGCCGTGGCCGCCAGGGTCAGCTCGAGGAACGACCCGGCATCGATCTTCGGATTGGCGAGCGGGTCGGCGGAGTCGGCCCGCAGCGTCGGGACCACGAGCACCGACAGAACGAGCAGCAGGCGGGCGGCAGTCTGGGGCATGAGCGGCTCTCCCGTCCGCCATCGGTGGCGGATCTGCCACGGCGCGGTGCAAGCCACGTACCGGAGCCCCGCAACCCGGTCGGCCGCGCTGCGTACCGTATGCTTTCCGGCCGGCGCCTCGAGATCGAGGCCGGCAACCCGACCCCCCGATGCCCGAAACGCCCGCCCTCCTCTGCCACGACCTCGTCAAGCGCTATCCCGACGTGGTCGCGGTCGCCGGCCTCGATCTCGAAGTGCCGGCCGGGGAGTGCTTCGGCCTGCTCGGGCCCAACGGCGCCGGCAAGACGACCACGGTGGAGATCCTGGAGGGGCTGACCGAGCCGACCTCCGGCACCGTCCAGGTGCTGGGCGAGAGCTGGGACGGGGCGTCGCTCGCTCTGCGCGCCCGGCTCGGCATCCAGCTGCAGGAGACCCGGTTCCCGGAGAAGTTGCGGGTCGGCGAGGTGATTGAACTGTTCCGCAGCTTCTTCCCGCGCGGGCTCGAACCGATCGAGGCCCTCGAGCGGGTGTCACTGGTCGACAAGCAGCGCGCCTTCGTGCGCACTCTTTCGGGCGGCCAGAAGCAGCGCCTCTCGCTGGCCTGCGCCCTGGTCGGCGATCCCGAGGTGCTGTTTCTCGACGAGCCGACCACCGGCCTCGACCCGGCGTCACGGCGCGAGATCTGGGCGATCGTCGAGGAACTCAAGGCGCGCGGCCGGACGATCCTGCTGACCACGCACTACATGGAGGAGGCCGCACGCCTGTGCGACCGGGTGGCGATCGTCGACCACGGCCGCAAGCTCGCCGAAGGCACTCCCGCGGCGCTGGTCGCCTCGCTGGGCGCCGAGCACGTGGTCGAGGTCGAGCTCGACGGCGAACCGCCTGCCGACCTGCTCGCCGCCCTGCCCGGCGTCGAGGCCGTGCATCGCGCCGACCCGGTCGTGCGGCTGACGGTGCGCGACGTGGCGCGCACCGTGCCACCGCTGCTCTCGCTGCTTGCCGACCGCGGCCTCGAGGCTCGTCGGCTCGCCACACATACCGCCACCCTCGAGGATCTCTTTCTCGCGCTGGCCGGCCGCGCCCTCGACGGCGATGCCGGGGCCGAGGCCGGAGAGGCCGGCCAGTGACCCGCCCGCCGTTCCGCGGTCTGCGCGCCGCGCCCTTGGTCCAGCTCACCCGTGCGCGCGTGGTGGAATTCCTGCGCGAGCCCGAGGCGCTGTTCTGGGTCTTCATCTTCCCGGTCCTGCTCGCGGTAGCGCTCGGGGTGGCATTTCGCAATCAGCCGCCGGCCCCGGTGCCGGTGGGCGTCGAGGCGGGCGCGAGGGCGGCGGAACGCATGGCCGCGCTGGCCGCCTCGGACCGGATCGAGCCGCGCCAGGTCGACCTGGCGACCGGCGAGCGCGAGCTGCGTACCGGCCGCCTGGCGCTGGTCGTCCTCGCCAGCGACCCGCCGACCTACTGGTTCGATCCCTCCCGGCCCGACAGCCGGCTGGCGCGACTCGAAGCGGACGCCGCGTTGCAGAGCGCAGCCGGGCGCCGTGACCCGATCGCCCCGGCCGAAAGGATCATGAGCGAGAGGGGGTCGCGCTACATCGACTTCCTCGTTCCCGGCCTGCTGGGCATGAACCTGATGGGCACCGGCATGTGGTCGATCGGCTTCTCACTCGTCCAGCAGCGCGCCGGCAAGCTGCTCAAGCTGTTCGTCGCCGCGCCGATGCGCCGCTGGCAGCTGCTGGCAGCCCAGATCTCGGCGCGGCTGGTCTTCCTCGCCCTCGAGGTGGGGATCCTGGTGCTGTTCGCGGTCTTCGTGCTGGGAGTCCCGATGGCGGGCTCGCTCGCCGCGCTGGCCGCCGTGGCGGTGCTCGGCGCGCTCGCCTTCGTCGGCCTCGGTCTGCTGGTCGCCTCGCGCGCGCGGACGATCGAGGGGGTCTCCGGCCTGATGAACTTCGCGATGTTCCCGATGTGGATCTTCTCGGGCGTCTTCTTTTCCAACGGCCGCTTTCCCGACGCCGTTCAGCCTCTCGTTCAGGCGCTGCCGCTGACGGCGCTCAACGACGCGCTGCGCGGCGTCATGCTCGACGGCGCCGGCCTTGCAGCGCTCTCCGGCGAACTTGCCATCCTCGCCGCCTGGGCGGCGGTCTGCTTCCTCGCCGCGCTGCGGCTGTTCCGCTGGCAGTGAGGCTGGCGGCCGTGCGCCGCCCGTTAGATCCCGAAATCGGCCAGTCGCACCGGCTGGCGCCGCGAGCCCCAGGTGCCCGGCAGCGCCTCGAAGCGCCCCGGGATCGCGGCGCCGCACTTGTCGCACCGCCCCTCGGCGTCGAGCCGCCAGGTGGTCAGCGTGTAGCCGGAACGTCCGATCAGCTTGCCGCCGCAGCTCGGGCACCAGGTCGCGCCGCCGGCGGCCGATCGGACGTTGCCGACGTAGACGTAGCGCAGCCCCTTGCCCAGGGCGATCCGCCGCGCCCGCTCGAGCGTTGCCGGCGGGGTGGCGGGCGTGTCGAGCATCTGCCAGTCGGGATGGAACGCGGTGAAGTGCAGCGGCACGTCGGTCCCCAGTTGGCTGGCGATCCACTCGCATTCGGCGGCGATTTCGGCGTCGGTGTCGTTGTGTCCAGGGATGACCAGCGTGGTGATCTCGAGCCAGACCGAGGTCTCGCGGCGCAGCCAGACCAGCGTCTCGAGCACCGGCGCCAGATGGCCGCCGCACGTCTTGCGGTAGAACTCCTCGGTAAACCCCTTGAGGTCGACGTTGGCCGCGTCGATGTGAGCGTACAGCTCGCGCCGCGGCTCGGGCAGGATGTAGCCGGCGGTCACCGCAACCGTGGCGATGCCGCGCTCGTGACAGGCCGCTGCGACGTCGATGGCGTACTCGAGGAAGATCGTCGGGTCGTTGTACGTGAAGGCTACCGCCCGACAGCCGAGCTGCTCGGCGGCGCGCGCGATGGTCGACGGCGTGGCGCGGTCGCCGAGCCGGTCCTGATCGCGCGACTTCGAGATGTCCCAGTTCTGGCAGAACCGGCAGGCGAGATTGCAGCCCGCCGTGCCGAAGGAGAGCACCGCGCTGCCCGGCAGAAAGTGGTTGAGCGGCTTCTTCTCGATCGGATCCACGCAGAAACCGGAGGACCGCCCCCAGGTGACCAGCACGATCGAGCCGTCCGGAGCCGCGGCGCGCACGAAGCAGAGGCCGCGCTGGCCGGGGCGCAGGCGGCAGAGGCGGGGACAGACGTCACACTGGCTGCGACCGTCGTCCAGCCGGTGCCAGTGTCGGGTCGGCAGCGCTTCGTCGAACGATTCGACGGACCGGTCCATCGCCCGCCAGCTTACGCCTCCGGGGGTGTCGCGCAACTCCCCCGCTCGGGGTAGGGTCGGGCGGTGGTCCCCGTGCCCCGAGTGCGGCCCGCCGCGGTCGCAGGCTCGTTCTACCCGGACGACGAAGTGGTTCTGGCCGGGACGGTCGACGGCCTGCTGGCGGACGTCGCACGCCCGGCCCCGGCCGACCGCCCGGTCCGCTACCCGGCGGCCCTGATCGCCCCGCACGCCGGCTATCTCTACAGCGGGCCAGTGGCGGCCTCGGCGTTCGCGCGGCTGCGCGATGCCACCGCCCGCCCCGAGCGGATCGTGCTGCTCGGCCCCTCGCACCGCGTGCCGATCGCCGGGCTGGCGCTGCCGGACGCCGACGTCACGGCCTTCGCGACACCGCTCGGCGCGGTGGCGCTCGAACCGGTTCCCGAGACGCTGCTCGCGCAGCTGCCCGCCCTCGTGCGCTCGGACGCAGCGCATGCGCGCGAGCACTCGCTCGAGGTCGAGCTGCCGTTCCTGCAGCGGCTGCTCGGCGAATTCCGGCTCGTGCCGCTGTCGGTGGGCCAGGCGACGGATGTCGAGGTCGCGGACGCGATCGAAGCGCTCGTCGACGATACGACGCTGGTCATCGTCTCGACCGATCTGTCGCACTATCTGCCCGACTCGCTCGCCCGCCCGCGCGACGAGCGCACCGCAGCGGCGATCGAGCGGCTCGACCCGGCCGCCATCGACGCGACCGACGCCTGCGGGGCGGTGCCGCTGCGCGGTCTGCTCACCTGGGCGGCGCGCCACAGACTCTCGTGCCAGCGGCTCGACCTGCGCAACTCGAGCGACACGGCGGGCGGCCCGGAGCGGGTGGTCGGCTACGGCGCCTGGGAGTTGACCTGAGATGGCACGGACGGGTGACGCGCCGCTCGCACCCGACGCCCGCGCGGCGCTCGCCGACCTCGCCCGGCGCTCGATCGCGGCCGGCCTCGAAGTGCCGTGGCTCGAGTTCGATCTGGCGGCGCTGCCGCCGCGCCTCGCCGCGCCGGGGGCGAGCTTCGTCTCGCTGCACCGCGCCGGCCGGCTGCGCGGCTGCATGGGCCGGCTCGAGGCGACGCGGCCGCTGGCCGAGGACGTGGCGGGCAACGCCCGGGCGGCCGCGTTCTTCGATCCGCGTTTCCCGCCGCTCGCCGCCGACGAAATGGCCGATCTCGATCTGGAGATCTCGATTCTCGGTCCGGCGCACGACCTGCCAGTGCGCGACGAGGCCGAGCTGCTGGCGGCGCTGCGCCCCGGCATCGACGGCCTGATCCTGCACGAGGCGGGACCGCGCGGTGCGCGCCGCGCCACCTTCCTGCCGAGTGTCTGGCGCCAGCTGCCCGATCCGCTCGCCTTCGCCCGCGGCCTCGAGCAGAAGGCCGGTTTGTCTCCCGGCTCCTGGTCCCCCACTCGGCGTTACCAGCGCTACGAGGTCGAGTCGATCCGCTGAGCGGGCGGCGCGGGCGGCGTGGCCCCGCATGCCCGGATCCGCCGTTCTGGTTCGTGGACGACCGACTCCGCGAGCATGGGCGCGCGGCGCGGTCCGAACGCGAACCTCTGGAGAGAGCATGTTCACTCGCCCTGCTTGCCTGATGTCGTGGGTGTCGCTGCTGGCGATGGCCGCCCTCCCGCCGCTTGGGGCGGACGACGGCGCACTCGACCCGTCGTTCGGCGGCGACGGCATCGTGTCTACGGGCGTCGGCACGGACGGACGAGTCGCCCGGGCCGCAGCGGTCTTTCCCGACGGCTCGATGCTGGCCGCCGGCTCGGCCGGCGAGTCGACCGCGCTGACCGACTTCTACGTCGTCCGCTACCGCATCGACGGCACCATCGACAGCGACTGGGGCGATCTTGGCCGCCAGCGCATCCCGATCGACCCCGACATGCAGAACGAGGACAATGTCGAGGCGATCGTGCTCGACGAGACCGGCGCCGCCACGTTGCTCGGCACGACCCGGCTGACCTCCTTGACGTCGCTACCTGCGCTGGTCCGCCTGACCCCTGCCGGTGCGCTCGACCCGACCTTTGGCAGTGGCGGCATCGTGGTAGCGGACGATTTCCCCTGGCCCGGCGAACCGTGGACCGGGGCCGCTGCGCCCCATCTCGGCAGTTTCCTCTTCGCCGGCGTCTGCTCCCAGTGTGGACCCGGCGCCAGTGGTGGCTACTTTCTGCACCGGCGACTGGCCAGCGGCGCCGCGGATGCCGGGTTCGGCACCGGGGGGTGGGCCCTGGTGCCCTCCGAGTTCCCTGGCTACGTCGGCTTTTCCGTCTACCTCTGGGCGGTCGCCGCGACGCCGGACGGACGCGTGGTCATCGTTTCGACGGTCTCGACGGGCGCCACGACCGAGTTGCAGGTCGCCCGCCTCCTCTATCCGGCCGGTACGCTGGACCCGACCTTTGGAGGCGGCGACGGATTCGAGACCATCGTCCTGCCCGACCTGACCTGGCGGCCGAGCGCGCTGGCAATCGACCCCGACGACGGCTCGATGGTGATCGGCCTGCGCAGCGGCACGGAGAACTGGGCGGTCGTATCCGGATCGATCGCCCGGTTCACTGCCGACGGCACGTTCGACGAGTGGTTCGGCTTCCCGGACCTCGTCTTCGACGAGGGGTCGTCGGTCGACGATCTGGTGATCGCGAGCGACGGAAAGATCGTCGCCGTCGGCGGCATCGACGGCCCCGGTGCGCAGGCCGGCGGCTTCTTCTTCGCCCGCCTGCGGCCGAACGGCCAGCTCGACGTGAGCTTCGACGGCAACGGAGTCAAGCGGGTCGAGATCGACGTGGTCCCCAACGGCATGGACCGCGCCCTCGGGCTCGCGCTCAACGGCGGCCGCCCGGTGGCCGTCGGCTTCAACCGCACGCTGAGCGCCGAGCTGGGCTACGGGTTCGCCCTCGTGCGCCTCCAGAACGCGCTGATCTTCACCGACGGCTTCGAGCGCGCCTCGACCGCCGCCTGGTAGCTCCCAGCCGACGGGTCAGGCCAGCCGCGTGATGCCCGGATAGGAATCGAAGCCGGTGTCGAGGGTGAGGATCGACTCGATGTCGCGCGCCCGCAGCACTGCGTCGAGATCGACCGGGAAGACCTCGTCGACGACTCCGAGCAGGGCTTCGAAGGCCGGCTGGATGGCATCGCGACGGCCGATCGCGACGTAGCAATGCAGGATCTCCTGGAGAACCTCGGCGTCGGTCACCAGCCGCTCCCCATCGACGATCGCGCGCTCCAGCCGACGCTGCGCGTCCACTTTGTGCGGGTGCGCGGCGCCCACCAGGTAGATCGGCACGTTGGAGTCGACGAAGATCACTCCGAGCTCTCGACGCCGTAGCCGCTCTCGATCTCGGCCAACATGGTGCCGATCGACCCGGCTGGGAAGGCATGCCGGGCCGCCGCGCGCTGGAGCTGCTCGAACTCGTCCTCCTCCAGGAGCACCTGCAGCCTCTTACTCACGGCGTGAGTGTTCTTGACTCATTTCGCAGAGTCAGGGCGCAGTCACGCCGAGCTTGCAACCGGGATTGCGCCGGGCGCCGCAATACTCCCCGCTGCCACAAGGGAACAGCTGTCGAACGCCTCAGCCGTGGCGATCGGTCGGGGGGGCGGACAGCAGCTCGGCCACCGCCTGGTGGGCGCGGGTGGCGAGGGCGGTGCGCGGGGAAGGGGTGGCGGCGCAGTCGGCGACGGGGATCGGGGTGCCGAAGCGCACTTCGATCGTGCCGGGTCGCACGCGGAAGCCGCCCGCCGGCAGGACGGCTCCGGCACCCGAGATGGCGACCGGGACGACGTCGCATCCGGCCGCCAGCGCGGCGCCGAAACCGGCGCTCTTGAACGGTGCCAGGTGGCCGTCGCGCGAGCGCGTCCCTTCGGGGAAGGAGACGACCGACCGTCCCGAGGCGAGCAACGCGGTGGCCGCGTGCACGGCGTCGGTGGCGCGCCGCAAGTTGCTGCGGTCGACCAGGACCATGCCCATCGTGCGCAGGAATCTGCCGAGAAACGGAACGCGTCCGAGCTCGCGCTTGGCCACGAAGTGCGGATCGATCGGCAGGGCGCGGTAGAGCGCCGCGATGTCGATCCACGAGCTGTGGTTGGCGACGAACAGGTGCGTGCCGCCGGGCGGCAACCGGTCCAGCCCGACGACGCGCAGGCGCGCGCCGGCGCCAACCAGCAGGCCGGCCGCCCAGATCCGGCGAGCCACGAAGCGGGTCACGCGGGCCCGCGCCGCGCGCGGAGTGACCAGCCGTGCCAGCAGGGCCACGCTGATCCAGAAGGCGCTCCACCCCAGAGTGAAGGCGAACTGGAGCAGATTGACCGGCGCCCACAGGGCGCGCACGAACCGGCTCTCCGGACGCATCGGCGGCGGAGCCTATCGGGAGCCGGGCCAGCGCGGCAGCAGACCGGACGCCGCGCCGGAGGTTAGACTTCCAGTGTGTCCTTCGAACCTACCCCTCTGCGTCTCTGGCGCGCTCTGCCGCGCGAAGTTCGAATCGAGGCAGCGCGCGCCTTCTGGGAACGGCCCAGCGAGGAGGCGGCGCTCGCCGCCGCCCGCGAGATCGTGCAGATCCTGCGCGTCCGTCCGCAGGCGTTTCACAAGATCCCGATCGATCAGCGCGTGCGCGCGGTCGCCGGGCTCGCCCATCCGCCCGAAACGCTGGTCGACGCGCTGCTGGTTTCGCTGCACGTCGGCCCGCGCCGCAAGCTGCTGGCCGATTTTCTCGACGCGCTCGGCATCGAGCACGACGAGGGCCTGATCGACGAGGATGCCGAGCTCCCCGAGTCGATCGACGTACCGACCGTGCGCGCGGCCCTCGATCGCCTGCGCCCGCTGCACGCCCCGGAAGTGATCCGGGTCTACTGGAACGCCCTGTGGCTGCAGGATCCCGGGCGCTGGTCGGCCCTCGAAACGGTCGTCGAAGAGGTCTGAGGCGGCGGCCGCGTCGCCGCGACGCGTTGCGGCCTCAACCGGCCAGCGGCAGCCGGCTCTCGGCCGTGGCCTGGCGCGGATCGTCCCCGGTCTCGCCACGCGCCAGGCGCAGCTGGGCGGCAAAAGCGATCATCGCCGCGTTGTCGCCCGACCAGGCAACCGGCACCAGCGACAGCTCGACTCCTCGTTCGCCGGCCCAGGCCGGCAGGCGACGGCGCAGCTCCCGGTTGGCTGCCGCACCCCCGGACACCGCCAGGTGGGCGAACGGCTGGCGCCGATGCAGGTCGGTCAACCGGTTGAGCACCTGGCGGACTGCCGCCTCGCGGAAGCCGGCTAGCAGATCGAGTACCGGCTGCGGGAAAGCCGACTCGGCGGCCGGGTCGCCCCCCGAGATCATCCGGGTGGCCAGACCGGCCGCTTCCAGCCGCTCGAGCTCGAGCAGGCCGGCCGTCTTGAGGCCGGAGTAGGAGAAGAACAGCTCCTCGTCGGCGGCTGCGCGGCGGGCGCGGGGCAGACGCGCTCGCGACGCCTCCCCCAGCTCGGCCAGCGCGTCGACCGCCGGGCCCTGCGGCCAGGCGAGCCCCAGGCGCTTGCCGAGCTTGTCGAACGCCTCCCCGAAGGCGTCGTCGCGCGTCTCGGCAACCGTCTCGACGCACGGCGCCGCGCCGCCATGCTCGCCGGGCGCCACCTCGTAGAGGCTGGTGTGCCCTCCCGACACCACGAGTCCGACGAACCGCTCGGGCACCGGCTCCGCTCCCTCGCCGGCGCCGCGCAGGAACGGCGAGTAGAGGTGCCCCTCGATGTGGTGCAGCGCAAAGAACGGAAGCTGGCGCGCCCAGGCGATCGCCTTGCCGATCGACAGGCCAACCAGAAGCGATCCGAGCAGGCCCGGCCCGCGCGTGGCGGCGACGGCGTCGAGCTGCTCGAGCGCAAGCCCGGCCCGCGCGAACGTGGCCTGCGCGACCGCCGGCCAGTTGGCCAGGTGCTCGCGCGAGGCGATCTCGGGCACCACGCCACCAAACGGCGCGTGCGCCGCCAGCTGCGAGGAGACCACCGAGGCGACGACCCGGCCCGCCCCGTCGACCACCGCGGCCGCGGTGTCGTCGCACGAGCTCTCGATCCCGAGGACCAGCGGGCGCTGCCAGCCGGCTGTCATGGGGCGTAGACTACCCGCGAAGTCGTGCGCGGTCGGCAGGCGCCCCATCTGGTACGCTCGTCGACGTTCCAGCCCAGACCGCTCACTTCAGGCATCCCCGAGTTGGAGGACCGATGCTCCACGCCTCGCGCCATTCCCAGCTGATCGCGCTGCTCGCCTTCGCTCTGGTCACGCCACTCGCCGCCGCCGAGCGACGCGCGACCACGCCGGAAGAGCGGCTGGCCGACTACTTCGCCCGCTTCACGGCCGACCGGGACGCGGCCGAGCCCGCCGCGCCGCTCGCGCCGCAGCACCTGGTCGAGTGCGAGGAGGGGATGGCCGGCGTCTACCCGTGCGACGGCGTCGATCTGCTCGAATTCATGCCGCGCGCCAACATCGGGGGCGGCAGCCTGAACGACATCTGGGGCTGGACCGACGAGACCACTGGCAAGGAGTACGCGATCGTCGGCCGCACGACCGGCACCTCGTTCGTCGACATCTCGGACCCGGCCGACGCGGTCTACCTCGGCGATCTGCCGAGCCATACGTCGTCCTCCGTCTGGCGCGACATCAAGACCTACGCCGACCACGCCTTCATCGTCTCGGACAACAACGGCGCCCACGGCATGCAAGTGTTCGACCTCACCCGCCTGCGCAACGTCCCGAGTCCGCCGGTGACCTTCACCGAGGACGCCTGGTACTCGGGCATCAACAGCGCCCACAA
>CAZUAT010000050.1:10875-25407 GCA_964618415.1 uncultured Thermoanaerobaculia bacterium
CGCCGGTGACCTTCACCGAGGACGCCTGGTACTCGGGCATCAACAGCGCCCACAACGTGGCCATCAACGAGGCGACCGGCCTGGCGATCATCGTCGGGGGCTCGGGCGGCGGCAACACCTGCAGCGGCGGCCTCCACCTGGTCGACATCCAGAACCCGCTCACCCCGACCTTCGAAGGCTGCTTCTCGGCCCACGGCTACACCCACGACACCCAGTGCGTGACCTACGCCGGGCCCGACACCGCCCACGTCGGCAAGGAGGTCTGTTTCAACGCCAACGGACCGTCGATGCAACTCGGAATCGTCGACGTGACCAACCGGGCGACGCCGGTCTCCCTGTCGAGCACGCCGTACTCCGGAAGCTCGTACCCGCACCAGGGGTGGCTGACCGAGGACCATCGCTACTTCCTGCTCGACGACGAGCTCGACGAAGGGGACTTCGGGCACAACACCTGGACCTACGTCTGGGACGTGTCGAACCTCGAGGCGCCGGTACTGCTCGGCCACTTCGCGTCGCCGACTGCGGCGATCGACCACAACCAGTACGTGCGCGGCAACATCGTCTTCCAGGCCAACTACCGGAGCGGACTGCGGATCCTGCGCATCGACGATCCGGCCCAGGCCCAGCTGACTCAGATCGGGTTCTTCGACACCTACCCGTCCAGCAACTCGGCCAGTTTCGACGGAGCCTGGAGCGTCTACCCGTACTTTGACAGCGGCGTGGTGATCGTCTCGAGCATTGACGAAGGTCTGTTCGTGCTGCAGCCGACCGGCCTGTGCCAGCCACCGTCGGCGCCGACCACGTTGGCGGCGACGCCCAACGGCGACAACCGGATCGACCTCACCTGGCAGGGCTCGGGCATCTCGGGCAATACGTTTACGGTCGAGCGCGCATTCGGCGGCTGCGGCGGAACCTTCGAGGAGCTGGCGAGCGACGTCGTACCGCAGGCCTACAGCGATCTGACCCCGTCCGGTGGCATCACCTACGGCTACCGGGTGCGCGAGCGGTCCGGCGAGGGCGCCTGCCAGTCCGCCTATTCGAGCTGCGTCGAGGCGTCGACGACCGGCGCGTGCACGGCGCCGCCGAACTTCGACGGCGCCGCCTCGGCCAGCACGCCGGCGACCACCGCCTGCCGGGTCGACGTCACCTGGACGGCAGCGACACCAATCTGCGCCGGGCCGGTGACCTACAACGTCTACCGCGATTCGAACCCCGACTTCGTTCCGTCAGCCGGCAATCAGATTGCCAGCGGCGTGACCGGCACGAGCTGGGCCGACTTCACGGCCCCGTCGCTCGAGCCGGTTACCTACGTCGTGCGCGCCGTCGATTCCTCCTCGGGCGCCGAGGACAGCAATCTGGTTCATCGCTCCACCCGCGCCACCGGCCCGATCACCGACGGCACCTTTGCCACCGGCGGCGAAGCCGGCGAGCCGCCGCTCGACACGCTGCTGCCGGGCGGCGATTCGTTCAGCCCCGAACACGCCGGCTGGCACATCGTGGATGCCCGCGCCCATACCGGCCTGCACAGCTTCCACTCGAGCACCGGCTCGGACATCTGCGTGACCCTGGAGGCCGATGTCGAGCTGACGGCCGGCCAGACTTCGCAGCTGGCGTTCTGGACTGCTTACGACATCGAGTCGGGATGGGATGGCGGCGTTGTCGACATTTCCACCAACGGCGGCAGCAGCTGGCAGCGCCTGACGCCGGCCGGCGGCTACCCCGGCACCATCTCCAACGCCGGCAACGCCTGCGGCCTGCCGGTCGGCACCGGCGTCTTCTCCGGCACCAGCCTCACGTTCAGCCAGAAGACGATCGGCCTCGGCGCCTTCGCCGGCCAGCCGATCCGCCTGCGCTGGCAGTACAGCAGCGACGTTGCGGTCAACCCCGAGGGCTGGTACGTCGACGACATTGCCGTCACTCACGCCCAGATCCCCAGCGCCTGCCTGGACGCGCTGCTGATGATCGGCGACTTCGAAGAGGGCGACACCTCGGATTGGTCGACCGCCCAGCCCTGAGAGAGGTGTCATGACCCGTTTCCGCATTGCGAGCCGAGCGGCTCTGGTCGTCGCTGTTGTACTCATTGGCGTCGCGCCGGCGCGCGCCCAGGACGAACTGGCCGGCCAGGCCGTGCACCGCGGGCCTCGCAACGGTGCGGTGTCGGGCGCCGGCCCCACGGTGCCGATCGAGGTCCTCTACACCGACCTGGTCGGCCATCCGACCGCCGACGTGCCGGGGCGTCCCGGTCTCCATTTCGTCGCATTCGACCGGCCTTACGGCAACATCGCGGGCAACTGGGGCCTGACGGCGATCACGGACGCGGCAGCGCCGAACGAGGAGGTGGTGCTGTTCGACGACGCCGTGGTCGCCATGGAAGGTGAGACGATCGGCGCGACGAGCGAGCTCTACGGACCTTTCGACACCCAGCTCGCCGTCGATCCGCTGGGGCGGGCCATCGTGGTTGCCACGAATACCGATGCGCCGGACAGTTCGGACGAGGTACTCGTCGGCATCCACACCGTCGACCCGCCGCTCGTGATCGCTCGCGAGGGGACCGCGATCGACGAACTTCCGGGCGTCTCGCTCGGTGCCACACTCGACAGTGTCGCCCTGACCCTCGACGAGTCGGACGATCTCCGGATCTCGTTCCACGCCGACGGCCTCACTGGTGTTCCGACGGCGGAGAACGAGCTGCTCGTCATCAACGGCGAGATCGGACCACGAACGGAGATCAGCGTGCCGCCGGGGCAGGCTGGCACTCCGCAGCCGTGGGAGAACTTCCTCCTCGGTCGGCTGTGGACGAGCGAGGTCGGCGACGACTGGATGGCCCAGGGCGATCTGACGGGAGACACCGGGACCGATGGGGTCGTAGTGGTCAATGGCGCGGTCGTCGTCCAGGAGGGCGTGATCCTGCCCGGCAGCGGGTTTGCCGAGCCTGTCGATGCCAACGGCATCGTGGGCGTGACGATGTCGGCCAACGGGAGCTGGTTCGTGCGCGGCAACAACGACGCCACCGAGCAGGACTGGATCTACTCGGACGGCCAGGTGCTGGTCACCAACGGCGACCCGGTCGTGCCCGGATCCACCGAGGTCTGGACCGACGCGGAGTATTCGGATCTGTTCTTCTTCCACGTTCCTGATCAGCGTGGACACGTCGTGGTCGGAGGCGTTTCGGATGGACCGACTCCGGCCAACGGCCTGCTCGTCGTCGCCGGCCCGCACGGCTTCGTGGTGGCACGCGAGGACGATCCGTTCGACCTCGACGGTGACGGCACGCCCGACGACGGATTCCGGTTCCACACCTTCGGAAACGACGACGGCGTGCTCACCGGCGACGGCTGGCTCTACTTCGTCGCCTCGATCCGTGACGCCAGCGGGGTGCAGATCGGCGAAGGATTCTTCCGCGCCGACCTGCGCTGCCACCTGATGCCGTTCATCGACGACTTCGAGGCCGGCGACACCGAAGCCTGGTGCGCCGCCCAGCTCTGAGGGCTCAGTCTTCGGGCGACGGCGGAACCGCGCTTTCGGCCCGGGCGACCAGGCGGACGAAGATGTGGAAGAGGTCCTCGTTGCGTACGGCGCCGAGGAAGGCAGAGTAGGGCTCGATTCCGAACTCGGTAAAGCGAAACTCGCCGAGCGCTTCGGCACGGAGGGTCGAGCCGTCGATATCGAGCCGCACCGGGACGCGGCGCTCGACCGTGCGATCGCGTACGCTGACGCGCACCGTTGCCTCCCAGGCGAACTCGGCCAGGGGGCCCGGGGCGGCGGCCGTGCGCGGCGCCAGGCCGGCCAGTTCGGCGCGGACGTGCGAGAAGCGGCTCGCGAACAGCTGCCGGGGCGAGAGCATGGCCTCGCGCACCTCGGTGCGATCCTCGTCGTCGACCGGCGCCAGCTCGCCGTCGAGCGCGCCGAGCGCGCGCAGGCGCGGCGCCTCGGCGGCGCGCTCGGCGGCCGGGTCGATGTCGAGCGCCAGCACCGGCACGGAGAAGTCAAAGCCGGTCGCCTCGGGACGCGCCGGATCGAATGCGAGCGTCGCCGTCGCCCCGCGCGCCACCACGAGATGGTCGTGCGCCAGCCGGGCGCCGAGTCCCGCCTTGTGGGTCAGCACGGCGAAGAGCGAGCTGGCCGCGTCGACGGTCCACGTGGGCGCAGCCGCGGGCGGCTCGGCGGCGGCGGCCGGCCGCGAGGTGACGACGAGCAGGGCGGCCGCCAGAACGGGCAGCAGCGCGCGCAGCGGATGCGGCGGACGCGGTAGGCAGGATCGGTTCGGGTGCACGGTCGAGACCTCCTGACTGGGGTTTGTCGGCTACCCCTGAGTTTAGACAGGCTGCGCAGCCGAGGCGAACCGCGCCCACGGGCCGATTCGCGGCCGATTCCTAATAGAGTCGGACGGTGAGCGTGCGCATCGGCATCAACGGCCTGGGGCGGATCGGGCGCGCCCTGATGCGCGTCGTGCACCAGCGGCCCGAGCTGGGCGTCGAGGTGGTGGCCGCCAACGATCCGGCCGATCCGGCGACGCTCGCCCGGCTGTTGCGCCACGACACGATCCACGGGCCGTTCCCGGCACCGGTCGAGCCGCGCGAGGCCGGAGTCGCCGTCGCCGGGCGGCTGCTGCCGCTCGCCGCGGCGACCGCGCCGGAGGCGATCGACTGGGCCGCGCACGGCGTCGAACTGGTGGTGGAGGCGAGCGGGCGGTTCCGTCGCCGGGAGCTGGCCGCCGGTCACCTGCGCGGCGGCGTCGAGCGGGTGATCGTCTCGGCGACGGTGCCCGACGCCGACGCCACCTTCTGCGTCGGCATCAACGACCGCTCGTTCGATCCGATCCGCCACCGGGTGATCTCGAACGCCTCGTGCACGACCAACTGCCTGGCTGTCACACTCGCGCCGCTGCTGCAGAACTTCGGCATCGAACGCGCCCTCATGAACACCGTGCACTGCGTGACCAACAGCCAGAACCTGGTCGACATGGCGCATCCCGATCCGCGCCGCGCGCGCGCCGCCATCGCCAATCTGATCCCGACCACCTCGGACGCGATCCCCTCGATCGGTGAGGTGCTCCCCGAGCTGGCGGGCCGGGTCGAGGGGATGGCGACCCGCGTGCCGATCGTCGCCGGGTCGCTGATCGACGTCGTGGTCGAGCTGCGGCGCGACGCCGACCGCGAGCAGCTGCGCGCCGCCTTCCGAGAGGCCGAAGCCGGACCGCTCGCCGGTCTGCTCGGCACGACCGACGAAGAGCTGGTCTCCTCGGACTTCGTCGACGACGCGCGCTCGGCGGTCGTCGACCTGCCGCTGCTCCAGCAGGTCGGTCCCCGGTTCTGGCGGGTGATCGCCTGGTACGACAACGAATGGGGCTACGCGAACCGGCTCGCCGAGCTGGCCGCCCGGCTGGCTGCCGCCCGCGCCTGACCGAACGATCTCGACCGGAGAGACTCGATGACTCGACTGCTGACCCTGGAAGACCTCGGCCTCGACGACCTGCGCGGAACCTGCGTCCTGGTGCGGGTCGACTTCAACGTCCCGATGAAGGCGGGGCAGGTGACCGACGACACGCGGATCGTCGAGGCGCTGCCGACCGTGCGCGAGCTGACCGCGGCCGGCGCGCGCCTGCTGCTGTGCTCGCACTGCGGCCGTCCGAAGGGGACGCGCGACCCGAAGTACACGCTCGCGCCGGTGGCGGCACGGCTCGGCGAGCTGCTCGGCCGCCCGGTGCGCTTTGCCGAGGACTGCATCGGCGAGCCGGCGGCAACAGCAGCGGCGGCACTGGCCGACGGCGAGATTGCGGTGCTCGAGAACCTGCGCTACCACCCGGGCGAGGAGAAGAACGACCCGGAGTTCGCGCGCGCCCTCGCCGCACCCGCTGCGGCCTACGTCGACGACGCCTTCGGCAGCGCGCATCGAGCTCACGCCTCGACCACCGGCGTGCTCGCCCACCTGCCGCGGCGCGCCGCCGGACGGCTGATGGTGCGTGAAGTCGAGGCCCTGTCGCGCCTGCTCGGCGAACCGGAGCGGCCGTTCGCCGCGCTGCTGGGCGGCGCCAAGATCGAGGGCAAGATCGACACCCTCGAGAACCTGCTGCCACGGCTCGACCTGCTGATGGTCGGCGGCGGGATGGCCAACACCTTTCTCGCCGCGCGTGGCCACGACCTGGCCGCCTCGCTGGTCGAACGCGAACGGGTCGAGCTGGCGGCCGATCTGCTCGGCCGCGCCGCGGCGCGCGGCGTCGAGTTCCTGCTGCCGACCGACCTCGTGGTCGCCAACAGCTTCGACGCTCCGACGGATGTGCGCACCGTGGCGGTCGATGCGGTGCCGGCCGGCTTCCTCGCCCTCGACATCGGGCCGGACACCCGCGCCGCCTATGCCGCAGCCGTCGCGCGCTCCCGCACCCTGTTCTGGAACGGCCCGCTCGGAGTGTTCGAGAAGCCGCCGTTCGACGCCGGCACGCGCGCGGTCGCCGAGGCCTTGGCCGGTTGCCCCGGCTTCACCCTGATCGGCGGCGGCGAGACGGTAGCGGCAGCCCACCAGGCCGGCGTGGCCGACCGAATCGGCCATGTGTCGACCGGCGGCGGCGCCTCGCTCGAGTTCCTCGCCGGACGCGAGCTGCCCGGCGTGGTGGCCCTGGCGGCGCCATGACGGCGGCGACCCGCCCCCGCCGGCCGCTGCTGGCCGGCAACTGGAAGATGCACCTGCGGCGCGCCGAAGCGGCCGACTACGCCGCCGCACTGCGCGCCGGTCTGCCCCCCGACCCGCCCGCCGACCTGGTGCTCTTCCCCTCTTTCCCGGCGATCGACGCGCTGGCCGCGGCCCTGGCTGGGTGCCCGGTCGAAGTGGGCGGCCAGGACGTGCATGCACAGGCGCAGGGCGCGTTTACCGGCGATGTATCGGGACCACAGCTGGCCGACGCCGGCGCCGGCTGGGCGCTGTGCGGCCACAGCGAACGGCGCCGCGACCACGGCGAGACCGACGACCAGGTGATGGCCAAGGCCCGGGCGGCTCTGTCGGCCGGCCTGAGGCCGATCGTCTGCGTCGGCGAGAGCGCCGACGAGCGGCGGGCCGGGCGACTGTTCGAAGTGCTCGACCGCCAGCTCGCCGGCCTGCCGGCCGATCCCGGGGTGGCGCTTGCCTACGAGCCCGTCTGGGCGATCGGGACCGGCGAGACCGCCACCCCGGCCACTGCCCAGGAGGCGCACCGACACCTGCGCGAGCGGGTCGCGGCGCAGGCTGGGCAGGCCGCCGCCGACCGGGTGCGGATCCTCTACGGCGGCTCGGTCACGCCGGACAACGCCGGCGAACTTGCCGCCCAGCCCGACATCGACGGCTTCCTGGTCGGCGGCGCCAGCCTTGACCCGGCCCGATTCCTTGCTATCCTTGGCGCCTTCGCCCCCTCCGGGGTGGACCTCCGAGGTACACCGTGATCTATCTGCTGTACACGTTGCACGTCATTCTCTGCCTGTTCCTGATCCTCGTCGTCCTGCTCCAGCAGGGCAAGGGGGCCGATCTCTCCGTCTTCGGCGGCGGCTCGACGATGACCGCCTTCGGAGCCCGCAGCGCGACGAACCTGCTCCACCGGCTGACCGTCGGGGCGTTCGTCGGCTTCGTGCTGACGACCCTGTCGATCGCCTACATCAAGGGCTCGGTCGAAGGCGGGTCGATCCTGTCCGGCGTCGAGGCGACCGCCCCGGCCGCTCCGGCCACGGCGACGACCCCGGCCTCGGGCGATGCGCCCGAAGCCGCTGCGCCGACGCCGCAGGAAGCCGCCGAGGGGGTTGCCGCTCCAGCCGCCGAGGGCGAGCCGGAAGCCGAAGCGCCGGTCGAGTCCGATGCGGCAGCGGCGCAGAGCGCGCCGCCCGCACCGCCGGCCGAGTGACGCTGGCCCGCAACGCGCGAACACGCAGATAGAATGACTTCGATGCCGAAGTGGCGGAATTGGTAGACGCGCACGTTTGAGGGGCGTGTGGGGCAACCCGTGCCGGTTCGAGTCCGGCCTTCGGCACCATCCCTCCAGGTCTTAGCCGGCCACCAGCAGTCAAACAGCGAGCGCCCCGACTCTGACGAGCGGGGCGCTCTTGGTTTCTGCGCCGAACCGGGTTGCGAACCAGTCAGGGCAGGCGTGTCGCCTTCTGGATGACCACCGGCTCGACGGGCACGTCGTCGAATGGGCCGCGGCGGGCGGTCGGCACGGCGGCAATGGCATCGACCACGTCCATCCCCTCGACCACCGTAGCGAAGACCGCGTAGCCCCAGCCGCGGACGTCCTTCGAGGTGTGGTCGAGGAACTTGTTGTCGACCGTGTTGACGAAGAACTGCGAGCTGGCACTGTGCGGATCGTTGGTGCGGGCCATGGCGACGGTGCCGCGCCGGTTCTTCAGGCCGTTGTCGGCCTCGTTGGGGATCGGCGGCCGGGTCGGCTTCTGGTTCATCTCGGCGGTGAAACCGCCGCCCTGGATCATGAAGCCGGGAATGACCCGGTGAAAGACCGTGCCGTCGTAGTGACCGGCGTCGACATAGGCGAGAAAGTTTTCGACCGACTGGGGGGCCTTGGCGGCGTCGAGCTCGAGCACGATCCGGCCGCGCGAGGTCTCGAGGGCGACACGGGGCGCCGCCGGCGGCTCGGTGGCGGTACCGCCCGGATCTCCGGCAACGACGGCGGCGGCAAACAGCAGGGCGACGGGGCTCATGGACGGTAACTCCTCCTCGCCGGGCATCCTACCGCGAGGTATGGTACCGAAATTGCTGAATCGACAATCGCTGGATCCACTACCTGACCCCGGCGCAGCCGTACCTGCGGCGCGCCGGCTCGCAAGAGGGAGAACTTCGATGAAGCGTTTCGTCTTCGCCGCGGCACTCGCCGCCCTGTTGCTGCCAGCCGTTGCCCAGGCCCAGAGCGGCTATCGTTTCGAGCTCACCCCGCAGATCGGCTACCGCTGGGGCGGTCAGATCGAGGGAGAGAACGGACCGGTCTTCGACGCCGACCTCGAGGTCGACGAGGGCAGCTCGTTCGGGCTCACCTTCGGCATCCCGCTGTCGAACAACATGCAGCTCGAACTGCTGGCGAGCCGCCAGGACACCGAGCTGAACTTCGACAGCGGCCTGTTCGGCGGCAACTTCGACGTCGCCGACGTGACAGTGGACTACTACCACGTCGGTGTCCTGTTCCAGGGTGGCCACGCCGACGTCCGCCCGTTCTTCGTCGCCTCGGCCGGCATCACCGACCTCGATCCGGACGTCCCCGGCGCCGACAGCGAGGCGCGCTTCTCGATGTCACTCGGTGGCGGCGTCAAGGTCTTCTTCAACGAGCACATCGGGATGCGCTTCGAAGGCCGCGGCTTCTTCACCGTCATCGACGACTACGACAGCGGCTGCTACGACTACTACTACTGCGACAGCTACTATGACGACGGCGACACGCTGGCGCAGGGCCAGGCCAGTGTCGGCCTCATCTTCGCCTGGTGAGAGCCTCTCCCCTCCGCGCGCGGAGGATCAGCGGGCCGCGGCCGCGACTTCGACGCGGTTGCGGCCCGCTCGCTTGGCGGCATAAAGCGCCTCGTCGGCGATGCCGATCAGGGCCCGCGCCCGCAGGCGGGGCTCGCCCTGCAGCTCGGCCCGGCTGGCAACGCCGAACGAGAGGGTGATCCGCAGCGCCTCACCCTGTTCCAGGTGCACGTCGAGCTGCTCGATCCGACGCCGCGCCTTTTCGGCCACCGCGCGCGCGCCGTCGAGTGTCGTCTCCGGCAGGACGATCAAGAACTCCTCGCCACCGAATCGGCCGATGAAATCGGTCTCGCGCAGCTGGCCCTGCAGTTCGGCCGCCACCCGCTGCAGGACGAGATCGCCGCCCAGGTGGCCGTAGCGGTCGTTGACCACCTTGAACCGGTCGAGGTCGGCGATCGCGATGGCGAGCGGTCGGTCGTACCGATGCGCGCGGTTCCATTCGCGGTCGAGGATCTCCAGGATCGCCTCGCGCCGGTAGAGGCCGGTCAAGCCCTCGTACGTGGCCGACTCGAACAGGCGCGCGTTCTCGAACACCGTCGCCACGTGATGGCCGAGCAGCGCCAGCAGCTCGACCTCTTCGGCGCCAAAGCGGGTGCGGTCGCGCTTGGCGCCCACCAGCAGCAGTCCGACCAGGCGGTCCTGGGCCACCAGAGGTACCGCGAACTCTGCCCCGCTGCCCACCAGGCGGGCCGCCAGCGCCGGACTGCCCTCGCTGAGCACCGATGCGGGTACCGGCCGCCCGCCGCGCGCGATGCGGCGGATCGCCGGATCGTCGGCGGCGATCAGCGCCGTCGGTTCGGCGTCGACCAGCGAGCGGCCGGTCGACGCGTGTTCGACCAGCTGACCGTGAGGCGCCACGGTGATCCAGACCGACACCGGCTCGACGGCGAAGATACGGCTCAGCTCTTGCGCCAGATGCTCGGCCATCCGGGGCAGCTTGCCCTGCGCGGGCAGCTCCGCCGCCAAGCCGACCAGGCGCGAGCGCAGCGCCTGCCGTTCGGGAAAGATGCTGTGACCGATCAGTCGCTCCAGGCGCAGCCGCAGCGGATGGACCAGCAGCCCGAGCACCAGCGTGGCCGCCGAGATCACCCAGATCGGCGCCGCCGGTCCGTCGAGTCGACGCGCAAACAGGGCGCCCCCGGCGCCGACCAGCCCGTAGAACCCGAGCACCAGCAGCGTGGTGAGCGTCCCGTAGACGACGGTGCGCCGGATCACCAGCTCGAGGTCGAAGAGGCGATACAGGAAGATCGCGGCGAAGATCGCCAACGGATAGGCGAGCAGGGCGAGCGACCAGACGAGATCGGGCACCGAGGCCTCGACTCCGGCGAGCTGCGCGATCGCCAGATAGAGCACCACACCCACCCATGGGGTGAGCCCGAGCACCACCAGCCACGCCTGGTGGCGGCCGCGCGGGTCGCGGTGGTGGTGGGCTCGCCAGCCGATCAGGACGACCACGAACAGGGCCCAGATCGGCAGCATCCAGTCGATCAGCACGGCGTCGAAGATCGACGAAAGGCGATCGGCCCCCGCCATCCCGGCCTCGGCGGCGAGCAGCGCGCCGGCCGACAGGAGGCCGACTCCGAGGCCGCAGACGTAGAGCGCGACAAGCGGTCGCCGGTTGCGTTGGAGGGCCGGCAGCGGCGTGGGAATCATCGCCGCCAGATGCAGTTCGAGGCTGAACTGGATGCCGGTGAGAATCCGGAACGCCGCCGACGCGACCATCGACCAGACACCGCCGACGTCCTCCCCGCTGGGGAGCGCGAGCTCGAGCGCCACCGCGAAAGCAAACAGCGCGAGCAGGATGGCGCGCCCGTCGTCCTCGGCCCGCAGCACGGCGATCAGCCCGAGCGCCAGATAGGCGAGTACCACCAGACCTGCGAGCAGGATGCCGACACGGTCGGCCGGCATGCCGGGCTGGACGACCACCCGGAGTGGCAGGTCGCCGCGGGACAGTTCGAATATCAGCTCGGCGCCGCGCGGCGCCGCCTCGAGCGCGCGATCGTAGTCCCCGCGCTCGCGCAGCGGCTGCCCCTGCAGGGACAGCAGTCGATCGTCGGCTGTCAGACCGACTCGCGCCGCCGGGGAGCCGGCTGTCACTGCGACGACTCGCAGGCCGCCGTCGGGGTGATCTTCGAAGGCCACGCCGATGCGGCGGGCCGCCCGTTGGTGTTCGCCGACAACCTGCAGCAGCGCCAGAGCCGCGATCGCGATCGCCAGCGCGATCGCCCAGCGCCGCGCGGTGCGCCGGCCAGGCAGCGTGGGCAGGAAAGAGAGCGTCGTCACGGCCGCGGCTCGCACGCGCAGTCTATGCGGGGACCGTCGGCTCGGCTCGTCATGGTGGGTCGTACGTGCCGGCCGTCGTCCACGGCCCGCAGCGCGTCAACCGTCCGAGGGCACGCACGCTGCCGATGAGGGCCCCGTCGGCCGCGATCGCCCCCTCGGCGTAGCGGCTGCAGCTGGGCTGGAAGCGACAGCGCACGCCCACCTGCGCCAGGCGCGGCGAGAGCGCGGCGCGGTAGGCGGCGAGCGCCCGCAGCTCGAGCCATGCCGTCCACTGCCGCTCGGGGGGGCGAGACCAGTCGAGCACCAGCAGCGCCAGCACCGCCAGCCCGGCGATCCGCAGCCGGCGACGCCGGGCGGGCTGTGGAGCCTCCGTGGTGGGGTCGCCGCTCAAGCCGGCAGCGTCCCGATCGCCAGACGCCAGACCCAGACGACCAGCAGCAGCGCGGCGGTGGCGAGCGCCGCCCGACCTGCCCAGCGATCGAACCGCGCGTCGGCCGCCGTAAGGCGGCGGCGCCACAGCGCCCAGAAGACCGCCAGTTCGAGCAGAACCGGCAGCAGGAGCGGATGCGTCGCCACCGAGGCGGCAAGCTGGCCGCGGCCGAGCAACGCCGCCGCGCGGGTCAGGCCGCAGGCCGGACAGGCGATGCCCGTCGTGCGGCGGAACAGGCAGAAGACCGGGCCGGGATGCGCGGCCGGGTCCCAGAATGCGGCACCAACGAAAAGGGCGACGAGCCCCAGGCCCGTCGCCCCCCACAGCCAGCGCGCGGAACGCGCCGTGCGTGTCACGGGCATCTCAGCTCGCGCCGGCCCCCGCGATCGCCGAGAGCACCGTGAGGCCGCCGAAGAAGACGATCCAGAGGAGGCCAAACGCCAGCATCGCCGTCCCGATAATGCCCAGGATCAGGCCCGCGGTCGCGAACCCTTGGCTGGCGTTCGTGCTCAGGCCGGCCTTGATCGCTTTGTTCTCCGCGTGACCCATGTACCAGGCAAACGGAGCACAGAGCTGGCAGCAGACCAGACCGAGGATGCCCAGGATCAGGGCGGTCGTGGCCCGGCTGGAGGCCTTTTGACCGGCACCGGGCGGAGGAGGTGGCTGCATCGGTTCGCTCATGACCGCCTCAGAACTTGTCAGCGAAGTCCGAGATGCCCGGGATGATGAACCGCTTGCCCTGCGTGGCCTTGACGATCGACATGATCGTCACGGCCAACCAGGCCAGTCCGACTACCGGGTAGGCGATGACGAAGATGCAGCCGATGCCCGTCGACGTGATGATGCCGAGCACGATCCAGATGATCGTGAACAGGGCGAACTGCACCAGCCCGTGCTTGGCGTGCCACTGGACTTCCTTGTCGTCCTTCTCGACGAGGAAGGGGATCAGCGCCAGCAGACCCAGGTACGACAGGACGAGCATCAGCGTCTTGTTGCTCGAGTCTCCGGCGGGGGCGGCTGGCGGCGGCGGCGGAACGGTCGGCTCACTCATCGAACGAATCTCCTCCCGAATCGAGTCGGGTGCGGGGTCCTGCAGGCAACGGCGAACTGGCGTCGAGTCTATACCCCGTGCGGGGGAGCTTCAAGTGAGCTGCGAAGGCACGACGTCGAGTCCGAAAGCCGCCAGCGCCTCGCGCAGCGCCGCTTCGCGCTCGGGCACCACCGCGAGATCGACCTCCACCCGCTGCTCGTCCCAACGCTCGCCGGCCAGCTCGATCTCCGGCGGGTGCACCAGGCGCCGCAGCGCTCCGATGCGCTCGGGCAGCAGTTGCACGCGAATCAGTACCCGCGCCCGCTCGGTCCGCACGGGCAGCTGCTCGAGCGCTGCTCGCACCGCCCCGCCGTAGGCGCGCACCAGGCCTCCCTTGCCGAGTTTCGTGCCGCCGAACCAGCGCACCACGACCGCCACGACATCGGTCAGGTCGGCCCCGCGCAGGACGGCGAGCATCGGCGGCCCGGCAGTGCCGGCCGGTTCGCCGGCGTCCGAGGCGCGCTCGACCGGGGGGCGACCGATGCGCCACGCAAAGCATTGATGCGTGGCGTCCGGGTAGCGCTTGCGCAACGCGGCGAGAAACTCCTCGGCGTGTGCAACGTCGGGCGCCGGAGCGAGGAAAGCGAAGAAGCGCGACCCGGTGTCGCGCAGCTCAGCGGTTGCCTCGCCAGCCGCCACCCGCCAGCTGGCTGCGCTCACGCGGCGCCGGATGGGTGCTGCGCAGTGGCCAGCACGCGCTCGTACAGCGCCCGGTAGCGCTGGACGATCGCGGACTCGGAGAACTGGTCGACGGCACGTTGGCGGGCGCGCAGGGCGAACGCCCGGTGGCGCACCGGATCGGCCAGCAACGCCGCGGCCCCGCGGGCCATCCCCTCGACGTCCCCGACGTCGAACAGCAGGCCGGTCTCGCCGTCATCGATCACCTCGGGCAGGCCGCCGGCGCGCGAAGCGACCACCGGCACCTCGCACGCGAGCGCCTCGAGCGCTGCCAGCCCGAACGACTCGTTCTCAGACGGCAGCAGGAACAGGTCGGCGCCGGCCAGCACCTCCTCGACCGGCTGGACGTTGCCGAGGAAGGTCACGCGGTCGCAGCAGCCTTCGGCGCGGCAGCGCTGCTCGGCCCGCGCCCGGTCCGGCCCGTCCCCGACCAGCAGGAGCCGCACGGGGTGGTCGGCGCGCAGGCGCAGGAAGATCTCGACCACGTCCATGACCCGCTTGACCGGCCGGAAGTTGGAGATGTGCACCAGGACCCGCTCGCCTGGCCTGGCCCAGCGCCGCGCAC
>CAZUAT010000051.1:0-25318 GCA_964618415.1 uncultured Thermoanaerobaculia bacterium
AACCCCCCTCGCCGACGCCCAAGTCACGGCCATCGATTCCGAGGGCATCACCCTCTCCACTCCCGCCCGGACCGTTCGCGTCGACCTGCGGTGAAGCGTCGGCTCGATTCGACCGACTCTTAGGTCGACGACCGGAGCATCGATGGCTGGCAGAGATCCAGCTTTTGGCAGCGACGGAGGGGTTGCTGCGTCCGCGGCATGCCTCGGTAAACCACTGGCAAGAAGAGACTTCTTTTGGATCCGCAGGCGATCGGCGAGCACAGGTTGAATGCGATGCTTGTCAGCTGACAGGATTGGTCGCAGAGTCAGATCGAGTCAGGACGTCGTTGGCAACGGGGCGCCGCGCGGTCGGAGGCGGCGCCCCTGCCTGTCCGCGCCAGCAAGAGCTCGAGGTATTCGAGGAAACGTGCAAGGCGCCGCGAGGATTTCTCGTCCTCTCTTCCTGAGCGTTATGACCCACTGGTGGAGGGCATATGGAAAGCGCATCGCGGATGGGGAGGGAGGGCGCCGGAGCTCGGCGGGGGCCGCTGGCCCTGGCCGCAGCTCTGGCGCTGGCTGCGCTGGCAGGAGCGGCCCCGGCAGTCGCCGACCTCGGGTCGGCCACGCTCGCCATTGCCGGCGCCCACCTGACCGTCTCGCCGGAGAGCCAGACCGTCCCGTTTCGCACCGCGACCATCGTCGAGACCCACCTGGCCGGCTATGACGCGGGAGCCGGAACGCTGCCGCCGGGCGTTCGGGTGGTCGGCGAGCTGGTCGGGCCCTCGCTGCCCACGCCGCTGCGGCTGGAGACCCTGCCCGGCGAGCCGTTCCGGATTCCGCGCCTGACTCTCGAAGGCGAGCACCGCCTCGAGAATATTCGCCTGGTCGATGGCGAACAGCTCCTCGCCTTCGCCTACCCTCGTACCGCCGCGCTGATGGTCACGCAGGTCCTGATCACGCGTGTCAGCTCCCGGCCGCTCACCCTGGACGAGATCCGCGCCCACGGCATCGTGGTCGACGACCGGTCGATGCGCGCCTACACGTTCAACTTCGGCTTCGGCGTCGAGGGCGACGTGCGCGACTACAGCGTCGACGTCCTCTACTTCTACGAACGAGAGGTCGGCCACATGGCCGTGCCGCTCAATAGCGGCGGGTCGTCTCGCGTCCGGCCGCCGGGCCTCGCGCCGTTCCGGCTGCATCTGGCGCCGCCCGAGGAGGGACCCGAACCGCGCTGCCCGGATCCGATGGGCTGCATGGAGGAGGCGCTGCCGCCGATTCCGGGCGTCATCTTCTTCCCGACCGACCTGGCACTGCTCAACCAGTTCTTCTCGGTGATGCTGATGACCACCAACGGCGCGCCTGAGGGCGACCCGCTGGTACTGCGCGACCTGTCGGCGCGGATCCGGCTGCCCGGCGGCCTGCGCACAGCGAGCACCGAGCCGCCGACCGTCCTCGGCTCGCCGGTGCCGATCCGCGTGCCCGGGCCGGACGGCGAACTCGGCACCGCCGATGATCTGACCTTCCTAGTCGGCCAGGCGAGCGGCCAGGCCGAGTTTCTCGTTGAGGGCCTGAAGGAGGGGACGCACGTCGTCGAGATGGACATCGAGGGCGTGATCGATGGTATGCCCGGTGGAGTCCGTCACCTCGAGGGGAAAGCGCGCGGCGCCGTCGTCGTGCGCGATCCGACCCTTGGCATCCACGTCTCGCATCCGGACGTCGTGCGCGCCGACGAGGAGTACGACCTGCTGCTCACCGTCTCGAACACCGGCCTGGTGCCGGCCAACCTGGTCAAGGTCTCGTTCCCGATCGCCGGCCTCTCCGGCTGCGAGATCGTCGGCGAGCGTACACGCACGATCGCCACCTTGCTGGCCGGTGAGTCGGAGGTCCTGCAGTTCCGCGTGCGTCCGCTGCTGACCGGACGCGTCGTGGCGGCCTACGTACGCGCTTCTTCGCAGGTCTCGCCGAGCTTCGAATTGCGCATGGGGATCGGCGATACGGGGATTCCACTCTCGCCGACTTCGATCATCCTGCCGCGGGAGAGCGAGCTGCTCCCACCGCTGGTGCGTCGCCACGCACTCGGCCTGGTGGGACTCGGCTACTCGCTCGCCACCTCGCCGCCGGCGCTGCTCGAGGGTCGACCCCGCACGACGCTCGGCCAGGTCGACCGCCGCGTCTACCAGTTCGCCCAGGCCGGGCGCTACCTGTCGCTCGGCGAGACCGAGTTCGACGGCATCGCCGCGCTCGCTGCCGAGTGGCAGGGGGCGCGTGACGGCGAGTGGGAGTGGGACCTGTTGCGACGCACCACCCAGCGCGGTGCCCAGCTCGGCGATGCGTTCGGGCAGGTGTTCGCCACGGAAGCCGCGGCGGGTACAGCCGAGGCGATGCTCGAGCGGTGGGCGGAAGTCACCTACGACCTCGGGGCGATGAGCGCCATTCTGGCCGAGGGGGCTTCGAGCTGGCTCACCGTCGAGAGTCGGACGAGCGGCAAGCGACTGCGCGGCTCCGGGATCGACGCCGACCGGCTGCGTGACCTGCCATGGGGCGATCTCTACGCTCTCGAGAGCGGCGAACTGGCGGTGATCGCGCGCACCGAGGAGGAGGGCTATCGCGCCGAAGTGCGGCGACGCGAGCCGGGCTCGGTGGATCTTTCCCTGGTGGTCCCACGGCTCGACGGCGGGCGCGACCTGGTGCGCTTCCCCGCCTTCGCTCTCACGGTGGCCGGGCGGGCCGTCGCGGAGTTCACGGCAGACGGCACCCTGCTCGAGCTGCGCATCGACAGCGACGGCGACGGTGTCTTTGAATCGACGGCGAGCGGCACGACCAGTGCCGTCGCGCCGCGGCCGTTCGAGCCGGTCGCTGCCGTGCAGAATCTCGTCGCCGACAAGACCGGGCACGTGGTGGATGTACTCTTCTCGCGCGAGATCGAGCTGCCGGGTCCGACGTTCCCGGAGGCCTCCCGCTTCGAGATCGACGGCAACCTGTCGAACGGCGGCCGGCCAGTCGAGTTCGGTGCCAGCCTCGACCCGGACGAGCACGCCTGGTTGGACGGGACACGGATCATCCGCGTGGCCTTCCGCAACGCGCTCTCCCCGTATCGTGCCCACTGGCTCACCGTGCGCGACATCGTGTCGGCGCAAGGCGAGCTGGCGGTGGACCAGGAGCTCGAGGTTCAGACCGGCGCCGGCATGCCCGGGACCACCGTGGACGGCCGGGTGATCGGCTCCGACGGTGAACCGGTCCCATTTGCCGAGGTGCTGCTGGCCGAGATCGACCTCGACACGACCGGCCTGGGCGACACGCCGTGCATCCGTCACGTCACCGGCGGGGTGACCGCCGACGCGCAAGGGCGGTTTACCTTCGACTACGTCCGGCAGACCGAGTGCGGTGGGATCTTCGAACTGCGCGGCACCGACCCGACCAGCGGTCAGCGGGGCAAAGCGACCGGCCGCGTCCGCTTCATCGGCCAGACCGTTCACCTCGACATCGTGCTGCTCGGCCGCGGCATGGTGCATGGGCAGGTACTGGACGCACAGGGCGTGGGTGTCGCTGGGGCGCAGGTGTTGGGGATCAGCCCGCTCTTCCAGGACGGAGGCCTCGCCTACAGCGACGAGTCCGGGCATTACGAGCTGCGCGATCTTCCGGTCGGTCCGATCCAGCTCTCCGCCAGCGACGGCGAGGGCGGATTCGTCGCGGCAACGGTGGAGATCGCCGGTGCCGGGGCTGTTGTCGAGCGGGATCTCGTACTGACCCGGCTGCCCGACGCCGAGACCGGCGAGGTACGCGGCCGCGTGTTCGACGCCAACGGCACCGAGCCGGTCTTCGATGCGTGGGTCGCCCTGTACGTGTCGGGCCAGTTCGTCACCTTCCAGCGCAGCGGCCCCGACGGCGCCTTTGACTTCGGCACCGCGCCCGCCGGTCCGGCGGAGATCGAGGCATTCGAGGGATCGACCGGGCGCTCCGGGGCGCGCGTCTTCTTCACCCTCGAGCCGGATCGCATCAACGTCGTCGACATCCAGCTGTTGGACGAACGTGGCACTCTCGAAGGGCATGTCCGGCGGCGCGAGGGCGCGTCGTTCGTGCCGGTCGCCGGGGCGGTGGTCTACGTGTCGGGTCAGCCGTTCCATACCGTAACCGACACCTCCGGGCACTACTTGCTCGAAGGTGTCTTCGCCGGCAACACGAGCGTCGTCGCCGTTGACCTCGAGCGCCAGCAGGAGACGCAGGCGGCAGTGGCCCTGATCGGCGACGACTTCCACGTCGTCCGTGACCTGCTGTTCGAGGGGGCAAGCACCGGCGCGGTCGCTGGTGAGGTGATCGGTGGCGACGGTCTGCCGCTGCCAGGTGCGCTCGTGCATCTCGTCTACCCGGGCAGCAACGACTGGAACCGAGAGGCGGTGACCGACGGTCTGGGTCGGTTCTATTTCGCTGATACACCTGGAGGCACGCACGAGGTGCACGCCATTCGGGGTGAACTCGGCGCCAAGGCATACGCCACGATCGACTTCCCTGGCCACTCGCCGTTCGTCACGCTGCGGCTGCGCGTCGGTATCGTGCGAGGTCAGACGCTGGCCGAACAGGAGAGCGGCGACCCTGTGGGCATTCGCTCGCTGGTGCGCTATCGGACGACGATCGTCGATCGTGGGCTGGTCGTGATCGACGACGCTCTGCACGAGCTCGAGACGGACGCCGACGGCCGCTTCGAGCTGCCACCGACGATCGCCGGTCCCTACTCGATCGAGGTGTTCAACTCCTTCTACGGCCACCGTCGGATCGCCGACGAGATCGTCGAGCATGGCGAAGTCGACGACCACGACATTCTGTTCCGACTCGCGGGGGTGATCGAGGGAACGGTCCTCGACCACGACGGCGTGACCCCAGTCGACGGCGCCCAGGTGCGGCTGTTCCATCCGCTGCTCGGCCAGTACGAGATGTCAACCGACGCGACGGGCGAGTTCCGTTTCGAAGGGGTGGCGCCCGACCCGTACTGCTGCCGGATCGAAGTGCAGGTCGACGACGGGCTCTACTACCGCGCGGCGAGGGTGGGCGCCCAGATCACGCGCCACGGCCAGTCGGTCACGGTCGAGGTCGTGCTGCCGGTGCAGGGACGGGTGAGCGGCCGGGTGGAGCAGGCGGGCGGCGCTCCGGTCGCTGGCGCCGTCGTCACGCTCGCTGGCGATCGGTACCCACACCAGCGGATGCAGGCGCAGACGGATGCCAACGGCGAGTTCAGCTTCGGCAACGTGCTCCAGGGCGAGATCGCCGTCGGGGCGATGGACGGCTTGGGTCTCGGCGGTCGGACGGCGACGAGCATCGACAGCGAGGGACAGGAGCGTCACGTCCTGGTGCGACTCGAACCGTCGGGCGAGATCGAAGGCGTGGTGCTCTCGCCGGTCGACGGCTCGGTGGTGCCGTTCGCCCAGGTGCAGCTGCGCCGTGGTGGCGCGTTGTTCGATGCTGCGACAGCCGACGACGCTGGCCAGTTCCTGTTCGTGGCTCTGCCGCTCGGCACCTATACGGCGGGGGCATTCGACAACGCCAGCGGCCGTGCCGGCAGCAGCGCCCCGACCGTCCTCGACGAATCGGGTGAGCGGGTGTTCGCCGAGATCGTGCTCGAGGCTCGCGGCGCGGTAGCTGGAGAGTTGATGGAGCCGGACGGCACGGGCGTCGGTGCCGCTACGGTCGAGCTGCGATCGCAGGGCCTCTCGAAGCGCCACCTGTTTGTCACTACTGAGGGCGACGGCTCGTTCGAGTTCGTCGGTATCCCGGCCGGGGACTTCCGCCTGGACGCGCGGGAGCCCCTGGGCTATCGCCGGGCCAGCGGCGAGGGCGAGATCGTCGAGGAGGGCGAGACGGTAGTCGTCGACCTCGTGCTCGAAGCGCTCGTCGGTCTGATCGGCGACGTCCTGGAACCGGTGGCGGACTCGCCGGAGCTGTATGCGAACCCGGTCTCGGTCGAGGTGCGGCAGGGATTCCGGTTGGTCGGGGGTTCGACGGAGAACCCGTACGCGATCGATGGACTGATTGCCGGCCAGAACTTCTGGGTGCGGGCGAGCGAGAACGGCGGTCCGCATCGCTCCGAGGTTGCCGGGCGCGCCACAGCTTCCGATACGCCGCAGCGGGCCGACTTGCGGATCTGGCCGATCGGCGACGTCCGGGTCGAAGTGCGCGACATGAACGGCGTACCAGTGCCCGGCACCGAGCTGGATCTGCGCAGCCAGTCGCCGTACAACGGCACCGGGCCATTGCCCAGCCGGCGCTGGGCGACGGCGGGCCCGGATGGCGCGTCGACTTTCCTCGACGTCGGAGTCGGTCCGGTGTCGGTGTTCGTGCGGGACCCGATCACCCAGCTGCGTGGCCTGGCGACCGGTACGGTCGTCGATGACGGAGCGCTGGTGTCGATGACCGCTACCCTCGAGCCGACCGCGCGACTGATCGGACGCGTGTTGCGCTCCGATGGCGTGACGCCGGCTGCCGGTTGCACGGCCCGGGTGCAGATCGCAGCACGGACGTTCTACGTCGCGGCGGACGAGCTGGGCCAGTTCGACCTGCCGGCGCTGCCGCTCGGCTCGTACGCGCTGCTGCTCGATGATGCCGCAACCCCGGGCGAACTGCACCTTGCCGGGGCGCTCACGGTGCCGGACTCGACGATCGACCTCGGCGATCTCGTGCTCGACGATCGCGATCCGTCGGTCGCACTGTTCCTGCCGGCCGACGGATCGACCGCCGTCGCGACCGACACCGCGGTCGTCGTCCAGTTCAGTGAACCGGTGGACCCGGCCACTGCCGGCCCGTCGAAGGTGGTGCTGAAGCCGGTCGGCGGCGGCGCGACTGCGGTGACACGAGTCTGGTCGGCGGATGCGCGAACCGTCACGCTGACTCCGGTCGCTCCGCTGGCGAGCTTCCGCACCTACGCGATCTGGGTAGGGGCCGGGGTCCGGGATGCCGCCGGGCGCACGATGCAGGATCCCGCCCAGGCGATGTTCACGACAGTCGACGCGGTGGCTCCGACGCCGATCTCGACCCTGCCGGGCGCCGGTGCGCTCGACGTCCCGGTCGACGTCCAGCTCCGCGTGGGCTGGAGCGAGCCACTCGATCCAGACTCGATCTTCGGCAGTGCCGTCCAGCTCGATGACCTGGACGACGGGGTCGGTGTGTCGACCACCGTGACGCTGACCTCGCAGGGTTACGAGCTGCGGGTCACGGTGGTTGGGGTGCTGACGCCGGACCACCGGCACCGTCTGACGGTCCAAGGCGTGCGCGACCTCGCCGGTAACACCCTGATCACTCCGTTCGTGCTCGTGTTCGAGACCGAGGACGTAACGCCGCCTGAGCTCGGCGCGATTGCGCCGCCCGCCGGCACGACTGTGACGGCCGGCGACCTGGTGTTCGCCTCGGCGACCGTGCAGGACAACCAGGCGATGGGCAGCGTCCGATTCACCCTGCTCGGAGACAGCGCCGTCGATGCGATTCCGACGGCGGAAGGGATCTACGAGGCGCAGCTGGTCGTCCCCCCGGTCGCCGAGGGCGGAGATCACCCGTTGCAGGTCGAGGCGACCGACGCGGCCGGCAACGTCACCGTCGAGGCCGTGATGCTGCACGTCGAGCCGCTGCTCGATCCCGATGCGCCGAGCGTCGATTTCCGCTGTCCGTCGGGGGATACCCGCCTCGCTCCCGACACCACGCTCCAGCTCGCCGTCGACGCGGCGGACGACCAGGGTCTGCTGAAGGTCGAGTTCTTCGTGGGCAGCGATCCGGTGCCGGTGGTGACGCTCGACGCACCGCCGTTTGTCTACCTGCTGACCGTACCGGCGACGGCGGTCGAGGGCGACACAATCGAGGTTCGTGCCGTCGCCACGGACTACGGCCTCAAGGCGACGCAGGACTCGATCCGGGTTGACATCGTCGAAGGACAGGTCGTGCTGGGCAGCCGCACCCTGCTCGCCACCGACACGACCTTCGAGAACCAGAGCGTTGTCGTGGTCGGGCCGGCGGTGTTGACGATCGACGGTCCGCACACCCTGCGCGACCTGATCGTTCTCGACGGCGCCCGGGTTGCCCATCGCGCGGCGTCGACGACCGCCGACTACCGCCTCGAACTCGAACTCGGCCGCGATCTGCACGTGGCCTGTGGCGGCGCGGTCGACGTCACCGGCCTCGGCTACCTGGGCGGGGCGCGAACGGGAGGACGCGCCCGCGGCTACGGGAACTCGACGGCGGAAGGGGCGAACTACCGGACCGCTGCTTCCCACGGAGGCCGGGGCGGTCTCTACGACGGTTCGAGCCGGATCTACGGCAGCGTCGTGAACCCGGAGACGCCGGGCGGCGGCGCCGGCGGCAACGGATCGGTTGCCGGCAGCGCCGGCGGCGGCGTCGTGCGCATCGCCGCGGCCGGCCGTATGGCGATCGACGGGGCGGTACGTGCCGATGGCGGAGCGAATCTCGCTCCGGGTGCGGCCGGAGGCTCGGTCCATCTGCAGGCGTCGGCAATCGACGGCAGCGGTTCGGTCGAGGCGGACGGCGGGCCGGGCGGCGGCGGCGGGCGCGTGGCGCTGGTGGCCGACACGCTCGACGAAGGGCTGGTCGCCCGCAGTCAGGCCGCCGGAGGCCGGCGCACCGGCTCCGGCATCGGTGCGCAGCACCAGGGAACCGCGGGGACCGTGTTCGTGCGCCGCAGTGACGAGCTGCACGGCACACTGATCCTCGACAACGACGGTCTCGCCTCTGCCCACTGGACCGAGCTGCCGGCCGTCGGAACGGGCCTGGTCGACGCTGCGACCGCCGTGACGGTCACCGACTCCGACGCCCGCTTTCGCCACGACCTGCGCGGCATCGAGGTCGGCTTCGACGGGTCGACGGCCGACTCCTGGCCAGTGGCAGCGCACGAACACCTGGGGTCGACGTTGACGCTCGACGTGGACGGACATCCGCATCCCGCCGTCGTGGGCAGCAGCTATGAAGGGATCCAGCGGTTCGACCGGATCGTCGTCCGCGGGGCGGCGCGCGGCTTCGTTGGCGACCGGATCGAGACGAATGAGCCGGCCGAGGTCGAAGCGGGATCGCAGTGGCTGCCTGGCTACCGGCCGCCGCGGCTCTCGATCGAGGCGGCCGACGTCATGGAGCCGGAGGCTGGCGCGACCTGGCTGCGCATCCGGCTGGCGCTCGATCGACCAGCTTCGGAGCCGGTGCTGATCGGCCTCGAGCCGGTCGACCTCTCGGCGGTCCACGGCCTCGACTACGAACTCGAGACGCCGTCGCTGTCGATTCCGGAAGGCAGTGCAACCGTCTGGGCCGATGTCCGGATCCTCTCCGATACCGAAACCGAAGGCGAGGAGCGTTTCCAGATCTCGATCGCGAGCGCGGTCGGCGCCGATGTCGATGCGGGGCAGGCCCTGGTCCGCCTGTTCGATCCATCGACGACCTGTGTCGGTCCGAACCTGGTCCTCAACGCGAGCAACGAGCTGGCGCCGGTCGCCGGAGCGCTGCCGGGCTGGACGACAGAAACAGGTTCTGCGTGGGTCCGCGGCAGTGAGGCGACAGCGGCAGACGGCAGCTACTACTTCTTCGCCGGCAGCCAGCAGGCGCCTGTCGCCATCGCTCAGGATGTCGATCTGAACCCGTTCGCGCCCTGGATCGACTCGGGGACTGCCGAGTTCGATTTCGAGGGCTCTGTGCGGAGTCGAAACGTCACGCCGTACGACCGCGCCGAACTTCAGCTGGAGTTCCTCGACGGAGCGGGTGAGCCGATCGGTGCCGTTGTCTCCGGCGGAATCCTCGCGAGCCCGCTCGAATGGCGCCGGCTCGGACGTCGACTGGCGGCGCCGCCGGGAACCCGGGCGGCTCGTATCCGCCTGCGGGCCATCTGGACCTTCGGGAGCCAGAACGACGGCTGGTTCGATGCGATCGCACTGCGCCCGATTGCAGTGCCGACGGTGACCGCGGCTCCGGTTGTGATCGCGGAGGGAACCGGTGGGACGACCGCGACTGAGCTGGCGCTCGTGCTGCACTGCCCGGCGGCTGCCCCGCATGAGGTCTCCTTCGCGACGGCCGACGGCACGGCGACCGCCGGGCTCGACTTCCTCGTCGCCAGCGGCACTGCGTCGCTCGACGGCGCGACCCCGGCAGCGGCAATCCCGCTCCAGATCGTCGCCGATCTGGTCGACGAACTCGATGAGCAGTTCGCCGTGGGGCTCGCTTCGTCAACGGCTGCGGTGGTCACGCCGCTCGCTCCGATCACGATCCTGGACGACGATCAGGCAACGCTCTCGGTCGACGATCTGGAGGTTGTCGAGGGGACAGGAGCTCCCACGGTGACCGCGGTTCGCCTCTGGACCCCAGTCCCGGCCGACCGCCCGATCCAGGTACGGGCATCGACGGCGGTGGGCACGGCCGGTTCGGGCGACTACACCTCGTTCAACGCGATCTTCACTCTGGAGCCCGGGACGACCGAGCTGATGCTGCCGCTGTCGATCACCGGCGATGCGGTCGACGAACTCGACGAGACGTTCCGCGTGCGGCTGCAGTCGCCGGTGGTCGCGACGATCACGGACTCGGAGGCGACGGTCACCATCCACGACGACGACGACAACGGGTTCCGGGTCAACGACGTCGGCGGCAACGAGGGCACGACGACTGGCGGCACGCTGACCTTCACGGTGCGCCTGGCGACGACGCCGGTAGCTCCGGCGACGATCGAGTTCGCGACCGTCGACGGGTCGGCGGTCGCCGGCGTCGACTACGAGGCGGCGGCCGGCAAGCTGGAGGATGCGGTCGGCCAGCTCACTCGAACGGTGGTCGTGAATCTCCTTCCCGACGGCGACCCGGAGCCGGATGAGACGTTCGTGCTCCTGTTGTCGAACCCGCAGGGGGCGCTGATCGACGATGCGGAAGGGATCGGCACGATCCGCAACGACGACGCCACGATCTCGATCGCCGATGCGCTGCGGGTCGAAGGCAACAGTGGGACGACATCGATGACGTTCAGCGTCTCGGTGTCGCCGCCGGCCTCACAGCCGATCACGGTTCAGTGGGCGACGGCTGAACTGGACCCGCCGGCGCCGGACTCGGCGACCGCCGGGCTCGATTTCGTGGTGGCGTCCGGCACGCTCTCGTTCACGACCAACTCGACGTCGCGCACACTGACGGTCCCGATCGTCGGCGATACGGCTGATGAGCCGACGGAGCGGTTCCGGGTGCTGCTCTCGAACGCGGCCGGCGGCACGATCGTCGACGGCGAGGCAATCGGGTCGATTCGAGATGACGAACGCCCGACGGTCACCGCGGTCGAGCCGGAGGCCGGCAGTACGGTACCCGGCAATCAGGCGTTTGCCGTCCGGGTCACGGCTGAGGATGCGGCCGGACTCGACCGGGCACGGTTGAGCTTTCAGGGCACGCTCGTCGGCTTCGACGAGGAGCCGCCGTTCGAGTGGGAGGTGACGGCGCCGGACGTCACCGTGGTGACCAACGGCAACCTGAGCGCGCTGGTCTACGACCTCGAGGGGAACTCCCGCTCGCAGGACTGGACGATCCAGATCACGCCCTGGGACCCGACACCGCCGGAGGTCGCCGTCGCCTGCCCGTCGCCGGGAGCCGTCGCACTGGCCGGGCGCAGCGTCCGGGTGGTCGGTGCCGCTTCGGACGCTCACGGCATCGCCCGGGTCGAACTGATCCTGGACGGAGAGACGGAACCGATCGCGATGGACACGAGCGAACCGTACGAGTTCGACCTTCCGATCGCGGTCGGCCTGCCGGTCGGTTCGTCGGTGGGCTTCCGACTGGTCGCCGTGGACGGTCAGGGCAACTGGGCCGAGGCTGCCAGGGCGCTCACCGTCATCGAGGGCACAGTGATCGACACCGACACGACGATCGGGATCGGCGATCTGACGCTCGACGGCCTGCCGGTCGTCGTTGCGGGCGCCTCGCTCTCGTTCGAAGGCCCGCATGCACTGGCGAGTCTCACGGTGCTCGACGGCGGCCGGGTCGTTCACCCGCCGACCGACGCGACGACCGAGCGCTCGCTCGAGCTCGACCTCGCCGGCGACCTGTACGTCGCCTGCACGGGCATGCTCGACGCCACTGGCCGTGGCTATCTCGGCGCAGCCATCGGTGGCAACGGCTGGACCTACCCGAATACACCGACCGGCGCCGGAACCACCCGCGGCGGCTCCCACGCCGGAATCGGCGGCCAGAGTAGTTGGACCGGTGTCTACGGCAACCTGTTCGACCCGGCCACACCGGGCGGCGGCGGCGGTTCTTCCACCACCGCTCCGGGTGCCGGCGGGGGCGGCGTGATCCGCCTCTTCGCGGTCGGGCAGATGCTGATCGACGGAGCGGCCTCTGCCGACGGGGCGAGTGGTGCGGCCGGCGGCGGTGGTGGCGGGTCGGTGCTGCTGTCGGCAGCGTCCATCAGCGGTGCCGGTTCGGCGCGTGCCCGCGGCGGCGACAGTGTCGGGTCCAATGGTGCCGGCGGTGGCGGGCGCGTCGCGCTGCTTGCGGCGATGATCGACGCGGCGTTCGCCGACCAAGTCGATGCCTCCGGGGGACTGCGTCCGGCGAGCCCGGCGCGGAGCGGCTCGGCCGGAACGCAGTTCATGCGCCGGGACGGCGAGCTCTGGGGCACGCTCGTGATCGATGCCGAGGGCCGCACCTCCGGGCCCTCGACTAGTTTGCTCGGCGTTGGCCGCGGCTATGTGTCGGACACCGGCCCGGACTGGATCGAAAACGAGGACGCTGCGAACCCGTACACGCTCGCAGGCGCGACGCTCCGGCTCGAAGAGGACGCGGAGCGCAACTGGCCGATCCTCGGCAACGCACACCTCGGCACCCAACTCGATCTCGACGTCACAGCGGCACCGCTCGACGCGGTTGCCGGCGACTTGTACCGGGGCATCTGGACCCTTGACCGAGTCGTGGTCCGCGGCCTCGCCGAGGTCTGGTCGGTCGACTGGATCGAAAGCCTCGAGCTGATCGAGGTAGAACCCGGCTCGTCCTTCTACAACGGCAACGAGCGCGGGCCGACGCTCGACCCGACGAAGATCCATCTCGGAAACGGCTACCTCGGCCTCGAAATCGAGGGTGAGCCCGGCGCCGTGCTCGGCTCCGATGGACTCGGGCACGTCGAGATCCTGAACACACGGACAGCGGCCACAATGTCGCTGTCAACGGATGAGGACGGATCGTTCGCGGGCTCGGTCGACGCGCAGGTCGGCGACGTCCTGGAACTGCGCGCCTGGGACCAGGGCTCCCCATACTCACTGCCGAGCCCGTGGCTCGAACTGCCACCGATCGTCGGCCCGATCGCCGCGCCAGTGACACTCCATCTGGAGGATGGCCCAATCTCTCGCTCGGTACACTCACTCGCAGCGACAGGGAATCTGCTTGCACTCGTCACGACTCGTTGGAACTGCAGCGAGGACGATTCCTGCGAGAGCGACGTCACGCTCCTGCTGGTCGATTTGTCTGCAGGGGAGGATCCGGTCGTTGTCAGCGAAACAGTACTGCTCGCGGACGATCAGCTTTGGTACAGCGCGGCACTTGCCCTGTCCACGACGCGAGCAGCCGTCGGAGCAGATGGATGGCTCTATCTCGTTGACATCACGGACCCTGCGCTACCCATCCACGACCCGGCCACTAACGTGCTCGACCTGGGCACAGCACGTTGGATCGACATCACGGGAGATCGGGTGCTGGTCGTGACTCAGCACGGCGACGCGGCTGCCTCCTACACCGTCGTCGACACGGGATCCTTCGAACAGCCAGAGATGGAACTGACGCTCGACCTAGCGGCCATGGAGATCGCTGGCGTCGCGGAGAATCTGGGCCTCACATGGATCGGAGGAACTACTGACACGCCGCTCCAGGCTCACGTGCTGTTCTATGACCTGGCCGATCCGGTCGAGCCCGTTCTCCTGGCCTCGCGCACATGGCCTCGCTGGGCCGGGCCGAGTGGTTGGGTCGATGCGGTAGTGCCGATCCTTGTGCAGGACAACGCCGTGCTCGCCGATTGGCGGATCCAGACATCGGAGAGCCGATGGGTCGAGACCGCGACCTGGCACACCGACGATTTCATGTTCGAGTCCGGACACGATGACGACGAGTGCTCGTCGGGGGATTGGACCTGCTGGACGGTCCCACCCATCGAGGTCGGCGCGCGGATCACAGGTGCGCCGGAGAACTCGGAAGGCGAGAGGCTCGGGTTCTACACCTTCGACACGTCGCTGGCCGAGCACGGGCTGACGCACGACCGGACGCTGGTGCCGCCAGGGGTTGATCAGGCTCGGGCGCTCGCGGTCGCCAACGGCTACCTCTGGGTTGCTGAGCAGGATCGCATCGTCGGCTATCCGAGTTCGCTGCTGCATCCGTGGCTCGACGAGGAGCGCGTGACGTTCACGCGAACGGCGACAGGTGTTCGGGCAGTTGGATCGGCCGGCGCGGCGGAACTGCCGGCGGGGGCGACGGTGTCGGCGGCGCTCGCGATTGAGGGCGACCAGGCGTCGGCGACCGTCGCGACCGATGGATCGTTCGATGTCGAACTGTCCGGTGTGGAAGTCGGGACGCCGCTGCGGCTCTACCTCGTCACCGACGGCGGAGCGAGTGGCAACCGGGTGCGGAGGCGGGCGCCGTGAGCGGGCCGTGCGGCGAAGTGGCGTCGCCGGAGATGGCGGAGATGCAGTCCATGCGGGCAGAGCGGTGGGAGGGGTCGGCAGTGACGCGATTGGAACGGATCTGGAGCGGCGCGCGGCGGGGGGTGCTGGCCGCACTCGCACTCATGGCGGCGACGGTCGCGCCCGCCGCAGGGCAGGTCGCCTACAGCGACAGCTTCGACAGCTGCGGCGGCGATCCGCCGGGCTGGTTCGACAGCGCACCCGGCAACCCGGTCCAGGAAGCGCCGGGGCAGTTCAAAGTCTGGCCCGACCCGCGTTCCAGCCAGAACCGGGCGTTCGGCAAGCAGGGCGCGTCGAACTCCTACACGCACTACCGCAACGCGACCTTCTCGTCGAGCAGCGCGTTCGAGTGGACGGGTCGCGTCTACCGCGAGCGCACGGCCTCGCTGGTCGGCATGATGTTCTTCTCTACGGCGCCATCGCCGGTCGCCTACTTTCAGCTCGGCCAGGTGGCGTCCAACGGCACCGTCAAGCTGACCTCGGTCAACCGCGGAGCGCTCACGGGGGACGTCGAGACCGGCGTCGTGCTGACGCCCGAGAAGTGGTTTCGCTTCGCCATCGCCGCGGCGCCGACCGCGTCGGGAGTGCGCATCACCGCAAGCGTCTGGGAGGACGGGCAGCCGCAGCCAGCCAACTGGCAGCTCGACGCCACTGCGCCCGGTCATCCAGAAGGCTGGCTTGGCCTCTGGGCGAGCGGCAACGGGCGCAAGCTGTGGGACGACTTCGAGGCCGTCGGCGGCGGCGGCAGCGGGGAGCCACTGGCGCTCGAGTTCCGGGAGAGTGGCCTGCCGCTCGAGGACGGGGCGCTTTTCGCTCGCGCCGTCACGCCGGTGATCTCAACGAGCGGCGGGACCGAGCCGATCGATGTCGTCGCCACCCTCGATGGCGCCCCGTTCGTCTCTGGTACTGCGGTCGACACCGACGGCGACCACACGCTCGTCGCTGAGGCGAGCGATGCGGCGGGCGGCAGCGCGACGGCGTCCGTTCAGTTCACGATCGACCGCACCGGGCCGGTGTTCCTCTCCATTCTGCCTCCGGACGGGACCGTGCTCGCGGAGCCCTCCGTCACGCTCTCCGGTGAAGTGCCGGGCGCTGCGACAGTGACGGTCGACGGAGCTCCGGCAGCGCTTTCGGGCGGTTTGTTCACCGCTGGCCCGTTTGCGCTCGCGGAGGGCGAGCGCAACTTCCTGCTCGTCGCCACGGACGCGGCGGGCAACTCGACCGAACGGCTCCACGGCCTCGTGCGTGACTCGATGCCGCCGCAGCTTGCCGTTCAGGCGCCGACCCCCGGCGCTATCGTCAGTGCGACGCCGATCGCGGTTTCCGGCACCGCCGTCGATCCGCGCCTCGCCACCGTCACGGTCAATGGCCAGACGGCGTCGGTGGGCGGGGCGGTCTGGGTCCTGTCGGCACTGGATCTGGACCCTGGCCCCAACGCCATCGTCGTGCGCGCGGTCGACACCGTCGGCAACGCCGCCGAGGTCGCCCTCACAGTCACGCTCGACGCCGAGCCGCCGGTCGTGCAGATCCTCGAGAGCGGCCTCCCGTTGGTCGACGAGAGCCTGTTCGACCGGCCGGTCACGCCGATCATCGTCGTCGAGGACGCCACGGCGGTATCGGTCGAGGCGACACTCGACGGCACGCCGTTCAGTTCGGGCACGACGATCATGGCCGAGGGCGAGCACCTGCTCGCGGTGCTTGCCACCGACGCGGGGGGATCCACCACCGCGGTCTCCGTACGGTTTCGCGTAGACACCACGCCGCCAGCGTTCGCGAGCACCTCGCCGGAGCAGGGCGCTCTGGTCGCGACCGAAGAGCTCACGATCACCGGTGTCGTGAACGGCGCCGTGGCCGTCACCGTCGATGGCGTCCCCGCCAACCTTTCGGGAGACGCCTTCACCGCCGGGCCGTTCGCCCTCGTCGACGGCCCGCGGACCTTCCAGTTGGCGGCCGTCGACGACGCCGGCAACAGCTCGACGCTCGCACTCGCCATCGAGCGCGACGGCACGGCGCCAACTCTGGCGGTAACGGAACCCGGCCCGGGCACGGCGGTTTCGGCGGCGACGATCGAGGTCAGCGGCACAGTCGCCGATCCGCACCTCGACGAGGTGCGCGTCGCCGGCATTCCGGCAGTCGTCGCCAGCGGCCAGTTCACTGCCGCCGACGTCCCGCTGGCCGAGGGCGGCAACGATCTGGTGGTGGTGGCGCGGGACACGGTCGGCAACTCGGTGGAGGTCACCGTCTCGGTAGTCCGCGACAGCGAGCCGCCGGTCGTCGTCCTCACCGAGGCCGGTGTCCCCCTGGTCGACGGTGCCCTGTTTGCCCGCGCCGTCGTGCCGGCGGTCGAGGTGACCGATGCCACCGAGGTCACCCTGGTCGTCCAGCTGGACGGCCAGCCGTTCGTGCCGGGAACGAGCGTGACCGCCGAGGGGGAGCGACGCCTCGACGTCGAGGCGACCGACGCGGCGGGCAACCAGACTGCGCGCACTGTCCGCTTCTCGATCGATACGACACCGCCGGTCCTCGTGGACCTGGCGCCGCCGTCGGGCACGATCACGAGCGAGGCGACCGTCGTCGTTGCCGGGCGGGCGATCGGTGCCGTGACCGTGCGCGTCGACGGCGTCGAAGTCGCACTCGCCGGCGAGAGCTTCTCGAGTTCGCCGATCGCGCTGGCCGAGGGCGAGCGCACCCTCTCGATTGTCGCCACCGACTCCGCCGGCAACCAGGCGACTCAGGCGCTCGTCGTCGTGCGAGACACTACTGCGCCGACGCTCACCATTTCGCAGCCGGCCGCCGGCGCGGTCACCGGCACGCCGTCGATCGAAGTCGTCGGCACCGTGGCGGATCCGAACCTCGAGGCGGTCACCGTCAACGGCATCGCAGCGGCCGTCACCGGCGGCAGCTTCGTCGCCTCTGGCGTGCCGCTGGCTGAAGGACTCAACACGCTCACTGCGCGCGCTGTCGATCGGGCGGGGAACGCTGCCGAGACCAGCCGCGACGTCGAGCGCGACTCGGTCGCGCCGACTGTCGCGATCCTCGACCCGGCGGCGGGGACGGTCGTACCCGACGCCACGATCGAGGTGCGTGGGACCGCAGCGGACGACCATCTCGACCGGGTCGAGGTCCAGGGCACCACGGCGGCACTTGCCGGCGAGCAGTGGTCGATCGAGGTTGCTCTGACCGAAGGCGAGAACACGGTCGTCGCGCGTGCCATCGACACCCTCGGTCGACAAACCGAGGCGTCGGTCGTCGTGCGACGGGACTCGACCGCGCCGGAGCTCACGATCACCGCGCCGGCCGAGGGGGCCCGCATCGCCGCCGCCGAGGTCGTGGTGGAGGGAACGGTCGCAGCTGAGGAAGGGCTTACCGTCACCGTCAACGGCGTGGCAGCGACCGTGGTCGGAGAGAGTTTCTCGGCGACCGTGCCCCTGGCAGAGGGTGAGAATCGGCTGATCGCCCGCGCCCGCGACGCTCAGGACAACACCGGCACGCGAACGCGGACGGTTTGGCGCGACGACGCGGCGCCGCGGCTGCTGCTGGCCGATCCACCCGACGGCGCGATCGGCCTGGGGGCCGACAGCCGATTTCGTCTGACCTTCTCTGAGCCGATGGCAGAGCCCGTTGCGGGCGCCCTGCTGCTCGAGGCGGGCGATGGCGCCCCGCTCGCGACGACGCTGACGCGCTCGGGAGCGGTGATCGAAGCCGTCCCGGTCGCGCCGCTGCCGTCGGACGCCACCCTCTACCTGCGCCTGACGACCGCGCTGATCGACCTGTCCGGTCGTCCGCTCGAGGCCGAGCTTCTGCTCACCTTCCAGACCTCGGACGGCGTGGCGCCCGCGCCGCCCGTCGTGGCGCCGGTCCCGCCAGAGCGCCTTTGCGGCCCGAGCGTATCGATCGCCGGCAGCGCCGAGCCGACGGGCATCGTGGAGGCGATTGGCGGCGCCTGGCCGGTCTCGGCGCCGGTCGACTCGGCCGGCGGCTTCGAACTGACAATACCCCTGGCCACGGAGCGCCCGAACGCGATCACGCTTTCGGTGGTCGATCCGAGCGGCAACCGCTCCGACGGTGTAGCACTCACCGTCATCCACGACTGCGCTCCGCCGCGCGTTCTCGCCGCGCTGCCGGCAGCGCAGGAGGTGACGCTGGTCTTTTCCGAGGCGCTCGATCCGGCGTCGATCGTCGGCGCGGTTGCCGTCGACGACCTGCACGGGCCGCTCGACGGAGCCGAACTGTTGGGCGCCGACGGCGCATCGATCGTCTGGTCGGCAGTCGAACCGCTGCCCGAGCACGCCATCCGGGTCGAGGTTTCGACCGCGGTCACCGATCTCGCCGGCAATCCGCTCGCCTATCCGTGGAGCCAGGTCGTGAGCGCCGGCAGTGCCGGCAGTTTCCTGGCCGGCATCGTGCTCGACGATGCCACCGGCCGGCCGCTGGAGGGCGTGCGCGCCCAGGTGGTTCGCACTAACGGTGCGCCGCCGCCGTCGCCCTGGCCCGAGCAGACCACCGGTGCGGACGGGCGCTTCTCGCTCGCAGTGCCGGCAGGAACCCATCAGGTGGCGTTCGAGCGCGTCGGCTACACGACGGCCCACCGTGTCGTCACCACCGAGCCCGACGGCGGCACCGACCTGTTCGATCCGCGCCTTGCGCCGCTCGGTCCGCCGGAAACGATCGACTCGGGTGGCGCGTTGCTGGTGCGCGAGGCCGCGCCCGGCGGCATCGCTGCCCTCACCCTCGACGTGCCCGCCGGCGCATACACGGCACCGACCGGCGTGGCTCTCGTATCACTGTCGGAGCAGGGCCTGCCAGCTCTGTTGCCCTACGGCTGGTCGCCACGCGCCGCCGTCTGGTGGTGGTCGGCGGTGCCGCCAACGGCCCCTTCGACGCTGGCGGTCGCACTCGAACCCGGCCTCGCCCCGCACCGCGCGCTCGTGCGGTTCGATCTCAGCTCCCTGGCGTGGCGGGTCGAGCAGCTGATCGACCCGGCGGCCGTGCAACTGGTCGTGGAGTCAACCGGGGATGGCGTCTTCGCGATCGCCGACGCCGATCCGGCCCCGTTCACCGTGCCGGCGCCGGTGGTCGGACAGCTGTTGTCGTCACTGCCGCCTCCGCCCTTCGATCTCGTTTCTGCCGCCACCATCCTTTTCACGCCGGAGACGGTACTCCCGGATCAGACTGCGTTGGCGGACGTGTCGTACGCGGGCAGCGACGAGGCGCCGTCGGGCACGCCGCTCACGCTCGCGATCGCCGAGCAGCTGGAACTTCTCGATGGCTCGACACGGATCGAGCCGGCCTACCCGGCCGACCTCATCCTCTACCGGAGCACGGACGGCGCTGCCGGCTCGGTCTTCCGCTTGAAGCCCTCCGAGGCGGCTCGGCTACTCCCGCTCGATGAGGGAGAAGAGCAGGTCTCGGTGACCCACTACGCGGGCGAGACGGTGCGCGGCAACGTGCTCGGGCCGGACGGCGGCACCGTCACCGACGAGGACGGCAACCGGATCGAAATCCCGGCCGGGGCCCTGCTCGCACCGACTCCCGTTTCGATCGCGACGTTCGATCCGAACTCGACCGGGGTCGCGCTGCCAACCTGGCTCGAGGCGGTCGCGGCGCTCGACGTCGATCTGTCCGGTCGCACGCTGGCGCTCCCGGCAACCCTCAGCTTCGCGGTGAGCCCGGCGCCCGAGGCCGGCGAACGCGGTCTCGTCCTGCACCGATTCGCCACCGCGGACGGGCCACGCTGGCGGCCCGTGGCTGCGGCACTGCCCGCCGTCGGCGGCTGGGGGAGCGCGATCGACGCGCCGTCCGGCTGGCCCGGCGTCCGCAGCGGCGGACTCTTCCTGCTGGCGCGCGCGGTGGCGCCGTTCGGGTACTTCTCGGGTCGCGTCTTCGACGTCACCGGCGACCTGCTCGACGACGCGGCGGTCGACGCCGCAACGAGTGGCACGCTGCGGCAGCGCTCCGGACCGGGCGGCAGCTACCTGCTTCCAGCTCCCATCGGTGTGACGTCGGTCACGGCACACGAGGCGCTGCACGGCAATGCGGTCACGGTCGACTCCGACATTCCGTCCGACGCCGCGCTCGTCCCGCTCGACCTGGCGCTCGCAGTAGTCGCGCCCACGGTCGTTGCGATCGTGCCGCCCGACGGCGCGGTCGACGTTCCGGTCGGCGTCGAGCCGCAGATCACCTTCAGCGAGCCAGTCGATCCGGCGACGGTCACGGCGATCGAACTGCGAACAGTGGCGGGCAGTGTCGTTCCGATCGACCGGATCGTGCAAGGTGGACTGGTCACGCTGGTGCCGCACGGTGATCTGGAAACCGGTACGCAGCACGAGCTGTATGTCGGTACTGGACTGCGGGACCGGCAGGGTTACGGAATCGTGGCCCCCGCCAGCTCGACCTTCACGACGGTAGCCGTGGCGGCACCCGGCGGGCTTGATCCGTCGCGCGTGCTGCTCTACGAGCCCGAGGCTTCGGGTCGCTCGCGCGTGCAGGGGCTTGCCGGCGCGGTCGATGCCGGGCTGCTCGTGTTCGTCGAGAATCTGAGCCGGTTCACCTCGACCGAGTCGATGGAGGCCGGGCCCTCGGGTCAGTTCGAACTGTGGATCGAAGCCGCAGTCGGCGATCACCTCCGTCTGCACGTGATCGTTCCGGGCGCCAACGAGGTGGTGCTCACTCTCGGGCCGTATCGAACGACGGACGGCCGGGGCGCCTGGATCGGGCCGGCTGGTGCCGTGATCACGACCGTGGACGGCTGGACTCTCGACGTGCCGGACGGTGCGTTCGCGACATCGACGCGTGTTTCGGTCACGCCGCGCCCGGCCTCGGCGCCCGCGCCGGCTCAGCCGGAGACGTTCAGCCGCACGGCGGGCTTCATGCTCGACTTCGGTGGAGCATCGGCGACCAAAGCGATCCAGCTGCGACTGCCGGCTCCGCCGAACACGCCCGACATCGATCACCTCGTCCTGCGCGAGGTCTCCGGCCTCGGCCGCCGCGGCTGGATGCTGCACGCCTTCGCGCGCCTGGACGGCGATAGCCTGACGACGGCCGAAGTGGCGGCGCCGGCGCTGCGCGAGGGGGACGGCGAGGAAGGGGTCGCTGGCCGCGGCGGTCCGGAGGCGCCGCCGGAGAGCCTGCGTCCACCGGGGTCGGCGGCGATGCTGCCGGGGCTCGCGTTCGCGGGCAACTACACGGTCTCGCAGCCGACCGCCCCGCTGGGCTACTTCGCGATGCCGCTGGTCGCCGGCGTCGAGGCGGTCATCGAAACCTCGTTCGAGGGGCTGTTGACGGTGGTCAACGGCGCCATCGAGCAACTGCTCGGCGGCGACGCGCTGCTGATTCCGACGCTGCTCGGGGCACCGGTCTCGTTCACCATCTTCGATCTGGGTTCCGGTTTCGTGCTGTTCGAGGGCGAGTTCGAACCGCCGGCGGACGACGGCAGCACGACCGAGCTGCCGCCGGCCCTCTACGCCGACCAGCAGCCACCGCTGCCGGTCGGCGCCTCGCCGGTCCGCCTGCTGCGTCTGACGGCGGAGGCCGGGCGCACGGGGACTCTCGGCCCGGGTTTGTCCTATGTGGTCACGGACGATTCGCTCGCCGTCACGGGCTCGGCGAGCAGCGCGCCGGCCGGCCTCAAGGTCCGTCTGATCGGGCTGGATGACACGCTCACGGCGTTCACGACGGCGGGTACAGACGGCGCCTTCTCGATCGATGTCCCGGTCACGGTCGGGCACCGCTATCTGCTGGCGATTGGGGCGCGGATCACCGGCGGGACCGCCTTGCGGGTCGAGTTCAGCGAGGCGATGGCGGCCGGCTTCGTCGGGCTCGACGTGCGCGATGCGAGCGGGGCGAGCTTGGCGCCGCTGGTCACCGCGGATGGCACTGCGGCGCGCGCGCTCATTCGGCCGCGCGGTGCCTGGCGGGCGGGGGAGAAACTGCAGCTCGAACTGAAGCCAGAGCTTGCCGACGCCTCGGGCAACCGGTGGGAGCGGCAGCTCGTCGTCGAGCTCGAAGTCGAGGCGAGCGGCGTGCTCGACACCTACACGCTCGGGCGTGCGCAGGATCTGGCGCGGCTGGGCAATCTGCTGTTCGTCGCCGCCGACGAACAGGGGCTCGCAGTGCTCGACGTCTCGGACCCGGCGGCCATGACCGGCGTGCTGCCGGGCGGGGCGACGTTCCTCTTCCCGATGCAGGACCTCGTTCGCGGGGTGGCCGTCGATCCGCATGGCCGCGTGCTGGTTGCCGGTGGCGGCTCGCGCAACTTCGGGATCCTGCGCATTTTCGATCCGCTGCGGCTGCCCGAGATCCTCGCCGCTCCGGACCCGATCGCAGAGCGCGGCCGCGCCTGGCGCGGCACGACGATCGTCTCCGATCAGGTCGGCGGCAGCGGCACGCAACTGCCGCCCGGCTATCCGCGTCGGGTGACGGCGCTGTCGAACGATCTGACCTCGATCTGGACGGCGGGCCAGACGGCACCCGATGGGCTCACCGCCGAGCTGCTCGACCCGCCGAGCCCCGGGGAACGCCGCCGGGTGCGCGTCGCCGGCGACGGGGCGGCGCCGCACGCGCCGGTGACTCTGCGCAATCTCGATCGACTGGGCTGGGAGAGAGTCGACGCAAACGGCTCGGGCGGCTTCATCGTCGAGCTGGCCGCCGAGCCGGGCGACCGGCTCGAGTTGCTGCGCAATCGCGAGTCGTACGCCTACGTGGCGACGCTCGGAGCCGGCATCGAGCTGGTGGACGTCAACCGGTTCTACGAGGCCGAGGACACGCCGTCGCCGGGCTGGAGCGACGTGGTGGGCCTCTACAGCGGTGCGGGCGATCCGAATTTGATCCTGTGCAATCAGCAGGTGCCGGAGCTGTCGTCGGCGTTGATCGATCTCGGCGGCTTGTTCGAGGCCGAGGCGGTCCCGCAGCTCACAGCGGTATCGCTGGTGGCCTACCGGGGTCTCGCCCTGGTGGGCAGCGAGGCTGCGGATCTCGACGAGCTGCGCTTCGTCGGCGAGGCGTGCGCGCAGGTGGCCGGTTCGCGCGCGGTGTTCGGGCTCGAAGCGGCGCAGGACCTCGGCCTCGATGTCGACGGCGACGGTGCGCTGTCGGCGGCCGAGCGGGAGAAGGACTGGGCCCTCGTCGCGCACGGGGTCGGCGGGCTGCTGGTCTACGACGTGACCGACCGCGCCGAGCCGCTCCTGCGGGTTCGCGTGCCGCTGCCGGGCACGGCGCGGCATCTGGGGCTCGATCGCCAGTCGCTGCGGGTGTACGTGGCGACAGGCAGCGCCGGGCTGCTGGTGGTCGACCTGTCGGGTCCGCTGGCCGTGGGCCTCCTCGACGCCGATGGCGACGGGATCGACGATCGGGTGCTCGAGCAGATCGCCCTGCCCGGAGTAGCGGCTGGCGCGCCGGTGGCGATGCTGCCGGAGCTGGGGCTGGTCTTTGCCGGCGGCGAGGGCGGGGTGTCGTCGGTGGCGGCCGGTGCGCCGCGGCTCGAAGCGCTCGGGCTCGATGTGGAGGGCAGCTGGCAGCGCGTCTCGCAGCTCGCGCCGCTCGGCGTGCCGGCACCGGGCAGCGATCCGCGTTCCGGCGCGGCGGTCGTGCGGGTGCGCGCAGCCATCCCGGGGCAGTCCACCGCCACGACAAGGATGCGGATCGCCGGCACGTCGCCGGCCGGCCTGACGTTCGACGAACCGGGCGGGGATCCGGACCTGCCGCGCACGGAGCTGGCCGGCGAGACGGACGGGCTGCGGCTGCAGCGGCTGTCGGATCGGATCTGGGAGGCGGGCTCGTCGGTCTATCTCTCGGAGCCGGTGGCGGTGGTGGCCGATCTGCGCGCGGCGCACGGCTACCAGCGCACGGCGCGCGAGAACGATCCGACCGTGCCCGGCCACTGCGTGCGCTGCGACCGTGCCGCGCTCGGGATCGACCCGCAGGCGCGCGAGCTGCTGTCGGGCGACGAGGTGCGGGTGACCTTCGAGGGGCCGCTCGGGCAGCGGCTGATGGACCTGTACGGTCCGGCGCGGCTGGCGGCGGCGGAGCTGGCGCTGCCGTCAGTGCGCTGGGAGACAGCGCCCTCGCTCCGACAGGAGCCGACGCTCAATCCGTCCCATGGAGGCGGAGAGGTCGTTCCGGGCACGCTCCTGCACTCGGGCGAGTTCAGCCACGACGCGACAGATCTCTACGTCAAGAGCCGCGGAATCGACTTTGCCTTCACCCGCAGCTACCGCAATCAGACGGTCGGCTCCGGACCGCTCGGACCGGGCTGGGACTTCGCCTACCGGATGCGTCTGCGCGGGCTTCCGACCGGCGACGTCGAGCTCTACGACGGTCGGGGCCGGCGCGAGACCTTCCGCAAGGTGGGCGCCGAGTACGTCGCCCCGCCCGGCCGCTTCGTCGACCTCGAGCGCACCAGCTCCGGCTGGCGCCTGACCGATCCGTCCCACTCCGTCGTGACGTTCGATCGCCACGGCCGCATGACGTCGATCGCCGACGCCGTTCGCCAGAGTGAGACGAGCGGCAACGTCCTCACCTTCACCCACGATGCCCGCGGCCGCCTGACGGCAGTGACCGACCCCCTCGGCCGCCCCTACGAACTCACCTACGCCGACGACGGCCGCCTGACCGAGGTTCGCGACTTCACGGGACGGACGGTGCATTATGGATACGACACGAGCGGGAGGCTGGAGACGGTC
>CAZUAT010000052.1:0-24398 GCA_964618415.1 uncultured Thermoanaerobaculia bacterium
CAGCCCGAGCCCGAACCCGAGCCGGAGCCCGCGCCGCAACCGGAAGTCCAGCCGGCCGCTACGACACCCGCCGCGGCACCGCCGTCAGCGCAGCCGGTGAGCCCTGCTCCGGCGCCGGCCGCGGTTGCGACCGCACCCCCCTCGACGACAACCGCCGCTCCCCCGGTCACGACGCCGCCGCCAGCGCCGCGACCGACCGTGAAGGAAGGCGATCTGGTGCAGCCGGGCCCTGGAGTGCGGCCCCCCGTTCTTGTCAGCTTCGACAAGCCGGAGTATCCTCCGATCGCGCGTCGCATGCGGATCGAAGGGACGGTGGAACTGTCCCTGCTGGTCGACGAGACCGGAAAGGTCCTCGACGTACGACTCGATCGAGGCGTATCGCAGAACGTCGGCATGAACGAGGCGGCGACCAGTGCCGCCCGCTCCGCCCGTTTCACTCCCGCGACCAAAGACGGCGTGCGGGTCAAGATGTGGTACCGCCTGACGATCCCGTTCAGGCTCTAGGGAGAGCGAATGAGTCTCAACGACCAGCAGCGTAAGTTCTACGAGAACACCCTGACCGTCACCAAGCAGGAGATTGCCGACCTCGACCGCCAGATCGAGGACGAACTGGCGAAGGTCAAGGAAAAGCTCGCGCAGCTTCAGAACGCCAAGAAGGCGAGTCGGCAGATGTACGACGCAGCCTGCCTGCGCCTCGGCATTCCCAACGACCTCGAAGCCGAAGAAGAGGGCTCGGCGGAGATCTGATCCGCCGCCTCGCCGCCGCCCGGGCGGACGTGCCGCCGGGCGTCGGACGCTGAGCCGGGCCGGCCGGCGCCGGCCGGTTCCGGCAGCCCGCTAGCGTCGGCGATTCGCGCCCATGGCCTGGTTCAAGAAAGAGCGTAAGCCCAAGCAGGCACGCGACGAGCGGTCCCGCTCCTCGGTGCCCGAGGGCCTGTGGGTTCGCTGCGACGGCTGCCGCGAGATCATCTTCTCGCGCGAGCTCGAGAAGAACCTGCGAATCTGCCCGAAGTGCGGCTATCACTTCCGCATCGATGTCGACACCCGCGTCACGCTGCTGCTCGACGATTCGCAGCCTGCCGAACTCTTCACGGACATCCGTCCCGCCGATCCGCTCGAGTTCGTGGATTCGAAGCGCTACGCTGACCGTCTCAAAGCCTTCCAGAAGACACTCGGAGTGGCCGACGCGGTGCGCGTCGTCGAAGGCGGCATCGAGGGCATCCCGGTAGTCCTGGCAGCGATGGACTACCGCTTCATCGGCGGATCGATGGGGTCGGTGGTCGGCGAGAAGATTGCCCGTGCCGCTGAGCGCGCCGCCGAACGCCGCACGCCGCTCATCGTCGTCTCGGCCTCGGGCGGCGCGCGCATGCAGGAGGGCGTGCTGTCGCTCATGCAGATGGCGAAGATCTCTGCCGCGCTGGGCCGGCTGCGCGATGCCGGCGTGCCCTACATCTCCGTGCTCACCGACCCGACCACCGGGGGCGTCACCGCCTCGTTCGCCATGCTCGGCGACGTCAACGTGGCCGAGCCAGGAGCGCTGATCGGCTTCGCCGGGCCGCGCGTCATCGAGCAGACGATTCGCCAGAGCCTTCCGGAGGGTTTCCAGCGCTCGGAGTTCCTGCTCGAGCACGGCTTCCTCGACCTGGTCGTTGGCCGGGCCGAGTTGAAGTCGACCCTCGCGCGCTGTCTGCGCCACCTCGCCTGATCCCGGGCAACTCTCAATGAGCCGCAAGCGGGTCGACGCGCTGCTGGCGCCACTCGACCGCCTCGGAGTGCGCCTCGACCTGGCGCCGATGCGCAGGCTGCTCGCCGCCCTCGGCGATCCGCAGGCCGGGCTCGCGATCGTGCTTGTTGCGGGCACCAACGGCAAGGGCTCGACGGCCGCGATGCTGGCGGCCATCGCGCGCGCCGCCGGCTACCGTGTCGCGCTGCACACCTCTCCGCATCTGGTGCGGGTCGAGGAACGGGTGGTTGTCGACGGCGAGCCGGTCGATCCAGCCCGCCTGGCGGCCGCCCTCGAGCGGGTTCTCGCCGTCGCCGGGGCCGCCGGCCCGCTCGGTCCGACCTACTTCGAGGCCACGGTCGCCGCGGCGTTCGTGCTGTTTGCCGAGCAGCAGCCGGACCTCGCGGTAGTCGAGATCGGCATGGGAGGCCGACTCGATGCCACCAATGCGGCCGAGCCGCTGCTGTCGGTGATCACGCCGATCGCGCTCGATCACACGGCGGAGCTGGGCACCACTCTCCGTGCCGTGGCCGGCGAGAAGGCGGGGATCCTGCGGCGCGATCGCCCGGCGGTCTTCGCGCGCCAGGCGCCCGAGGCCGAGCGCGCACTGCTCGAAGCGGCGGCGCGCATCGGCGCCCGCGCGCATCGGCGCGAAGCGCTCGTGCGGCAGATCCGCGCGCAGTGGCGCGGCCTCGACGGGCACCTCGTCGAGTTCGAACTCGCCGGCCAGTCGCTGGAGGTCGAGCTGTCGCTGCCCGGGGAGCACCAGCTCGAGAATGCCGCCACGGCAGTGGCCGCGGCGCAGCTGCTCAGCGGCGAAGGCGCCCTGACGCTCGACGCGGCCGCGATCCGAGGTGGTCTGTCGACGGTGCGCTGGCCGGGCCGCCTGGAGTCGTTCCGGCCAGCCGACGGTGGACCGACCGTGCTGCTCGACGCGGCCCACAATCCGCACGGCTGCGCCGCTCTCGCGCGTTTCCTGGATCGGCTGGATCGACCGTTCACGCTGCTGTTCGGCGCCCTGGCCGACAAGCAGATCGCCGAAATGCTGCCGGAACTGGCGCAGCGCGCACGCCAAGTGGTGTTGACGCGCCCCGATTCCGCGCGTGCCGCAGACCCGGCCGACCTGCGCGCCCTCGTGCCGGCGGGCCGCCCGGTCGAAGTCGAGCCCGATCCGGAGCGCGCTCTCGCCGTCGCCCGCAGCGCGCCGCCGGACCTGGTCGTCGCCTGCGGATCGCTCTACCTGCTCGGTGTCCTGCGGCCGCTGCTGGCCGAAGACCGGAAGGAACCTCCGCGAAGCTGACAGCGTGCCGTTCAGCGCGCCGCCGGCGGAGGCAGGTCGCGCGCGACCACGACCGAGTCGAACTCGCAGCGGCCGTGTGAGCCGTCACAGAACGGCTTGCTCTCCGAGGCTCCGCAGCGACAGAGCGAGACGACGCGCCGCCCTCCGAGTCCGAACGGTTGCCCGGCGCCGTCGACCAGCTCCAGCTCCTCACCCTCGCCGACCTCCACCCGGAGGGACCCGCTGTCACGCACCACGATTCTCATGCTCGCTCCCCGGCCTATTCGCCGATGATCTTTACCAGCACCCGCTTGCGGCGACCGCCGTCGAATTCGCCGTAGAAGATCCGCTCCCACGGCCCGAAGTCGAGTCGCCCGTCGGTCACGGCGACGACCACTTCGCGACCCATCACCTGGCGCTTGAGGTGGGCATCGGCGTTGTCCTCGCCGGTCCGGTTGTGGCGGTAGCCCCCGCGCTTCGGATCGGACCCCGCGTCGAACGGGGCGAGCTGCTCGAGCCAGCGCTCGTAGTCCTCGTGCAGCCCGCTCTCGTCGTCGTTGATGAACACCGAGGCGGTGATGTGCATGGCGTTGACCAGGCAGAACCCCTCCCGGATGCCGCTCGCCGCCAGCGCCTCTTCGACCAGCGGCGTGATGTGCACGAACGCGCGTCGAGTCGGGACGTGGAACCACAGCTCCTGGCGCCAGCTCTTCATCGGCTCTCCCCCACGATCTCGTCGAGCGTCTCCTCGAATACCCGCCCGAGCTCGGCGGCGAACGCTTCAACGTAGTCGGTGCGGCCGCGCGGATCCCCGACGAACGGGTCCATGACCGTGCAGCGCAGCACCGCAACACCGCCGGCTCGCAGGTAGTCGTCGCGCCGCCAGCCCAGCAGCTCGACCAGCGGCAACGGCGCTTCGCCGTACTCACTGGAGCGCAGCACGGTACGGGTGACGACGAACTCGACCTCGCGCGGCGACCGACCCGGCACCACGCTCATGCGGCGGTGCACGCCGGCGATGAACTCGTTGGCCGCGTCGAGCGACGGAAAGCGGCGGTGCGCAACGCCGAAACAGACGATGTTGAGGTCTGGCTCGGGCAGGGTGACGACGCGGAACTCCCCGAAGTCCCCCTCGCTCAGGCGCTCGTGCAGGGCCAAGGCGCCGCGCGCCGTGGCGACGATCAGCCGACCGTGGCCGTCCCCGTCGAGCGGCAGCACGCGGTGCGACAGCCAGACCGATGCGGCGGCCGCTCCCGGCTTCGAGCCCTCCAGGATGTACGGGCCGATGGCGGCCAGCGACGCCGGGCTCTCGGCGTGAAAGACATACGGCGCGTCGGTCGCCACCAGCTCGCGCACCCGGCGGTCCCGGAACAGGACCGCGCCGGCGGGATACGGCACGAAGCCGAATTTGTGCGGATCGATGGTCACCGAATCGGTGCCTTCCACCCCGATCAGGGCTCGCCAGACCTCCGGCGACGGCCAGCGGTGCGGTGCAACCTCGGCACGCACTGCCTCGATCGGCCGCCGCGAACCGTCCGCCGCCCGGGTCATCGAGATGGCGTAACCGCCCCAGGCCGCGTCGGCGTGCAGCGGAAACGCCAGCCCGAGCTCACGACCGGCGCCGGCCCGCACATCGAGCAGGCGGTCGATCGGATCCACGGCGCTCTCCTCGGTGGTTCCCACCACCGCGACTGCCGCCAGTACCGGCGTGCGGGTCGCCGCCAGGTCGCGCAGCACCGTCTCCAGCGCGCCGACGTCGATGCGGAAGCGCCGGTCGACCGGAACGTGACGCAGCTGGTCGCTGCCGATGCCGAGGGCGCGGCAGATCTTCTCCCACGAGTAGTGCGCGGTCGACGGCACCAGCACGACGGCCGGCGGCAGCGGGTCTCCGAACTCCAGGGCCAGCCGGCGACCGTACTCCTGGTGGCCGACCCGCGCCAGCGAGTGGCGGGCCAGCACTTCGACCGCCGCCTCTCCGCCGCCGGCCGCCGACAGCAGGCCGTCAGCGGCGTCGAGCGCCGCGCCCGGCGGCACGTTGAGCAGCTCCCACAGACCGAGGCTGGCGATGGGCGCCCGGCGGCCATCGGCGCGCTCGATCTCGAACTCGCCGAGGCCGAGTTCGTCTGCCGCGCCGGACAGGGCGACCGGCAGATACTTGACGTTGCGCGCCACCCAGAACGCCTCGAAGTTGGCCACTGTGCCGCCCGAGGTCAGGTGACCCCACGCCCGCTCGGCCGGGTAGCCGACCATCCCCGCCAGTTGCGCCGCGACCTCCAGCTCGAGGCGGGTGGTGACCGGCGATCCTTCGACCGCGACGTTGTTGGGGTTGTAGAGCAGCGTGGCGAAGTAGCCGACCAGCGAGGCGAGCGTCAGGTCGGCGGTCATGTGACCGATGTAGCGCGGCGAAAAGAACGGCACCCCACCCTTGAGTTCACCGAGCAGTGAGAGCAACTCCTGGGCGAGCACCGACTGTGCCCGCTCGTACTCCGGAAGCCGCTTGTCGAGCTCGCCGATCTCGAAGCCGTCCTCGGGGTGAAAGTTGCGGCGCCAGAAGACGTGGTCGCGCAGCGCTTCGAGCAGGAGCCGCTCGAGCACGTCGGCGTTCTCGGCCTTGGGGCCGAGAAAGAGCGAGCGCAGATCGAGCGCCGGACGTGACGGGTCGGTCATGGGTCCGGTCAGTCTACCGCCCGGATCGGTCCGGAACGGGCAACTGGCGGTCACACTTCGACCCGACCGGCTCCTTGGTAAGCGAGGAGGCTCTTGCCATGACCCCCAAGACCCAACGCCCCATCGTTCGCCGCCTGTTTCCGTTCTGGACGCTCATCGTCGCCGTCGTCGCGGCCACCGCGGTGTCGGGCCGCTTTGCCGACTATCGCGACCTGTTCGACGCGCAGGTGGTCGGCTCGGGCCCGCCGCTCATCCTCATCCCCGGCCTCGCGACGAGCGGGGAGGTCTGGGGCGACACCGTGGCCCAGCTGCGCGACCGCTACGAACTGCACGTCCTGACCCTCGCCGGCTTCGGCGGGCCGCAGAGCGTAGGCGCTCCCTTCCTGCCGCGGGTCGCCACCGCCCTGACCGAGTACGCCGACCAGCACCGCCTCGAGCGGCCGGTGCTGATCGGGCACAGCCTGGGCGGCTTCGTCGCCCTGCTCGCCGCGAGCGAAGCCCCGGACCGCTTCGCCGGTGTCGTCTCGGTCGACGGCCTGCCGTTCCTGCCGGCCGTCGCCGATGCGACCCTCACCGCCGCGAGCCAGGCCGACCGTGCCGCTGCGCTGCGGACCTTCCACGAAAAGCTCGACCGCGAGGCGTACCTGGCACAGACTCAGCTCGTGCTGACGTCGATGATCACCGGCGAGGCCGACCGCCAACGGGCGCTCGGTTGGGCCTCGGCCACCGATCCGGCCGCTGCGGGCCTGGCCATCGCCGAGATGCTGACCACCGACCTGCGCGGTCGTGTCGGCGCGATCCCGGCGCCGATCCTGCTCATCGGCGCGCTCGGCAGCGTGCCCGAGCCGATGCGCGAGGCCACCCGCGCCGCCTACCGCGCGCAGCTCGTCGCCGCCCCCCAGGCCGAGGTCGTCTTCCACGACGAGGCGCGGCACTTCCTGATGCTCGACGCTCCGGCCTTTCTGAAGGCCCAGCTCGACCAGTTCCTCACCCGCGCGCTTGCCGGCCGCGCACCGGCCGGGAGCCCGCAGTGAGCCACGCCGGGGGCGCGGCCCTTGCCCTGGTCGTCGACCAGGCACTGCCGGCAGCGGCGGGCGGCGACCGCGACGCCTTCGCCCGCCTCGTGGAGGCAACGCGCAACAGCGTGGTCTCGATCGCGCTCGCCATCGTGCGCGATACCGACCTGGCGCGCGACATCGCGCAGGACGTCTTCCTCGCCACCTGGCGCGACCTGGGTGCACTGCGCGAACCGCGCAGCTTCCTGCCCTGGCTGCGCCAGGCGACCCGGCACCGGGCCTACCACGTCCTGCGCACCGAGCGGCGGCGCCGGCGGCGGGTCACGCTCGCCGACTCCGACGAGCAGCTCGCTGCCGCGGTCGATCCGCGGCTGGGTGTCGACGCGACGCTCGTCGCCGAGGAGGATCGCCTCGCCCTGTCGACTGTGCTCGACGAACTGCCGGCCGAGACGCGCGAGGTCGTGCTGCTCTACTACTGGGAGGGCGAGTCGAGCGCCCAGGTTGCCGAGCTGCTCGGGCTGTCGGAGGCGGCGGTGCGCAAGCGGGTGTCGCGCGCGCGGCGTGCACTGCGTTCGAGTCTGCTGGCTCACTTCGCCGAGGCCTCGCGCCGGGCCGCCCCGGGCAGCGCATTGACCGCGGCGGTGATGACCGCGCTGTCGATCGCTGCGCCCGCTTCGGCCGCCACCACGACGGCGATCGGCGCCGCGGCAGCGGGTGCTCACGCCACGCACGCCTCCCTGCTGACAAAGCTGCTTGCCGGCCTCGCCAGTTTCGGCGGCGCGATCCTGCTGCCGGCCGCCGGCGGCGCCGTCGGCGTGCTGCTCGGGACCCGCCAGCTGCGCCGCCGGGCCCGGTCGGTGGCCGAGCTGGCGGCGCTGCGCCGCTTCGAGGCGGCAAGTCTGGCGCTGGTCGTAGGCGCCGCGGTCGCCTTCCCGACCCTCTGGCTGGCCACCGGCAGCCGCTGGGCTCCGGTCGCGACGTTCGCTACCTTCCTCGCCAGCCTCGGCGCGCTGCACGCCTTCTGGCTGCCGCGCATCGTCGCCGCACGCCACGCCCTCGAACTGCGCGAGGACCCCGAGCGCGCCCGGCGGACGCGGGCGCGCGAGCGGCGCGCTGCCTGGCTCGGCTGGATCCTCGGTCTGCTCGGCGGCACTGCCGGGCTGCTGGGCGGCCTGCTGCTCGACTGACTGCCGGCTGGCGGCTACCGCCCGCCCGGGTGGCGCGTCCGCCGCGCCGGCGCCGGTAAGCTACGGCGCGGAATCTGCACCGCTCCGTGCAGCGCGCGCCCGCCGGTGCGGACCGCGGCAGGCATCCGGAGGAAGGCGACGACGTGAAGAAGCCCCTGATCTGGGCAGTGGTGGTGGTTGCCGCGGTGGCGGCGTTCTGGGTCTGGCGCAGCCGCAGCGCGCCCAGAGAGGCGGTCGATCCCGCCGCGGCCCTGGGCACGGCGACGGTGGAGCGCCGCACGCTGGCGCTGACCGTCGAGACGACCGGGCAGGTCGAGCCGGTGCGCGTGGTCGAGGTCAAGTCGCGCGCCTCGGGCGAGGTGCTGCGGGTCCACGCCGAGACGGGCGACGAGGTGGAGGCTGGCGCGCTGCTGGCCGAGATCGACCCGCGCGACGTCCAGAACTCGCTCGACCAGGCCGAGGCCGACGTCGCCTCGGCGCGCGAGCATGCGCGGGTTGCCTCGGCCCAGGTCGAACGGGTCCGGCAGCTGCTCGCAGCCGGCATCGTGCCGGCCCAGGAGCTCGACAGCGCCGAGGACAGCGCCGTGGCGGCGCGTTCGGCCGTGCTGCGCGCCGAGACCAATCTCGAGCTGGCGCGCGAACGCCGCCGCGACGTCACGATCCGCGCGCCGATCGTCGGTACGGTCATCACGCGAACGGTCGAACCCGGGCAGATCATCGCCTCGGCCACCGCCAACGTCTCGGGCGGCACGACGCTGTTTGCCATGGCCGACCTCGCCTCGATGCGGGTGCGCGCCAACATCGACGAGACCGACGTCGGCCGGATCCGCGCCGGCCAGCCGGTCCGCGTCACGCTCGAAGCGCACGCCGGCCGCATTTTCCGCGGCGAGGTCGAGAAAGTCGAACCGCAGGCGGTGGTCGAACAGAACGTCACCCAGTTTCCGGTGTTGGTGCGGATCGACAACTCCGAACGCCGCCTGTTGCCCGGCATGACCGCCGAGATCGCTCTCGAAGTGGCACGGCGCGAGGGGGTTCTCGCGGTGCCCAACGGCGCGGTGGTCGGAGCCCGCGATGCGGTTGCGGCGGCGCAGGCGCTCGGCGTGCCGGTCGACACGGTGCGCGCGGCGCTGCGCGGCGTGCGTCCTGCGGCTGCGGACAGCGAGCCGGCCGGCGCCACCCCGCCGCGCGGCAACGGCGACACCCGCCCCGGGGTTCTCTTCGTGACCGGTGCCGCTGGCCTCGAGCCGCGGCCGGTCCGCTTCGGAATCTCCGACTGGGAGTACACCGAGGTCGTCGACGAGACCGGCGAGATCAGCGAGGGGACGGCCGTGATGCTGGTGACGGTGGCGCAGATTCAGCGCCAGCAGGAGAGCTTCGAACAGCGGATCCGCGAGCGGGCCGGCTCGACCAGCATCACCGGCGGCTCGGCGCGCCCCGCGCAGGGACGCTGAGGTGCCGCTCGCCGACCTGTTCCGCGTCGCCTTCACGGCGATCGCCGCCAACAAGATGCGTTCGCTGCTCACCGTACTCGGTATCGTGATCGGCATCGGGGCGGTGATCACGATGGTCGCCCTCGGCGAGGGCGCGCAGCGGTCGATCCAGGATCGGCTCGGCGGCCTGGGCGCCAACGTCCTGACGGTGCGCGCCGGCCAGGCGTTCTTCGGCGGCCTGTCGCGCGGCCAGGCCCGCCTGACGGCCGACGACGCCGAGGCGCTCGCCGCCGCGCCGACGCTCGCCGGCCTGGCGATCGCGCCCGAGGTCGAGTCGCGCTTCCAGGTCGAGCGCGGCGGCGCGAACGCCAACCTGTCGGTGGTCGGAACCTGGCCGGACTACTTCACGGTCCAGAACTTCCGGCTCGCCGCCGGCCAGCTGTTCACGCAGCGCGAGGAGCAGGCGCGGCGGCGCGTCGTGGTGCTGGGCGCGCTGGTCGGCACGCAGCTCGGCGCGGGCTCGAGCGCCGCCCTGGTCGGCGAGACGATCCTGATCCGCGGGCTGCCGTTCGAGGTGGTCGGGGCACTGGCCGAGAAGGGGTCGGCCGGGTTCTCGAATCCCGACGAATCGCTCTACGTGCCGCTCGCCACGGCGCGCTTCCGCCTGCTCGGCAACGACCGCGTGCGGGCAATCTCGGTGCAGGCGGCGAGCCGCGACCAGATGCTGCCGGTGACGATCGAGATCGACCGCGTGCTGCGCCGCGAGCACCGGATCCGCCCCGGCGCCGAGGCCGACTTCAACGTGCGCGATCAGTCGTCGCTGCTCGAGACGATCCAGGAGACCTCGCGCACGATGAGCTTCCTGCTCGCCGGTATCGCCGCCATCTCGCTGCTCGTCGGCGGGATCGGAATCATGAACATCATGCTGGTCTCGGTGACCGAGCGCACGAAAGAGATCGGGCTGCGCATGGCGCTCGGCGCTCGCCGCGGCGACATCCTGCGTCAGTTCCTGGTCGAGGCGATGACCCTCTGCCTGCTCGGCGGCCTGCTCGGCTTCGCGGCCGGCTGGGGCGCGGCGCTGGCGTTGCAGCGCTTCGCGGGCTGGAACCTGACCGTCACCGCCGACGCCGCCGTGCTCGCCTTCGCCTTCTCGGCCGCGGTCGGGCTCTTCTTCGGCCTCTGGCCCGCCCGCCGCGCCGCCAGCTTCCAGCCGATCGAAGCCCTGCGCTACGAGTAGCAGCCGGCCCGCGCGCCGGCCTCAGGGGAGCTCGGCGCTCCAGCGGCTGGTGTCGCCGCTCTCGAAGCCGTCGAGGAAGAGGCTGCCGCTGCCGTCCTCGGGCATCGCCCACAGTTCGAAGCCGTGGACGTGGTCGCTCGCCGAGAAGAACAGCCTGCCGCCTGAGCGCACGAAGTTCGCGGGCGAGGACGAGAGCGGACCCGGCGCCACGTCGGTCAGCCGCCAGGTGCCGACCGCCGTCCCGTCGGTCCGCCACGCCTCGCGCCCGTGCTCACTCGTCCAGGCCGAGAAGTAGACAATGCCGTCGACGACAGTGAGTTCGTCCGGCACCGACGAGTCGATCCCCGGCACCAGATCCGCCACCAGCGCCGTGCCCGCCGCTGTCCCGTCCGTCCGGAACAGCTCGTAGCCGTAGACCGGATGCTCCGCCGCAAACAGCACCGTCCCGTCCCCGAGCGAAGTCAGATGCCGCGGCCACGACCCTCCCGGCCCCGGCACCAGATCCGCCACCAGCACCGTCCCCGCCTCCGTGCCGTCGCTCGTCCAGAGTTCGAAGCCGCTGACGCCGTCGCTCGCCTGGAAGACGACGCGCGCAGCGTCGAGCGCGGCGATGTTTCCGCCGGGCAGTCTGCCCCAAACCCTGTCCAGCTGGCTCCACTCCGCCATCCCACCCACTTGCCCAGGAATGAGGTTCCGGACTACGGCGGTGCCCGCAACGGACCCGTCCGATCGCCACAGTTCCGCACCCTCCTGCGGTGTGTCGAGCACGAAGAACAAACCCTGCTCGACCGCCACAGCGTCGAAGAGCTCGTGGTGCACCTCTGGATCCGCCGGTGCCTCGAGCAGCGTTGTCGGCGCCTCGCTACCGTCGGTGACTTCCAGCCCACCGTCGTGGCCGGCGACGAAGAGGAGCTCGCCAGTGCTGGCGGTCTCCCCCCAACTCATCGCCGTGGCCAGGCGGCTGACCGGTTCGTCCTCGTCGGGAGCACTCACGAGATAGAGGGTGGGCTGCCCGAAAGTCTCCGCGTCCGAGCCGATGAACGCCAGCCGTGACCCGTGGCGCTCGAACACCCGTACCGAGCTTGCGCTGAACTGCGATAGCAGCAGCTCGGTATTGTCACCCGTCCCGTCGGTGCGCCACAGCTCCCCTTCCTGATTCGCGGATCGGAGGACGAGGGCGCCGTCGGCGCCAGCCGCGCACTCTGCCGACATGCTCTCGTCACTCTCTTCGATCACCAGGAGCGACTCCACGCTTGCCGGCACTCCGTTGGCGAACATCAGCTCGTGTTGCCGGGGCACCGTGCGATTGGCCGCCTTGAACAGGGCTCCGCCCGCGAGCGGCACCATGCACCGACGACGAACCATCGCCGAGACGGACTCGACGGTCGGTAGGAACGCTGAGGCCTCGGTCGCGATGGTCACGAGCCTGCTCGTACCAGTCGCGGTGCCGTCGGTTTGCCAGAGCTCACGGCCGCGGTCGGGCCGAAAAAGCGGCAGCAGCCAGCGGCCCTGGACAACGATCGAGCGGGCGATGGCGGGAAAGTAGCCGAACTGGGAGCCAGGCGGATAGTCGTCGAGATCGGAGGCCAAGCTCGTTCCAGGCGCGCTCCCGTCGGTACTCCAGAGTGCCAGCTGCCCGCTGCCATCGTCGGCGAGAAACGCCACCCGAGCACCCAGGGAGGTCATTCGCGGACGATCCATGGTGGCCGCCGACCCGACGGACGACCCGGACCCGGGGACTAGGTCGGCGATCCGGTTCGTGGTGACTCCGTCGCTGAACCACGGCTCGCAGCCCGTGCCCGGATCGCAACCCACGAACACGAGGCCCGTACCGAGCGAAGCCGCGGCTCCCCAGCGCAGATTGATCTGCACATCGCCCGGCAACGACACCGGCAGCGTCCCTGCAGCCGTTCCGTCCGTGCGATACAGGCCGCTTCCCGCGGACGGGTCGGCCTCGAACCAGACCTCATCGCCTACCCGCTGAAATCCGATCGGGTAGGACGACTGCTCTCCCGGTCTCAGATCGGCGAGCCGGAAAGTCCCCGCGACCGTGCCGTCGGATCGCCAAGGCTCGCAGTCGGACGGCGACCCGGGCAGCGCGCAGCCGCCGAACACGAGCACTCCGTTCGCCAGCAGGACCGCGGCACCGCTGCCCTCGAAGAGCGTCGGCGAGGAGAACCCCGGGTGCACGACGTAGGTACCCGACACCGTTGCATCCGACCGCCAGAGTTCGTAGTCGTCCTCACCAGCTACGATCGCGAACACAAGGTTCTGGCCGGCGAGAAGCGACATGACGCGGCCTCCCATCGGATCCTTCCCGGCAGGCAGCAATCGTTGTGTGCCCTCAGCGGTGCCATCGGATGTCCAGATGTCGCGGCGTTGTCCGGCCGCCGTCGTGCCGGCCAGAAACCATAGGCGCTCGGACGCCTCGATCATGCCGGCAGGGCGGGAGGATCGCGGTCCCGGTTCCAGGTCTGCCACCAGGTGTGTGCCATCGTGCGTGCCGTCGGTCACCCAAAGCTCGACGCCATGGATTCCGTCGTCCGCTGCGAAGAAAACCTGGGAGCCGACGGCCGCGAGGCCAAAGGAGTACAGCTGTTCGGCTCCGCAGCGCCCTGGACAGACGTCGCGCACCATGTAGGTACCCACGCTCGTGCCGTCGGTGCGCCACAGTTCGTAGCCGTGCCGTCCGTCGTCCTGGAAAAAGTAAGCGACCTCGTCGACGACCGCCCGAGCCGGCAGCGTGGCTCCTTCGGCCAGCGTATAGGTTCGTATCTGCCCAATGTCTTCGATCAGGTACTCCCCGTCTGCGATGGCGGGGGCGACTCCCACCAGCAAGCTCAGCGCGAGACGAGCGACCTGACACGCCACGGAACCGCAGCAACTGTGCATGAATTCCTCCCAGACTGGGGCTATCGAGGGTACACCCCCACCGGCTGGATCGCAAACCGCCACGAGCTGCCACGTCCTCGACACCGCGCAGCCACCTTTAGGGCAACTGGTCGCTCCAGCGGCTGGTGTCGCCGCTCTCGAAGCCGTCGAGGAAGAGGCTGCCGCTGCCGTCCTCGGGCATCGCCCACAGTTCGAAGCCGTGGACGTGGTCGCTCGCCGAGAAGAACAGCCTGCCGCCTGAGCGCACGAAGTTCGCGGGCGAGGACGAGAGCGGACCCGGCGCCACGTCGGTCAGCCGCCAGGTGCCGACCGCCGTCCCGTCGGTCCGCCACGCCTCGCGCCCGTGCTCACTCGTCCAGGCCGAGAAGTAGACAATGCCGTCGACGACAGTGAGTTCGTCCGGCACCGACGAGTCGATCCCCGGCACCAGATCCGCCACCAGCGCCGTGCCCGCCGCTGTCCCGTCCGTCCGGAACAGCTCGTAGCCGTAGACCGGATGCTCCGCCGCAAACAGCACCGTCCCGTCCCCGAGCGAAGTCAGATGCCGCGGCCACGACCCTCCCGGCCCCGGCACCAGATCCGCCACCAGCACCGTCCCCGCCTCCGTGCCGTCGCTCGTCCAGAGTTCGAAGCCGCTGACGCCGTCGCTCGCCTGGAAGACGATCCGCTCGTCGTCGAGCGCAGCGATGCGTGGCCGCCACGGGCGGCTCATCATCCACCAGATGGGCCGCTCATCGAAGCCGCCTGCAGGACCGTCCTGAAGACTTCGCACGGGGCCGGTTCCCTCGACCGTACCGTCCGAGCGCCACAGCTCGGCGCCCTCCTCGGGCGTCGTGAGGACGAAGAAGAGTTGCTCGCCGACGGCCACGGCGTCCGTCAGTTCGTGCCAAGGTTCGGGCGCTGACGGCGCCTCGAGCAGCAGGGTGGGCGCCTCGCTCCCGTCCGTGATCTCGAGTCGCCCATAGGAGTCGGCAAGGAACAGACGCTCGCCGGCGCTGACCAGCTCACCCCACTGCAGTGCGGCCGGGAACGTCAGGATCGACTCTGGTGACCCGGCTGCCGGAATCAGCGCGAGTCCGACCTCGTCGGTGACGATCGCGAGCCGGTCGGCATCGACTGCTGCAGTGCGCGTGGGCTCGAATGCTGGAACCGACATCGGGTAGCCGCCCACACCTGGTAGCGGCTCGGTAGTTTCGACCGTACCCTGAGTGCGCAGGAGCTGCCACTGCAGAGCGGAAATGCCGGAGACAACCACCTCATCTCCGATCGCTGCGCACTCGGCCTCTCGGCCGTAGTACTCCTGGTCGAGCGGATGCAGCACCACTGCGCCGCCCGGCTCCCCATCGGTGAACACGAGCCAGGAGTCCACCGGCGCTTGGACGTTGGCGACCTTGGTGACGACCCCGTCGTTCAGGGGCGCCATGCAGGCAAGCCGCAAGGGAGAATGGAAGCTGTCGATCGGCGCGAGGTATCCGGAAGCTTCGTCGGCCATCGTTGCAAGTCTCAACGTCCCGGAAGCCGTGCCGTCCGACCTCCACAGCTCTGTGCCTCGATCGCCACGAAAGATCGGCAGGATCCAACGACCGTTTGCCACAATGGGCGGAAACACGGCCGAGTAGAAGCCGCCGAACATCGTGCCGTCAGGCGGTGCATCCAGGTCGCTCACGGAAGTCGTGCCGGCCACAGTCCCGTCGGTACGCCACAGCTCCACGGCGCCGGACTGCGTGGTGGCGAGAAACAGCACCGTACTGCCGACCGAGGTTAGTCTCGGCCGATCCACGGGCAAGTACCAGTCAAGCGACGAGTCCGGACCCGGCACGATGTCGGCGAGCCGGACACAGTCCGTGCCATCGGTGAACCAGGGCTCACACCCCGCCTCGGCGTCGCACCCCACAAACACGAGGCCCGACGCAAGCGCCGCTGCCGGCACTGTGTTGCGCACTCTTGGCTCCAGGCCCGTGGGCAGCGGAACCTGCGAAGTTCCGGACACCGTGCCATCGGTGCGGTAGAGACGGAGCTGTCCGGACGTCCCGGTAGCCCACGCTCCAAACCAGACCTCGGCGCCGACGCGCACGAAGCCTGTCGCATTCGACGATTCTGGACCCAGTACGATGTCTGCGAGCTGCCAGGTTCCAGCCACAGTCCCGTCGGTGCGCCACGGCTCACAGTTCTGTTGGCCGTAAGGCTCGTCACAGCCCTGGAACACCAACGCACCGTCGGGCAGAACCTGGTAGGCCTGGTGGTAGTGCCACGAGTCTGGCAGGCTGGCCTGTGGATGAACCTGGAACGTTCCCCCCACCGTTCCATCCGACCGCCAGAGCGGGCCCAGTTGACCGCCCTTCGCGTACAGCAGCCCGTTGGCCCATGTCAGTGTCGAGATCAATCCCGGGCCGAGCGGATCGTCGTTCGCCTCGAACAACGGTGTCGTCCCTGCCGCCGTACCGTCCGAAACCCAAATCCGTCGATCGGGCCACCTGTTGGAAGCCAGGAAGTAGACCTGCCCAGCACCTGCCGTGAGTTCCATGGGGTTCGAGCCGAGAGGACCCGGTAAGACGTCGGCCACCATGCGGGTGCCCTCGACCGTGCCATCCGTAAGCCAGAGTTCCGAGCCATGCACAGCATCGTCGGCCGAGAAGAAGACACTAGACCCCGTCGCCGCCAGCCAGTGCTGGCTGGGTGCGTCCGCCCCGCAAACACCGGGGCAGATATCGCGCAGCAGATAGGTCCCGTCGACGGTGCCGTCGCTGCGCCACAGTTCGTAGCCGTGTCGGCCGTCGTCCTTGTAGAAGTAGGCGACACCATCCAGAACAGCGTGCACCTCGGCCCGTTCGATCTCGGAGGGCGGCATCAGGCGCTGGGTTCCCAGGTCCTGGACCAGATACTCCCCATCCGCGAGCGCGGGGGCGGCTGCGAGCAGCAGGGTCAGGGCGAGCCGGACGGCGGGGCGTGGCAGTCGAACAGGGTGGGGGGGCATGGATTCCTCCCGGGCTGGGACTTCCGAGGGTACACCTCCCGTCCGGAAGGCGCAAACGCCGACCGGCTCGTACACAGTGACGGGTGCCGTCAGGCCGGCGCCGCCGCCCAGCGCTCGCCGGGGCCCGCCGGGCCGAGGGCGGCGAGGTCGAGCAGGCGCTGGCAGTAGGCGTCGAGGAAGCGGTCCATCGATTCGCCGCCGATGTAGAAGGCGGGGATCGGGGGCACCACGACGGCGCCGGCGTAGGTCAGAGTGCGCAGGTTCTCGAGGTGGACGAGGGCGAGGGGCGTCTCGCGGAAGCCGAGCAGCAGCGGCCAGCGCTCCTTGAGCGCCACGGCGCCGGCACGGTGGATCAGCGTGTCGGCAATCCCGGTCGCCAGCGCGCCGAGCGTGCCCGAGCTGGCCGGCAGCACGAGGGTCGCCGCGAGGCGGACCGAACCGGACGAGATCGGCGCGTCAAGTTCGTTGTCGCGGTAGATCGCGATGCGCTCGCGGCCGGGCCCGTCGACCCCTGCCGCCTCGACGAGCGCCTCCGCGCCGGTGCGATCGTGACCCAGTTCGTGCGCCAGCACCTGACTGCCCCCGCGCGAGACCACGAGATGGATACGGCCGACCTCCGGGTGGCGCGCGAGCACTCCCAGCAGATGGCGGGGCAGGGCCATGCCGGAGGCGCCGGTGACCAGGAGCGCCACGGCGCGGCGCGCGGAGGATGCAGCGGGCTCGTCCATGCTTCGCGGATGTTACCGCCCGCGCGGGCGGGCGCTCAGCCGGCGCCGAAGCGCTCGCGTGCGGCGCGCTCGAGCGCCTCGCGGTGCTCCGGAGCGGCGATCGCGGTCAGCGCGCGGGCGCGCTCGCGCAGCCCTTTGCCGAACAGATCGGCCACCCCGTGCTCGGTGACCACGAAGTGGACGTGGGCGCGTGTCGTCACCACCCCGGCCCCCGGCCGCAGCTGCGCCACGATCCGGCTCTCGCCGCGCCGGGTCGTCGACGGCAGCGCGATGATCGGCTTGCCGCCCGCCGACAGCGCCGCGCCGCGGATGAAGTCCATCTGCCCGCCGACACCCGAGTACATGCGGGTGCCGATCGAGTCGGCGCAGATCTGCCCGGTCAGGTCGACCTCGATCGCGCTGTTGATCGCGGTGACCTTCGGATTGCGCCGGATCACCGACGTGTCGTTGACGTAGGCCACGTCGAGCATGGCCACCTGGGGATTGTCGTCCATGAAGTCGTAGAGGCGGCGACTGCCGAGCGCGAAGCTCGACACCACCTTGCCCGGGTGGACGCGCTTTTCCTGGCCCGTCACCACGCCGCGCTCGACCAGGTCGATCAGACCGTCGGAGAACATCTCGGTGTGCACCCCGAGTCGGCGGTGATCGCCCAGAGCGGCGAGCACCGCGTCCGGGATGGCACCGATGCCCATCTGCAGCGTTGCGCCGTCCTCGACCAGCCCGGCGACCTGGCGGCCGATTGCCTGCTCGACCTCCGAGAGCACCGGCCGTGCCCGCTCCGGCAGCGGTTCGTCGACCGCTTCGACCATTGCCGTGAAGCGCGAGACGTGGACCTGCGCGTCGCCGTGCGTGCGCGGCATCGCCGGATTGACCTGCGCGATCACCGTGCTGGCCACCTCGAGCGCCGCCGGCACGACGTCGACCGAGACGCCCAGCGAGCAGAAGCCGTGGCGATCGGGCGGCGACACCTGGATGAGCGCCGCGTCGAGCGGCAGCACGCCGCGGCGGAACAGGATCGGCACCTCGGACAGGAAGACCGGCACGTAGTCCGCGCGCCCGGCGGCGACCGCCTCGCGCAGATTCGGACCGATGAACAGGCAGCGCACCCGGAAGCTGCGCTCGAGACCGGGCGCGGCGTAGGGCGCCGCGCCCTCCGTGTGCAGGTGAGTCAGCTCGACGTTCGTCAGCTCGCCAGCGCGCGCCGTCAGCGCCTCGATCAGCAGCCGGGGCGTGGCCGCCGCCGAGTGCACGAAGACCCGGTCGCCGGAACGGATCCGGCGGACGGCTTCGGCGGCCGAAACGGGGCGGATCATCGCAAACCCCGGACCGGCCGCCGATCGATCAGGCCAGCTTCTGCCGCGCCATGCGGACCAGCGACAGGCAGAGGACCGCGAACATGCCGACGCCGATCAGATCGGCCCAGGCGCCCAGGTGCTCGAACCCGTGCACGCCGACCGCGTCGAGGATGTAGCGGTAGACCGTCACCGCCTGGTCCCCCTCGCCGATCTTGATCCCCTGCAGCGCCGCGATCAGCACACCGGTGAGCGCGCCGCCGGCCACCAGGCCGGTCGAGTAGAGCATGCCGGAAGAGATCTCCGACTCCTCGCCCTTCTCCTTGCGCTCGAGCAGACCGCGGATGCAGCCGCCTACGAAAATCGGCAGGGTGGTCGACAGCGGCAGGTAGAGGCCCACCGCAAACGAGAGCGATTTGACGCCGCACAGCTCGATGACCACGGCGATCGCCATGCCGACGAAGATCAGGCCCCACGGCAGGTCCTGCGCCAGCAGACCCTGGATGATGGTCGCCATCAGGGTCGCCTGCGGCGCCGGGTAGTCGGGCGAGCCGATCGCGTGCCCCGCCATCAGCTGGTTCGGCACCTCGGCGTTGTCGATGATGCTCAGCGTCAGGCCGATCGCGAACACCGACGCTACGACGCCGATGATCAGACCGATCTGCTGCGCGCGCGGCGTCGCGCCGACCAGGAAGCCGGTCTTGAGGTCCTGGCTGGTGTTACCGGCGTTGGCCGCCGCGATGCAGACCATCGCGCCGACGCACAGGGCGAGCGACTGGTAGACGCTGTCGGTCCAGCCGAGGCTGACGAAGATCAGGCAGGTCGCCATCAGCGTCGCGATCGTCATGCCGGAGATCGGGTTCGAGGACGACCCGATGATGCCGACGATGCGCGACGACACGGTCACGAAGAAGAACCCGAAGACGACGATCAGCAGGCCCATCAGCACCTTGGTCAGCACTCCGTCGCCGGGCAGCTGCGGCAGCAGGGCGACGACGGCGACCAGAATCAGCGAGCCGACGAGCACGAACGTGATCGGAATGTCGCGCTCGGTGCGCTCGGCCATCTTGCCGGTGCGCAGGTCCTTGAGGCTCTTGAAGCTCTCCCGGAACGCCGAGGCGATCGTGGGCAGCGTCTTGATCAGGGTGATGAGACCGGCAGCCGCCACGGCGCCGGCGCCGATGAAGCGCACGTAGCCGAGCCGGATGCCGTTGTAGTCCATCTCGCCGATCGGCGCGCCGGCCGGCTTGAGGACGGTCGGCAGCGCGTCGCCGATGATGGCGATGAGCGGAATCAGCACCAGATAGGAAAGCACGCCGCCGGCCACCAGGACGCCGGCAATCCGCGGTCCGATGATGTAGCCGACGCCGAGGTACTCGGGCGTCACGTCGCATGCCACCGTGGCGCGCGGGAAGATCGCGTTGCGCGCCGCCGAGTAGATCGGCGTCTCCTTCCACAGCCCGAGGATCGACATCGGGATCCGGTAGAGGGCGGCGATGCCGAGACCGGCGAACACCTTCTTGGCCAGGTTGCCGCCCTTCTCGCCGGCGATCAGCACGTCCGCCGCCGCCGTGCCCTCCGGATACGGCAGCGTGCCGTGCTCCTGCACGATCAGCGCGCGCCGCAGCGGCACCATGAACAGCACGCCGAGCGTGCCGCCGACCAGGGCGAGCGAGAAGATGTTCCAGTAGTTGAAGAAGCTCTCCCCGCCTTCCAGGAAGATGAGGGCGGGAATCGTGAAGGCGACGCCGGCGGCGATCGATTCGCCGGCCGAGCCGATCGTCTGCACGATGTTGTTCTCGAGGATCGTGGCCCGCATCGGCCGCAGCAGCGAGATCGACAGCACCGCGATCGGAATCGACGCGGTCACCGTCAGGCCGGCCGTCAGCGCCAGGTAGACCGTGGCGGCACCGAAAATGATCCCGAAGATCGACCCGGCGACGATCGCCTTGAGTGTGAACTCCGGAATGTTGCTGCTCGCCGGCACGTACGGCTGGAAACTCTTCCCACTGGCGTCAGCCATCGCTCCCCCTCGCGGATGGAATTCGAATCAGGTGGCAGTCGGATGTGCGCGGATGGTACGACGCGGCCCGGCGGTGTGCAAGCGCCGTCTGCGCAGGTGGTCCCGGCCGCCCTGCCCGCCGCGAACTATCGCGCAGGTCCGGCCAGTGGCGCCAGGAACCGGATCCGCGGCTCGCGACGGGCGCCGGATGCGACCTCCTCGACGACCACGGTCAGCTCCACCGGGCGCGCGAGCTCGTCGCGGTCGATCGACACCGAGATCGGCACGCGGGCGTCGGAGAGCGACGCCAGCTCGACCTCCGGGGTGCCGACGACCGCTTTTCCCGGCACCGGGAGGACGACCGAGATCCGGTAGCGGGCGGACGCCGGCGCCTTGTTGACCAGGTGGACCTCCAGGCTGTTGTGCACCGTGGCGCCGTCGAGGACGAACGGCAGCGCTCCCCGCGGTCGCAGCAGGTTGGCTTCGAACGGCGTGCGGGAAACGAGGCTGGCACCGAGCGCGCTGACGGTCAACAGGAACAGCAGACCGTAGAGCACGAGGCGAGGTCGCAGCACGCGGGTCGGCTGGCCGGCCACCTGGTGCTGCGAGTAGAGCCCGATCAGCCCGCGCGGCCGGCCGACTTTGTCCATCACCTCGTCGCAGGCGTCGATGCACTGCATGCAGGCGAGGCATTCCATCTGCAGGCCGTTGCGGATGTCGATCGCGGTCGGGCAGACCACCACGCAGCGCTGGCAGTCCACGCAGTCGCCGAGCGGCGGCGCGACAGCCTCGGCCTCCCGCCGCAGCCGGCCACGCGGCTCGCCGCGTCGTTCGGCGTAGGCCACGGTGGCCGAGTCGCGATCGTGCAGCAGCGACTGCAGCCGGCCGTACGGGCAGACGAGCACACAGAACTGCTCGCGGAACCAGGCAAAGTTGAACATCAGCACGGCGGCGAAGCCGACCGTCAGACCGAAGGCCACCCCGTGCGCGGCGGGACCCTCGCGCACCATCCCCAGCAGCTCGCGGGGACCGACGAACAGCGCCGCCGCCACGTGCGCGATGGCGATGGAGACGACCAGGAAGAGGACCAGCTTGACCGCCCGTCGAACCAGTCGCCCCGGCGTCCACGGCGCGCCAATTGCGCGCAACCGGCGCTCGCGCGGACCTTCCAGCCAACGCTCGATCGGGCGGTAGACCCCTTCGAGGAAGACCGTCTGCGGGCAGGCCCAGCCGCACCAGATGCGCCCTCGCCAGGCCGTCACCAGGAGCAGCGCGAAAACGAAGGAGAGCGCCAGCAGCACCACCATCCAGACGTCCTGCGCGTTGAACGTCTGGCCGAACAGGTAGAAGCGCCGATGGGCGACGTCGAGATGCACCGCCGGATGGCCGCCGATCGGTATCAGCGGCGCCAGGACGTAGAAGGCGATCAGCAGGGTGAAGGCCACCCGGCGCCGCCGGATCCAGCGCCCCCGCACGTCGGCGGGGTGCACGGTCAGGCGCGACCCGTCGGGCCTCATCGAGCCGAGGATCGGCGCTGGACCTGTCGTCACTCGACCCGCTCCCCCTGCGGCTCCTTGCCGGGCAGATTCGTGCCGCGCAGCGTGAGCACGTAGGCGGCGGCGCGCATCGAGCGCTCCGGGCCGAGCATGCCGCCCCAGGGCGGCATCCCCTTGTCCGGCACCCCGTCCTGGATCAGGCGCAGGATCGCCACCGGGTCTGCAGGGTGGATCCAGAACGCGTCGGTCAGGTTCGGTCCGATCAACCCCTCGCCGCGCATGCCGTGACACGAGGCGCAGGTGGTACGGAACACCTCCGCGCCGACCGCCATCGCCTCCGGATCGTCGAGCAGCGCTTCGATCGCCTGGGGTCCGGCGACGGCGAGGCTGCTGCGCTCGGCGAGCAGCTGCTCGACCTGGGCCCGGTACCGCTCGGCAGGAGTCGGTCGCAGATCCGCCGTGTGGTAAACGAACCAGTAGACGAACGCAAAGAGGATGGTGGCAAACAGAATCGCCAGCCACCAGTTGGGCAGCCGGTTGTCCTCTTCCTCGATTCCGTCGTAGACGTGGATGACGGCGCTGCGCTGCGAATCCTCGTGCGGCTTCACGGCTCACCCTCCTGCCGGGTCGATTGCGGAGCGGACCCATCCTTCTCCAGCGGCAGGGCTGCCACCGGGTCGTAGTCCCGCCGGGACTTCCAGACGAACGTGCGCATCAGAACGAGCACGAAGGCGGCGAGGAAGAACAGCATCGTCGCCAGGGGCAGGTCGGTCGACTGCAAGGAGCGGAAGAACTCGCGATACATCTCAGTGACTCCCCCCGGCCGACTGCACGGCGGCCTCCGCCCCGGGCGGTGCCAGCGGTCGCACGCCTTCGTCCCGGCCGAGTCGCTGCAGATAGGCAATCATCGCCACGATCTCGCTGTCCCACGTGGTCTCGACTCCGGACACGCCGAGATCGAACGCGATCGCCTCGCCCTGTGCCCGTTGCGAGGCCTCCGCGGCGTCGATCTCGGCGTTGCTGTACGGGACGCCGAGCTTCTGCATCAGCGCCAGCTTGCGACCCCCGAGGCGCGGATCGATCCGATGCGCCGCCAGCGCGGCGTAACTCGGCATGTTCGAGCCCGGGCTGGTCGCGCGCGGATCGATCAGGTGCGTGTAGTGCCAGAGGTTCGGGTACCGCCCGCCCTCACGGTGGAGATCCGGCCCGGTGCGCTTGGAGCCCCACTGGAACGGGTGATCCCAGAGGAACTCCTCCGCCCGCGACGCCTCGCCGTAGCGCGAAAACTCGGAGATCAGCGGGCGCACCATCTGGGAATGGCAGGTGTAGCAGCCTTCGCGGACGTACAGATCGCGCCCCTGCAGCTCGAGCGCCGTGTACGGCACCTGCGCCGACCCGGTGTGCGGCACCGCCTGCCGGACCAGGATGGTCGGCAGCAGCTCGGCGACACCGCCGATCAGGATGGCGCCCAGCGTGAGCACGGTGAACGCCAGCGGCCGCCGCTCGATCAAACCGAACCAGGACGCGGCGCCGGCCTCCGCTTCGCGGCGTGCCACCTTGTAGAAGAGCTCCGAGAGCAGGATGACGATCACCGCGACGAAGATCGCCCACGGGGTCGACAGCACGAAGAACAGACCACCCAGCACCAGCGCGAGAATCGAGAACCAGAGCGGCCGGCCCGCCAGGACCTGGATGAAGCCGCCCGCCGGCTGCCGGCGCGGCTCGACCATCACCTCGACGACCGTGTCAGCCGCCGACCCGCGGCGCACCGTCCGCCACAGGTTCCAGATCATCAGGACGAAGCCGCCCAGGTAGAGGCCGCCACCGATCACGCGCACGATGTACATCGGCCGGATCGCGAGCAGCGTCTCGACGAAATTGGGATAGACCAGCGTGCCGTCGGCGGCGGTCGCCTTCCACATCAGGCCCTGGGTCACGCCGGAGACCCACATCGCGAGCATGTAGATGACGATGCCGACCAGCGCCATCCAGAAGTGCGCATCGGCCGCCTTTCGCGAGTGGAGCTGGGTGCGGTAGAGCCGCGGAACCAGCCAGTAGAACATCCCGAACGCCATCAGGCCGTTCCACCCCAGCGCTCCCGTGTGCACATGGCCGATGATCCAGTCCGTGTAGTGCGCCAGCGCCGAGACCGACTTGATCGACAGGAGCGGCCCCTCGAACGTCGCCATGCCGTAGAAGGTCACACCGGCGACGAAGAACTTGAGCACCGGCTCCTCGCGCACCTTGTTCCAGGCGCCGCGCAGCGTCATCAGCCCGTTGAGCATGCCGCCCCACGACGGCGCCCAGAGCATCAGACTGAACACCATGCCGAGCGACTGCGCCCACTCGGGCAGGGCGGTATAGAGCAGGTGGTGCGGGCCCGCCCAGATGTACATGAAGATCAGCGACCAGAAGTGAATGATCGACAGCCGGTACGAGTAGACCGGGCGCTCGGCCGCCTTGGGCAGGAAGTAG
>CAZUAT010000053.1:0-24019 GCA_964618415.1 uncultured Thermoanaerobaculia bacterium
ACTTCGCGGCCGAACGGGTAGTAGTTGGGCTGGGCGAGCACTTCCGGGTCGATGTCGGAGACGACCAGGCGCACGGTGCCGAGATGGTCGACGGCGAAGTGCCGGGAGCCGCCGCCGGTCACGTAGGCCGCGCCCAGGAGCTTGTCGCCGCGCCAGATGTAGTCCGAGACATCCCGGCCCTGCGAAACGCGGGTCCAGCCGCCCGTGCCGCCGCTCTCGAATCCGTCGCAAAACAGCGGATTGGACCCGGGACAAGCGGCGCCGCCGCGCCCGCCCGCGCCCTGGCTCATCTGCTTCGGGTCCTGCACGTCGCGCGTGAGCAGCCGCGCTGCGAAGTCGCGGACGGTCCAGACCTCCCGCCCGGTCTTCGCGTTGAGCGACCAGAGCCGTTCGTCATCGGCCGTGTAGATGTGCACCCAGCGCTCGCCGTTGCAGGCCACGAAACTGCCCGACGTGCAGATCTCCGTCATCATGTTCAGAGGATCGTACCCGTAGGCGTTCAGGTTCCAGGTGAGAAGGTTCCCGGCGGCATCGTAGAGGACGCCTCCTGTTGACCAGCCAGCCGACTCACCAGCGGTCCCCTGCACGCCCGCCCTGCGGCGCTACCGCTTGCCGGTCGGGGGGCCCCAGAGGTCGCGGTCGGGGCGGGGGGAGGCGGCGGGGCGGCGGCCGCGGGTGCGGCGTTCTTCTACGGCGGCGAGCGAGTCGGCGACCGCCGCGCGCTGGGTTTCGCCGAGGCGGGCGATGCCGGCCAGGGCGAGGTCGAGCACGCGGTCGAACTCGGGGCGCTCGAAGCTGCGCTTCTCGCCCGTGCCCTGCACTTCGATCAGCCGGCCGTCGCTCGTCGCGACGACATTGACGTCGACCTCGGCGGACTGATCCTCGGCGCTGTCGAGATCGAGCAGCGGCACGCCGCCCACGATGCCGACCGACACCGCCGCCACCTGCGCGACGAGCGGCCAGCCGGGCAGATCGCCGGCCAGGTAGAGGCGCGACAGGGCGAGCGTCGTCGCCACCCAGCCGCCGGTCACCGCGGCGGTGCGCGTGCCGGCGTCGGCCTGCAGCACGTCGCAGTCGAGCGTGAGCGTGCGCTCGCCGAGCAGCGCGGTGTCGACCGCGGCGCGCAGACTGCGCCCGATCAACCGCTGGATCTCCGCCGTGCGGCCGGTCGGACGGCCCTTGGAGACCTCGCGCGGGCTGCGCGTCGAGGTGGCGCGCGGCAGCATCGAGTACTCGGCGGTCAGCCAGCCGCGCCCGCTGCCGGCCAGGAACCCCGGCACGCGGTTTTCGACCGACGCGGTGACCAGCACACGAGTGTCGCCGGTGGCGATCAGCACCGCGCCTTCGGCCCACTTGGAGACGTCGGTTTCGATCCGGGTCGGCCGCAGCGCGTCGGCCGCGCGGCCCTCCGCGCGCTGTGCCGGCGATCCGTCGGGGGGAGCAGTCATCGTTCGTCTCCGTTTGCGGCGATCGCCAGGTCGACCAGTTCGAGCTCCAGCTCGCGGCCGAGGATCCGCCGCGCCAGATTCTCGAAGCGGTCGGCCGCGTCGGTCACCATCAGCTGATCCTGCCCGCTCCGCTCACCGGCCGCCAGCCCCAGGCGCGCCAGATCGGCGGCCACCTCGCCGGCCACCGCGGCGGCCGAGTCGACCAGGCGGACGTCCGGACCGGCCAGCCGCCCGAGCAGCGGCGTCAGCAGCGGGTAGTGCGTGCAGCCGAGCACGAGGGTGTCGATGCGCTGCGCCAGCAGCGGCTCGAGATAGCGCGCCGCCACCTGCTCGGTGACCGGGTCGTCGAGCCAGCCCTCCTCGACCAGCGGCACGAGCAGCGGGCAGGCCTGGACGAACACCTCGAGGTCGGCGCGGCGCTCGCGCAGCGCCCGCGCGTAGGCGCCCGAGCGCACCGTCGATTCGGTGCCGACAATGCCGACCCGGCCGCGGGTGGCGGCCACTGCCGCCCGCGCCCCGGGCTCGATCACGCCCCAGACCGGCAGGTCGGTGTCCAGGTGTGGCAGGGCGAGCGCCGAGGCGGTGTTGCAGGCCACGACGATCGCCTTCACTCCGCGAGCGGCGAGAAAGTCGACGTTGGTCTGCGTGTAGCGGGCCACCGTCTGTTCGGACTTCGTGCCGTAGGGCAGCCGCGCGGTGTCGCCCAGATAGAGGATCGTCTCACCGGGCAGCGCGCGCATCAGCGCCGCCGCGACGGTCAGACCGCCGACACCCGAGTCGAAGACCCCGATCGGGCGCTGCGTGTCGGGTCGGGACGAGGCGGTCGTCACGGTGTGGCCGAGGGCTGCGCGGTGGCCGCCGCTTCCAGCGGCTCGAGCGCTGCCAGCGGCACCAGCGGATGACCGGTGTCGACGTGCCCCGACAGAGCGGGTCGCTGGACCCCGTTCCAGAGCAGGACGACCCGCGAGACCTCGGGCAGATTGTGCACCAGCGTGTGGACGATCGAGTAGACGCGCAGCAGCTCCACCGTCGACCCGGTCGAGGGTGGCTCGCCGCCCGCGGTCGGTCGCAGATCGACGTAAGCGGTCTGCTCGATCAGCAGCAGCCGCGCCACCTCGACCGGTTCGGGAAAGGCGACGTCGAGCGGCGGCTCCGGCACCACCGCGAACAGCTCCTCGAGCAGCGCAGTGGCTCGTCCCTGCGCCTCCGGCGGCGCCTGAAAAACGGCAGGCAGCGGCGCCAGCCGACCGCTCTCGGAGGGCAGCCAGAGGATCGCCTCCACGGTCTCGGTTGCGGCCGGCGGCGTTTCGCCTCCTGCCTCGGTTGGACCGGGCGCGGGAGTATCCGCGCGGTCGCGGCCGGCGAACAGCCGCACCAGTCCGACCACGACGATCAGAGCCGACAGGGCGACGAGCAGGGCGGCGACGCGGCGGTTCACGGAGTCGGGGTTCCGGCCGCCGGGAGGTCGCCGGGCGCCCCGCCGGACATCTCGGCGCGGAAGCGGGCGATCGCCCGCACCAGCGAGTCGACCAGGCGCGCGCGGTAGGCCGGATCGCGCAGCTGACGCTCCTCGGCGCCGTTGGTCAGGAAGCCGAGTTCGACCAGCACGGCCGGCATCGCAGCCCCCATCAGGACGCGGAACGGCGCCTGCTTGACCCCCCGGTCGGGCAGATCGAGGGCGCTGTTGAGCTCCGCCTGGACGTGGGTAGCGAAACGCTGGCTGGCCTCCAGATGCCGGCTCTGGGCGAGATCCCACAGCAGCAGCTGCAGGTCGAACTCCTCGCTGCCCGGCTCGGCGGCCCCGTCGCCGCCGGCCAGGTTCTCCTGGCGCGCCAGGTCGGCGGCGCGCGCGTCGGTCGCCGCCAGCGCGAGGAAGTAGGTCTCGGCGCCGCGCGCCTGGCCGCGCACCGTCGCGTTGAGATGGATCGAGATGAACAGGTCGGCCTGGCGCTGATTGGCGATGGCCGAGCGCGCGTCGAGCGGCAGCTGCACGTCGTCGTTGCGCGTCAGCACGACCTCGACGCCGAGCTCCTGCCGCAGGCGCTCGGCGAGGCTGCGCGCGAGCGCCAGGGTGAGCTCCTTCTCGGGCGTGCCGGAGGGGCCGATGGCACCGGTCTCCTCGCCGCCGTGGCCGGGGTCGAGCACGATCGTCTGCAGCCCGCGGCGGCGCGGAGTCGGCCGCGGCACCACCGGCGCTTCGGCCACCTCCCCCTCGCGGGCGCGGAACAGGTCGACGACGATGCGGAACGGGGCGTTGAGGGCGTACGAGTCGGCCTCGACGCCGGGCGCCAGGTCGAGCCGCACGCGGTCACCGGCCACCTGCAGTCCGCGCAGCCACGGATCGTCGACGCGCTCGGGCGCCGTGGGCGCGAGCCGGCGGCCGAGCACGACCAGATCGACGCCCCCGGGGCGCGCGTCGACCCGGTAGCGCACCGTCTCCGGGAAGCGCACGGCAACGGTGGTCACGCCCTGCGCGTGGACGCGCGAGATCTCCACCGGCAGCTCGGCGCCGCTCGGGCGGGCCAGCTCGAGCCGCTTGGTCTCCGGCACCCAGCGCGCCGTCAGGCCGCTCGCCTCACCCCAGGTGTGCGCGATCAGATCGATCGGCGCAAACAGCTGGCCCTCGTGCTCGAACACCGGCTGGGAGAGGGTGAGGATGTCGGTGCCCCGGGTCACCGCGGCGCTGCCGGGCACCAGGACGAGCGTGCGACCGCCGACTTCGAGACTGGCGCTGGCGCCGAGCCGACCGGACTGCAGCTGCCCGCCCAGCCGGCCGACCAGCGGCGCCAGGGCGACCAGCGGTCCGGTCGGCGTTTCGATCCAGGCCAGCGGGGTCTCGGGAGTGCCGGCGAGCGCCATCGCGCCGGTGCCGGAGGCGACGACGACGACCGGATCGACTTCCGGAGGCTCGTCCTGCGCCGGTGCCGGGTCGCCGAGGGCGAATGCCGCCGCCAGCGCGAGGAGCCAGGCTCGGCGCGCCCCGACGGCGCGTCGTGACCGCGGCGAGCAGTGCGCGGCCGGCGGCGAGCCGCCGCGCAGGGGAGCCGGGGCATTCACGGCGCGAGACGATACCACCGGCCTCGACGCCACCGCCTCGCTCGTGGGAGGATCGCGCGCGAGGACGGGAACCATGGAGATTCGGCAATTTCGGGTGGTAGTGCGGGCGCACGACTTCGACAGGACCTGCCGCTTCTACGGCGAGACCCTGGCGCTGCCGCGCCTGCAGATCTGGGATCGTGAAGGGGGCCGCGGAGCGCTGTTCCAGGCCGGCACCGGGGCGATCGAGGTGCGAGGCCGGGCGCACGGCACCGGCACGGGCCGCGACGAGCGGTTCGACTACCAGGGCCCGGAGCACAAGCTGACCATCGAACTGACGGTCGCCTCGGCCGAGAAGGCCTACGAAGAGCTGATCTTCCGCAACAAGAACATCCCCGGCGGTCTGCGCCGCGACCCCGACGGCACGCTGGCATTCGAGACGCACGACCCGGACGGCGTCCGCATCCTCTTCCGCGAGGCCTGAACCCCCGTCCGGCTTGCGCCGGCGGCCCCGTTGCGATAGATTCACGGGCCCCTCGTGGCGCGTTCGTCTAGGGGTCTAGGACACCGGCCTCTCACGTCGGTAACACGGGTTCAAATCCCGTACGCGCTACCAGCGAATCTCCCAGCCAGGACTCTCCTCCGCGCGGCAGGCCGGCCGCAGCCGGTCGGCGCGGCGTCGGGCTCCGCCGCGCCCGGCAGTTACTCGCTGCCGAGGAAGCGTTCGACGAGCGTCGGCAGGAGCGGGTCGACGGCGAGGTTGTAGTGGGTCGTGCCCGGCACGATGGCGAGCTGGTGCGGCGGCCGCAGCGAGCCGTCGAGCCCGGCGTCGCGCTGCCCACCGCCGAGCGCCCGCCAGAACTCGAGGACATGTTCGGGCCGGATCGCATCGGCATCGGCGAAGACGAGCAGCGTGCGCGGCCGGAGGCTGGCCAGGAGCTCGCTCAGGTCGTCGGGGCGTCGGGCCATCTCGCCGATCTTGCGGAACAGGGTCGTCCAGTCGACCTTGGGGTACGTCTGGCCCAGGGGCGAGCCCTTCACGCTCTCGCCGAGCATCGCCGCATTGGTCTCCAGCTGCTCGAAGGCCGCCATCCCCTCGGGATAGAAGCCATCCATGCGCAATGCCGCAGAGACGACGACGAGTCGGTCGACGACCTCCGGATGCCGGAGGGCCGTCTGCAGCGCCGCGCCGGCGCCCAGCGAATAGCCCATGACGTCGGCCTTGCCGAGCTTCAGGTAGCCGATCAGGGCGGCCACGTCGTCGCCGAGCGCGGCGCTGCTGAGCGGCCGGTCGCTGTCCGGCGTATGCCCGTGCCCCTGGAGATGGACGGCGATCACCTGGCGACCGCGGGCAAGCTCCTCCCGATTGCTCCCGAAGCTGTCGGGGTCGACGCCGCCGTGCAGCAGGACGAGCGGCTTGCCGGTCCCGTGCACGCTGTAGAAGATGCGCTGCCCATTGATGGCGGCAAAGCTGCCGGTCGACTCGTCCGGCGCGTCGGCTGCCTGAGCCGGGAGGGTCGCACCCAGCAGCAGCATGGCCGCACTGGCCGCGATCGCGGTGGTGATCATCGTGGCTGTCATGGTTCTCCTTTGTGGACGCGTCCGTGCTTGAGTCGGGTTTACGACCGGCCCGCGAGCAGCTCGTCGAGCTGCGCGAACTGTTCGGGCAGGGCCTCGGCCGAGCCGGCGATCGCGTCGTCGAGCGCCGCTTCGGTGGGATAGAGCTCGTGCAGGGTGACCAGCGTTCGGCCGGCCTGCTCCTCGAACGTCACCGTGGTCACGGCGCCCTGATCGCTCTCCTCGTTGGTCCAGACGAGACGGCGGGGCGGGGTCACCTCGCGGTAGGTGCCGAAGAAGGCCATCGGCTGATCGAAGGCCGGATGCCGGAACACGAGGCGATAGCTGCCGCCGGTGCGCACGTCCATGTCGCACGAGACCAGCGACATGCCCGCCGACTGCGGGATCCACCAGCGCTGGAACAGTGCGGGATCGCTCCACGCCGCGAAGACGATACCCGCCGGGGCATCGAACGTGCGCGTCACGAGCAGCTCGCGGTCGGACGTGCGCTGCACGCGGGTGGGGTTCGTGGCGGCGGGACTGGCTGCGTTACCTTCGGGCATCGGTCCTCTCCTTGGACTTCAACTGCTCGACGATCTCGTCGAGGGCTTCGAAGCGGGCGCTCCAGAGCTGGCGGTGACGCTCGATCCAGGCGGCCTCCTCCTCGAGCGCACGTGCGCCGAGCCTGCAGGTGCGGACACGTCCGGCTTTCGCGGTCGTGACGAGCCCGGCGCGCTCGAGCACGCCCACGTGCTTCCGCATTCCCGTGAGCGTCATCTGAAACTGCCCGGCCAGCTCGGTGATCGACGCCTCGGCGCGCCCGAGCCGCTCCAGCACCCCGCGCCGGGTCGCATCCGACAGTGCCGCGAATGCCGCATCGAGGCGGGTCTCCTGATGCTGAACCATTTGGTGCAGTATACAGCAGCTCGGGCTGCTGTCGAGGGGGAGGCGCTGCTGGCCAGCCTCGATCCGCTGCTCGGCCCGTGGGAGTCGATCGGCGTGCGGAATCGCGAGGACCTGTGGTCCGAGCCTGCTGGCGACCTGTCGATCGGCCGTGGAGAGACCGCCCTGCGTCAGCTGCTGCCGGCGGCGGTCCGGCTACTCGGAACCCCAGGGGGCCGGCGGCGGTGCGACGCTCTGGCGCAGGTCGAACTCGACCCGGAAGAGCCGACCGTCGGGGCGGGCCAGCTCGTAGACGAAGCGCCGCCCCGGCTCGATCTCGAACGCCCAGACGTTGCGCACCGAGGCGGTGAGGCCGGCGCCCTCGAACAGGGCGATCGACCGGGCGTCGACCGGGAACTCCTGTCGTTGCGCGGTGCCCGGCGTGGCGCTATGGCCGCCGTAGAGGGTGACTTCGTCCGCTGTTCCGTCCTCATGACGGTGATCGTGCTCCAGCTGCAGCCCGCCGCCAGTGCGTGTCAGTAACCAGGTGCGCGAGCGGTCGTCGCCGACGTGAAACGGAATCTCCACCCGCCCGTCGCTGCAGCGGCGCACGTGCATGACCAGCGGCTTCCCGGTGAACGGATCGGGACCGGGCGTGGGAGGCTGGTCGGCGACGATCCGGCCGGAGAAAGCCTGTCCGCACAGCGCGTGCACGCGCTCGAGGAACTCGTCGGCCGGCTGCCGATCCGAGGCATTCGAGGGTGCCGCCGTGGCCCAGGCGACCGCGAGGATGAGCAGGGCTCGACCGAGGCGGCTGGACGCGCGATGAGGAAGGAAGCTCATGGCGGCCAGCCTACACGGTGAGGGGCGGGCTCCGGAGTGCCCTGTCGGACGGTGGCGGACGCTTGTCTGTCGGACTTCGTAGGACAGCGTTCGCCGGGGCGAGCGGCTACGATCTCCTATCTGGAGACCCGGAGCCGCGCGCCGGGCCGCTCTCCGCGCTCCGCGCGGGGCCGCCCGACGCGCAACCCAACGTGCGGGAGGCCTGTCCGGCCGACCGGAAACTGGAGGGAGATCGTCGATGAACAAGACCGAGCTGGCGGCCAGGCTGGCCGAGAAGTGCGAGCTGACGCAGGCGCTCGCGGAAGAGGTGATCCGGACGCTGTTCGACACGCGCCCCGGGCACGGCATCATCGCGATCGAGCTCGACGCCGGCCGTGAGGTCGCGATCACCGGCTTCGGCACCTTTGCCACCAAGCATCGTCCCGCCCGCATCGGTCGCAATCCGCAGACCGGAGCCGAGGTGAAGATCGCCGCCCGCAAGGCGCCGGTCTTCCGCGCCGGTAAAGGTCTCAAGGATCGCGTCGCCGAGTAACCCGATCCGCCGCCGGGACCGCCGCAGGACGGAGGTTGTACCGCCCGATCCGCCTGCGGCGCCCGTGGCGACCGATCGATGGCAGAGTTCGAATTCGCCCGTGACGCGGGCGCCCAGATCTTCGATCCCGGCGAAGGGAGCAGCGCGCGCCGCGCGCGATTGCTCGCGCACCTGGCTGGCCTTCGCCTCGCCGTCTCCTCGATCGAGCTCGAGGTCGACGGCGAGACGGTCACGTTGCGTGGACAGGTCGACCAGCCGGTCGAGCGCGAGAAGCTGATCCTTGCCGCGGGCAACGTGGCGAGGATCTCGCGGGTCGACGACCGGCTGGTGACCGTTCGCCCGGGGCCGCCCGCCCGATTCCATGTCGTCGCGGCCGGCGAGACGCTGGCGACGATCAGCGCCGCGTACTGCGGCGATGCGGCCCGCTATCCGGCCATCCTGGAGGCCAACCGGCCGATGCTCCAGGACCCGGACGGGATCTATCCCGGTCAGGTGCTGCGCATTCCGTCGCTGGCCTCCGGGCCGGGCGGCAGGCCGTCCGGCGCATGACCGCCGCTCTGCTGCCGCCGGCGGTCATCCCGGGCGGTACGATGCAGCCGACCGCCCGCGGATGCGCGCCCATGCAGATGCTCACCCGACCCCGTCGGAGAACCAGATGAGACCGATCCTCGTCGCGCTGTTCGCCCTGCTCGCAGCTGCCTCCGGCGGCGTCGCTGCGGCGCAGGAGGCCGCACCGGCGCCGGCCGGCTGGACCGGCGCGCTCGACCTGGCGCTCGTGGCCACCTCCGGCAACGCGGAGTCGCGCACGGTCGGCCTGAGCGGCACGCTGCGCCACGACTGGGCGGACGCCGCGCTTTCGTTCGAGGCCGGTGCGGTCGATACCGAGGTCACCACCCGCAACCGCACCGCCGAGCAGCTGCCCGACGGACGGGTGCGTGTCATCGAGCGCGAGGATCGCGAGCAGGCGGTCGAGAAGTACTTTCTGCGCGGACGCTACGATCGCGCGCTTTCGGCGGGGTGGGGCTGGTTTGCCGGTGTCGGCTGGGAGCGCAACGAGCTGGGCGGGCTGGCCAATCGCTACACCGGGTTCGGCGGCGTCTCCCGGCTCTGGTTCGAGCGCGAGGGGGATCACCTGCGCACCGATGCCGGCCTGACCTGGACGCGCGAGGACCTGATCGCCGCTCCGCCGGGCTACGACGACTCGTTCGCCGGCATCCGGTTGGGCTGGAACTACCTCAACACCCTGACGCCGACCACCAGCCTGTCGAGCCTGCTGGCGCTCGACGAGAACCTGGAGGAGACCGGCGACCTGCGGGTCGACACTACCAACGCGATCAGCGTCGCCATCTCCGATCGCCTGGCGCTCAAGGTCGCCCTGCAGCTGCTCTACGATGCCGAGCCGGCGTTTGCCGCCGTGCCGGTGCTGCTCGACGGCGTGCCCACCGGCGAGGTGGCGCGGGTCGAACTCGACGAGCTCGACTCGGTGACGACCGTAGCGCTGGTGCTCGAGTTCTGACGGTCGGCGGCGGACGGTGCGGAGAGAGGGCGCCATGATCCGGCTGCTGGTCGCGGACGATCACCCGGTGGTGCGCCGCGGTCTGCGCGATCTGTTCGAGGAGTTCGGCATGACGGTCGTCGCCGAGGCGGCGACCGCCGACGAGGTGATCGCACTGGCGCCCGTCACGCCGCTCGACGCCGTCGTCCTCGACCTGTCGATGCCCGGGGCCACCGGCCTCGAAGTCGTCCGCCGCCTGGCTGGCGACTGCCCGCGCGTGCCGGTGCTGGTGCTCAGCATTCACCCCGAAGATCAGATCGCCATCGCCGCCCTGAAGGCCGGCGCGGCGGGCTACCTGGCCAAGTCGAGCGCGCCGGAGGAGCTCGTGGCGGCGATCCACACCATCGTCGCGGGCGGACGCTACATCGGCCAGCGCCTGGCCGAGCAGCTCCTGCGCGAGGCCCGCGAGCCGGTGTCGCTGCCGCACGAGCGGCTTTCCCGGCGCGAGTTCGAGGTGCTCTGCCGCATCGCCGGCGGACAGACGGTCAGCGAGATCGCCGCGGCGCTCGCGCTGAGCGTCAAGACGGTGAGCACCTACCGCGCGCGCGTGCTGGCCAAACTCGCGCTGCGCACGAACGCCGAGCTGATGCGCTACGCGCTCGAGCGGCAGCTCGTGCCGATCGAAGTCGAACCGCACCCGCGGCCCGGCTCCTGACCGGACGGGACGGACGATCCGCGGCGACGCCTCAGCGGTTGCCGCGGCGCCCGACCGGAACGGAGGCCGTGACGAGCGTTCCGGCGCCGAGGCGACCATGGATCTCCACCGTGCCGCCCCACGCTGCGGCGCGCTCCTTCATTCCCAGGACCCCGTACGCCTCCGAATGCTCCAGCGCGGCGGCGTCCGCCCCTCGCCCGTCGTCCTCGACCTCGAGCACGATGCGCCCGCCGGCGCGCTCGAGGTGGACCCGCACCGTCTGCGCCTCGGCGTGACGCGCCACGTTGGTCAGCGCCTCCTGCAGGATCCGGAACAGCGTCGTCGAGCGCCCGCGTCCGACGGCGCCGCACGGCCGCGCGCGGCAGGTGCACGACAGGCCGGTGCGGCGCGCGAACTCAGCGACCTGCCAGCGGACCGCCTCGTCGAGGCCGAGCGTGTCGAGCACCGCCGGTCGCAGCTCCTGCAGCAGGTGGTCGACCGAACCGAGCGTCTCGTCGACCTGCTGCGACATGCCGGCCAGCCGCTCGCGCAGCGCCTCGGCGAGGACGCCGTCGTCGCTTTCGTCGAGGCGGCGGGCCATCCAGGACAGGTCGAGCCGCAGGGCGGTGAGCGCCTGGCCGAAGCGATCGTGGATCTCGCGCGCCATCGCCGCCTTCTCCTCCTCGCGGGCGCGCTGCAGGTGATCGGCCAGCCGGCGCAGCTCGCGGCGTTCGCTCTCGGCGAGCGCGGCGCGGGCGTGGCGCTCAGCGGTCACGTCGGTGAACATCGAAACGACCAGCGCTTCGCCGCTCAGCTCCACCTGCTCGATCGAGACCAGCACGTCGCGCGGCTGGCCGTTGCGGTCGGTCAGGCGGGCCTCGAGATCGCGCAGCGAGCCTTCATGGCAAAGGCGCTCGACGAGCGCCTGACGAGTCGCCGGATCGGGCCAGAGCGCCAGCTCCTCGGCCGTGCGGCCGGCGAGTTCCGTGCGCTCGAAGCCGAGCAGGTCGCAGAAGCGGTCGTTGGCGTCGACGAACCGGCCGTCGGCGAGCCGCGAGATGGTGATCGGCGCCGGATTGGCCCGGAACACCCGGAAGAACAGTTCCTGCGCGCCCCGCACGAGCTCGTCCGACAGCAGGCCCGAGGGGTCGAGCAGCCAGTCGCGACTGCCCGCCGAGTCGACCGAAATCGGCTCGTCGAGCTCGCGGGCCTCTCGCGCTCGCGGCGCCACGGGTTCGTGCTGGGTGTCGCGACGCTTCATCGATCCGGCGCGACGATACGACAGGCCGGGTGTCAGGGCGTCGTGGCGCTCCAGGCCGTGGTGTCGCCGGACTCGAAGCCGTCGCCGAAGACCGGCTCGGGCGGCGGTCCGACGTGGAACGTTGCGACTGCCGGGGGACCCGGGTTGTAGGCGCTGTCGACCGCCTGCAGCGACCAGCTGTAGGTGCCGTTGGCGAGACCGGCGAGCGTCCACGCACCCCCCGCGCTCAGATCGCCGGGCGCCGGCAGCCGCCGCACGGCCGGCAGCGGTGCTCCCCCGCGCGACAGCTGCAGCGCGTAGGTCAGTTCCGCGGCCGGGGTGTGGTCGTCGAGCGCCGGGCTCCACCAGAGATCGACCGAGCCGTCCGGATGCACCTGCGAAGCCAGCTGCTCGGGCGGCGAGGGCGCCGCGTTCTCGCCGTCGGCGTCGTTGCGGTAGAGGTGCATCTGCGCCTCGACCAGCCCGTTGCCGTCCGGCACGAAGTACATCCCGGCGATCAGGTAGTCGAGGTCGCCGTCGGTGTCGATGTCGAGCCAGCTGAACGCGCCGCCGCGCTCGCCGTTGGAGCGTGGCGCGGGCAGCTGATTGTCGGTCTCGACGAACTCGCCGCCGACGTTGTCGTAGATGCGCGCCCGGCCCTCGATCTGCGAACCGGAGTTGTAGGTGCCGGCGAGCAGGATGTCGACGTCGCCGTCCGAGTCGTAGTCCGCCCAGGTGGCGGCGGTCAGGTCGATCCAGCCGTCGCACGCCGGGCAGGCGAGTACTTCGATCGGCGTGTGGGTAGCACCGTCGTTGCGCGCGATGCGCAGGACGTTGGCGAAGGTGCCGCCCGGCTCGCGGACGTGGCCGGCCACCAGCACGTCGAGATCGCCGTCGCCGTCGTAGTCACCCCACTGGGCCTCGCCGTGCTCGATCGTCAGGCCGGGGAGGATCTCCTCGCCGGTGAACTGGCCGTCGCCGTCGTTGCGATAGCGGCGCAGGAAGCCGTCTCCGGTCAGCGGTGCCAGGTGAACCAGCAGCAGGTCGAGGTCGAGGTCGCCGTCGAAGTCGCCCCAGGCGCTCTGCGCGTGGGCGGTGGGCGGCAGGCCCGCGTCGACCTCGGTGAAGACGAAACCGCCGCTGCCGTCGCTGCCGTCGTTGCGCAGCAGCATCGTCCGCCAGGCGGAGGCCTCGTCGTCCCACACCGACGGCAGCAGCAGGTCGGAGTCGCCGTCGTTGTCGAAGTCGGCCCAGCTGATCGACTGGAGGTCGAAGTCGGCCTGGTTGTTGTCCTCCCAGTAGGCCGGCAGCACGGTCTCGGTCGGCACCAGCGTCCCGGCGTCGTTGCGGTAGAGGACCGTGGCGCCGTCGCTGCCCACCACCAGGTCGGGGTCGCCGTCGCCGTCCACATCGCCCCAGGCGAGATCCGACGCGCCGGTGGTCAGGTCGCCGAGCGGCAGGGCGTCGTACTCGAACTGCCACTCGTCGCCGACCACCGTCCCCTGGTTGCGCAGCAGGACCAGCATCTCCTCCACGCTTTCGCCGTAGACGACGTAGAAGCCGAGCACCGCGATGTCGAGGTCACCGTCGCCGTCCGGGTCGGCCGCGGCGGTAGCGGCGACCCAGAAATCCTCGTCCTGCGGCGTGACGAACAGCGGATCGAGCGGCGTGACCTCGGTGAAGTCGCCGAAGGTGCCGCCGGGGCCGGGCTGGACGATCACGTTCTGCTGGAGGACGTCCGTCGCCCCGTCGTCGTCGGTCACCGTGAGTCGCACCCAGTAGCTGCCGGCCTCGGAAAAGACGTGGGTCGGATGTCGCTGCGAGGAGGTAGCCCCGTCGCCGAACTGCCAGGCCCAGGAGACCACGGTGCCGTCGGGGTCGGTGCTCAGGTCGGTGAACGCCACCGCCAGGCCCGTGGCCTCGAAGTCGAACGCGGCGACCGGCGGCCGGTTGTCCGGCGCGGGCGGCGGGCCGGCGAACCGCCGGATGCGCCCGCGCGAGCCGGCGATCCAGGCGTCGCCGGCCGGCGAGGCGGCGATCGCCGCCCAGACCGCGAACCCGGCGTTGCCCGCATCGAGCGCCGCCCAGTTCTGGCCGCCGGTGGCCGAGTAGAGGACGGCGCCGTCGGCCGCGGTCACCCACAGCTCGTCGGGGCCGAGCAGGGAGATGGCGGTGAACCGGTCGTCGGGGTCGGGAGTCGGCAGCGCGGTCCAGGTCAGGCCGCCGTCGTCGCTGCGCGCGACGAGTCCGTTGTCGCCCACCGCGTAGCCGATCGACGCGTCCCAGAAGTCGAGATCGTAGGTGGGCGGATCGAAGCCCGGCAGCTGCGTTTCGGTCCAGGTCGCCCCGCCGTCGACGGTGCGCCGGATCCGGCCGTCGAAGCGCGCCGCCCAACCCGACGCGCCGATGAAGTCGACCGCGGTATGGAGCCCCAGGAAGTCGCCCAGCGGAGCCCAGCTCGCGCCGCCATCGGTGGTGCGGAACAGCGCCGAACCCTGGGAGCCGGCGCCGATCACCCAGCCGTGGGTCGTGCTCTCGAACTGCAGGTCGCGGGCCTCGAGGCCCGGCGGGTTGGCGCCGCCGGTGGTCCAGGTCAGCCCGCGATCGGTGCTCTGGTACACGCGGCCGATCGAGTCGACGACGAGCAGCCGATCGTCCACCACCTGGACCGCGGCGAGATCGCGCTCGGTCGGGCGAGGCCGCAGCACCCAGTGCGCCGCCCCGGCGGCGCTGACCAGCACCGTCCCTTCGTCGCCGACCGCCACCAGGCCGCCGTCGGCGAACCGTGCGAGGTCGGCCAGGTTGGCGGCGGCGCCGCTCGTCAGCTGCGTCCAGCTGGCGCCTCCGTCGCCGGTCGCCACCACCAGGCCGTCTCCGAACCCGAAGTAGCCGGTCTGCGCGTCGGCGAACGTCAGCGTGGAGCTGGCGAAGAACGACTGGCCGGGCCCGGGCGAGGCATAGACGCGCGTCCAGCTGGCGCCGGTGTCGGTCGAACGGTAGAGATCGCCGGCGCCGTTGGCGGCCACGACGAGTCCCGGCGCCGGGCTGACGAAATCGAAGCGGGTCGAGTCGATGCCCGGGGAGAGCACGTCGCCCAGGTCGACCCAGGTCTGTCCGCCGTCGACCGAGCGGAACAGGCGGGTGTCGCCGTTGGGCGCCATGCCGGCCCGGGCGGTGGCGAGCAGCGTGTCGTCGCTCAGGCGGACGAGCGCGATGCGGCCGTCTGCAGACTGACCGGCGACCCAGTTCAGGCCGCCGTCGGTCGAGCGGTGGAACATGTCGTCGACCACGGCGACCGCCACCGATGCGGTGAGGAACACCACGGCGCGTGCCTCTCCGGCCAGCACGAGGTCGAATGTCGCGGCGCCGTCGGTCGTCCGGTAGAGCCCGTCGGCTGCTGCCCCCAGCCCGGTCTGCGCATCGGCAAACGAGAGCGCCAGGATGTCGTGCGGGGAGGCCTCCCAGCTGAGTCCTCCGTCGCGCGTCAGCTGGGTTCCGAAGTTGCCGTGCGCGGTGCCGATCTGCGGGGAGTGGAACCGCATGTCGTAGGTCGACCCGAGCAGCGGCAGCTCCTGCCAGCTGACGCCGCCGTCGAGCGTCCGGTAGTTGCGGTTGCCCCACGTCCAGCCGTGTGCGGCGTCGAGAAACTGGATGCCGTGCAGGGGATCGCCGAGCGAGGCCGGGATGTCGCGCTGCATCCAGGTCGCCCCACCGTCGCTGGTCTCGAACAGGGCCCCGCTCTCATCGAACGAGTCGTCCTCGGTGACGAACAGGACGTGGCCCGGCGCCGGAGCGGCCACGCCGTGGACTTCGAGGAAGGTCGGCACCGGGCTCTGGGTGCTCCATTGCGCCTCCGCCGGGCGGGTGCCGGCCAGGGCGACGGCGAGCAGCAGCCCGAGTACGGGAACCGGGCGAGGGCGGAGGGCGGCGGAGCGGGCGAGCGGGCGGCGGTGGTTGCACATGGTTCGACTCCCTGCGACAGGGGCCGCGACGGCAGGCCTCGGCCCTTCTGATGAGACAGGTCGGCGCGGCGAGTGGCACGGCTCGCAGCCAGGTTTGCGACCCAGTTGCTAGAGTCGGGCGCCAACGGAGTCCGACATGAGCCGATGGGCAAAGGCGGGACGGGCAGCGGCATGGATGCTGTGGACCGGGCTGGCGATCGGTTGCGGTCCGCCGACGATCGACCCGACCGACCTCGAGGGGTCGATCGCCGACCTGCGCGAAGCGGTCGACGAGGACCAGCGGGTCGCCTTCGACGCCGCCATCGCGCTGGTGCGTGAGGCGAGCGCCGGCAGGATCGACGGCACCGATCCGTTCCCGCTCGCCGGCATGACCGCGCCCGCCGTGGTCGCCGAAGCGGAGCGGATCGCGATCCGCCGCGAGCGCGCTCTCGAGCAGGCCACGGCCGCGGCGCACCGCGCCGTGCTGGAGGCCGACGGGAAACTCGCCGCGCTGGCGGTCGTGGAGTTCGCGGCGCGCCCGGTGGGTGACACCGAGATGGAGGCCGACGTCACCGTGCGCAACGGGCTCGGCTTCCCGGTCGACACGGCCTGGCTGCGGATCGAGGTGGCGGTGCCCGACGGCGCCTCCCAGTCGGGCGAAGAGTTCGTGGCGTTCCAGCCGGCGCTGGCGGTCGGCGAGCAGCGGACGGTGCGGATCCTGGTCCTCGGCACCGAGGCGCGCTCGCTGCCGGTCGAGCCCCCGGCGGTACTCACGACGCAGTTCCGGATGGCCGAACGCGGCGGCGAAGTGATGCTCAAAGCGCCCACCGACGAGGAGCGGGCGCAGGCCGAGAAGGCGCTCGCGGAAGCCGAGGCGCGCATCCGCCAACTCGACACCCGCCTCGCGGCGGTCGCCACCCCGGGCTGACGCCGGCGCGATGGGAGACCCCATGGCGGCCGGGCTCGGAACCGCGCAGCGCCCGCTGCGGGTGGCGATCGTCGGGGCCGGGCCGTCTGGCTTCTACACCGCCGCGGCCCTGCTCGCGGCGCCGGACATCGACGTCTCGATCGACCTCATCGACCGTCTGCCGACGCCGTACGGTCTGGTGCGCTACGGAGTGGCACCGGATCATCCGAAGATCAAGGAGGTCGTACGGGTCTTCGAGAAGCTGGCGCTCGATCCTCGCGTGCGCTGCCTGGGGCACGTCGAGTTCGGACGCGATCTCGACCTGGCCGACCTGCGCCGTCACTACGACCAGGTCGTCTTCGCGGTGGGCGGCCAGAGCGACCGTCGCCTCGGCGTGCCCGGCGAGGAGCTGGCCGGCAGCCACTCCTCGACTGCGCTGGTGGCCTGGTACAGCCGCCATCCCGACTTTCTCGACCTCGAGGTCGACTTCGGAGTCGACGCGGCGGCGGTGGTCGGCATCGGCAACGTGGCGATCGACGTGGCGCGGGTGCTCGCCCGCGATCCGCAGGAGCTGGCGGCCACCGACATCTCCGACGATGCGCTCGCGGCGCTGCGCGCCAGCGCGGTCCGCGACGTCTACGTGCTGGCGCGCCGCGGTCCCGTGCAGGCCAAGTGCTCGCCGGCCGAGCTCAAGGAGCTGGCGCACCTGGCCGGGGTCGACCTGCTCGTCGAGCCGCGCGAACTCGAGCTCGATCCGGGCAGCGCCGCCGAGCTCGCGGGCGACGTGCAGGCGCAGAAAAACCTGGAGATTCTGCGCGCCGCCGCGGCGCGCGGGCGCACCGGGGCGCCGCGCCGCATCCACCTGCGCTTTCTCGTCTCGCCGGTCGAACTGCTCGGCGAGGAGGGCCGCGTGCGGGGCCTGCGGCTGGAGCGCAATCGCCTGATCGAGCAGGGTGGCGGCCTGTCGGCGCGCGGCAGCGGGGAGTTCGAGACACTCGAGGTCGGCCTGGTCGTCCGCGCGGTCGGCTATCGCTCCCTGCCGCTCGCCGGCCTGCCGTTCGACGAGCGCAGCGGCACGGTGCCGAATCGCGCCGGCCGGATCGTCGATCCGACGAGCGGCGAGCCGCTGCCCGGCCTCTACGCCGCCGGCTGGTTCAAGCGCGGGCCGAGCGGCCTGATCGGTAGCAACAAGCCCGACGGCGCCGAGACCGCCGCCGCCATGCTGGCCGATCTGCCGACCACCCCGCCCGCCGCCGAGCCGGACCCGACGGAGGTCGATCGCCTGCTCGCCACGCGCGGCTGCCGCATCGTCGACTTCCCGGCCTGGAAGCGGCTCGACCAACTGGAGGTCGAGCGCGGACGCGCGGCGGGTCGCCCGCGCGTCAAGTTCGGCACCATCGGCGAGATGCTCGCGGCGCTCGACGCGCCCGAGTGAGCCGCGGCGGGCGCTGTGAACAACTGCATTTGCAGCTCGCCGGCCACCGGCACAAAGTTGCGGCATGGACTGCTCGCAGACAGGCGCCCGGCGCACGGCCGGGCTCGGCCTCGCCGCCGCCCTGGTTGCCACGCTCCTGCCGGCAGGCGACTGGACTTACATCGAGGTCGGCTCGGATCACGTCCGCGTCTTCGGCCTGACGTTCGGGCGCGTCGACGCCGACCCCTGGCCCGACATCCTGAGCGGTCCCTATTGGTACCGCAACCCCGGCGGCGATCTCGCCGGCAGCTGGGAGCGCCAAGCGCTGCCCCAGGTCGAGGGTGACGACGCCGACGCGCTGCTCGCGGTCGACGTCGACGGCGATCCACACTTCGATCTCATCGCGATGAGCGGCACCGACGGCCGCGTCTACTGGCTCGAGCGCGACGCCGGCAGCGGCGTCTGGACGGCGCTGCGGGTAGGCGACGTGGGCGCCTCGAATCACGGCATCAGCGCCCAGGGCTACCGACTCGCCCAGCTCGAGCCGGGCGGCCGCCCGGAGATCGTCATCAACGCCGACCCCTGCTACTACTTCCGCATCCCCGCGGCGCCAGAGGCCGGCAACTGGCCGCGCGTGCGCGCCGTGGCGGCGGCGCACACCGCCGACGAGGAGATCGCGGTGGGCGACATCGACCGCGACGGGCAGCTCGATCTGGTCACCTCCAACGGCGACACGGGCGAGGTGCGCTGGCTCGCCAATCCGGGCGACGGCAGCGGGGACTGGACGCCGCACCTGATCGCGACCCTGCCGGGGATCAGCTTCCACGACCGCCTGGAGGTGGCCGACTTCAACGGCGACGGGCGGCTCGACATCGTGGTCAGCGAAGAGAATGCGGCGGCGAGCGGTGCCGAGACCTGGCTGCTGCGCCAGCCCGCCTCGCCGACCAACCCGGCCTGGCCGGCGACCCTGCTCGTCTCGCAGGGGTCGACCAACTCGATGCGGGTGGGCGACATCGACCGCGACGGCGACGTCGACATCGTCACCGCCGAGCACTTCGGGGCCCTTGCGGTGACCCTCTGGAGCAACGATGGCAGCGGGCAGTTCACACCGCAGCCGATCGACCAAGGCCACGAGAGCCACTTCGGCGTGCGGCCGTTCGATCTCGATCGCGACGGCGACCTCGACCTGGTCAGCATCGCCTGGAACGTGCCGGAGTTGCTTCACCTGTGGCGCAACGACTCGGTGGCCAGCCCCGGCTTCGTCCTGTTCGCCGACGGCTTCGAACTCGGCCCCCACCCGTGGTCGCTCGTCGTGCCCTGAGGAGGCCACGCCGCTGCGCGCTGCGTGGGGTGGCCGCGGATGACAGAATGACTCCACCGTGCACGGTTCGCGCATACGCCCTCACCGCCTGCCGCTGACGACCCTCGTCGGCCTCGCCCTCGCGGTGATCGGGGGCGTGGGGGCGACCGGCGCCGCGGCGCAGCTGCCGGGCCATGACTGCGTGCAGACGCTGCGGCGCGCGCGGCTGGCGCCCGATCCGGCCGCCACGCTCGCCCAGCTGCGCACGGCGCTCGAGCTGCCCACCTGCGAGCTGCCGGCGCTCGTCGAACTGGACCGTCTGGCGGCGCTCGGGCAGTTGCCGGAGGCCGAGGAGCCGGCGATCCGCGGGCGCATCACTGCGCTGCTCGCCGACCCGGCCGTCGAGCTGCCGCGCGGCCTGCTGCTGGGCTTCAACCGGATGCGCGTCACCGCCGAGGAGGATGCGGCGCTGCTCGCCGCCATCGAGCAGCGGTTGGCGCGGGCGCGTGAGCAGGGGCAGCAGATCGAGGGCCCCGCCTGGGTCAGCATGTTCGAGCTGCGGCTGGCGATCGAGGAGCGGCAGGGGCAGACGGAGGCGGCCCGCGCCACGGTCGAACAGCTGCGGGCAATCGACTCGCGCGAGATCTGGGAGTGGCAGGGTCTGGGACTCGATCAACGGCTCGGGCGATGGGAAAGCGTCGCGGCGACGCTCGAGCGCTGGGGCCCGGCCGCCCGGCGGCAGTCTTTCCTGGCCGAGCTCTATCTGATCGCCCTCGCCAAGGCCGGGCGGCTGGACGCGCTGATGCGTGAGCTCGACGCTTTTCAGCCGGCGGCCGATCTGTCGGTGAGCGGTGCCGGCGAGGCCACGCCGTTCGGGTCGGCGCTCCCGGCGGTCTTGGTGGAGGTGGCCTGGGCGCTGCGCGACGCCGGGCGCGACGAGGCGGCCGAGCAGATCTTCCGGCGCCTGCTGACGATCCAGCCGGACAACACCTCGGTGCGCCGCGTGCTCGTCCACCTGTATGCGGACGAGACCGAGGGGGCGCGCCTGGCGTCCACGGAGGCGCACCACCTGGTGGCGGCGGAGGATCCGGGCGAGCTCTACGCCGACGCCACCAACCGCCTCGCCGCCGGAGACGCCGCGGGAGCGTTCGAACGGCTCGAGCGGGCCGCGCCGCGGCTCGGCGGCACCACTCTCGCCGAGGCCGCCTGGTACAACCTCGGGCTGGCGGCCTGGAAGCTCGAGCGCTGGGAGCGCGCCGCGGAGGCGTTCGGAGAGGCGGCGAAGGTCCGGCCGGACCGCGCCGACACGCACTACCAGCGCGGGGTGGCGCTCTACCATCTGCAGCGCTGGGCGCCGGCAGCCGAGGCGCTGGAGCGCACCCTGCAGCTCGACGCCGGCCGCTATCAGGCGCACTACTTCCTGTCGGCCTGCTACCACGCGCTGGGCCGGAGCGCGGACGCCTCCCGGCACGGCAACCTCTACCGCCAGGCGCGACCGCCCGGCTGACGGCCGGGGTCAGAAGCGCCGGACGTACTCGCGCAGCGCCGCGTCGGCGGCCGGGATCGGCCCGTAGGCGGCTTCGAACGCCTCGATCTGCGGATAGCCCTCGGCCAGGTAGAGCAGCAGGCGCGGGAAGCGCTGGCTGGCGAAGTCGGGGCCACCGTCGCGCAGGTAGTGCACGAACAGCCAGGCGGAGGCGTAGTAGAGCCGGTGATCGTCGCCGTAGAAGGTCTCCGGCGTCGCCCCCAGCAGGTCCGCCACACCGAGCCCGGTGCCACGCCGCAGGGCATTCTTGGCTTCGTCGAGCCGATAGGCCGCCGACGTCCGCACCCGCGCCACGTCGCCATGGTCGACCGAAAGCTTCTGCCGCAGAGTGCGGCCGGGCTCGAGCTTGCCCTTGCGGATGCTCGAGTTGGCGATGTACTCGGGGAAGCCCTCGCCCAGCCAGCGCGGCAGGGCGACGCCGCGGCGCACCACGTGCCGGTCGAGGAAGGCGTGCGTGGCCTCGTGCAGCATCAGGCTCATCGCGTGTTCCCGGTTGGCCAGCTCGAGATGAAAGGCGATCAGACCGGCCGGACTGTAGTAGCCGGCGGAGAACTCGAACTGCGGCAGGGCGCCGAGCAGGCGCTGATAGGCGGCCTGCTCCCGGTAGACGACGACCTGCACCTTCGACGCGGCGGTCTGGAAGTCGATGCCCGCGAGCAGCTCGTTGGCGAGCGTCGCGTAGGTCGCCTCCAGGTTGTTGGCCACCGCCTCCGTAGTCTGCCGGCTGTCGCCGTCGGAATGGACGACGAAGCGGGGGGTCTCGACATGGTGCCGACGGCCGGGATCGAGCAGCGAAAGCGCCTCGGCGAGCTGGGCTTCCAGCAGGGCGCGCTGCTCGGCGGCCGGCATGTCGAGGATGCGGGCGCGCCGGCTCTCGGCGTCGCCGCCCGGCAGCGGGGAGAGCGGCTCGGTCGCTCTTTCCGGCCGGAGCTCGAACGGCGCGCCTTCCGCATCCGTGGCGCCGCGCGCCGGGAAGCTCACCTTCCATTGCAGGCGCACCGGCTCGGGCTGCCCGTCGCGCAGCTGCGGCGCGTAGCGCCAGCGCGACAGCGTCTCGACGAGCACGGTGCGGAACAGGTCGTCGAACGGCGAAGCGGGCGCGATCGACAGCACTTCCACCTTCTCGACCACGCCGCGCGCATCGATCGACACGCGGACTTCGGCCTCGGGCATCAGCCCCGTGCCGGCCGTCTCCTCCGGCACCAGCAGCATCGGCGTGTGCAGCGCCACCGGCGGCTGCACCTCCGCCGCGGCCGTCGCCGCGATCCCCAGTACCAGCAGCGCGGTGATTGCGACTCGATGGGCCATGGTTCGGCATCCTAGCCGAACCGTCGGTGCCACCCGCCGACAACAGCGGCCCGCGGCCCGGCGGCGGCGACCGAAGGTGCGGCCGACACGCTCGACCATCCTCGAAGCGGGCTGTCGGAAGCCGACCGAGGGCGGGCTGGTCGGTGAGCGCTCCGCTCCGGTATTCTGCTGGCTCGTCAGTGACAATGCGAGCGGGGGCACGCGCTGTTGCGACAGCCGCGGGCCGGTCTGAACGGGTCGGACAGTCAGGAGTGCCTCCATGTGCTCTGAACGGAACAGTCGTTCGGTAGATTGGTCTCGTCAGCGGCTCGTCGCAGCGGTGGCGGTGGCGATCACGCTCTGGGCAAGCGGGGCGGGCGCCGGGTCGGAGCTGCTGGCGCGGCGCGTGCCACCGGCGGGCGATCCGGCCGAGGAGCGGCGGGCGATCGTCGGGCTGGCGGAGGGTTCGGGGCTGCAGGCCGTCGAGGTGCATTCGGGCGTCCGGGCCGAGGGGGCGCTGTCGGCGCGCCTCGCTGAGCTTGGCGTGGAGCGGACGGCCCACGAGCTGACCGCGCGCGGGAACCTGATCTCCGTCGCCGCGCTGCTGCATCGCCTGCAGTTCCTGCCGCGCCCCAACGTCGTCGACCGGTTCGAGCTGACGCCGCTGGGACCTGACGAGGTCCGGCTGAGCGCGCGGGTGGTCTTTCCGTTCCGCGCACTGGAGGGGGAAAGCGGCGAGGCGACGGCCGAGCTGCTGTCGCTGGTCGACCGCCCCGTCACGGCGCTGTTGGCGCTCGGCGAGCTGGCCTATCGGATCGACGGCCTGCCGGTGGCGCTGCAGCGCTATCGACACGAGTTCCCCGACCTCGTCACGCTCGACGCGTGGTCGGCGGGGAGCCGGACCGCGGCGAAGCTCGAGTCGGCGCTGGCGGGCTCCGGGATGACCGCGGCGTCGGTCACGCCGCGGCGGCGCGGCAGCTGCGTCGAACTCGCGGTCTCCGCCCGCGTGCCGGTGCCGACCCCGGCCGAGACGAACGAGCCGCCGAGCGAGATCCCGGACCTGCCGTACGAGGACTTCGGCTACGCCGTCTTCGCCCCGCTTGCCGTCGAGCGGTGTGACCCTCCGGCGGTTCCGTCTGCGGTCCGCGTGGAGGGGCGGGCCGATGCCGGGAGCGGCGGCGGCGAGCTGCGCGCGCGCGGGCTCGAGCGCTCGGAAGCGATGCTGCTGGTCGAGCGCGCGACCGGCCGGCCGATGGTCGCCTTCGGCGACAGCGCAGCGCGATTCGACCTGGAGCTGCACAGCCTCGGGCCGGACGAGACGCACGCCGCCCTGACCGCCGCCGGCATCCCCGTCCAGCGCCTTGCCGACGCGCTCCTGTGGACCGACCAGCCGCCCGTGCAGGCGGCCGAACCGTCCTACACCGGGTTTCCCGTCTCGCTGCAGGTCGATTGCGTCGGACTCGGCGACCTCGTGGGCCTGGTGGGCGGTTTAGCGGAGCTGGAGATTCGCGGCTTGCCCGATCGGCCGGGCTGCGTTTCGGCCTACGCCACCGATCGCCCTTGGGACGAACTGCTCGATGCCGTCCTCGCGGTCGCCGGCCTCGGCCGCCGCTCAGCCGACACCGCGATCGAGATCGTTGTGCCTCCCGCCGCCAGCAGGCCGTCCGAGCCGCGCACCGCCCCCGAGCCCTCCCGCCTCGACCCCCGCAAGTGGCGCCTTCCCCTCACCGAACTCGCAATCGAAGACCTCGAACTGATCGCCCTCGTCCGCCCGACCCCCGAAGCCCCCTGGCTCGCCCACGCCCGCGGCCCCTTGGGCGAACGCTACGAGCTGACCCCCGAAACCCCCCTCGCCGACGCCCAAGTCACGGCCATCGATTCCGAGGGCATCACCCTC
>CAZUAT010000054.1:0-2510 GCA_964618415.1 uncultured Thermoanaerobaculia bacterium
TAGAATCGCCGGCCATGCGCGTGGTGGCGATCGGCGGGGGGCCGGCGGCTCTCTACTTCGGGATCCTGATTCGCCAGGCCTTTCCGCAGGTCGAGGTCGAGATTCACGAGCGCAATCGCCCGGGAGATACCTTCGGCTTCGGCGTCGTCTTCTCCGACGAGACGCTCGGCTTCCTCGATGCAGCCGACGGACCGAGCGCGGGGGCGATCCGGGAGCGCTTCCGCTCCTGGAGCGACATCCGGACCTGGTATCGCGGCGGCTGGACCACCTCGACCGGGCACGGCTTCTCGGCCATGTCCCGGGTGGCGCTGCTCGACCTGCTCGAAGCGCGCGCGGTCGAACTCGGCTGCACCATCCGGCACCAGAGCGAGATCCTCGACCCCGAGAGCGTGCGCGACGCGGATCTCGTGCTCGGCGCCGACGGCGTCAACAGCGTCGTGCGGGAGCGTTACTCCGCGACCTTCCGGCCGACCGTGGACGCCGGCGCGTGCCGCTTCTGCTGGCTGGGCAGCGACCTGCCGATCGACGCCTTCACCTTTCTGTTCGTCGAGAGCGAGTACGGCCTGTTCCAGGTCCATGCCTATCCGTTCGAAGGCGGGCGCTCGACCTTCATCGTCGAGACACACGAAGAGACCTGGCGTGCCGCCGGCCTCGACACCGCCGACGAGGCGACCACCGTGGCGATCTGTGAGCGCCTGTTCGCCGAGCACCTGGGCGGCCACCGCCTGTTTGCCAACCGGTCGATCTGGCGTCAGTTCCCGACCGTCCGCTGCGAGAGCTGGCACCACCAGAACGTCGTCCTGCTCGGTGACGCCGTCCACACGGCGCACTTCTCGATCGGCTCGGGGACCAAGCTGGCGATGGAGGACGCCATCGCCCTCGCTGCGACCTTCCGGGAACGCGGATGGGACGACGTGCCGGGCGTGCTCGAGGCGTACGAGGCCGGTCGTCGCCTGGACGTCGCCAAGCTCCAGCGCGCCGCCGGCGTTTCCCAGCACTGGTTCGAGAACTCGCGGCGCTACCTCGGTCAGGACCCGGTCACCTTCACCTTCAACCTGATGACGCGCTCGAAGCGGATCACCTACGACGAGCTGGCGCGACGCGATCCGGCGCTGGTGGCGAATGTCGACCGCGCGTTTGCCGAGCGCGCCGACCAGCCGGCGGAGGTTGCGCCGCCGCCGCCGGCGTTCGTACCCTGCCGGGTGCGCGGCGTCGAACTGGCCAACCGGATCGTCGTCTCCCCGATGTGCCAGTACTCGGCGATCGACGGCGTGGTGGGCGACTGGCATCTGGCGCACCTCGGCGCGCGGGCGGTCGGCGGCGCGGGGCTGGTGATCGCCGAGATGACCAACGTTGCGCCGGAAGGGCGGATCTCACACGGCTGCGCCGGCCTGTGGAACGACGAGCAGCTGGCCGCCTGGCAGCGGATCGTCGACTTCGTCCACGCGCACAGCCGAGCGCGCATCGGAATCCAGCTCGCCCACGCGGGACGAAAAGCCTCCGCCTGCCGGCCGTGGGAAGGCGACGGGCCGCTGACGCCCGCCGACGGTGGCTGGGAGACGATCGGCCCGTCGGCCGTGCCGTTCGGCGACGGCTGGCCGGCGCCGCGCGCGATGGACCGCGCCGACCTCAATCGGATCCGCGACGCCTTCGTGGCCGCCACTCGCCGCGCCGAGGCCGCCGGCTTCGACTGGATCGAGCTGCACGCTGCGCACGGCTACCTGCTGTCGGCGTTCCTGTCCCCGCTCTCGAACCGGCGCCAGGACGAGTACGGAGGTTCCCTGGAGAACCGGATGCGCTGGCCGCTCGAGGTCTTCGCCGCGGTGCGCGAGGCTTGGCCCGCGGAGCTCCCGATTTCGGTGCGGATCACCGGCTCGGACTGGCTCGAGGAGGAGGGGCGCGGCATCACCGTCGAGGAGGCGATCGCCCTCGCGCGCGAACTCAAGGCGGCCGGCTGCGACGTGATCGACGTCTCGTCGGGCGGCAACTCGCCGGAGTCGAAGCCGATCTACGGCCGCATGTACCAGGTGCCGCTCGCTGAGGCCGTGCGCGCCGGTGCCGAGGTGCCGGTCATCGCGGTCGGCGGCGTCTTTGGCGTCGACCACGCCAACACGATCCTCGCCGCCGGCCGCGCCGATCTGGTTGCGATCGCCCGCGCGCACCTCGCCGACCCGCACCTGACCGCGCGCGCGGCAGCAGCGTACGGGCTCGATCCGAACTGGCCGCCGCAGTATGTGCGTGCCGCGACCCTGCCGCGTCCGTAAGCCGCCGGCGAGCCTGCCCATGAGCCTTCTCGTTCCGCTCGTCGTGCGCTTCGGCGATCTCGATCCGGCCGGGATCGTCTACTACCCCCGCTACCTCCACTTCTGCCATACCGGCATGGAGGAGTACTTCCGCCAGGTCGTGCAGGTCCACTATCCGGTCTTCATCGCCGAACACCGCCTCGGGTTGCCGACCGTGCACACCGAAGTCGACCATCACCGGCCGATCCGCTACGGCGACGAGGTCGA
>CAZUAT010000054.1:2610-23373 GCA_964618415.1 uncultured Thermoanaerobaculia bacterium
TCGTTCGGCGTCATGGCGTTCGCGGTCAAGCTGGCGTCGAAGACGATGCCGGCGGCGCAGGTCGCCTTCTTCCGCTTCCTGTTCATGCTGTTGCCGCTCGCGGCGCCCGGCCTGCTGCGCCAGGCGCTCACCTGGCAGCGCCGCGACCTGCTGATCTACCGCGGTGTGTTCGGCGGCACCGCGGTGCTGCTCTACTTCCTGGCGATCGAGCACGTTCCGGTAGGTACGGCCACGCTGCTCAACTACAGCTCGCCGATCTGGGCGGTGCCGCTGGCGGCGGTCACCCTCGGCGAACGGGTGCGGCCGGCCCTGCTGGTGCCGTTCGCCGTCGCGGTGGTCGGCATGGGGCTGGTCACCGGCGCGCTGGCGCCGGGGGGCGGCGTGACGTCGGTCGGAATCTGGGAGCTCGCCGGGTTTCTCTCGTCGCTGCTGTCGGCGGCCGCCGTGGTCTCGATCCGCGCCGCGCGCCGCACGGAGGGGTCGTGGGCGATCTACGGCAGCTTCTCGCTGTGCGGGCTGCTGGTCTGCGCGCCATTCGCGCTGGTCGATCCACGCTGGCCGACTGCGCGCGAGACCGGGCTGCTCGTGGTGGTCGGGCTCTCCTCGATCGCGGCGCAACTGCTGATGACCCACGCCTACCGCTGGGTGACCAACCTCCAGGCCGGGGTCTTCGCGCAGCTGACGGTGGTCCTGTCGACGATCCTCGGCGTCGCCCTGCTCGGCGACCCGTTCGGCGGCGCCCGCCTCGCCGGCACCCTGCTCGCCTTCGCCGGCATCGTCGGCGTCGTCTGGCTCCAGTCCACCCCCCGCGCCGTCGAGTAGCTCAGTCGCCGCGCCGCAGGCGTCCGCGGTCGATCTTGCCGAGGTGGGTGCGGGGCAGTTCGTCGACCAGGTGGACGGCGCGCGGGGCCTTGTACGGCTGCAGCTCGCGGGCGACGAAGTCGGCGAGCTCGCGCTCGAGCGATCCGGCCGCCTCGGGCCGCTGCTTGGGGATCACCCAGGCGTGTGGCTTGTCGAGGCCGCTCGCCGGATCGGTGACCGCCACCACGGCGCACTCGCCCACCGCTGGGTGGCGGCGCAGACAGGCCTCGACCTCGGTGGGGGAGAACCACTTGCCGCCGACTTTGAGGACATCGTCTCCGCGCCCCTGGTAGGTGAAGAAGCCGTCGGCGTCGCGGCTGACCAGATCGCCGGTCACCACCCACTCGCCGCGGAAGGTCGCCTGAGTCTTCTCCATCTCCCGCCAGTAGCCCCAGGCCCGCGCGCCGCCGCGCACCCAGAGCCAGCCGGTTTCCCCGTCGGGAAGCTCGCGTCCCTCCTCGTCGCGCACCCGGACGTCGAATCCGTCGACCGGACGGCCGAGCGTGCCCGGGCGGACCTCTCCGGGTCGCTGAGTGAGGAAGATGTGCCACTGCTCGGCCGTCCCCAGGCCGTCGAGCAATTCGACGCCGAACGTGTCGATCCAGCGGCGGTAGAGCGGTTCGGGCAGCGCTTCGCCGGCCGAAGTCGCGCAGCGCAAGCTCGACAGGTCCTGCTGCCCGGCCGCCGGGTGTTCGACCATCTGGTGAACCAGCGTGGGGACGTTGATCAGCACCGTCGGCCGATGACGACGGACGGCGGCGAAGACGGCGTCGGGCGTGGAGCGCTCCGGAAACAGGCAGGAGCTCGCGCCGACCGAGAACGGGAAGAAGAGATTCGACCCCATCGCGTAGCCGAAGAACAGCTTGGGGACCGAGACCGTGATGTCGTTCTCCGTCATGCCGAGCGTCCTCTGGCCATAGGCGACGGTCGTGAAGGCGTAGGAGCGGTGACTCTGGACGACCGCCTTGGGCCGGCCCGTCGTGCCGCCGGAGAAGAGCCAGACGGCGGGGTCGTCGCAGTGGGTGCGCGCGTTCTCGAAGCCGTCAGCGACCGACCGTCCGAGCTCTTCGAACGACGGGCAGCCGGGGACCGCCTCGCCCACCGTGAGCAGGGTCACCCGGCACCGGGCGCGTCCGGCCGCGTCGCCCCACAGGGGCGCGCGCGTGGCGTCGATCACCGCCAGCCGCGGCTCGAGGTAGTCGATCAGGGTGGCCAGTGCCTCTGGCGCCTGGTCGGGGTTGAGCAGCACGGCGACGCTGCCGGCCTTGAGGACGCCGAACAGAGCGCCTACGAGATCGGCGCCGTCGGGAAGGGCCAGCAGGACGCGCTCTTCGCGCCGCAGCCCGAGGCCGACCAGGACATTGGCGTAGCGATCAGCGAGGCGCTGGACGTCGCGGTAGGTCAGCTCGCGGTCGGGCAGGCGCAACGCGACCCGCTCGCCCTGCCCGCCGGCTACGCGGGCATCGAGCAGCCAGCCCGCGAGGTTGAACTCGGTCGGCACCTCGAACGCCATCTCCCCTCCGTCGACGATGCTCCGATTCTAGCCCGCCCGAAAATTCGGTCAGAGGCCATTTCCCTGCACTCCACGGAGCGAATTCGGGAGGTGGGGTCTGGCATCATCGCGACGTGGCGGGCGAAACACGGCGCGGTCGGCTGGTGGCGAGGGCGGGCGGAGTCCTCTTCCTCCTTTGGGGCGTGGGCCAGTTGGCGCGAGACATCGTGCTCCCCACCGCCTGGCTGTTCTACCTGCCCAACCTCGGCGTCGCGGCGTTGCTGCTGGCTGCAGCGGCATGGGTGCGGTGGCGGGGCGGGCGCGCCTGGCCGCTGGCGGCTGCGGCGCTCGCGCCGCTGGCGGTCGGGCTCCTGGTGGAGCATCGGTGGACAGCTGGCTCGCCGCCCGAGCCTCCGCAGTCCACGCGCGGCCGAGCGGAGGCGGCCGTGGATCGCCCGCTGCGCCTTTTGCACTGGAACGTAACCGGCGGCTGGACGGCGATCGATCAACAGGCCGTGCGCGTGGCCACTGCCGCGCCCGACCTCGTCGTTCTTTCCGAGGCGCCGGACCGGGTCGCCCGCCGGATCGCTCGCCAGCTGCCCGGCTTCTCGGTGCGCACCTGGGGCTCGATTTCTGTGCTCGGGCGCGACCTGGGGGAGGGGGAGTTCCTCGAACGGCGACGGGAGCTGCAGGTGGTCGAAGTTCCACTGCGCCACGCCGGCCGCCCGCTGCGCCTGCTGGCGGTCAACGTCATCTCCGCGCCGCGGGTACACCGAGACCCGTGGCTGCGACGGGCGCTGGGGCTGATCGCGGAGCGGCAGCCCGATCTGGTGGCCGGCGACTTCAACGCCCCGCGGCGGTCGTGGGCGCTGGCTTCGCCGCCGGCCGGCTTCCGGCACGCCTACGACGAGGCCGGCAGCGGCTGGTCGGCCTCCTGGCCGGTGCCGCTGCCCTGGCTGTCGCTCGATCACGTGCTGGTCGGGCCGCGACTGCGCGCCACCGCCTACCGGCTCGAGTCGACACCCTGGAGCGACCACCGGCTCCAGATCGTCGAGCTCGCCGCCCGCTGAGTCGGCGTCAGCGCTGGGCGCCGGTCCAGACCGAGGTGTCGCCGGTCTCGAAGTCGTCCCAGAACAGAAAGGCCGGATCGGGGACGTGCATGACGATGCAGTGGAACACCCCCGCCAGCCCGACGATGCCGTCGGCGGGGATCGGCACGATCTGCCGCCCCGGGAACGCAGCGGCGAAGACGGCGGCAGCCTGCTGGTTCTGAGTCGGGTAGGCGGCGTAGCTCGGGATCAGCACGACGCGATTGAGGATGACCGCGTTGGTGTAGGTGTAGTGCGTCCCGCCGGCCCGCCAGCCCGGCGTGCGCAGGACCGTGTAGCCCCGCCCTTCGAGTTCGTCGACGGCGGCCTCGGTGATGGTGTGTGGCGCTCCGGCGCCGGCCGCGTATTCGCCGATGATCGCCACGCGGTCGCGTACCGGCAGCATCCACATGTCGATGTGGCGCGTCGCGTCATACCCGGTGGGGAAGCCCGGCCAGATGGTGAGGTCGAGGTTCTGGTAGTCGGCGTACAGGTCGACGATCTCCTGCGCGTCGAGCCCGGGATTCTCGTCGACGACCAGCTCGGTCATGAACGCCTCGCCGTCGCCGAACAGGTGGAAGTTGCCGCCGCCGTGGACCAGCGGCAGGTCGTAGCGCGGCTCCGACCAGGCGGTGGCAATGGCGGCCGGGATGTCGTCATCGAGCGGCCGCGGACGGTTGTAGACGTGGTCGATGATCGCCGGCGCGCCGTCCTCCTCGATGAACCGCGGGCCGTAGTCGCGCATCCAGACGCTGTTGGACGGAGCGATCAGGAACTCGATGCGGGCGAGGTCGGCGCCCGCAGTGGCGAGGACCTGCGCGGCGGAGGTCTGCTGCGTGCCGTTGGCGACCACGATCCAGACCCGCGCGTCGGGGTCGCCGGTCGTCACCGCGACCGCGATCGCGGTGACCTCGGCGTTGAGCGAGCCCCAGCGCAGCCAGAGGCCGAGGTTGCGCGCGTATTCGGGCTGGGTGCGGACGGTGCCGATCGGCGGCAGACTGCCGAGCGGCAGCGCGCCGGCCGGGGCCTGCGGCTCGAACGACGCGTAGCCGCGGGGCAACCGCACCGGATCGTCGTCGGCGATCGCCGCGAGCAGCTCCGGCGCCGGGACGCGCGCCGTGCCGGCGCCGGCGGACGCGGGGCCGAGTGCCGCCGCGATCGCGGCGACGACGAGCCACCGACCGGTCACCAGGCGCACGCGACGCCCGTCCTCAGCGCCCGGTCCAGGCCGCAGGACGCTTGTCGAGGAATGCCTGGACGCCCTCTTCCTTGTCGGCTGAGGAGAAGCAGAGACAGAACAGGTCGCGCTCGTACCGGATGCCGTCCTCGATCGGCAGCTGGTCGGCGGCGCGGATGGCCTCCTTGGCGACCTTGAGGGTCAGCGGGCTGCGGGCGGCGATTCGCCCCGCCAGCTCGAGCGTGCGGGCACGCAGCTCCGCGTGCGGGACGACCTGGTCGACAAGCCCGATCTGCACCGCCTCGGCGGCCGGGATCCGGTCGCCGGACAGGATCAGGCGCAGGGCGTTGCCGCTGCCGACCAGGCGCGGCAGCCGCTGCGTCCCGCCGCCGCCGGGGATCAGGCCGAGGTTGATCTCCGGCTGGCCGAAGGAGGCCTTGTCGGAGGCGATCCGGATGTCGCACGACATGGCCAGCTCGCAGCCGCCGCCGAGGCAGTAGCCGTTGATCATCGCGATCACCGGCTTCGGGTAGGCGGCCATGATGTCGAAGATGCGCGGACTGCGCATGGCGTGCCGCTGGTCGAAAGGCGAGCGACCGGCGAACTCGCCGATGTCGGCGCCGGCGATGAACGCCTTCTCCCCGGCGCCGGTCAGCACGACGACGCCGATGCCGTCGTCGGCGGCGATCCGGTCGAGCGCGGCCAGCAGGTCGGTGCGCACCTGGTCGGACAGCGCATTCATCTTGTCCGGCCGGTTGATGGTCAGGATCGCGACGCGATCCGATTGCTCGAAGAGAACGGTGTCTCCCACGGGTGGTCCTCCGGAATCTGGCGGGATGGAACGATTTCGGGTGCCGGCCCGCTGCGGGCCTGCCGCGATTCTCGGGCGGCGGCGGCCGCAGAGTCAACCTCGCGGCGTGGGCGAGCGCGCCGCGGTGGTGGGGGCGGGCGGCGCGATGCTAGCGTGCGCGCAGATGGCTCGCTCGTCCGCCCGCACCCCCGCCCGTCAGACCGTGGACGTCGGCTTCGTGCTGGCCCTGACGCGGGACAGCCAGCCGGGGCGCGATCTCGAGCGCCTCGGCGCGGTCCTCGAGCGGATGGGCAGCGCCCACGTGAAGGTCGTGGTCGTCGACCGCAGCTCGGTCCGCAGCCGGTTCCTGCGCGGCCTGACGCGGCGCGAGGGCGACTCCCGGGAGGCGTACGACCTCGAGCTCGAGATCGCCGCCACCGGCCTGCGCCGGCTCTACCAGCTCTACGCGCCGAATCTGCTCGTGGTGGCCACCGAGGGGCTGCTCGACCGCGAAGACCGCGAACTCGCGGCGCTCGACCGCTACGCGCTCGACTTCTGCAAGGTGACCCGCCGCGAGCTGGCCTTCTTCCGCACCCGGACGGGGCTCGATCGCGTCCTCGCGTCGATGGCCCGGCGCCCGCAGACGCTCTCGCGCGACGCCCTGGTCCTGCCGATCGAAGGGGTGCGCGACGAGCCGCTGCAGGCCGAGGCGCTGCGCCGGTTGTGGGACGAGCCCGACCCGGCCGGGCTGCTCGACCTGCGCACCGTGCACCGGCTGGCGCAGGCCGGCCTGGACCCGCGCTCGATGTCCGAGGAGCTGATCGGCTCGCTCGCCGGGCCGCCGGAGGCGCGCACGGCGCGCCTCGAGGCGGCCGAACTCAAGCACTCGGTCGACCAGGCCGATTTTCCTTCCGAGATCGTGCACGGTGCGCCGCTGCCGGTGCGGGTGCGCGGGTGGGTGAGCGGCGTGCCGCCGGTGCGCCTGGTCGAGGTGCGGGCCGGCCTCGCCTCGGCGACCGCGCCGGTGGCCGTGCACCGGCCGGACGTGGTGGCCGCCATCCCCGGCGTGCGCGAGCAGGTCTGCGGCTTCGACCTCGACGCCGAACTGGGTCCGTTCGCCCCCGGGCACTACGTGCTCGCCTTCAGCGCCACCGGGACCGCCATCCGCGAGACGCTCGGCTCGTTCCACGTCGCCGAGCGGCTGGAGATCGCGCAGCTGGAGGTTCTGACACCTGCCGGGCCGCTCGAGGGCGGCATCGTGCCGCTGGCGGTGCGTGGCCGTGTCCTGGCCACGCGCCCGCCGCGCCTCGAGTTGCGGGTCGGGGAGCGGCGACTGGATGGGCTGTCGATCGTCTCCGCGCCGGGCCTGCGGGACGGCGATCCGGCGGTGATCGATTTCCGCGCCGTGGCGACGCTCTCCGGGCCGCAGCCGTCGGCCTGCGTCGAGGCTCGGGCAACGAGCGCGCCGGATCTCGAGGCGACCGATCGCGCAGCGTTCGATGCGGCCGGAGCCGGTCACCCGATCCTCTGGCAGCAGCGCCGCGTCGGAGCGTTCGACCCGGCGCGCGGGGGGACGCCGATCGACCTCGAAGGGGTCTGGTTCGAGGCCCAGGCCGGCGATCGGCTGCAGCTGCGGATCGGCGACCAGGTGCTGTCGACCTTCCTGCCGACGCCGTGGATCGGCGCCGACGGGCCGCAGCGCCAGCCGGCGACTTTTTCGCTCCACACTGTGCTGCCCGGACTCGGGCCCGGGCCGACACAGCTGGAGCTGGTGGCAGAGCCGGGCGCGACGCGCGGTCGGCGCCGCGCCGCCGCTCCCACGCAGCTCGACGCCTGGCAGGAGTCGGTCCTCGCGGTCGAACCCGGCTTCGAAGTCACCTCTCTCGATGCGACTCCGGTCGACGCCAGCGACGCCCGGCTGGTCCTGCAGGGTGAGTTCCAGGCCGCCACCGCGATCGATGCCCTGCTGCTCTACGTCGACGGCGCGGTGCGCGCCCGCCTCGGCGCCGAGTGGCTCGAGGCGGCCTCGCCGCCCGAGGGCCCGCAGGCCGAGCATGCCTACTTTCGGTTCGATTCGATCTTTCCGCTCGCCGACGGACAGCACGAGTACGAGGTGCGGACTCGGCGCGGCGCGGCGGAGGCGAGCGTCTGGCGCGCCTCGTTCGAGTTTGCCCGCGCGGCGGCCGGTGCCCAGGTGCGCCTGCTCAGCCCGGATCTGGATGCGCGCGTGCGCTCCGGCGAGTCGCCGGTCTGGTCCCGGCTCGCATTGCGCGGCACGGTGGTCGGAGGTGTCGCGGGCGACCGGGTCGAGCTCCGGCTGGACGGCTCCCCGGCGGCGAGTGCTGCGCTGGACGGCGATGCCCGGTTCGAACTGGTGGCGCACCCGGCGGGCACCGAGGTGCAGTCGGCCGAACTGGCGGTAGTGCGCGGCGCCACGGTTCTCGCCCGCGCCCCGGAGTTCCGCATTGCGCCGCGCTCCCTGGTCGTTCCGGCCACGGCGGTCGGCGACCTCGAGCGCCTGCTCGATCACCTGCTTCCGGACGGACCGGCTGCCGTCGAGCTGGCTTCGGAACGGACGCTGAGGACCCTGTTCGAGCGTGACCCGGGGGCGATTGGAGAACTGCGCTCGAGCCTGTCGCGCCTGCGGCGCGCGGTCGACGCGGCCGAGGAGCGGCCGGGCGAAGTCATCGTCGACCCACCGACCGTCGACGCTCCGCCGATGCGCGTGCTGTTTGCCGCCTGGGAGCCGCCCTGTTCGCTGCACGGCGGCGGGGTGGCGATCCGCAACACGCTGCGGGCGCTCTCGAAGCGCCACGAGATCACGCTCATTCACACCGCGGCGCCTGGCGAGGAGGGGCTCTCGGACGAGATCCGTCCGTGGGTGCGCGAGCTGCTGCCGGTGCGACGGGAGTGGCGGCCGCCGCACCTCGATCCGGGGATCGGCGTCCCGCCGGCCTTTGCCTGGAGCTACAGCCCGGGCTACCGGACGGCCATCGAGGGGGAGCTGGCGACGGGACGCTACGAGCTGTTCAACGGCGACTTCCTGCGCACCGCCCTGCACTCGAACGTCGCCGGGCTGCCGTCGATCGGCGTCTCGCACGAGGTCGAGAGTTTCGCTGCGGCGGCGACCCTGCCCGAGCGGTTCGACGATCCGGACACGGCGGCGGCATGGCTGGGCGACTTCCTGCGCAGCCTGCACTTCGAGACGCTGTTCGCGCCCGAGCGGTTTGCCGAGTACGTAACGGTGACCGAGCCGGAGGCGCGCTTTCTGGCCCGCCTGCTGCCCGGCCGTCGGATCTTCGTCAGCCCGATCCCGATCGACACGGACGGCTTCGCGGCCGCCGCGGCCCTGCGCTCCCCGGCGCCGACGCCGCTGTTTCTCTTCTTCGGCAACTTCGTCCACCCGCCCAACCGGGAAGCGGCGCGCCTGCTCGCCGAGGAGATCGCGCCCCGGGTTGCGGGACGGCACCCCGGCTGTCGGTTCGTCATCGCGGGCGCCAATCCGCCACCGTCGCTGGTGGCGCGCGAGGGGCTGTTCGGCGTGCACGTGCCCGGCTTCGTGCCCGATCTGACGGAGCTGACGTCCACCTGCACCGCGGTCGTGGCGCCGATCTTCCACGGCGCCGGCATGCGCGTGAAGCTGCTCGAGGCGATGGCCGCGGGCTGTCCGGTCGTCGCCTCGCCGCTCGGCTTCTCGGGAATCGAAGCGGTGGCCGGCGAGCACTGGCTGCGGGCCGACGACGTCGACGGCTTCGTCGAGGCAGCCGTCCGGCTGGCCGCGTCGCCACACACCGGGGCCGAGCTGGGTCGGGCGGCGCGCCGACTGGTCGAGCGGGTCTACGGCATCGAGGCACAGGGCGAGCGGCGCGAACGGATCTGGGCCGCCGCCCGCCGCGCCTTCTCAGGCGACGCGAGCCGCTGAATCGATCCGCAGACTGGGGAGGTCGCCGCCGCTCGCGCCGTGCCGCAGCAGGGGCTCAGCGGTGCCGCCAGTGCGGCTCTCTTTTCTCGCTGAAAGCGGCGAGTCCCTCGGCCATGTCGTCGGTGGAGGCCAGCTCGCGCAGGTAGATCCGTTCCGCCTCGGCGAGCGCGGAATCGAAGTCGCGCGCCGCGCCGGCGCGAGCCGCTCGCACCGCAAGCCGGGTGACCGCGGCGCTCTGGGCCGTCACGGCGTCGGCGAGCTGTTCGCCGCGCGAGGCGAGCTGCTCCGGGCTGACCGTCTCGTCGATCAGGCCGAGGCGGGCGGCCTCGGCGGCGTCGAAGTTGCGGCCGCTCAGCGCCAGTTCGAGGGTGCGGCCGAGGCCGATGCGGCGTGGGTAGAGGGCGAGGGCCACCGGCGGATAGCAGCCGAGCCGGATCTCCGGCAGGCCGAAGCGGGCCCGGTCGGTCGCCACGACGAGATCGCAGGCGGTCGCCAGCTCGAGGCCGCCGCCCAGGCAGTGGCCGTCGACCAGGGCAACCGTGAACGCGTCGAGTGCGCGCAGGCGGCGCACGGCGCCGTGGAACGACGCCAGCATGCGATCGATCTTGTCGGGAGTGTGGTCCTGGACCGAGACTCCGGCCGAAAACGCGCGCTCGCTGCCGCGCAGGAGGACGACCTGCAGCTCCGGGTCGGCGGCCAGCTCGTCGGCGGCCCGCTCGAGGTCGGCGAGCAGCCCGAGGTCGAGGATGTTGAGCGGCGGTCGCGCCAGCTCGATCGTCGCGCGCCGGGGCGCGCGGTGGACGATGAGGCCGCCGCTCACGCCCCGACTCCCGAACCGAGGGAGCGCTCGTGCGCCGCGGCCAGAAAGTTGGTGAACAGCTCCCGATGGAGCGGACTGGCGTCCTCGGCGCCGGCGAGCTCCTCAGGATGCCACTGGGCGGTCCACACCCACCAGGCGGGATCGGCCAGCACACTCGCCTCGATCACGTCGTCGGGGGCCACGGCGGCGGTCTCCAGACCTCGCCCGGGCTCCCGCACCGCCTGATGGTGGAGGCTGTTGACCGTGAGCGGAGCGTGACGGGCGATCAGCTGGTGCAGTGGGCTGGCGCCCGGCACCGGGCGGAGTTCGTGCGCCGGCCGGCGCCGGTCGTCGTGATCCGGATCGTGCAGCTGGCGGCTGGCCGGGGCGAGGCGGCCGAGGTCCTGCCACAGCCGGCCGCCCAGGAAGGCATGCACGACCTGATGGCCGCGGCAGATCGCCAGGACCGGAAGGCGGCGCTCCCGAGCCTCCTCGAGCAGGCGCCACTCGAGGGCGTCCCGGGTGGGGATCGAGTCGACTCCGGCCTCCGGGTCGACAACCTCTCCATAGCGCTCGGGCTCGACGTCCGGCCCGCCGGTGAGCAGCAGCCCGTCGGCGCCGGCGAGCGCGCCGACGGCCGGTTCCGGATCGACCGCACGCCCGTCGGCGTCGAGCAGCGTGATCGGCCCGGCCGCAGCCGCCGCGAGCGCCTCGCGGTACTTCTCGGCCTTGGCCGGGTTCGACCAGGAGAGCAGGATTCGCGTCACCGCGCCTTGAAGACCGGGGTGCGCTTCTCGAGGTAGGCGGCCAGCCCCTCCTTGGCATCCTCGCCCTGGAAGAGCTGCTGCTGGAGTTCGCGCTCGAGCGTCAGCGCCGACTCGAACGGGATCTCGGCGCCCGACTGGACGGACCGCTTGATGCGGCCGACGGCGCGGGCCGCCTTGTTCGGCGGGCAGAACTGGCGGGCGTACTCCTGGATCTTCTCGAGGAAGGCGGCGCCGTCGGCCGCTTCGAAGACCTCGTCGATGATGCCGAGCTGACGTGCCTCGTCGACGCCGAAGAGCCGGCCGGTGACCATCAGCTCGATCGCCCGCGACTTGCCCACGATGCGGACCAGGCGCTGGGTGCCGCCGGTGCCGGGCAGCACGCCGAGGGAGACTTCGGGCAGGCCGAACTTGGCGTTGCCGGCGCGCGCGATGCGCAGGTCGGCGGCCATGGCGATCTCGAGACCGCCGCCCACGGTGTTGCCGTTGAGCGCCGCGATGACCAGCTTGGGCGTCTGCTCGAGGCGCGACAGCGTCTCGTTGGCGTGCAGGCAGAAGTAGTACTTGAAGGTCGGGTCCGAAGCCTTGAGCATGTTGATGTTGGCGCCGGCGCAGAACATCTTCTCGCCGCTGCCGGTGACCACGATCACGTGGACATCGACGTCGAAGCGGGCCCGGACGATCGCCGCGTCCAGCTGCAGCATCATTTCGTGGGTGTAGGTGTTGGCCGGCGGGTCCTCGAGGGTCAGCCAGGCGACCCCCTCGCGGACTGCGTAGTGCACCAGCGTACGGGTGGCGGTGTCGGACATCCTGCTTCCTCCTGTCGGGTACGGGAGGACCGGGCGAGTGCCGGTCGTTCCGGAGCGTTTCGAGGGGATTCTTTCACGCCCCGGGGGGCGCCGGGCAATCCGGACCGCGATGCCACCCCCGCTTGACCCCTTCCGAAGCTCCTTCCTACAATGCCCCCACTCCCTGCGCGCTTCCAGCGACCCCAGATGCTGACCGGCTATAACACCGACATTCGCCACGGCGAGACAGTCCTCCATGTCCAGACGGAGGACAAGGGACTCGACAACCCGGCGATCGAGAGCGTGATCTACATCAAGGGCCGGGTCCTGGCGGCCAAGCGCACCCCCTACGGTGCGCTGCTCGAGGAGGGAAAGGGAGAGCGCGACATCGCGGCGCTGATGGAGCAGCAGCACCGTACGATTCTCGCGGCGATCCGGACCGGTCGATTCGACCAGCGCATCGGCGAGGCACTGGGCGGTGCGCGGTCCAACGGCGAGGACGGCGCCTCGATGACTCCGTCGTCGCCCCGGCCGTTGCCCGCCGCGCCGGCGACCAACCGGTCGCCGCCGCCGCCGTCCACCCTCAAGGCCGCGAGTCTGGCCGAGGAGAGCGGGCCGAGTCTCGACCAGGTCATTCTCGAGTACCTCGAGACCGAGGCCGAGCAGGAGCACCTCGTGCTCGTTCTCGATGCCGCCGAAGAGCTGCGGCCCGGCAGCAGCAACACACTGACCCTGCGGGCCATCTCGTCGAAATCCGGCGAGCCGGTCGCCGGCGCGCAGGTGTCGGTTCGTATGCTCTCGACCGTCTCGGACCCCTGCACACTGGTCGTGGGCGAGACCGACAGCCTCGGAGCGCTGGTGCTGACGCTCGACGTGCCCGTGGTCCAGGGCGGATCGGCGGCGCTCATCATCACCGGCAACTCCGACCTCGGCCGCGCCGAGATCAAGCAGCTTCTCTGAAGGGCGAGCGGTGCCGAACGGGCGCCCCGCTTGATCCGCGGCGAGTCCGGTTGGTAGGATTCGCGCCGGCGGGCCGCTAGCTCAACTGGCAGAGCAGCAGACTCTTAATCTGCGGGTTGTAGGTTCGACTCCTACGCGGCTCACCATTTTCTCCCCCCGCGTTTGCGCCGGGGTGTCGCAGTCGCCGCTCAGCCCCCTTCGCAGAATGCGCGCCGACAGCAGGCAGGAGATCGACCGGCTCTGTCGAGCCGCGCTCGATCGCCCGGCCGCCGAGCGCCGCGAGTTTCTCGATGCCGCGTGCCCGGACGGGGCGCTGCGCGAGGCGGTCGAGACGCGACTGCGCGGCGAACGGGCGGCAGTGGCCCCTCCAGCTGGCTCCTTGCCGTCCCCCGACGCGCCCACAGCCCGCCTCGACGCGGCGGCCCCCTCGAGCCCGAGTGAGCCTGGATCGCCGTCTGCGCCACCTCGCATCGGTCGTTACCGCCTCGATCGCGAGGTGGGGCGCGGGGGCATGGGCGTCGTCTACGCTGCCTACGACGAGCAGCTGGGCCGCCCGGTGGCGGTCAAGTGCGTCTCGGTCGGTGCCACTGGCTGATCGGCAAGGGTGGCGAGGATCGTGACGAGAACGCTCGCCGCGCCGACGACTGCTTCGCGCGGGCGCTCGAACTCAATCCCGAGCTGCCGCTGGCGCACGGCATCCGCGCCCTGTTCGACATCGACCAGGGACGTGCCCTGGACGCGGCTCTCGCACTGGTTGCGCGCGCGCGCGACGGGGCGGCGCATGCCGAGCTGTACGCAGCGCTCGTCCAGGCGTGCCGATTCTGCGGTCTGCTCGAGGCCTCCGTCGCGGCGCATCACCACGCCCGGCGGCTCGACCGCGCCGTGCCGACGAGTGTCGATCACACCTACTGGCAGCTCGCGGACTTCGACCGGATCCTGGAACACACCGCGAGCCGGTACCACGGGCAGGCGTCGGTCACCAACCGGACGATGCACGCGGTAGTGCTCGGCGAGCGCGGCGACGTCGGGCAGGCCGCTCGCGAGCTGCGCGAGGTCGAAGCCGGGCGCCTGACGACCTACATGCGGGCGCAGGTGTCGGCGTGGCGGGCACTGTTCGAGGGGCGCCGGGAGGAGTGCCTGGAGGGCGCCGAGAGCGTCATTCAGCGCTTCCCGGATCCGGAAACGGTGGCTTGGCATGCCCGCCTCGTGGCCCACTGCGGCAAGCCCGAGCGCGCTCTGAGGGCGCTCGAGTTGGCGCTCGACCACGGCTTCAACCTGGTGGCCATGCTGACGCGCCGCGACCCGCTGCTCGATCCGGTACGCGACGCACCGAAGTTCACGGAACTGCTCGAGCGCGCTCGACGGAGCCGGCAGGATGCACGGACCAGCTTCCGCGAGGCCGGCGGAGAGGCGCTGCTCGGCATCCGTACGCACTGACGGCGGCCCGCGCGGCCGCAGGGAGGCACGATGGTACCGACGATCGATGAAGCGGCCGTGGTGGACCTCGAACGGCGGGCGCTCGCACGCTGGTGCAAGGGCGATCCGGGCGGGTTTGTGGAGCACGCGATTCCGGAAGTGACCTATTTCGACCACCTCACGCAGGCGTGTGTCGTCGGCATCGACGCGCTGCGCGAGCACTCTGCCCGGTTCGTCGGCAAGGTCGACGTGCCGCGCTCTGAGATGGTCGGCGTGAACGTGCGGGTCTACGGCGATGTGGCCACCTTGACGTTCAACTGGGAGACTTACTCGGCGGGGGGCGACCGGACCTCGCGCTGGAATGCCACGGAGGTGCTCGTGCGCCGCCCGGACGGGTGGAAGTACGCGCATCTGCACTGGGCCGTAATCGCACCGCCGGCCTGAGGGCCCCGACGCGACGCGGACGCCGCTCAGCTCGCGCCGGCCGCGGCCCGCAGGGAGCGGGTCAGCGGGTGGCCCTCACCCCGACTGCGGTCCAGATTTTCCAGCGCTGTGGCGATCAGCCGTTCGCTCGCCGCCGCCTCCCCGAGCTCGCGCCGGCACAGTCCGAGCTCCCCGGCGGCGACGCCGCGTCGCCAATGCTCGGCCGGCAGGAGGGAGGCGAGCATCGTCGACGCCTCGGCCAGCAGCGGCTCGGCCTCTGCGGCTCGAGCCGCAGCGCGCAGGGTGGCGCCGAGCCCCACCAGAGCGGCGGCGGTCTGGACGTGGTTCGCGGGCAGGGTGCGCCGACGGTGGGCGAGTGTGTCGCGCCAAGCGGGCTCGGCGGCGCCGGTTTCACCGAGCGCCGAGAGCGCGGCGGCGCGCCCTGCGAGGGCATCTCCGCAGCGGACGTGGTCCTCGCCGAGCGTCCGCCTCGCGAGCTCGAGAGCCTGATCGGCGAGGCGCAGCGCCTCCGAAGCACGACCCGCAAGCACCAGCGCTTCGGCCTGACGCGTCAGGCTGACGGCGACGCTCGGGTGACTCTCACCGCGCAGTCGACGGTGCATGTCGAGCGCCCGCGCGAAGAGCGGCATGGCTTCGGCAAGTCGGTCCTGTTCGGCGATCGCGCTCGCCAGGTTGTCCAGGCTGATGGCGACGAACGGGTGATCTGCGCCGAGATTCTCGTGGTCGATCGCCAGCACCTCCCGCAGCAGCGACTCGGCGCGCGCAAAGTCGCCGAGCTCGACCAGTAGACGGGCCAGGTTGTTGAGGCGCGTTGCGATCCGCGGATGGCGGGGACCGTAGGCAGCCCGCTCGATCGCCAGCGCCTCGTGCTGGAGGCGCTCGGCCTCGGCAAAGGCGCCCTGCGCCTGGCGCACCACGGCGAGCTGCCCGAGGGAGTACGCCACGTCGAGGTGCTCGTCGCCCTCGAGCAGCCGACGGATCCGCAGGGCGTCGCGGTGCAGCGCCTCGGCGGCCGCCAGGTCGCCGCGACGGCCGAGCAGGATGGCGAGATTGGCGGTCGTCTCGGCGACCTCGCGGCTGTCCGGTCCGGAACGCGCGCGTCGGATGGCGAGAGCCTCGCGATACATCCGCTCGGCCTCGTCGGGCCGGTTGAGCTCCGCCATCAGGATCGCCAGGTCGTTGAGGCTCTGCGCGGTCTCCCCATGCCGCGGGCCGAGCACCCGGCGACGGATCGCGAGCGCCTCGGCAAGCAGCGGTTCGGCCTCGGCGTAATTGCCGAGTCGCACGAGGGCGGTGCCGAGATCGTTGAGTGCGCGCGCTTCGGCAGCCGATTCTCGGTCGCCGATGGATCTCGCGACCGCCAGTTCGCGTTCCGCGAGCTGGCGGCCACGCTCGTACTCACCGAGCGAGAAGTAGATGCGCGCCACCGCGCCGAGCAGGTCGGCGCGCACGGCGGGCTGCGCGATCAGTTCGTGCTCGAGCCGCTCGACGCCGCGTTCGAGCAGCTCGCGGGCGGACGGCTCGCCGCGGCTCTCCTTCTCGGGGTCGCTCGCCTCGAACAGGCGCACCACGAACCCCTGGACTTCGTTGGCGCGCAGCGCCTCGCGCCGCGCTGCGTCCCGCTCGGCGGCGGCGATGCGTGCCTGCCACAGGCTGCCAGCTGTGCCGGCGACGAGCGCAGCGACCGCGACGCCGGCAGCGGTGAATGCCAGTCGGTGGCGCCGCAGCAGCTTGCCGGCGCGGTAACGGAATGTCGCCGGGCGCGCCCGCACCGGCTGGCCGGATCGGAACCGGATGAGGTCCTCCGCCAGTGACTCGACCGAAGCGTACCGTTGCCGGGGGTCGAGCGCGAGGGCGGTTGAGAGCACGGTGTCGAGATCGCCGGCGAGTTCGCGGCGCAGTCGTCGGACGCTCGTCGAGCGGAGGGCAGCGATCTGGGCCGCCGTCGTCTCGGCCTGCGCGCGGGTGGTCGAGTCGTATTCGACCAGCGGCTTTCCGACCAGGCTCGAGGGCAGATCGGGATCCGGCGCGGCGGGGCTTGAGGGCAGCGGCCGGCGCCCGGTAAGCAGTTCGTGGAGCACGATGCCGATTGCGTAGACGTCCGTAGCTGCGGTCGCCGGCTCGCCCCGCAGCTGCTCGGGCGCGGCGTACTCCGGAGTCATCGCCTGGAAGCCGGCCCGCGTGACCGGTCGATCGCCCGATTGCTCGCCGGGGAGCAGTCGGGCAATTCCGAAGTCGAGCAGCTTGACCTCTCCGGCCTCGGTGACGAGCAGGTTGGACGGCTTGATGTCGCGGTGGATGACCAGGTTGGCGTGGGCGTGTCGGACCGCACGGCAGACCTGTTCGATCAGCTCCAGCCGCTGCCGGACGGTGAGGCGCAGGCGGTCGCAGTGGTCGAGGATCGGGGTGCCGCGCACGAGCTCCATGGCGAACCACGGGCGATCGTCCTCGGTGACTCCGCCATCGATGAGGCGGGCGATGTTGGGGTGCTCGAGCCGGGCCAGGATTCGGCGCTCGCGCAGGAACCGGTCGCGGGCCAGCTGCGAGCCGAGGTCGAAGCGGATGACCTTGAGGGCAACCTCCTGTTCGAAGGCGCCGTCGTCACGCTCGGCACGATGCACGGTGCCCATGCCGCCGCGACCGAGTTCGCCGGTGATCCGGTAAGGGCCGACTCTCGACCCCGCGGTGAGTTCCTGAGCCGCCTCGCGCCGCTGCTCGGACGGGGCGAGGGGGGTGAGAAAGCCGGCGGCGCGTTCGTGCGACGCCAGCAGGGAGGCGACTTCGGCCCGCAGCCCGGGCCGGCCCACCGTGGCGCGGGCGAGATGCTCGGCGCGTTCGCCCGGCGCCAGGTCGAGCAGATCGCCGAACAGCTCGGCGACCTCTCCTGGCTCGACACCCTTGGCGCGCTCCTCCGCGTCGTTCATGGGCCGCCCGTCAGCTCGCGATGGAGCCAGGCCTCGGCCAGCGCCCAGTCGCGCTTGACCGTGCGGGTCGACAGCCCGAGAACCGCGGCAATCTCGTCGACCGACAAGCCGGCAAAGTAGCGGTACTCAACCACGCTGGCCGGGCGGGGATACTGGCTCGCCAGCCGGTCGAGCGCGCGGTCGAGCTCCACCAGGTCGGTATCCGGCCGTGGGGCGGCGACGTCGAGGCCCTCGAGTGCCACCGGCCGCTGGCCGCCCCGTCGCACCGCCGCCCGTCGCCGGGCGCCGTCGACGAGGATCTGGCGCATCGCGCGCGCTGCGGCGCCGAAGAAGTAGCGCCGTCCGCGGGCCGACAGGTCGTCGGTGCGCACCAGTTTCAGGTAGGCCTCGTGGACCAGAGCGGTGGTGTCGAGAGTCCGGGCGTCGCCTTCGCCGCGCAGGAACCCATGCGCCATGCGGCGCAGCTCGTCGTAGACGAGCGGAACCAGCTCGTCCATGCCGGCCGGGTCGTCAGGACCTTCGGCCGCCAGCAGGGCGGTGATTGCATTTCCCGTCACGGGGCCGGGCCGAGGATACCGGATCGGGTCGGCCGGGCAATGGCCCGTTCTGCCGCCGCGCTGCGCAGGTCGGAGCGAGGAGGCACCATGCGCTCGACCTTTCCGATTTGCCCGTTCTGCTTGTTGCGCGGCCTGCGGCAGTACGTCGCCGCTATCGCGCTGACGCTCACGCCGATCCTGTGCGAAGCGGCGTGGGCCACCGACACGCGGCTGTCGACCCAGAAGCTGAGCTGGGCCGACGACTCGTTGCCGGCCAACAGCTGGCTGGGCGCCTCGACCGGCGTTTCCCCGGAGGGCACGACCGTCTTCCTGGGATCCACGCCGCGCCGGGCCTGGAGGACGTTCCTCTACGACGACGCCACCCGGTCGTGGATGCCCTACGGTTCGAGCATGGAGACCGGCGGGGACAGCCCCACGTGGGTCACCACCCCGTACTCGTCGTTCTCGCTGCTGGGCGCCACGCGCCACATTGCCGGCACCTATCGAGTGCAGTTCGTTGCACCGGCTCTTGGCGACGTGCTCATTTCGAGCATCGACGGCGGTCACGTGCGGGCGATCGCCAAGCAGGGCAACCTGATCGCTGTCGGCCAGCCGCAGTATGGTGGCCCCGGCGGCGGCGATGGTCGCATCCTGATCTACCAGCTGGACGAGTTCCTGAACTGGGACCTGATCGACGAACTGAATGGCGGTGTGGACCACGGCCTCGGCGCCTCCCTCGCCTGGGCCGACGGCGCGGTCCTGATCGCCGGCGCTCCGGGGGCCGAGGAAAACGGCATGGTCCGGATCTATGAGCGCGCCGGCGACAACTGGATCCTGACTCAGGGGATCGTGTCGACGGCCTGCTGCCAGACAGGGGCGAACTTCGGCTTGTCGTTGGCGGTCGTCGGCCCCTGGCTGGCGGTCGGGTCGCCGCACTGGGATCGCCTGCCGGCGCTTGGTGATGCCGAACCGGATGTCGGCACCGTAGAGCTCTACAAGCGCAACGGGTCGGTCTGGCAGTGGCACTCCTCGGTGCGCCCGGCCGAGGCCTCGGGTGGCGATGGGTATGGCCGCAGTCTGGCGTTGCGAAGCGTCGGTGTGCGGGGAGCCGTGCTGCTGGCGGGCGCCGCCGGCGACGACGTGGGCGACCAGGTCAATCAGGGCGCGGCCTACCTGTGGCGGCTGGAGGGGAATATCTGGCGGCCGGTCTGGCAGCTGATCGGTGCGGACAGCGACGAGTTCGACCAGTTCGGGGTCGCGGTCGGCCTGAGCGAGGTCGGAGCCGTGGTCGGCGCGCCTTTGGCGGCTGCCAACGGCCTCAATTCCCAGGGCAGCGCCTACTACTTCCGGGACGTCGTGCCGCTCTTCTACGACGGCTTCGAGAGCGGCGATGCGACCGGGTGGGAGAGCCCGATGCTGCAGCGGCAGTAGGGTCACCGCTTCGGGATTGCAGCGAGGATACCGGATCGGGTCGGCCGGGCAATGGCCCGTTCTGCCGCCGCGCTGCGCAGGTCGGAGCGAGGAGGCACCATGCGCTCGACCTTTCCGATTTGCCCGTTCTGCTTGTTGCGCGGCCTGCGGCAGTACGTCGCCGCTATCGCGCTGACGCTCACGCCGATCCTGTGCGAAGCGGCGTGGGCCACCGACACGCGGCTGTCGACCCAGAAGCTGAGCTGGGCCGACGACTCGTTGCCGGCCAACAGCTGGCTGGGCGCCTCGACCGGCGTTTCCCCGGAGGGCACGACCGTCTTCCTGGGATCCACGCCGCGCCGGGCCTGGAGGACGTTCCTCTACGACGACGCCACCCGGTCGTGGATGCCCTACGGTTCGAGCATGGAGACCGGCGGGGACAGCCCCACGTGGGTCACCACCCCGTACTCGTCGTTCTCGCTGCTGGGCGCCACGCGCCACATTGCCGGCACCTATCGAGTGCAGTTCGTTGCACCGGCTCTTGGCGACGTGCTCATTTCGAGCATCGACGGCGGTCACGTGCGGGCGATCGCCAAGCAGGGCAACCTGATCGCTGTCGGCCAGCCGCAGTATGGTGGCCCCGGCGGCGGCGATGGTCGCATCCTGATCTACCAGCTGGACGAGTTCCTGAACTGGGACCTGATCGACGAACTGAATGGCGGTGTGGACCACGGCCTCGGCGCCTCCCTCGCCTGGGCCGACGGCGCGGTCCTGATCGCCGGCGCTCCGGGGGCCGAGGAAAACGGCATGGTCCGGATCTATGAGCGCGCCGGCGACAACTGGATCCTGACTCAGGGGATCGTGTCGACGGCCTGCTGCCAGACAGGGGCGAACTTCGGCTTGTCGTTGGCGGTCGTCGGCCCCTGGCTGGCGGTCGGGTCGCCGCACTGGGATCGCCTGCCGGCGCTTGGTGATGCCGAACCGGATGTCGGCACCGTAGAGCTCTACAAGCGCAACGGGTCGGTCTGGCAGTGGCACTCCTCGGTGCGCCCGGCCGAGGCCTCGGGTGGCGATGGGTATGGCCGCAGTCTGGCGTTGCGAAGCGTCGGTGTGCGGGGAGCCGTGCTGCTGGCGGGCGCCGCCGGCGACGACGTGGGCGACCAGGTCAATCAGGGCGCGGCCTACCTGTGGCGGCTGGAGGGGAATATCTGGCGGCCGGTCTGGCAGCTGATCGGTGCGGACAGCGACGAGTTCGACCAGTTCGGGGTCGCGGTCGGCCTGAGCGAGGTCGGAGCCGTGGTCGGCGCGCCTTTGGCGGCTGCCAACGGCCTCAATTCCCAGGGCAGCGCCTACTACTTCCGGGACGTCGTGCCGCTCTTCTACGACGGCTTC